>CASFFN010000066.1 GCA_949293985.1 uncultured Eubacteriales bacterium | reverse complement strand
GCGTTTTCCCTATTGTGTGCCGAGTGGACAACTCCGCTGATGCGACCAACAGTTTTACCAGCCTGACGGTAGACTTTGAAACCATGACTGCACACTGGGCAGAAAGCGGCTCTTGCGTATACAGCAAAGCAGGAACCCGACAGACCCATTTGGCGGCGGTAGAGCGAGCTGGCGGCAATTTTGCCCAGGCAGACTTTCACTACAACTATCCTATGATTGGCTCCATACTGGAACAGAACGGACAGTTTTATGCCTTTTTGGAAAGCAGCACCATCAATCCGGCGGGTCTTTCTCTCATGGGCTACTATTGGTATCTGGAACTGGAGGAAAACGGACTATTCAAAAAGAAACTGTGGGGCAAAGATAATTTAAGCCGCCTGCCCGGAAAACACGGGATGCGCGGAAAATTCTCCGGTGACAGGACTTGCCTGATCCTATCTCCCATTTTTAAGAATGATGACTGGAAGGGTAAACAAAAGGTGCTGCGCCTTTCGGATCTGGTGCTGATCGACCTTGCCATGCCCCGTGGATACGCTTCCTTCCATGTGCTGGATGTATGGGGAAACCGGGCATTTCTCAGCGATGAGAAAGACAAGCTGGTCCTTTGTGAAATGACTTTGGAGTAGTTATGGGGGCTGAGTATGCTTTTCAAGAAAAAGATCGTATTTACTGAAAAAATGAACGAAACACTTCGCTCTTTCGATGAAATGCCCTGGTTTTCCTGCTGTGGAGTTCCGTATGATAAACCATCGTATTACCCGTATATTCAGGAAAAGGACCCAAAACGAGCAGAAAAACTACTGCTGCATACAAAGAACTGCTCAGGAACCGTCTGCCTTACGAATTTGTTCAAAGAAGGCATTTGTCGTGCATCGTGCAGATACCTTTATTCTGCAAACGGCTGGGTGGAAGTTTTACCAGAATGAATTTATGCCATGTGTGGAGGCCAGTTGGCGCACTTATGAAAAAAGAGTATCGAAGGCAAATGGCCTCGATCTGAACTCGGTGGAAAAAAGATTCCTGCGTGATTGTGGCTTTCCTGACAGCATAGATCTTCAGTTGTGCCGAATGGCGCAATATTTGCTGGTTGAACAATACTTCTTTGAAAGGTTTCCTCAGTTCCCTCTATTTTTCAGCCGGATCATTGATATTTACAAGGATGGGCATATCGTGCTCGGCTGGAATGGAAGATTTGCATCGCATGAAACGAATCTGGAAAATGAAAACAGAACCCCAATCTTACCAACAGACGGAAGTTTGATTATATGGTAGGAAAACAAGAACTTAATTGCTGTGAGACGAGGGAAAATGATATGGCACTACAAGATAAGAAAATAATGCCTCCCCCTTGGCTGGCTCACCGGGAGATCGAGCGATACTCTATTGGCTGGCGCATGGGCTACGGGGAGGATTACATATACCGATTTGGCGATTGGATGGACACCCTCTCCCCGGATGAGCGGACGGAATACCGCACCCTCTTTCCCGAGCCGGTGACCTGGAAGGGTTGGTGGGATGACGAAGATAGCAGCGAAGTGCTGGAACATGGGGACTTCTGGGTGAATGCGTGGCAGCCGGAAGGAAGCCCTAAATACACCCGGCAGTGGCTTCAGCAGGAGTTTGCCGCTGGGAGAAAGCGGGAATTTTGCTTATTCTGGGGCCATCAGCCTTCCGAGGACGGCCAGCTGACAAAAAGCTGCCTCAGCCAGTGGTGGATGGAGGATTTCTGGTCCATTGCCAATACCTATCTTTGTATGGAGCAGTCGATAGTGAAATCCAGGAGCAGATATTGAAGTGTAGTGACCCTAAACAGATCAAGGCCCTGGGCCGCAAGGTGCGGGGTTTTGACCAGAAGGTATGGGACAAGTTCAAATACGCCATTGTATTGAATGGCAACTGGTGCAAATTCAGCCAGAACCGCGACCTGCGGGAATTTCTCCTCTCCACCGGAGATAGTGTGCTGGTGGAGGCCAGTCCCTACGATAACATCTGGGGCATTCGGCTTTCAGCCAACTCCCCCGAGGCGCAGGACCCGATGAAGTGGCGGGGGCAAAACCTGCTGGGTTTTGCTCTAATGGAGGTACGGGACGAACTGCGCCGGGTCACGCAGAATGAAATGTTGTGCGACTGGAACGCAGTCTGAGGTAAAATGATGGAATTATTTGCAAAAAGAATGACTTGGGAGCTGGAC
>CASFFN010000065.1 GCA_949293985.1 uncultured Eubacteriales bacterium | reverse complement strand
AATGATATGAGTGCAGTATACTCATGCCATATGGAGGAGCAATGGAGAGAAGGAAAACGCAGGCTATGGCGTCGCATAGCGCCATATTTTTATTGCTGAGTATTTTTACATTTGTGTTTCTTGGTTCGGAATATCTATATGTCAATATGGTCTCCCGCATTGTCGAGGAAAGCCAGACGGTCATTGCACAAAATTATGCGCTGGGCGTCAATGCCCTTGGATTTCTTATATACCCGCTGATAAACCGCTCTGTCCGCGAGAGGAACAAGACGATCCTTATATTTTCCCTATCGTTCCTCTCCATTATCTGCATATTTTTGATCCAACAGCACATCTCGTTTTCCGTCACGCTTGCGGCAGGCGTGGTTCTGTTTCTGTTGCTGGGCGTTTTTGGCGGCTCCGTTCATTATCTGGCTGCCTGCACGATCCGGACCGAACGCATAGCCGGCCTGGTGGGAATCTCCTACGCGGCCGGCATCCTGCTACAGTACGCAAACAACAATTTGGTAAATATAGAGATCGCGGAGGCCGCGGTACTCTCTGTTTCCCTTGCGGTACTGAGTGTTTTGATCATGCGCACACGCCGCATCCACAAAGAAGCACTCGCATCGGATGAAACGGCGCCGCTCCGAACCGCGCTCCGCCCCGATGAAATGTCCAGAAAGAAAATACCGGCGGGACTGCTCCTGGTACTTCTGGTGGCCCTGATGGCCTGCGTATTCAGCACATTGGATAACGCGATCACCCTGGGCCATGCGGCGGGCACGATGGACATCGGGCAATGGCCCCGTATGCTGCTGGCCCTGAGCGGCCTGGCTGCCGGTTTCCTCTTTGATATCCGGAAAAGAAAATATATGACGCTGATGATGTACTGCGTGATGGTGCTCTCGGTGCTGTGTGTGATTGTTCTCCGGTGGGGCGGGCCATTCCTGACCGGAGTAGCGGTCGCCTATGTGGCCTCCGGATTTTTTGTCGTGTTTTTTACCACCAGTTTTTTGGAGCTCGCTGCCTGTATGCGCCTGCCGGACCTCTGGGCCGGCATGGGACGGGCGGTGAATAATCTCGTGGCGGCGCTGGTTACCAACGGCTCGGTGACGCTGCTCCTTGCCGGCAGGAGTATTACGCTGATCGTCCTCATGCTGGTGCTGTTTGTCGCGGCCAGCATCCTGATGTTTGCCTACACGGTCAAGGCTCATGCCGTATTGGCGCCGCCCCCGGCTCCGGCGGCGGGCTACACGCCGAAGGAAAAGTTCTCTTCCTTTGCCAGCCTCTATTCATTGACTGACCGGGAGCGGGATGTGCTGCAGTATTTACTGGTCTCGGACGGCAGCGTGCAGGATATCGCGCAGCAGATGGCCCTTTCCCGTCCTGTGCTGTATCGCCATATCAGAAGCCTGAATGAAAAGACCGGAACCCAGAGCCGGATCGGCCTGCTGCAGTTCTATTATGAGTGGATGCCGGAGAACAAGGGCGTTACCCCTGAAAAAAGCCCGGATTTCAAGGCGTGAGACAAATGTACCCCCCCTGTCATTCGAAAAAAACGATGTAAAATAAAAAAAGAGACAAATGTAACCTTATATTTTAAGGCCATCTATGCTACGCTTTCCACAGATACTGGCGCAGCATCCCGGCCTACGACAAACCGCGTCAGGATCTCCTGGCGCGGTTTTTTGCGTTCCACCCCGTCCGCAGCGGTGTGGGACGCTCAGGCCAGGCAGTCGCTGTATAAGGAGGAAATGAAATTTGAGAAAAACAGGATCTATTTTAGTGGCCCTGCTGCTCCTGTTTGGCCTGACTGCCTGCGGCGGTCCGGGAAACGAACCGGAGAGCGAAAGCGTGCCGAAGGGAGATGGTCAGATAACATCGGAGCCTGCCCCATCTTCCCGGGAACCCGCGGTGTCGATCACGGAAACGGCGGCCAGGACTGTGGATTTGGAACTGTATGAAACCCCAGATTTCAGCATCCAGATTCCCAAGGGCTGGACGGTCACCAGCGGCGGTACAGGGATGTATCACTCCATCCGGATTCAGGACCCCGCTGAGCCCCTCAATCAGATGTTCGTTCTCTTGAAGGCGGATATCCTGCTCCACAGTCAGGAGGGAAAGGACGCCTGGACCTATTATTCCGGCGTGACCGGTATGCCTGATATGCAGATATTTGCCCAGGCTCCCGTGCTGTCCAGCCCATCTACAGAGAATTTTTATCAGATCTTCCCGCAGTACGCCGACTTTGCCGCCCAATATGGCCCCGGCTATGCCGGCTATACCTTCCCCCAGTTTGAGGCCTTCACTGTGACCGAGCGTTTCCCGTCCACCGGCAGCCTGAGCGCCTACGCGCTGGGCGATGAGCTGCTGCGGGCCACCTTCACCGAAGACGGCAGAGAGGGAGAGGGGATGTTTGCCGCGTCGGTCGTGGATTTTGGCAGTGTTCCCATCGCGGCCGGCCCGCCGGTAGGCTACCAGCTCCCCCAGGCGGACGGCGGGTATTATATGGCGTATAACATCATGGCGGTCACAGCGGCCAAGGACACCTTCGTTGAGTGGGAGGGCATTTTGACCGAGAGCCTCGGCACACTGGAGTACTCGGAAAACTTTGTAAACGCCACCATCCAGGCGGGGCAGGAAGTGGTACAGCAGGCCATGGACTTCAGCCGAAATGCAAACGAGGTGCTGAACGGGATCATGTCTTCCTGGAAGGCGCGAGACACCAGCGTGGACATCCAGAGCCAGAAGCAGAGCGACGCCACATTGGGATATGAGCGCGTTTACGACACGGAAACAGGTGATATCTACCGGGCGGAGAACGTCAGCCGGTGACGGAAGACGAGATGTACGTACAGCCCATCAGCGGCTATATTGAGTGAAAACTGCCCTGCTTACAACGACAGGTAGCTGCATTTTTTTAACGAACAGGAGGAGCGTGAATGAATTATAGCATCTCGAAGATCATCCCATATGTCCGTCGGTATGTGCTCCTTGGAATTTATGACGTGCTGGACGGCGAAAGAGTGCCTTATCAAAAGAAAGAGGACACGGTCGTGGCCAAAGCGGAGGTATACGGCAATCTCAGCACCTTTTCTATCTCTGCCGAGGAGCAAGAGATGGGGACCGAGCTGAAGGTCACCATGCTGCAGTCCTGCGTGGGATTGTCTGAGCAGGGAAAAGAGCGGGCCATGACCGCTGTGATGGATCGAATCGTACAATATCTGGAAAACGAGCTTTTGATGAATAATCGCGCTGCTATAATAATGCCGCAGGAGGATAAATATGGATAAGAAATAAATATGGATAAGAAACGTGCAGGAGTAATAAAGCTTTTGATCTTGGCAGTGGTACTAGTCGCTGCGATAATTACCGGTTTTTTAACTGGGGCAATACAACCAGATGCGCTTGCTTCCAGTTGGGCGTTTAGTGCCGATGTGTTGCTGCGCCTTGTTATCATGATGGCAGGGGTACTGTTCGTGGAATACCTGGTAGAGCTTATCTTGGGATATTGCAAGCCAGAGGCACATCGTGCCCGGTCGGTGATTACAATTATCCGCAGCCTGTTGAAATACGCAGCTGCCATCGTTATACTCTGTTGGGGCCTGACGATCATTGGAGTAAATATTACGGTGGTATTGGCCAGCGTAGGGGTACTGACGTTGATCGTTGGGTTCAGTGCAGAGAGTCTTATTGCTGATCTTGTAACTGGCCTATTTATGCTCTTTGAAAATCAATACAACGTGGGAGACATTGTGGAGATAGGGGGATTTCGTGGGACAGTGACCGATATTGGCATTCGCACGACATCAATTACCGATGCCAGCGAGAACATCAAAGTCATCAATAACGCGGATATGCGCAACATTTTAAATCGATCTGATCGCGTCTCAAAGTCTATTTGCGATATACCTATTCCCTACAAGACCGACTTGGAAGACTTGGAGGCAGCTCTTCCAGGGCTGCTTGATGAGATCTACAAAGCACATAGTGATGCAATGAAAGCGGGGCCTGTCTACTTGGGTGTGCAAAGTCTGGCCGACAGCGCTGTTATACTGCGTTTTTGTGTGGATGTGAGAGAGAAAGATATCTACTCAGCAATCCGAATCCTCAATCGAGAGCTGTTGCTAGGCTTCCGTCGGCTGGGAGTGGAGTGCCCCTTCCCGCAGTTGGATGTTCACAGCAGATAGGCTATGAAAAGGAAAGATGTGCGGCATGAGCCGCCTTTAGAGCATAAGCTTCCGTCAGAGGATACTTTACCTGAACAATTTCCTCTGCCAGAGGAGTATATGATCCCGCCGGAACCTTCTCCTGGACCAGAACGCGCACCGTTACCTCCTGAGTTTCACAGCAGCGGAAAAAACAATTCGTTTAGGATGAAGCGCAAGAACATATGGCGTATGGCAACTATGTTGTTCTCGCTGATATTGTTGGCCGTTGCGGTGTATGAGGCCGGATTGCCAGAAGCTGGAGATATGACCTCTTCTATCCCACCCGACGATGCAACGCAAGTACAGCCTAATGATAATTCTATGCAGGTTCCGCCATCAGCAGAGGAACTGCCCCCAGAGCCTAAAGAGGAAAGCTCCATTTACACCGCTACCATAGGCGGCTCTTACGGCCTGATCGATGTGACCCTGGCGGATCCTGAGACCATTTCATCGGCCAAGATCACCATGTTCGATCAGATTTCAGGAGAAACATACTATGAAGATCAATTTGGTGCCGGTATTCCCCAGGAGGATATTAAGACCGGGCATTATAGCACTACATATTATAATTATGTACCGGATTTTGAAGCCTACTGGGCGGCCAACGGCGAGGGCGCTTTCCCTGACTTTGCGTTCACACTGACCATCGAGCGGACAGACGGAGAAAGCGAGGAATACGCGTCCGAGCATATGGGAGACGGCCCGAGCTCCATATCCGTGCGGTACGAAAAGGATGCCGGCGCGGTGAAGGTCCGGCTGTATAACTTGCTGGGCGAGGATTTCATCCCCGTGGTTTGCGGCGCGCCGGAAGACGCTGCGGGCGAGACGGTCAGCGTGACGGTGTTCGTGGACGGCCAGCCCATCCCACAGGAAAACTACACGGTTGCGGATGAAACAGAGGAAAGCCAGGTGTCCCATATGGATACTCCGGATGAGGTGGAGACTGTCACAGATTATATCCGAGTGATCACCGCCACACTGCCGCAGCCCATTTCCGCCGATGCCAAGGCGACTGTCGCGCTGGATATGGAGTTGAACGGGCACCGGTTTACCTACAAA
>CASFFN010000064.1 GCA_949293985.1 uncultured Eubacteriales bacterium | reverse complement strand
CACCAAGGAATCTCTTATGCCCAAGTCACACCGCCCCCATAGCCAGCATCCCAATGCACACACAGAGGAAGAATTAAGATGGATTCGGAATTACCATCGCCGAAACCCTAATATTAGTATTTGTGAGCTGTATGGCAAGCTGCGTCAAGAAAAGGCTTATTGCCGACACCCAGGCTCGTTGTATCGTGTGTTTGTCCGGCTGGGGTATCGCAAGAAGGTAGAATCCACCAAGAAGAAATCCAAGCATTTAGGGCACTACGATACACCCACAGAATTGGGGAAAAAGTGGCAAATGGATGTAAAATATGTGCCAACAGCCTGTTATGTGGGTACGGATGGTGAGAAATTCTACCAATATACCATGATAGAAGAAGCCAGCCGGGAACGGTTCATCTACGCCTACAAGGAAGCCAGCAGCTACAGTACGGTAGACTTTTTGCAGCGTGGGATTGCTTACTTTGGTTATGCGCCAGATCTAATTCAGACAGACAATGGCGGAGAATTCACACACACGAAAAAAACAAATCGCGTCCATCCTTTGGATGTCCTTTGCAGCAGAATTCATAAGGTTCAAATATTTTTCGGTCTTGCACGCCTCTTCCGCCTGTTGACAAGGGCTGGATAATCTGATAGGATATTGTCAAAATGAGGAAAGGAGAAACTTCTCAGTTATGGACGACGGAGACAGCGGTACTCCCGCCACCTCTTCTTTGCGCCCCGGTATCCAGGATTGGATGCGGTTTCATGCCCACCCCCGGAAATAAGCCTCCGGTTTTGGATTGCGTCTGATACTGATTTTTATTACCGGGAGGAACTTATTTTGGATAATTCCATTTTGTCTATGATTTTACTGCAGGTGATTTTGATCCTGCTCAACGCGGTCTTTGCCTGTGCGGAGATTGCCGTGATTTCCATCAACGATGCCAAATTGGCAAAAATGGCCGCCGCCGGGGATAAACGGGCGGTGCGTCTGGCCCGGCTCACCAGCCAGCCTGCCCGTTTTTTAGCAACTATCCAGGTGGCCATTACCCTGTCCGGCTTCCTGGGGAGCGCCTTTGCGGCAGAGAACTTCTCTGACCCGTTGGTAGACTGGCTCATCGGGCTGGGGGTATCCGTGCCCGCCGCCACCCTGGACGCCATCGCCGTGGTGGTTATCACCCTGATTCTTTCCTACTTCACCCTGATTTTCGGCGAGCTGGTACCCAAGCGGCTGGCCATGCGGAAAGCGGAAGCCCTGGCTCTGGGGATTTCCGGTCTGGTGTCTGCCATTTCCCGGATTTTTGCCCCCATTGTGTGGCTTCTGACCGTCTCCACCAACGGTATCCTCCGGCTCCTGGGCATTGACCCCAACGCCGAGGAGGAGTCCGTGAGCGAAGAGGAAATCCGGATGATGGTGGATGTGGGAACCCAGAAGGGTACCATCGACCAGGAGGAAAATGCCTTCATTCAAAATGTTTTTGAGTTTGACGACCTCACCGCCGGAGAGATTGCCACCCACCGCACAGATCTGACAATCCTGTGGCTGGAGGAACCCATGGAGAGCTGGGAGGCTACCATTCATACCAGCCGCCACACCCGGTACCCGGTGTGCGGAGAGTCGGCAGACGATGTGGTAGGCATCCTCAACGCCAAGGACTACTTCCGGCTGACAGACCGGAGCCGGGAGGCCGTCATGGCCCAGGCGGTGGAGCAGCCCTATTTCGTCCCCGACAGCGTGAAAGCGGATGTGCTGTTTCAGAATATGCGCAGCGGCAACCACCCCTTGGCGGTGGTGTTGGACGAATACGGCGGCATGACCGGCATTGTCACCATCAACGACCTGGTGGAGCAGCTGGTAGGCGACCTGGGAGAAGGGGATACGGACGGAGACGCCCCTGCCATGATTGAGAAGCTGGAGGGGGAGACCTGGAGAATCCGGGGAGATGCCCCCCTGGAGGATGTGGCCCAGGCCCTGGGCGTTCCCCTCCCCTGTCAGAGCTTTGACACCTTCAACGGCCTGGTGTTCGGCGCCATAGCCACCATTCCTGAGGATGGAACCACCCTGGAGGTAGAGACCGCGGGCCTGACCGTTCAGGTGACCCAAATCCGGAACCATCAAATCGGAGAAGCCTTGGTTCGGCTGTGTACACCCGGCGAACCGCCGGAAAGCACCCCGGACTGACCCCCATATCCTCCACCCCGGCACCCTCCCAGGGCCTGCCGGGGTGTTTCTTATTCCGGGAATCCACGCCAGACTATTCTATCTCCGTAACCTCATACTGCTGGTTCTGGGTCAAAGGGTTCTCCCTGCCCCATGCGCTCTGCGTTTTCGCTCCGAACCTGAGCTACCTGTAAAGCATTCATGGAAAGCTGTGCCCCACCAGCTTCCTCTGTCCGTGGAACCTTTCGGCCTCCCGATGAAAACAGGATGAGGTCGCCAGTTCAAATAGTCAGAAGAACGAAAAAAGCTCCAATTCCGAATGGAATTGAAGCTTTTTTGGAGCTGCTAGCCAGATTTGAACTGG
>CASFFN010000063.1 GCA_949293985.1 uncultured Eubacteriales bacterium | reverse complement strand
CCATATGCTGCGGCACACCTACACGAGCAACCTGCTGTCGGGCGGGGCAAAGCCCACCGATGTGCAGGAGCTGTTAGGGCACTCCGATGTCAATACCACAATGTCCATCTACGCTCACGCTACAAGGGAAGCGAAGCGCACTTCCGCAAGGCTGCTGGACAAGGTAGTCGGCGGGGCATAAAAAAACTTTCCCTTGTTTCGGCTCGTAAGGGCAAAAACAAGGGAAAATACATGAAAACCGAGCATTGGACAGGCGAAACGCCTTGCAAAATCAATGGCTTTAGGAAAACTGAGTTTTTAATATTTATTATATTAACGGATTGGATTATTCTTACGAAGAAGGAGAGAGCCTATGACGACCTTGGAAAGCCAGGTGCGGGGGCTGCTGGAGCCTCAGAGCCTGAAGGCGGACACCTACCTGGACACCGCCGAGAACCTTTTGTACTGCAAAAAATGCCGCACGCCCCGCCAGAAGCGGTTTGAGGTGTGCGGCAAAATTTATACCCCTTTGTGCCTGTGCCGCTGCCTCCAGGCGGAGGCGGAGGAGAAAGAGCGGCGGCAGAAGCACCGGGAATTTCTGGACCGGGTGGCGAAGAACCGGAGCCTGGGACTGCCGGAGCCGGCGCTGAGAAAGCATACCTTCCAAAACGACCTGGGCTTCAACCCCGCCCAGATGGAAAGGGCCAGGGAGTATGTGGCGCGTTGGGAGGAACACGAGAAGCAGGGGACGGGGCTTTTGCTGTGGGGCTATGTGGGCACGGGGAAAAGCTACATCGCCGGGTGTATCGCCAACGCCCTGCTGGACAAGGGGGTGCCGGTGCTGATGACCAACTTCTCCCGGCTTCTGAACCGGCTGACAGACTACCAGGCCGGGGACAAAAACGCCTACCTTCAGAGCCTCGACGCCTACCGGCTGCTGATTGTGGACGATTTGGGGGTGGAGCGCGGCTCCGACTTTGTCCGGGAGCAGGTGTTTCAAATCATCGACAGCCGCTACCGCAGGGGTCTGCCCCTGATTGTCACCACCAATCTGACCCTGCGGGAGATGAAAGCTCCGGAGGATGTGGCCCGGGCCCGGATTTACGACCGGATACTGCAGCGGTGCGTTCCCCTCCAGGTAAACCGGGTCAACATCCGCGCGCAGCTTTCCGCCGCCGGGAAGCTGCCGTAAGCCGTGCTTTACACCGGGCGGCGCTTGTGCTATGATAGACGAAAAACGAGCCGGCAGGAATGGGGAGAACGGATGAAAGAGGAAAAAACAATATATGCCCTGGGATTTTTTGACGGGGTGCATTTGGGACATCAGGCCCTGCTTGCCGCTTGCCGGGTTTTGGCGGCGGAGACCGGGGCAAAAACCGGGGTGGTGACCTTTTCCACCCACCCGGATACCCTGGTGCTGGGGAAAACGCCCCCCTTTATCAACACCCCCCAGGACCGGCAGCTGCTTTTGCGCAGGCTGGGGGGGGCGGAGCGGGTGGTGACGCTGCCCTTTGACCGGGAAATGATGCAAATGCCCTGGCAGGACTTTTTCCGGATGCTCCTTACAGATTACGGTGCCGGAGGCCTGGTGTGCGGGGAGGACTTTACCTTTGGCCGCCGGGGAGAGGGGAACGCCGCCCTTTTGGAGCGGGCCTGCGCCGAAGCCCGGATTCCCTGCTATGTGGTGAAGCAGCGGGTCTACGACGGGGTGGTCGTCTCCTCCACCCATATCAGGAGCCTGCTGGAAGCCGGGGAGATGGAGAAGGCCGTGGAATTTCTGGGCCACCCCCATGTGCTTACGGGGCAGGTGATTTCCGGCCGTCAGCTGGGCAGAACTCTGGGGATTCCCACCGCCAACCTGGCCCTGCCCCAGGGGGTCGTCTGCCCCCGGTACGGCGTTTACGCCTGCAAGGCCAAAGTCCGGGGACAGTGGTATCCGGCGGTGACCAATGTGGGCTGCCGTCCCACCGTGGGGGGCAAGACCGTCACCGTGGAGCCTTGGCTTTTGGGCTTCGGGGGGGATATTTATGGGGAAACCCTGTATCTGGAGTTTTACAGGTTCCTCCGCCCGGAGAAAAAATTTCCGTCCCTTACGGCTTTGCGGGAGGAAATTCTGAAAAATGCCCGGCAGACGGAGGAATTCTTCGGGGAAAAGTGAATATTTCCCTTTACATTTGGGAAAAACCATGATATAATTTCCAGGCTGGCTGTGACCGGCATAAATTTTGGCCCGTTGCTCAGTTGCGGGAGAAACCCTCCGGGGATTCCACTTGGCCCCTACTTGGCTTCCGGGTAAACACATTGAAAGGTGGAAATTACCATGATTCAGAAGGAAAAGAAAACCCAGGTCATCCTGGACAACGCTACCCACGAGGGCGATACCGGTTCCCCCGAGGTTCAGATTGCCATTCTCACCGCCCGTATCAACGAGCTGACCGAGCACCTGCGGGTGCACAAGCACGACAACCACTCCCGCCGTGGTCTGCTCATGATGGTTGGTAAGCGCCGTAATTTGCTGGACTATCTGGCCAGAAAGGACATCAACCGTTATCGTGCCATCATTGCCAAGCTGGGCATTCGTAAGTAAGAACGAAAAGGGCGACGGTATTCGTCGCCCTTTTTTCCGAAAATCGGGAGTTCTTTAGCAGTTGAAAGTGGGGCCCCATCGGGGCTTCAGTTTCAAGTGCTAAACCTCCCGGCAAATCAAAAAACATAGGAGGTTATTTGATGATTACCCGTAAACAGTATCCCAATCACCACATTTACGAAACCGAAATCGGCGGCCGCACCTTTACCGTGGAAACCGGCAAGGTGGCTGAGCTTCCCCCTGACCATCGAGTTTGAGGAGCGGATGTACGCCGTGGGCCGGATTCCCGGCTCCTTCAACCGCCGGGAGGGCAAGCCCTCCGAGCGGGGCATTCTGAACAGCCGGATTATCGACCGGCCCATGCGCCCCCTCTTTGACGAGGAGCTGCGCAACGACACCGTGGTCACCTGCACGGTTCTGGCCAACGACTACGACAACCCGGTGGAGATTGTGGCTTCCCTGGGCGCTTCCATCGCCATCGCCTCCTCCGATGTGCCCTGGAACGGGCCTGTGGCCACCACCAATGTGGCCCACCTGGGAGATAAGTATATCGTCAACCCCTCCGCCGACGAACGGGAGGCCGCCGACTGCTTCGTGTGCATCTCCTCCACCTTCGAGAAGATCGTGATGATCGAGACCGAGGCCAACGAGGCCCCCGAGGCTGTGGTGCTGGAGGCCATCCGCATTGCCCACGAGACCAACATGGAGATTGTGAAGTTCATCAATGGCATTGTGGCGGAGATTGGCAAGCCCAAGTTCACCTTCGAGAAGGCCGCCGTGAACCACGAGCTGCTGGACGACCTGATGGCTTACGGCCTGGACCAGATCGAGTACGCCTTAGACACCCCCGACAAGAATGTGCGGGAGGAGCGGCTCACCGCCGCCCGGCTGGACTTCGCCGAGAAATTCGCGGAGAAGTACGAGGACTTTGAGACCCACATCGAGGTCTGCCTCTACAAGATGCAGAAGAAGGTGGTCAAGAAGTGGCTGCTGGCTGGCAAGCGTGTGGACGGCCGCTCCATGGACGAGATTCGTCCCCTGGACGCCGAGGTGGGCGTGCTGCCCCGGGTACACGGCTCCGGCCTGTTCTCCCGCGGCCAGACCCAGGTGCTGAGCATCTGCACCCTGAACACCCTGTCCGCCGCCCAGAAGCTGGACACCATCTACCCCGAGGAGACCAAGCGGTATATCCACCACTACAACTTCCCCGCCTTCTCCACCGGCGAGGCCCGGGCCGCCCGCTCCACCTCCCGCCGGGAGATTGGCCACGGCGCTCTGGCGGAAAAGGCGCTGCTGCCTGTCATCCCTTCTGTGGAGGAGTTCCCCTACGCCATCCGGGTGGTGTCCGAGGTGCTGTCCTCCAACGGCTCCACCTCCCAGGGCTCCATCTGCGGCTCTACCCTGGCTCTGATGGACGCGGGCGTGCCCATCCGCCGCCCCGTTGCCGGCATTTCCTGCGGCCTGATTACCGACCAGGAGACCGGGCAGTGGAGAACCTTCACCGACATCCAGGGCGTGGAGGACTTCCATGGCGAGATGGACTTCAAGGTGGCCGGTACCAGCGAGGGCATCACCGCCATCCAGATGGACCTGAAGAACAAGGGCCTGACCATGGAGATTGTGGCGGACGCTCTGGAGCGGTGCCGTGTGGCCCGTATGGAGATTCTGGAGCAGGTCATGCTGCCCTGCATCGCCGCACCCCGGCCTGAGGTTTCCGAGTACGCGCCCAAGATGCTGAGCCTGAAGATTCCCGTGGACAAGATCCGGGAGGTCATCGGCTCCGGCGGCAAGACCATCCAGAAAATCTGCGCCGACACCGGCGCCAAGGTGGACATCGACGACGATGGCTCCGTGTTCATCTCCGCTGTGGACTCCGCCGCCGCCTACGCCGCCAAGAAGATGGTGGACGACATCTGCTTCGTGCCCGAGGTGGGCAAGCTGTACTACGGCAAGGTGGTGCGGATTCTGCCCATCGGCGCCTTCGTGGAGATTGCCCCCGGCCATGACGGCATGGTGCACATCTCCAAGCTGGAGAACCACCGGGTAGAGAAGGTGGAGGATGTGCTGAACCTGGGGGATATGACCTGGGTGAAGTTCATGGGCTTCGACGAGAAGGGCCGGGCCAACTTCAGCCGCAAGGACGCCCTGAAGGAAATGGCAAACCAGTAATATACACTTATCCCCCGACCCAAAGGCCGGGGGATTTTTGTATCCCCCCGGCGGGCAGTGCCCGCAGCCGGGGTGCCCCCGGTGTCAATTCCGCACGGCAGCTTTCCGCAAATCGTTACTTCCCTGACCCGCCCGGTATCGTTACCGCACCCAAAGCCCCCCTTGCGAAAGGGGGGTGGTTTGGCGAAGCCAAACCGGGGGGGTTCCGCAGGCAAAACCGGCGGAACTTCTTCCCGATTCCCGATTCTCTATTCACGAAAAAGCCTTTCCCATTCCACATTGGCTTGTACTTTCGGGAAAGTGCCTGCTGTAAATCCCTCAGTCACGGCTGCGCCGTGCCAGCTCCCACAGGCCGGGAGCCTTCGGGTTGCTTTCCATCGACAGCGAGGGAACGAAGCACCCCAAAAACCACACCCCAAAACGGGGGTAGAGACTAAAACATACCACCCGAGCCGAAGCGAAGGGGAAAACACCGAACGGGAGTGAGTTGTTTTCCCCTTAAGCCGGCTTCTTTGCGTACTTTCTTGCCGGAGCAAGAAAGTACGGCCCCGCTGGCAAGCGCCCGGAGTGCCTCCGGTGTCCATTTCGCTCGGTAGTTGATGCAGGTCGTCACTGCCTCTCCCATTCCCGGTATCGTTACTGCGGTGGAAGTTGGGGTGTCGATAACCTTTATCAAGTACCAACCCCCAAGCAAACCGTCAGCTTATCTCCCGCTGGCTCCCTCAGTCACCTGCGGTGACAGCTCCCTCCCGGAGGGAGCTATGGGGTGCGTACCTTTTCACATTGGCTTGTTCTTTGGGAAAGTGCCTGCTGTGAATCCCTCAGTCACGGCGAAGGCCACCGGGGGCTCCCCGGCCGTGCCAGCTCCCACAGGCCGGGAGCCTTTGGGGCAGTGCCCGCAGACAATTCCGGCGGCCAGTGGCCGCAGCCAATGCGCACGGTGGCTTTCTGCGCTTCGTTACTTCCCAAACCCGCCCGGCGGGCAGTGCCCGCAGACAATTTCGCACGGTAATCTTCAGCAAATCGTTACTGCCCCTCCAGTGCCCGGTATCGTTACCTTGCAGAGGGGTTCGTCTATACCTCCCTCCGGGAGGGAGGTGGCTTGGGGCGCAGCCCCAAGACGGA
>CASFFN010000062.1 GCA_949293985.1 uncultured Eubacteriales bacterium | reverse complement strand
AAAGCGAAGGGTCAATCTCCCGATGGTTAGGGGGGATTCTTAAGGGGAAAACACCGAACGGGAGTGAGTTGTTTTCCCCTTAAGCCGGCTTCTTTGCTTCCTTTCTTGCCGGAGCAAGAAAGGAAGGCCCCGCTGGCAAGCGCCCGGAGTGCCTCCGGTGTCCATTTCGCTCGGTAGCTGATGCAGGTCGTCACTTCCCTGACCCGCCCGGTATCGGCGGCGAGTCGCCGCAGCCAATTTCGCACGGTAGTCTACTGCAAATCGTTACAGCCCCTCCAGTGCCCGGTATCGTTACTGCGGTGGAAGTTGGGGTGTCGATAACCTTTATCAAGTACCAACCCCCAAGCAAACCGTCAGCTTATCTCCCGCTTGCTCCCTCAGTCACGCCTCTCACGCCTCCGGCGTGCCAGCTCCCTCCCGGAGGGAGCTATTTTCCGTCAGCTTTTGCGTTTTCACATTGGATTTTTGCGAATTGGAAGTGGTTGCTGTAAACCCCTCGGTCACGGCAAGGGCTGTCGGATTTGTTCCTGAAATGTTCACAGAAAATTTCCAGGCCGGGGGTTCCATCCCCGGCAAAAATATGGTATAATGCCGCTGACCTATGGGTCAAAGATTTCTTTTGTGAGGTGAAACAAATGGACGGTAACAGCAGTTGCGGTAGAACATGGTCAGACTGTGCCCGGAGTCCCGGGGGATTGCCGTCCGGGATGTAATACGCCTTTCTGCGCCATTGTTCTTCCGATAGCGACTGAAGTCCAGCCGGAAACAGTGGTATTTTTATGCCCTTTTTCCGGCGCGAATTCGGAAGGAGGCAAAAAAATGAAAATCTTTACCCCAAAAAACTTCTATACCCCGGAGCAGGTGGGCGGGCAGATGTCCGCCAACTACATCGCCATCGCCAAAGGCAGCACCATCCGTCAGGCCATGTCGGAGCTGGTGCGCCAGGCCGGGGAAAACGACAACATCTCCACCCTCTATGTGGTGGAGAAGGACGGCGCTTTCTATGGCGCCGTGGATTTGAAAGACCTGATTCTGGCCCGGGAACACGATTCTCTGGAGGAAATCACCCGCACCGACTACCCGGCGGTTCCCGCCCGGGAAGCGGTGGAGACCGCCATGGAGTGGGTCACGGACTACTGCGAGGACTCCTTCCCGGTGGTGGACGGGGATAACCGGCTGGTGGGCGTTCTCACCGCGCCCCATGTTACCCACCTGATGGAAGCGGAGATGGAAGAGGACTACGCGATGCTGGGCGGCCTGACCGCCCAGGAGGATTTGCGGGAGCCGGTCGTCACAAGCGTAAAAAAGCGGCTGCCCTGGCTGGTGATTCTGCTGGCGCTGGGAATGTTCGTGTCTTCCGTGGTGGGCGGCTTTGAGCGCGTGGTGGCCGCCCTGCCCCTGATCGTGTGCTTCCAGTCCCTGATTCTGGACATGGCGGGCAATGTGGGCACCCAGTCCTTGGCCGTGACCATCCGGGTGCTGATGGACCCCCAGGTCACCGGAAAGGAGAAAATCCGCCTGCTGGGCAAGGAAGCCCGGGTGGGATTTCTCAACGGCCTGATTCTTGGCCTTTTGTCCTTCGCGCTCATCGGCGGCTACCTGCTGATTCGGGGCGAGGCCCCGGCGGTGGTGCTGACGGTGTGCCTCAGCACCGCCGCTGCCCTGCTGCTCTCCATGGTGATTTCCGGCGTCACGGGAACCGCCGTGCCCGTTGTGTTCAAAAAATGCGGACTGGACCCGGCCGTGGCCTCCGGTCCCCTGATTACCACCCTGAACGATTTGACCGCCGTATGCACCTACTACGGCATCGCCTGGGTGCTGCTGCACCTGATCGCCCTGTGACAACAATCCCCCGAAGGCTAAGCCTTCGGGGGCAGCGTGTCAAAAAAGCCTCGCAGAGTTTGCCGCCTCAAGCGGCAAATAAAGTTAAAATTATTTTCCGCCGGGGCACACCCCTCTGTACCTGGCGGAAAATACATCTCAGGCTGCAAGTGTGGATTTTGTCCCGCAGGGACAAAATATGCGCGCAGCAGACTGTAAAATTTGTCAAAAAAGGCCAACGGACTTTTTTGACAGTCTAAATCCCCCGAAGGCTAAGCCTTCGGGGGATGTTATGCTTCAACGGGCTGCTTACTGTTCCTTAATGGTCTCCGCCAGACCCGAGGCCAGACCGGCAAGTCCCTGCATCTGGCTGGGAATGATAATCTTGGTGGCCTTGCCGTCCGCCACCTTTTCCATGGCCTCGATGGATTTCAGCTTGATGACCTGCTCCGTGGGGGCGTTCTGGTTCAGCATGGCGAGAGAATCCGCCAGCGCCTGCTGCACGGTGCGGATGGCCTGGGCCTCGCCGTCGGCTTTCAGAATGGCGGACTGTTTTTCCGCCTCTGCCCGGAGGATGGCGGCCTGCTTCTCCGCGTCGGCCCGAAGCACAGCGGCCTCCCGCTCGCCCTCGGCGATGAGGATGGCGGACTTCTTCTGGCCCTCTGCCTGGGTAATGGCCTGACGGCGGTCACGCTCCGCCTTCATCTGCTTCTCCATGGAGCTTTGAATATCCTGCGGCGGCAGAATGTTCTTCACTTCCACCCGGTTCACCTTGATGCCCCAGGGGTCGGTGACCTCGTCCAGGATGGAGCGCATCCGGGTGTTGATGACATCCCGGGAGGTAAGGGTCTGGTCCAGCTCCAAATCGCCGATGATGTTCCGGAGGGTGGTGGCGGTGAGGGTCTCCATCGCGATCATGGGCTGCTCCACGCCGTAGCAGTACAGCTTGGGGTCGGTAATCTGGAAGTACACCACTGTATCGATCTGCATGGTGACATTGTCCTTGGTAATCACCGGCTGGGGGGGATAGTCCAGCACCTGCTCCTTCAGATTCACCCGCCGGGCAATCCGGTCGATAAAGGGAATCTTCACGTGCAGACCCACACCCCACACGGTCTGGAAAGCGCCCAGCCGCTCAATCACGAAAGCTTTGGACTGCTGAACCACTACGATGTTGGCTATAATCAGAATAAAGAGGATAAGCAGCACGATGCCAATAATGATAAATTCCATAATCCATTCTCCTTTCTAAATAACCCACTTAGGGAAGCTCTGATTAAATCGGCAAGAGCTGGGAGCGAGAGATTTCCGGGGAATACTTTGTGTATTTCCGGTTTTTCATTCTGCATGGATGGCGAAAAAGATCCGCTGTCCAGCCGAAGGCGATTTATTCAGAGTTTCCTTAGGACTGGGGGACCTGCTCCCGGACGGGGGACACAAAGGCTTTCACGCCTTCAATCCGGTCTACCCGCACCAGGGCGCCCTCGGGGATTGGCTGGCCGTCGGAGCTTCTGGCCGTCCAGACCACGCCGCTCAGCTTTACCTGCCCCTGCCCACGGACATTGTCGATGGCTTCGGAAACCAAACCCTTGGTCCCCGGCAGAGCATTGACGTTGGTGGAGGTAATCCTCGGATTCACAAATTTCCGGGTCAAGGGCCGGAGCAGCGCCAAAGAAATGGCGGAAACCAGGAAAAATACCACAAATTGCAGCCAAACCTCGCCGCCCAGCAGGCTCGTAATCAGCGCCGCCAGAGAGCCTAAGACGAACCACAAAGATACCATGGCGGCGGTGGCCCCTTCCGCAATCAGGAACACCAGCATCAGTACCAGCCAGACAATCTTCCATGTCATCATAACCCCTCCTTCCACAGGAATCTATGCTTAGCATAGCAAATTCCCCACCGGAATGAATGAACAAAATGTGAACATATAGCCATGTGTTATTTGGTTGAAATCCCAGCTTTTTCATGGTATAATACTTTTTACGAGGCATAAACAAAAGAAAAAGCAGGAGGCCGCCATGACACAGGAAGAAAAATACAGACAGATGACCCAGCCCCCGGTGGAGGGGCTGATTACCAAGCTGGCGGCGCCCTGCATTGTGAGTATGCTGGTGTCCTCCTTCTATAATATGGCGGACACCTATTTTGTGGGTATGCTCAATGATACTGCCGCCACCGGCGCTGTGGGGGTTATCTTCTCCATGATGGCCGTTATTCAGGCCATCGGCTTTTTCTTCGGCCACGGCAGCGGCAACTATATCTCCCGGTGCTTAGGGCGCAAGGATGTGGAGGAGGCCTCCGTCATGGCCTCCACCGGTTTCTTCTTCGCCATTACCGCCGGAGTCATTTTGTGCGTGGTAGGGCAGATTTTCCTGGAGCCCATCGCCTGGGGCTTAGGCTCCACTGCCACCATTTTGCCCCACGCCAAGGCATATTTGCAGGTAATTCTTCTGGGCGCGCCCTGGATGATTGGCTCCTTTGTTCTGAATAACCAGCTGCGCTTCCAGGGCAGCGCCGCCTATGCCATGATTGGCATCACCTCCGGCGCCGTGCTGAATGTCGCTTTGGACCCGCTGCTGATTTTCGTGTTTCATATGGGGGTAGCCGGTGCCGGCTGGGCCACCATCATCAGCCAGTTTGTCAGCTTTCTGATTCTGCTGGCAGGCTCCTACCGGGGCAGCAACATCCCCATCCGCTTTTCCAATGTCCGGTTCCGGCTGTGGTATCTTAGCAATATTATAAAGGGCGGGCTTCCCTCCCTGGCCCGGCAGGGTCTGGCGTCCGTTGCCGGCATCGCTCTGAACTGGACCGCCGGCGTTTACGGAGACGCCGCCATCGCCGCCATGGGCGTGGTGCAGCGGATTACCAACTTCGGCCAGTCCGCCATGATTGGCTTCGGTCAGGGCTTCCAGCCCTTCTGCGGCTTCAACTACGGCGCGCGGAAGTACGCCCGGGTGAAAAAGGGCTTCTGGTTCTGCGTCCGGGTATCCTTTGTGTTCCTGGTATTGGTGTGCATCGCCGGGTGGATTTTTGCCGAGCCTCTGGTCACCTGCTTCCGGGATGACCCGGATGTGATCTCCTTCGGCGCCATGGCCCTGCGGCTTCAGTGCCTGACCTTCTGGATGCAGAGCTTTGTGGTCATGAGCAACATGATGGATCAGGTGATGGGCAGAACCGTCCCCGCCACCTTCCTGGCCATGGCCCGGCAGGGAATCTTCTTTGTACCGGCGGTGTTGCTGCTGCCTGTGCCCCTGGGTGCCTTGGGCGTTCAGCTGGCCCAGCCGGTGGCGGACGCGCTGTCCCTTTGCAGCGCCGTTCCCATTCAAAAAAAGGTGCTGTCCTCCCTGCCTGACGAGGACGCGCCGGAGGAGACGGAGGAAGTATGCGCAAGTATCTGACGGTATTTTTGGTTGCCATGGTTCCCGTGGCGGAGCTGCGGCTGGCGGTGCCGATGGCCATCGGCATGGGCATTGACCAATTCTTAGCCATCGCCATCTGCGTGGCGGGAAACATTGTTCCCGTCCCCTTTATCTACCTGTTTGCCCGGCGGTTTCTCCACTGGGGGGCAAGGCAGCGGTATATCGGTAAGTTCTGCTCCTTTGTTTTGGATAAAGGCGAGCGGGCGGGACAGAAAATCGTAAAGCACACCGGCCGGTATGGAATGTTTCTGGCGCTTTTGCTGTTCGTGGGGATTCCGGTGCCGGGCACCGGGGCCTGGACGGGCGCTTTGGCCGCCAGCTTCCTGGATATGGGCTTCAAATCCACCTTCGCCTCCGTTGCCTTAGGGGTGGTTCTGGCGGGGTGCATCATGGCTCTGGCCAGCGCCGGGGTGTTTCACATTATCGGACTGTAACGGAAGGAGAAAATACACATGGACTGCTTGTTTTGTAAAATCGCCGCCGGGGAGATTCCCGCCCAGAAGGTGTACGAGGACGGGGAAATTCTGGCTTTCCGGGACATTGCCCCCATGGCTCCCGTGCATATTCTGGTGATTCCCAAGGCGCACATCGGCTCCGTGGACGAGATTACCCCGGAAAACAGCAACCTGGTCGCCCATATTTTTCAGGTGATTCCCCAGATTGCCCGGTCGGAGAAGCTGGAAAAGGGCTACCGGGTGGTTTCCAACTGCGGCGAGCACGCCGGACAGTCGGTACATCACCTCCACTTCCACATTCTCGGAGGCCGCCAGCTCTCCCTGGAAATGGCCTAAGCGGCGAGTCGCCGCTGACAATTTCGCACGCCGGGGTGCCCCCGGTGGCAATTTCGCACGGTAGCTTTCCGCGAATCGTTACTTCCCTGACCCGCCCGGTCTCGGCGGCCAGTGGCCGCTGACAATTTCGCACGAGAATCTTCTGCGAATCGTTACTGCCCCTCCAAAGCCCGGTATCGGCGGCGAGTCGCCGCAGACGATTTCGCACGGTAGCTTTCTACAATTCGTTTTTTC
>CASFFN010000061.1 GCA_949293985.1 uncultured Eubacteriales bacterium | reverse complement strand
ACCTTAAAGCCGGGCAACCAGGTCACTACCCTGAACCTGCTGGACGGAGCGGAAAAACAGCTCCAACCCGGCGGGTACGACGGCAAATTTGTCGTGTTCTACTATGACCCCGACACCGGCGAAAAAGCCGTGGTCAATACCGAGATCCCTATCACCATTACGGTGCAGGAATAACGAAAACATGATGATTGAGGAGGAACGATCCATGAAGAAATTGATTGCAACCGCTCTGGCATTAACTATGACCCTGAGCCTGAGCACCACCGCTCTGGCCGCCGGCAATGTGAACGGCGCCGGCGTAGGTCCACAGGATCCCATTGATGTCACCGCCAAATACAACGACGGTGTCACGGAGCCCACCGTGTACAGCGTGGATCTCACATGGGAGGATATGACCTTTACTTACAACGAATCCGGCACCAGAACCTGGGATCCGGACACCCACACCTATACGGATACCACCACTTCCGGTTGGGATAAGATCACCGCTGCGGTTACGGCCACCAACCACTCCAATACAGAAGTTACGGTCAGCTTTACCTATACCCCGCAGGGCACTACCGGCGTGAACGCCTCCATGAGCAAGGACAGCTTCAAATTGGCTGCCGGTGTGGAAAATAAGCCTAACGAAGCTGCCACGGACAGCTCTATTCTGACGATTACCGGCACGCCCAACAACAGCGTTACCACAGAGGGCGTTACCATCGGCACCATCACGGTCACCATCGAGTAACAGTAAAGCTATCATAAAGGAGAGAATACCATGTACATGAAAAAATTGGTTTCCCTGCTGGCTGCTGCTGCTCTGACCTGCGCCATGGGTACTACCGCTTTTGCGGCAGATCAGGACGGCGTGAGCACCGGCGACTATACTGCAGACGTCAATGGTACCTATCAGGTCGGCGGCTCCGGCGCTGTTGTATACAGCGTGGACATCGCCTGGACCGACATGAACTTTACTTATACCGGCGCCGGTGAAGGTACCTGGAACCCGGAGACCCACCAGTATGAGGGCGGCACCGAGGCTTCCTGGACGGACAGCAACGCCTCCGTCACCGTCATCAACCACTCCAACGCCGCGGTCACCGTCACCGCCTCCTTTGAGGCCCTCCCCGGCTATGAGACCACCACCATGACCTTCGGCAACAACGGAGCCACCGTGGCCACCGCCGAGGGCACCGAGTTTGCCAAGGCCCCCAGCGCCACCATCACCGTTACACCCGGCGGAACCCTTGCCGAAAGCGCCAATGGCGGCAAGATTGGTACCATCACCGTAAGCATCGCTGCTGCGGAGTAATCAACAGCTTCAGTTGTCAAGGGGCAGGAAAAATCCGTCCCTTGACCTCTGATGTCCGGGCATTGGCTCAGCCAGTGTCCAGACATGAGAGAAAGGAGCGTGATGCCGTTTTGACAGGAAAACAAAATGCTTCCAAGCAAAAACCGGTATTACCCATTCTGGCGGTATTGTGCTTTGTGTGCCTTGCGGGAATGTGTGCGGCCCTGTTTTATACCGCCGCTCCTGCCGCCCAGTCGGAATTTGTCCCGCCCTCCTTCGATGCGTCTGCTATATCAGGGACGCCCGATGTGCAGGACGGGCTTGGATGGCAGGAACTGGACGCCCAGGTATTCCGGGTGTCCGTATGCGGAGCTGTGGTGCTGGAAGGTAGCCAGGCCGACGTGTGGCTCACCAACCCGGAGAGCAACACCGTCTGGCTCAAGCTGCGGATAATGGATGAAAATGGAACTGTTCTGGGTGAGACCGGACTGATCCGGCCCGGGGAATATGTGCAGTCCGTCACCTTTGACACGGTCCCGGCGCCCGGCACGGCGATTTCCATGAAGGTGATGGCCTATGAGCCGGAGACATACCATTCCGCCGGTGCTGTCACTCTGAATACCACGATACAATCAGGAGGTTGAGATGAAGAAACTGTTTCAGACTATTTTTATGTCGGCGCTGTCTGCCCTATTGTTTACGATGCCGGCGTTTGCCGCCGCGCCGGAACCGGAAGAAATTCCGGTGGTGGCCCAATCTGTTCAGGAGACAGCTTGGGCAGAAGCTACTGTCGTAGATGGGCAGGCCAGCGTCCAGCTGGAAGATGGCGTACAGGTTGCGGTGAGCGGCCAGGCGCTGGATGGATTGACCCTTGTGGTGTACCCGATCCCCCGCAGCGATGAACAGGCCTGGGCGTGGATGGAATCCTGCATGGAGAAATACGGGACCAACCTGTACCCCCTGGATCTGTTTTTTGTGGACAGCCAGGGCAACCGGGTGGAAGTCCAGTCCGCTATTACCGTTACTGTGACCTACACGGGTGACTATCAGGCCCCGGCGGTGTTCGATCTGGCTGAGAGCGGCGCTGTCACAGAGATGGAATCTCAGGCACAGGGCACGGCTGTTACATTTACCACCAATCACAAAAGCTATTATGTGCTGGCAGAGACAGACGGGATCAATACGCCTGTAGAGCCGGATGACCCGGACGAGGATGGCTCCGGCCAGCCCTCTGACGGGGACACGTCCCAGCCCGGCGACACGTCCCAGCCCGGCGGTTCGTCTCCCCAGACAGGAGATGACGGACAGTTGTTGGTATGGTGGGCACTCCTGCTGGTGTCTGGGGGAGCCCTTTTGATGATCCTTTTCCGTGCCAAAAAACAAAATGAGCATTAATCCGCAAGGACTATCGTTGAAAACAGCTCGGGAATGGGTAGAAATCCACTTAAGAGCTGCCATTCTATTATAGAGAGGGAACGGCATACGATTTACCGTTCCCTCTCTTTGCTCTTTATTTTCTGATCTATTTCCTGTATAATAGGGAAAAGGCAGTTAAACGCTGTGGCTAAGCATACGCATAAAGTATCCGTTAACATGAAAAAAGCAAACGCACAATCTTTCACATATAATTTCGGTCACACAAAAACATCACAATCGTCGTCGCCAAAGCGTATTTCTCTATAAGCGCTAATTGGAATAACTGTACGACAAAGATGAGATGCTGTCAAAGGACGGTTATCTCTTCCCTGATGCCATTAAAGAGGTGATGCATATGGAAATGCTGGAAATAACGGAAAACAAAAAAGCGTATCTGGATCTGCTGCTTTTGGCGGACGAGGAGGAAGCCATGGTTGACCGCTATCTGGAAAAAGGCACCATGTATCTTTTGGCGGAGGATGGGGTCAAGGGAGAATGTGTGGTTCTGGATGCGGGGGACGTACGGCAAGGCCATGGTGGACTTTCTGGAAAAGAAATACCGGGGCGATTATTCCGTGCTGCAAGCAGGGACCGGAGACAGCCCCGCCACCCTCCTGTTTTATAAAGCCTGCGGCTTTGTCCCCTCCCACACCGTCCCCAATTTTTTTACGGACAACTACCGCCGCCCCATCTATGACGGCGGCGTGCTGCTGCGGGATATGATTTATCTCAGAAAGTCAATAAAACCGTAAGAAACGCACCGTTCCCCCCCCCATATTCTCCCAGAAAGAGATTGCATTTCCCAGGGCTATGGGGTATTCTTGTATTAAGAAAAGCGGGAGGTGTGCATATGGATCCCCATATGACCGGAAAACTCATCGCGCGAAAAAGGAAGGAAAAGAATCTGACCCAGGAGCAGCTGGGACTGCGCCTTCACGTTTCCAGCAAAACCGTTTCCAAATGGGAACCGGCATCAGCAGGGAGGCGGAGATGGTGTTCGCCTGCCACTCGCCGATGGTGTACCGCTCCCGAAGCTCTGCGGCGGTATATTCCCGCTGCCCGTCATAGGAATGGTGGAAGCAGGCGGCACTGTCGGGGCTGATGCGCATGGCGACGATATGCCCGGCCTCATGACCGAGGGTGAAGCGCCGGTGGGCGGTTTCCTCCGGCCGCAACAGATACCGTTCCAGCACGATGGTCTTAAAGGGGAACACCTCCGAAACGGTCTTGCCGTCCACAAAGAGACTGCGCCTGAGGCTCTCTCCCTGATGGGGGCTTGTAAGCCCCGTTACCTTTCCGATCAGCTCGCGGCTCTTTTTGGGGGAGATGAACCTGGCCGCCTGCACCGCGTCCACCAGCAGTTTTAGGGAAACTCTGATTAAATCGGCAAGAGACAGCGGAATACTGTATGTATTTCCTGTTTTTCATTCTGCATGGATGGGGAAAAAGATCCGCTGTTCAGCCGCAGACGATTTATTCAGAGGTTCCTTAGCTCGGCAAGCTCCAGATGCCTTGTCCCGATGAAGTATTCATTCTGGCGGCTACGGTTGCAGACCACATCAAAGCCGCTGTTTTGCAACTCGGCAGCGTCCTCTGCCACCGTCTTGCGGGTAGTGGAGATACCCAGGGAGGCGAGATATGCTATGATATCCGCCGTGGTAGCCGGATGCTCCTCGTCTGTGTTGTCCCACAGGTATTTGAAAATATATATCGCTCTGTTTTTGTTGACCATTGTGCGTACCTCTCAACTTCCAAAGGAAAACGACGCAGGAACTCCCGTATTGCTGTTTTGTTTATCGTATCAAACACCGGTATTTGCTCATATTGCAGATTTAAAGAACATCCGACAATTCGCTCACCGGCAGATCGCAGTGGAAACCGTAGGCTCATCCAGGGAAGGAGAATCCAGTGCGTCCAAAAACAAAAAGGTAAGGGCAATATATCCCAGCACCGCCGCAAACAGCGCGCCAAGTACACATACTCCGGCGATTCGCAAGCCTTTATGAATTTTCTTTCCACACAAAATCAGTACCAGGATACCCGCCGCTATGATAAGCAGGGCAATTCCTGCTACCCACAGCTCCCTACGCATTCCCCCTTTATGCAACAAGGTTTTAAATACAAATGCATGGGTTTTACCAGCTTCCGCCGCCGCCACCGCCGGATCCGCCGCCGGAAACGCCGCCACCGCCACCGCTGCTGGACCCGCCGCCGGACGAGCTCTGCTGCGGTGCAGAGGTCATGGCGCTGGCCGCACTGCTCAGCGTCCGATCCATGGCGTGCCACATGGTAGCAGCCGTAAATACATCATGTCCGCTGTACCACTCGGGTGGTTCAATAGCAATGTTTTCAAACTTATTTACCCATTTGTCCGACACATCCAGCACATAGGCAAAGGGCAGGATGTTGTAAAAATATTTCGGGTTATCGTTGACAAGCATTTCCAGCCTGTCTTTTTCCGCCGTTTCCAAAAACTTCTTGAATCCGGTTATCTTTTCCAAATTTTTATGGCTCTCTTCTGTGCGTCCGGGGACGTAACGCGCCAGCCAGAAAGCGCCGACAAGAATCGGCAGTCCGATTGCAAACGGAAGAAACCGCTCGTTCCCGGCCAGGATGTTGGCAAGGATCACAACATCAAGAACGAAGCAGGCAATAACAAGCAGCCAGCAGAGAAGCTGCAGCCGCGTGGACTTCAGGGTATGTATGCGGCCTTTTGTCCCGGAATGCCCGTAATTGGAGGAGATCTGATTCAGGGTGCGATAGAATTTGTTCTTGAGATCGCTCCCGGTAACGCTGGCCTTGCCGCTTTCAAAAAGTCCCTCAAAGAACAGCCTTTTATCCTCGTCCAGATTATGAGGATACGGTTTTATACGCTCTATGGTATATTCTGACCCTTGGCCAGCTGTCATGGATGGCAATATAGCCCTCGTTTGCCAGCTCAATGAGCAGGGCAACAATGTCCTTCTTGGGCAGCTTTCCTTTATACCAATACGCTACGTCTGCGCTGCTCATGCCCTCGGGCGGATAGAATTCAACGGTCTCAATGACCTTCTTATCCCTGCCGTATTTAAGCCATATGATAAATACAAAAATAAGGCACGCAAGAGGAATAAGCACCATAGTGCTGAGCTTTATCGCATGTAAAACCTGGTTGAAGTAGAAATAACCCTCCTCAAGCTCAAGCCTTACGGTCAGAGCCTGGTAGGGCTCCAGTTCCTCCAAGAGGAAACCTTCAATCTCCAGCCCATCCGTGTAATATTCTACGATATCTGAACCGGTAAACCCATATCCGCCTGTGGAAAAGCCCAGCAGGCTGCTGTCAAACTCCTTCGGCATGGTGATCGTAAAGCTCACGTTGTCGATATAGAGGCCCCATTCATCGCCGATGATATTGAAGTACAGCTCATCGTAGCCGTCCGCCACATCCTGCCCAAGCACATAGTCATAGGAGATTGTATAATGCTTGTAGCCGGTAACGGTAACATCGGCGTCGCCGATCCTTAAAACGGTGTAGTTGTTTTCTGTTGATTTTTCATAATCCTCGCTGCAGGAAATATTCCGGACTTTCGCCCGTGTGACCGCCGTGGAGCCGTCTGCCCGCACGACATCGTTCCGCGTTGGGATTCTTCTGTAAATACCGCGCCCCTCCTCATTGAAACAGACGTCTATTTCTTCCGTAATGCTGAGTACATTATCCTCTGACACATCAATATCCACATGATAAGCGGTGAAATAATAAGGTTCCTCTGGGTGGTCTGCCGCCTGCGCCGGGAAAACCGCCGCCTGCGCCGGGAAAACCGCCGCCCACATCGCAATAAGCAATATAAGAACGGAAAATAACACTTTATATTTTTTCATCAAAACTGCACCCTCACCGCTTCCTTTTCCGTCTCATCTTCTATGACAAACATCTGGCGCTTACCGAATTTGAACATATTTGCCACAATAGAGGACGGAAACATCTCTGTTTTGTTGTTGTAATTCCGGACAACGGCGTTATAATACTTTCTTGCGTTGGCAATATCCTCTTCCGTTCTCTGAAGCTGATTGTTCAGATCAAGAAAGTTTTGGTTCGCCTTCAAATCCGGGTATTGCTCCGCAAGCACATGAATAGCGGCAAGCCCTCTGGCAAGCTCCGTGTTGGCCTGCAGCTTCTGTTCCTCCGTCATATCCGAGTAGCGCATATTGCGTGCAGAGATCACATTTTGGAGCGTCTGCGCCTCGTGTTTTGCATAGCCCTTTACGCTTTCCACGATATTCGGGATCAGATCCCATCTCTTTTTCAGATAG
>CASFFN010000060.1 GCA_949293985.1 uncultured Eubacteriales bacterium | reverse complement strand
GCGCTGGCTATCGCCGGCCGAAAACGCTCCACAACCTGACATAGGGGCAGTCTGCCCTTTTTCGGGAAAAACGGCAGAAAAGTTGAGGGGAAACGGCTGTTTTTCGCTGAAAATTCCTTAATCACGCAAAAAGTGACCTATATTTTGATTAAGAGCAGAATGAAAGCTGTTTATTCAGAGTTTCCTTAGGCACAGGCGACCCCGCCTGTGATTACGCAATGGCCTGGACATATTTTGACGATGAATCCAGGAGAATTTTCTTAACAGGATTGCCCCGGAACATGGTGAATCGCGCGAGAGGCTGGGCTTTATGGAAGGCTTTGATCACATATGACGATGTGAATCCTGATTTTAGAGAAAACGCCCGGTATACGGTCCGCGGCATCTTAAACGGAAAATGACACGAATGTATTCGTAATCGGAAATCACCCATTCGTTCCCTTCAAACCGTTTCCAACAGACGAAAGGCGTATCTTTGGATACGCCTTCCGTTCAGTCGGGGCTTCGGTTCGCGGGGTGTTTTTTTACGTTCCTTTTTCAAGCATGGGCAGCAGCACCGGGCGGAGCAGGAGGCTGTTCAGGTAGGCGCCGCCGGAGAAGGCGAAGAGCACCAAAAACCAGCCGAACTGCATGGCCAGGGCCGGAAACAGCCCCACCAGCAGGAAGGGAAACAGGTTGATAAACGCCATCACTAAGGTTCTGGGGAAGTAGCCCACGCACATAAGGAGGGCGTTTTTCAGGGTGCCCCGGAAGCTGTTCTGGAACAGGCTCACCAGGATAATGGCGTAGCTGTAAGTAAACAGGCCAATGGAGCCCAGGAAGCAGAACAGCACCGCAAGATAGCTCAGCGGCCCGGCCTGATAGAAGAAAAACCAAATGTCAAACAGGCTGACGGCCATGAACACCACAAAGGCCAGCCAGAGAACCGTGGCTTCCTTGAAATCCCGGGCAAAGGCATGGAAGTAGGCCTTCACATACCCCGACTCCTCCTGCCGGTGCCACCGGAAAAACACGCTGTAAAGGGCGGAGGTGGAAGCGCCGATGGTCACAATGGGAATGCTGGTAAGGATAAACAGCAGATTCAGCAGCACAACATCCGTCATCCGGGACAGGCACCGCATGAATCCCGAGTCGGAGGCAAACAATCTGTTCATGGGTATTTCTCCTTGGTCAAACCTTTTTCCCCGAAACACGGGGTATTTTTCCCCTGTAATCATACCCCATCCCGGTCATTCTGTCAAGAACGCCGGCGGCCCGGAAGCTGCCTGCGGGTCAAGTCCCATTCCCAGACATCCGCCAGGGAGGCGGCGATCCCATGGCCCTGACGGCTTCCGCGTTCCGCGGAAGCCGTTCGCTTTTTAACGGGTTCCGGCATTGCCGTGGAAGAACTTCCTGCCCATAAAAATATGGGCGATTCTGCCCCCAAAAGCCAAGGGGGAAAACCGGCCGTTTTCCTTTCCCCGGGGGGCTTCCAGGGGAGGCATCCGGGCAGGAAGCGCCCCCAGCTCCCCTAAGGGCCGCCCGCAGTCCAAAGCTTCCATATGACAGCCCCCTTTCACCGCATCACCCGGAAGCCCTGCTCCCGGCTTCCCAGATAGAACCGCTGTCCCGGCTGGAGCTGTACTGTCTGATGGGGGGTAAGCCGCTGGCCGTTTTCCAGCCAGGTGCCACTCTCAGAGCCTAAGTCCACCAGGTAGAGCTTTCCCTCCGCCGGGAACACCCGGCAATGGCAGGGACTGACGGTTTCCAAATCCCCGGGATACACCAGCTGATTTTTCATGGGGTCGGTACCTATGTTCAGCACCTCACCTACGGCAAACTGCCGCCCGGCAAAAAGTCCCGCCTCGCCCCAAAGGACAAAACGCTTGCCGTCCCCGGCCTGCGTCCCGGCGGCCGCCCTCTGCCGGTTCTTTCTTCTCTTGCCTGTGACGGCAAGAATCACCGCCGCTCCGGCGACCGCCGCCGCCGGGATTTTCCAGTCCTTTCCGCCGGGAACATTGTAGGCAATGCCCAGCTCCCGCAAGGCGTCCTGAACATAGTCGATGTAAATGGCGTAGTTGTGGCTTTCCGCGTTGTTGGCAGAGTAGGTATTGATCCCCACCACCCGTCCGGCGGCGTCAATCAGGGGGCCGCCGGAGTTACCGCCGTGGATGGTGGCGTCGTGCTGAATCACCCGCACATTCCCCTCGGCGGTCATGGTGGTATACCGGGAGATAATGCCGGTGGTGACGGTCACATCCTCCACCCGGGCGTTGTAGGACTGGCTGGAGGTGTAAATGGGAAGCTGCTGGCCCTGGTAGGGGTAGTAGTTGCCGGAAAATTCCCAGCCGGTTTCCGTGGTTACCTTGTCGCTGAGGGCGGGATAGCCTAAGGCGTATACCTGCTGTCCCACTCCCTGGCTCTCCCCCCGGGGCGCCAGCTCCAGGGCCACCCGTCCCGGCACCTTCTCCCGGGCCTGCAAAATGGCAAAATCGTAATCCTCCGACACATACAGCACTTTGCAGGGAATCATCTGGTCCGTGTTCACATCGTAAACAGGAGGCAAATCCTCCGTGGTACAAAGCTCTCCGTTGTAGGCCACACTCCGCTGGGTGACGGTGCAGGCCTTCTCCCCCAGCATCAGATAAACCCGCTGGGACTGGGTCAGGCTGCCGTCCTGATTCTCGCTGGTGACCACATGGCGGTTGGTGACAAAAATATCCGTTTCTTCCCCAATGACGCCCACCCCGAAGGCAGAGCCTGTGCCGCTGTACACATACCCGTTGGACATCTGGGTCTGGGCATACACCTGCACCACACCGTTTACCGCCTGGGACACGGTCCGGCTGTCCGTCTCCGCCGCCATTGCCGGAACCGCCAGCACCAGCGCCAGCGCCAGCGCGATCCATACCATCGCTTTTTTCATAACCAAATCCTCCTGAAAATGTTTTCTTTTTGTGGCTTCCGGGCCGGTTCTCCTGGGGGAAGCCGCCTTTCTGCTTCTTAGACAGGCGGCGTTTTCCAAAAGTTTTATTTTCCGAAAAAATTTTTTTCGGAAAGAAAAAAACATAGGGGGCGTCCCGAAAACCGGGACGCCCCCTATGGGGGTGGGGTTATGTTTCGATGGGCTTAGCGGGCTTTCCGCTTCCGGGTCTGTACCAGGATGACGCCCAGGCAGGCGGCGGAGGTGAGAAGCAGGGCCGCCAGCAGCACCGGGCGGAAGCCCTCGCCGGTCTGGTCCGGTCCCTCCGGGTCGGTCGCCGGCTTGGTGGTCTCCGTGGGCTTATCCGAAGGCTCGGTAGGCTCGCTGGGGCCGGTCGGCTTGGTGGGTTCGCTGGGTTCGGTCGGCTTGGTGGGTTCGCTGGGTTCGGTAGGTTCGGTCGGCTCGGTGGGTTCGGTCGGTTCGGTGTAGTCCGGGTCCTCCGCGCCGCAGCGGGTGCACTTGCCGTCCACGAAGTTGTGTCCCAGGGCAGGGATTTCCTCGCCCTTTTCCACCACCGTG
>CASFFN010000059.1 GCA_949293985.1 uncultured Eubacteriales bacterium | reverse complement strand
GTGGTGAGATCATCCATATTCCTCATGGGGCTTCCTATGAAAGCTTTTATGAGGATGATGAGAATCAGATTTTTGCATTTTTCTATCTGACCGAATCCGGTTCTCTTGGCAATGATTTAACCGTCTTCTCCGGAAACGCCATCATCACTTCTTTGATGGAAGATGTCATTGAAACATATACCTCCGGCAGAAATACCAATAAACATTACTACATATCCAGTCTTTATCAACTCATCTTCTTGTTGCAGCAGCAGGAAAATATCCCTCCTAAATACAAGCGAATCCTCCCTGTTGTGCAATACATTGACGAGCATTATGCCGAAAACACCAAAGTCGACACTTATGCTCAAATGGCATTTATGAGCGAAAGCGGTTTCCGAAAGTTGTTCACTGAATATGTTGGAAAAACGCCTACCGAATACCGCAACTACGTACGGTTGAACGAGGCCTGCAAACTGATTCGAAAAGGGTTTAAGGCAAACGAAGCCGCATATGCTGTAGGGTTCAACAGCATTTCCTTTTTCTATCGCAAAAAAGCTGAATATCCCGATGTTTTCGATCCTTTAGACAGATGGATCTGAGCAGAACAAAGCATAGCAGAAGTATTGTTTGTTGACAGTTTAGAATTAAAATTAGGGCAATACCGCACAGAAAAGTAGGCGCGATACTGCCAGAAGTGATATAATAAGACCATGGATAAACAGATGACAATGTCTGCGCTTAGTGATGAGTTGGCGCAGGTACGGACAAAGAAGAAAGAATTTCTAGCCCAGATCGAGCGGATCGTCCCGTGGAAGGAATGGCTTACGCTGATCCAGCCGTGCTATTACAAAGGAGAGCGCGGCAATAAACCCTATCCACTGGAGACCATGCTGCGGTTGTATCTGCTGCAAAATCTGTATGACCTGAGTGATGAAGCAACAGCGGCGGAGGCAATCGACAGCCGGGCATTTTCAGATTTCTGCGGCGTTGATTCCAGCAATCAGGTGCCGAACGGAGATACCATTGGCCGCTTTCGGAACCTGCTGGTGAAGAATGGACTGCAGGAGAAACTGTTTGCACAAGTTGTTACCGCGCTCACTGAACAGGGCCTTATCCTGAAAAAGGGAACGATCGTAGATTCCACCATTATTTCCGCGCCGTCTTCCACCAAGAACAAGGAGAAAAAGCGGGATCCGGATGCACATCAGGTCAAGAAGGGCAACACATGGCACTTTGGCTATAAAGCCCATGTTGGGGTGGATAAGGACAGCGGACTGGTACACACAGTGGAGGCGACACCAGCCAATGTCCATGATGTGACGCAGACTTCATCCCTGCTGACCGGTGAGGAAGATGTCGTTTACGGCGACAGTGGCTATCTTGGAGCCGGGAACCGTGAGGACGCGATCGTTCGGAACAAATCCGGACGCAAGATCAAATACAAAATTAACCGACGTCCATCTCAATTAAAAAAGCTGAGCAAGAGCGGCCAGTATGCCGCAAAGAAAGTAGAACACGCAAAGTCTTCTGTTCGGGCAAAAGTAGAGCACGTATTCGGTGTCGTCAAGAAACAGCTGCAATTTCGAAAAACGCGATACCGAGGGCTCGAAAAGCAGCGAGCCAAATTCAATATCATGTTCGCATTGGCGAATCTGTCGCATTGGCGAATCTGCTTCTGGCTGACAGGCCCTGCCTGGCGGCTTGAAGTTGTGCGCTCTCGCGAAGAAATGCGCCGGGAAGCCTATGGTTTCCTGTCTGATGGGTGATTCGACAGCGCTTGCCTCAGCAATTGTGCGGTGCTGCCTTAGGTTTCTCCTTCTTGCCATTCTGCTGTCGGCGGTTTTCGTGGTGTCCGGCATCCAAATCTATGGTGAGCTGGCTGCCCGGCAGAAAGAGAAAAATGAGTTTGAGGAGCTGGCCGCATTGGTAGAGGCATCGCAGCCGGATTCGATGCCGTGGCCGGATATGGAGCCAGAGGATGGCGAAGAAGCAATGCCCGAGCCAGAAGCGACCGAACCAGCTGGGGCAGAAGAAGCTCTGCGGGATTTATCGGCACTGTTTGCAAGGAACGGCGATTGCATCGGCTGGCTGTCCATCCCGGATACGGCGGTGGACTATCCCGTCATGCATACGCCGGAAAACCCGCAGAAATACCTGCGGCGCAGTTTTTATGGGGAATACAGCGTAAGCGGCGTCCCATTCCTGGACAGCCGCTGCAGCCTCGGCGGTGATAACCTGATCATCTATGGCCACAACATGAAGAATGGGTCGATGTTTGCAGGGCTGCGGGGATATACCGACTCCGATTTTCGTGCGGAGCATGGGCAGGTCGAACTGCAGACCGCAGACGGCCTGACGGTGTACGAGGTGTTCGCCGTGGTCAAGACCAACAACGTGGATCCATGGTATGCCTTTACCACAGCTGAGAACGAGGAAGCCTATGGGGAGGCCGTCCGTGCGATGCTTGCACAGGCAGCCTATACCAGCGGTACCGTGCCGGAGTATGACCAGCAGCTCCTCACCCTCTCCACCTGCTACGGCAGCAGCAAAAGCGGCCGTTTGTTGGTGATTGCCGCAGCGCCGTAAAGGCAATTCTTCCATGGCGTCGGCATATCACATTGACAAAAGGGGTTAAAACGGGGTATAATATACTCCAATGAAGGGAGGCACCGCCATGGATCCGCAGGAACTGCTCGCAAAGATTTCCGAGCTCACGAAAGAAATAGAAAAGCTGCCAAGGGGATATATCTCCCAAAAGGCCATTAACGGTAAGGTGTATTATTATCACCAGTGGTCGGAAAACGGGCAGAAGAAAAGCAGGTATCTGAAGGACGACGAGCTTGCGGCCCTGTCTGTGGAAATATCCCGGCGAAAGGAGCTGCAGGCACAGCTGAAGCGGCTGCGCTCCAAACCGAAGAAAACGCAAAGCGAGGTGACGCAGATGCAATATGTATTTATGCACCAGAGGATCGCTGTGTGCGATATTGAGCTGGACGACGCCACCGGCTCAATCCGGAAGATCGGCGCCATCCATGCGCCGGAGCATCTGCCGGTAGGCGTCCCCATCCGGAACGGCATGGCCGACCGCAAGGCGCTCAACGATTGGTGGACAGACCGCTGCATCCCCGAAAGCCGTTCCGGTGTGCGGGAGGCAATGGAAACGCTGAACATCACAAGCACAAGGGCGCTGCTGGTGAAATGCTATGGGCTGAGCCTTTCCGACCAGTATTGGATCTGCCCGAAGGACGCAAACCTCTCCTGGGATGAGGTCAACTTCTTTACCAATCCCTTCTCCGATGATATTGGCGACGTCCTGTTCGGCGCCGACCGCAAAGGCGATGCGCTGAATCTCAGCTCCCCGGACAACACCTCGGACGGCAACCTGAAAAAGCGCTGGCGTATGATAGACGGCAAACGGTGTCTGGTTAAGGGCGGCTCCAACCCCTTTCGTCAACAGCCCTTTAACGAGGTGATCGCAACGGGTGTGATGGAGCGTCTCGGCATTCCCCATGTGCCGTACACGGTGGCGTGGAACAAAGGTGCGCCTTACTCCATCTGTGAGGATTTCGCGGACGAAAGCAGGGAGCTGGTCCCGGCATGGCGTATCATACAGATGCAGAAAAAGCCAAATAATATCTCGGTTTATCAGCACTTTGTAAACTGCTGCGAGGCAATCGGCGTAAGGGACGCTGTGCCGTTTCTCGACCGCATGATCGTGCTGGACTATCTCATTGCCAATGAGGACCGGCATCTGAACAACTTTGGCCTGCTGCGCAATTCGGAAACGCTGGAATGGCTGGGGTTCGCCCCGATTTATGACAGCGGCTCCTCCCTGGGCTATGACAAGGTCGCTTCCCAGATACGCTCGGAGCGAGAGGTCGGCTGCAAGCCCTTCAAGAACCATCATGCGGAGCAGATCAAGCTGGTGTCGGATTTTTCATGGATTGATTTTGGCCGGCTTTCGGATGTAAAGGATCTGATCATCGAAACGCTGACCGCTGACGGTGCGGAGGAATATATGGACGCCGGCCGGATCGAGGCGATTACGGAGAGCGTGGAGCGGCGCATCCGAAACCTGTCTGAGCTTGCCATGAAGCAGACAGCATATCCGACAGCCTCCACCGAGGACGATGTAGAAGAAGATATCGCCGAGGACTACACTCCGAAAATGACATTGTAAAACCAAATATCAAAGTACAGATCAGTCGTTTTGCAGACAGCGAAACGGCTGATATTTTTTTATCCCCTTCCGCTGTCTGCGAACACGGCGGAAGGAGGAAATGAATGTTCAAACGTAAACCCAAAGTGCTGACGCCCCAGGAGATGGAGGAAATCCGCACCAAGGACTTTTTTGACTGCATCCTGCCAGGGACGATCAAGTTCCTTTCCGACCATTACATCCTGGGCGATAACTACTGCTGTGTGTGGGTTATCCGGGAGTATCCGCCCTCCACCGAGGAGCAGGCCATCCTCTCCCAGCTGGCTGACCGCAGCGGTGTGACCCTGCGCATTTACCACCGGCTGGTAGAGGCCATGGAGCAGCGGAAAATTATCCAGAACGCCACCAGACGCAACCGGCTCAAAAGCGGCGGCAACGACGTCAACGAAACCATTGAGGCAGAGGGCAACCTGCAGGATGTGATCGAGCTGCTGGCCAACCTCAGAAAGAACAAGGAACCGCTGCTGCACACATCGGTCTTTATGGAACTGCGGGCCAGAAGCATGGATGCGCTCAAGGAGCTGCAGAGCGAGATCGCCATGGAGCTGACCCGGTCCAAGATATCGGTGGACCGGCTCACCCTGCGGCAGAAGGAGGGGTTCCTCTCTGTTCTGCCCGTGGGCGCCAATCAGTTTGGCGCGCAGTATGAGCGCGTGCTGCCGGCAAGTTCGGTGGCCAACATGTACCCCTTTAACTTCTCCGGTAAAACCGATCCCCAGGGCCTGTATATCGGCAGGGACAAGTACGGCACCAACATCCTGGTGGACTTTGACCGCCGGGCGGAGGACAAGACCACCAGCTGCATCCTGATCCTGGGCAACTCCGGTCAGGGAAAAAGTTACCTGATGAAACTGCTCTTAACCAACCTCCGGGAAGCCGGCAAGCGGTTAATCTGCCTGGACGCAGAGGCGGAGTATGAGGAACTGACCGAGAACCTCGGCGGCTGCTACATCGATTTCATGTCCGGCGAGTACACCATTAACTGTTTGGAACCCAAGGCGTGGACCGACGGCACGGATCTGGCAGACCCCACGGCGCCGGAAGCCTTCCGCCGGGTGACACGCCTGTCCCAGCATGTCGCCTTTCTTAAAGATTTTTTCCGGTCGTATAAGGACTTTACCGATGCGCAGATCGACACCATCGAGATTTTGCTTATGAAGCTGTATGCCCGGTTCGGCATCGATGATACCACCGACTACAGCCAGAAAAAGCCGGAGGATTTCCCGATCCTGTCCGACTTCTACAAGCTGTGCGAGGAAGAATTCATGACCTACGACAAGCAGCGCAAGTACCTCTATACCGAGGAACTGCTGCAGGAAGTGTGCTTAGGCATCCATTCCATGTGCGTAGGCGCAGAGAGCAAGTATTTTAACGGCCACACCAATATCACCGATGACGCTTTTTTGTGTTTCGGTGTAAAAGGACTTATGGACACGAACCGCCGTTTGAAAGACGCTATGCTCTTCAACATCCTCTCGTATATGAGCAACGAGTTGCTGGGCAAAGGAAATACCATGGCGTCCATCGATGAGCTGTATCT
>CASFFN010000058.1 GCA_949293985.1 uncultured Eubacteriales bacterium | reverse complement strand
CTGGACAGCGGATCTTTTTCGCCATCCATGCAGAATGAAAAACCGGAAATACACAAAGTATTCCCCGGTTTTCCATTCTTTTGTCTGACGAAAAATCTCCCGCTGCCAGCTCTTGCCGATTTAATCAGAGCTTCCTAAAAAATACAGTAACTGCCCTGCCGAATTTTCGGCAGGGCAGTCAGCGTGTCAAAAAACTTTTTGACACGCTACCAGACTGTCAAGAAAGGCACAAAGACAAGCAAACGCCGCCCGTCGGCGTACATGGAGTACGGTAGGGCGGCGTTTGCGCAGTAAGGCAAAAGCGTTGCGAAGCAACATTTTTTCGCTTTTATTGGGAGAACCACACCTGGTATTCTTTCCAATCCTCCAAAGAGGAAAAAGCCCGTTTTCTTTTGCTTTTGCCGGTTTGGGACTTTATTGACAGTCTGACTGCCCTGCCGAATTTTCGGCAGGGCGGTTTTTTATGGGGCGGTCCAGCTTCGGAGGGTGGAGCGCATTTCCTCCACATCCAGCACCCCTAAGGCGAAGCCCTTGCGCACCAGCTCCTCCGGCAGGTACTCGTCATACTTGTCAAAGACCGGCAGCTCCTTGGGGTATACCAGCTCCAATGGGTCAATGGGCTTGGCGGCTTCCTCGGCAACAATCCGGTAAAAGTCCTCCAAAGAAACCGTCATGGTAAACTGCATATAGTAGGGCCGGGCGGAATCGAAGTTTTTCAGGCCCAGACGGCTGCCGCATTTGATTTTCAGAAACCGCTCCATGGCCAGAAAGGCGTAGGTGCCCACCCAGGGGAGCAGGCACCACATCCGTCCCCCTAAGGAAAGCATGGGACTTTCGGTGGTTCCCGCCTGGGCGGCGGTGTACCGGGCCTGCTCCAGCCGGGCTACGGCGTTTTTCATCAGATAGGGATACCGGGCGTCCTCCCGCAGGACCTGCCGCATCCGCTTCAGCACCCGGGTGTGCAAATCTCCGGGGCACTCCCCGAAGTAGGCGGGAATCCGGCCCTTTACCTGCCGGCAGTACACCAGGCGGCGCTTGTGGTCCACATCCAGCACCTCCCACACATGACCGGCGATGGCCACCTTCTCCCCCACGGGAGGCGGCTGGACCACCGTACCCAGCTCCTGGGATTCGCACCGGACGGTGTACTCCTCGCTTTCCACAAACACGCCGTAAAACTTGAAAGAATTGACCACCCGCTCTCCTGCCAGGCCTACAATGAGGCCCCCTTGCTCCGTCTGCTGGATATGGTCGGTGGCAAGCAGGTGGCGCAAAAGCACCTTGTAGTCCGCCTGGCTCACCCGGCGAAAGTAGGGAAGGGTCAGCACCCGGTCCGCCAAAGCCGCCGGGGACAGCTCCCCGCAGGAGGCCAGAGTGGACATGGTCTGATGGTACAATAGGCTGTATGGCAGGCGGTTCAGCCGGGGCGGCTCGCACCACCGCTCCTGCAAATACAGCTGCACCAGGGCAATGCCCTGCAGCAGCTTCCAGGGGATGGTGGAGGGAAGCATGGCCCGAACCTCCGGCTCGTCCTCCCGGATGACAAACCACATCTCCGCCGGGGCGTCCCGCCGCCCGGTTCTGCCCATCCGCTGTAAAAACGAGGATACGGTCCAGGGGGCGTCGATCTGGAACGCCCGCTCCAGCCGCCCGATGTCGATGCCCAGCTCCAAAGTGGCGGTGGTGACGGTGGTCAGGTACTGGGAATCGTCCTTCATCATGGCCTCGGCGGTCTCCCGGTAGGAGGCGGAGAGGTTGCCGTGGTGGATGAGGAACCGGTCCGGCTCGCGATTCATCTCGCAGTACTGGCGCAAGGTGGTGGTGACGGTTTCGCACTCCTCCCGGGAGTTGACGAAGAGCAGGCACTTCTTCCCCCGGGTGTGCTCGTAGATGTAGCCCAGCCCCGGGTCGGCGTTCCGGGGGGCGGTGTCGGTCTTTTCCTCCAACACCTCCATAGCCTCCGGGATGTCCTTCCCTTCCGCCGCCTGCACATCCTTCACGAAGAAATGCTCCATGCTCAGCCGCCAGGGACTGCCCGGGGCCTGGATTTTGGGAATGAGGGTCTGCCGCCCGGTGCCAAGAGCCAGAAAAGCCCCGGTGCCCTCCGGGTCGCCCACCGTGGCGCTCAGGCCAATCCGCCGGGGATTCACCCCCGCCAGACGGCTCAGCCGCTGGATCAGGCACAGGGTCTGCCCGCCCCGGTCTCCCCGCAGAAGCGAGTGCACCTCATCAATCACCACGAACCGCAAGTCCCCAAACAGCTTGGGGATGGCGGCGTGCTTGTGAAGAAGCAAGGCCTCCAAAGACTCCGGGGTAATCTGCAAAATCCCCGAGGGGTGCTTCATAAGCTTCGCCTTGTGGCTCTGGGCCACATCCCCGTGCCAATGCCACACCGGGATGTTTCCCTCCTCACACAGCTCCGTCAGCCGGGAAAACTGGTCGTTGATGAGGGCTTTCAAAGGCCCGATGTAGATACAGCCCACGGAGGCCGGAGGGTCCTGGGCCAGCAGGGACAAAATGGGGAAGAAAGCCGCCTCGGTTTTGCCGGAGGCGGTGGAGGCGGTGAGGAGCACATTTTCCTCCGTATGGAAGATGGCCTCCGCCGCCGCCACCTGAATGGCCCGGAGGTTCTGCCAGTTGTGGCGGTAAATATAATCCTGAACAAAGGGGGCATACAGGTCAAAAACAGCCATTTTTTCCTCCTTTTTTGATGTGGAAAGGCCAATAGCTCCCTCCGGGAGGGAGCTGGCACGCCGTAGGCGTGACTGAGGGAGCAAGCGGGGGTCGCAGTTGTGTTTTGCGGATGGGGTGGTACTTGCTGGTGGTTGTCGATACCCCAACTTTCACCGCAGTAACGATACCGGGCGGGTCAGGGAAGTAACGATTACAGACCAGCCCGGTGCGAAAATGACAGCGGCGGCACGCCGCAGCTCCCTCCGGGAGGGAGCTGGCACGGCGTTAGCCGTGACTGAGGGAGCCAGCGGGCGGTGTGGTCGTGGTTTGCTGGGGGGTGGTACTTGCTGGTGGTTATCGTCACCCGGTTATAACCTTTGAGTCTGTTCTCCAATCGGCTTTTTGCAAGCGCTTGCCAGCGGGTACGCAAAGAAGCCGGCTTAAGGGGAAAACAACTCACTCCCGTTCGGTGTTTTCCCCTTAAGAATCCCCCCTAACCATCGGAAGATTGACCCTTCGCTTTGGCTCGGGTACAAGGTTTCAGTCCCTACCCCCGTTATACCTTACACATTCCAGGGGCTTTCCTGTCCCACGCTGTCGATTGAAAGTCTTAAAAAAACGATGTGGCACAATAAAACGATACCGGGCGGGTCAGGGAAGTAACGAGTAGTAGAAAGCCACCGTGCGCATTGTCAGCGGCGACTCGCCGCCGGGCACTGCCCGCCGATACCGGGCACTGGAAGGGCAGTAACGATTTGCTGAAGATTACCGTGCGAAAATGACAGCGGCGGCACGCCGCAGCTCCCTCCGGGAGGGAGCTGGCGCCGAAGGCGACTGAGGGAGCCTGCGGGCGGTAAGCTGACGGTTTGCTGAGGGGGTGGTACTTGCTTGTGGGTATCGATACCCTATGCCCATTATACCAAGTATTTTCCCGGAGTGGGGCACAGAAATCTTATTGCTCTGGGGAGGTACCATCTCTGGCAGGCAAATTGGTTTTCTGCCCGCTGGCTCCCTCCGTCACGGCTTACGCCGTGCCACCTCCCTCCCGGAGGGAGGTATTGCGGCGTGCCGCCGGGCACTGCCCGCTTATAATGTAAACTCTGCGAATTGTTCCCCGGTTTCTTCCGAGAGGGCCGGGTTTTGGGCGTATTGGAAGCGGTCGCTGCCCAAAAGCTCCGCCACCTTCACCTGGGGGTTCTGGTACACGATGTCCAGCACCTGGATAAAGTCCCGGATGACCTCCCGGGGGGTGATGTGGGTGTCGGCCCCAATCCGGGCAAACTCAACGGCGATAAAGTCAGCCATGTCCTGCTGGGTGACAATCTGGGCGTAGTCATACAGCTGGGCGTGGATGTCCGCCAGCTTTTCCACCAGCACCAGCATTTCCTCGCTGGTCAGGGGCTGGAGGCGGATCACCGGGGACAGCAGGTCCTTGTGCCCGCCGGAAAAACGCCCCTCCGCCAGCCGGGAGCGAAGCGCCTCATAGCTGTAAACGCCCCGCCGGGGGTCCTCCATGCACTGGGGCGTGCCGCAGAGGATGAAGCCGATGTGCCGGGCCTTCCCCTGCATGGCGTCGTTGTACATGGTGAGGATCTTCTCGTAGTTGTACTGCCGGGTGATGGCGTTGGGAATCTTGTAGATGTTCACCAGCTCGTCGATGAGCACCAGCATTCCGGCGTACCCCGCCCGGTTCAAAAAGGCGGCAAAGAGCTTGAGGTACTCATACCAGTCGTCGTCCGTAATGACGATGTTCACTCCCAGCTCCTGCTTGGCCTCCGTCTTGGTGGGGTACTCCCCCCGGAACCACTTGAGCACCTTGGCCTGGGTCTGCCCGTCCCCCTGGACACTGGCCCGGTAGTAAAGGGTGAGAAGCCGGGCGAAGTCGAAGCCGTGGACCATCTCATTCAGGGCATAGACCACGGAGGCAATCTCCTTTTCCACCAGGGGGGGCAGCGCCGGGTCGGTAAGAGAAAGACCGGAGGTTTCCAGCACCGACTGCTGAACGCTTCCAATCCACCGGTCCAGAATCAGGCTGAGAGCCCCGCCCTCCGGCTTGGTCTTGGTGGCCATATTCCGAATCAGTTCCTTGTAGGTGGCAAGGCCCTGACCCCGGGTGCCCTGGAGCCGCCGCTCCGGGGACAGGTCGGCGTCCACCACCACAAAGTTCTTCGCCATCACATAATTGCGGATGGTTTGCAGGAGGAAGCTCTTGCCGCTTCCGTACTTGCCGGTGATGAACCGGAAGGAGGCGCCCCCTTCTGCAATCATGTCCACATCGTGAAGCAGGGCGTCGATCTCGGCAGACCTTCCCACCGTCACATAGGGAAGACCGATTCGGGGCACCACGCCGCCTTTCAGGGCGTTTATCAGGGTATTGGCAATGCGTTTGGGAATTTTCATGGGGCTATCATCTCTTTCAAATCGTCAATATAATCCGCTGCCACCGCCGGGGCGTCCTCCACCACCGTGTCGCCGAAGGTGTCGTAGAGCTTTTCGTTGATGCCGTCCACCAGCACCGACAGAAGATACCCCTCCGTCCGCACCCAGTCCGTGGGGCGGTCGTAAAGCAGGCATTGAAGCAGCCGGTACTCCGGCGGGGACAGGGGCGTGTCGGGGATTTCCTGGGGCTCCGGGGTTTCCGGGACTGCCGGAGCTTCCGGCAGTTCTTCCAGCTCCTCCTCCACCGTCAGCTTGTCCCGGGTGACGGCCGCCTCCCGGCGAATCCGGTCAAGCTGGGAATAGTCGATGGTAATTTTCGCTTTTTGGGCAGCCTCCTTCTCTTCCGAAAGCTTGTTGATTACCTCCTGAAGAATTTTCGTCTGCCATTTGGGAAGGGGGTCATACTTGATGGTACGCTTCTCCCCCAGAACCTCCCGGAGGTAGCCGTCCACGGACTTTTCCAGCCGCTCCAGCTGGCGGATTCCCCCCTCTATCCTGGGGTGGCGCAGAAGGCTCCACAGGCCGTTTTCGCAGCGATACCGGAACCGCTCGTCCACTGTGTACTGAAGATCCCGGGTTTTCCGGGGGTTGGCGAACACGGCGCTTTCAAAGAGCCGCACCGGCTCCCACTGGAGCCTGCCGAAAAGCTGCTCTGCCAGGGGCTTCTGGGTGCGCCCTGCATAGTGCCGGGCCATCCCCTGCAAAAGCCCTGCCAGCACCCGCCCGAAATCCTCCCGGTTGTCCCGGCAGAACCGGGAGCGGGAAATCCAGCCGGGGGCCAGAGCCGCCACCGCCTCCATCACCGCCTCCGGGGAAAGGGTTTCCGCCTTTTCCAGCCGGGTGATGGCCTCATCCCGCTGCACCTGGGTGTAATCTGTCAGCAGTGCCGGGGACAGCTCATAATACACCACAAAGTCCCACATCCATTCCTCCAGGTAAGCATCCACCAGACCGTCCTCCTGGGCATAGTCCCGGTAGAAGCGAGACAGGGCTTCATACCCCGCCTCCGGGCCGGGTACGCCTATGCAGTGAAGTAACTCATAGATATAAAGAAAGGCGAAGGTGCGGCAGGCCTTCTCCACCTGCCCCCGGCGAAGCCGGGTGCGCCAGGCAAAGTACCCCCGCAGCTCCCGGTCGGACAGGGACTGGTAGGTGGGAAAATAGTAGACCACAGAGCCGGAGAATGGATAATCGTCCTCATAATGCTCCAGAAGCCTTGCCTGCTTGAGAAACACCGCCTCCCGGGACTGCCAGGGCTTGCCGGGGGCGTTTTCCAGGGAGCGGGCGGCGTCCAGCAGAGGCGGCAGCTTCTCCCGCTCCGGCCGGGGCCGGGGCTTCAAAGGCTCCTCCCGGAAAATGGCGCTGTAAAACCACCCGGCTCCATTCTTCCAGGGATTGCCGTCCATAGCCCCCACTCCTTTCGACCATTTGTTTGTGTCAATCATACTATATTTCCCGCCTGCCGTCAAGCGGGGGATAAAGAAAAACCGGCCCGCTTCCCCCTGACCGGCCGGGCATGGCCGCGAATCCGTAAGGTGGGAATTTTTTGGGAAGATTTTTGGGAGGAAGTGTGGTATGATGGGATAAAGGAGGAATGGATATGGCGTTTTTATATCGGAACACGGGGCTGCCGCCCTTTTTGATGTACCCGAGGTTTTTGCTGGAGACGGATTTGAACGATACCGCCCGGCTGGTATATATCCTGCTGCTGGACCGGGCCCGGCTGTCCCGGACCAAAGCCCAATGGCAGGATGAGACCGGCCGGGTGTTCGTTTTCTATCCCATCCGGGAGCTGGGGCAGGTTCTGGGGAAAACGGATACGACCGTGAAAAAAGCTTTGGGGCAGCTGGAGGAGGCTGGGCTGATCGTCAGGCGGTGCCGCAGGCAGGGAACCCCCACCTGGATTTACCTCTGCTTTCCCGAAGATACCGGGAAAGAAAATTATCCCCCTACCCGGAAAGAAAACTATCCCCCTACCCGGAAAGAAAACTATCCCGGTACCCGGAAAGAATATTTTCAGAACCCGGTGGGAAAACTGCCCCCTAATAAAAATAAGAAAAATAATCATATAAATAATTATTTGAAACCTCAAATTATGTAGGTGGTTATACCGCCACATAGGAATTTAATAAAGACCTCCGAAACCGTTGAAAATAAAGGATTTTTCGCACTCTG
>CASFFN010000057.1 GCA_949293985.1 uncultured Eubacteriales bacterium | reverse complement strand
CCAATGTGTCCGGCCCCTTGCGCCAGGTGTTCGGCGGCCTCTGGGGACAGGTGACGGCGGACAGCGCCAAAACCCAGGAAAATGTAAAGAACATCTGGTCCGGCACCGCTTCCTCTATGGGCGGCATCTTCTCCCAAAGCTGGGAGCAGGTGAAAAAAGCCTTTTCCTCGGGAGGACAGGTGTTTGACGGGCTGGAAACCGGGATATTCTCCCAGTTCAAGGGCGTGGTGAACGGTCTGATTGACGGTATCAACTCGGTGGTCAGCACCCCCTTTCAGGGGATCAATACCGCCTTGCAGAAGGTCAGTCAGGTGGAGATTTTCGGTGCCAAGCCCTTCCGGTGGCTGGGATGGCGGATCCCGGTGCCGAAAATTCCCCATCTGGCCCAAGGCGCGGTGCTGCCTGCCAACAAGCCCTTTCTGGCGGTGGTGGGCGATCAGACCCACGGCACCAATGTGGAAGCGCCTCTTTCCACCATTCAGGAGGCGGTGGCTCTGGTGATGGAAGGGCAGACAGACGCTATGATGCAGGGCTTCTCCGCTCTTTTGCGGGAGCAGCAGGAGACCCGCAGGACCATCGCCGCCATCCGGGTGGGGGATACGGTTATCGGACAGGCCGTCCAGCGGTATCAGCAGCGGCTTGCCATGATGAAAGGAGGGCTGTAAATGCAGACCACCGACCGGTTTACGGTGAACGGAAAGCCCCTGCTCCTGCCGGACGCCGGGGTAAGCTGTTCCTTTGAGGATTTGGACAGCTACGCCGCCGGACGGGACCAGAGCGGCGTTATGCACCGGGATGTGGTGCGGTACAAGGTTGGCTCCTGGACCTTCTCCTACGGATTTTTGACGGAGGGGGAGAAAAAGTACATGGAGGGGCTGTTCCCCAAAGCCGCCACCTTCACCTTTGGATATCCCGACCCGGTGGACGCCGGGGCGACGCGCACCTGCACCGCTTACCGCTCCAAGTACAGCCTGGCCTGGTACGACGCCAGCCGGGGGGTGTGGAAAAACTATGGGTTTTCCATTATTGAATGTTAGGGGGCGGGACGATGCTTGCTTTGCTGGTACTGCCTGACGGCACGGAAATTTCCTCCGGGGAAGTGGGAAAGAACGCCATCTCCGACCTGACCCTCACCGCCAGCGTCAACGACACCCAGGAGCTGACGCTTGGCTCCGTATGCGCGGCTATGGTGGAAGCGGAGCTTTTCGTTCCCCGGGGGGAGCTGGGGCTGGGCGCCGGGGAGGAAGTGACTTTATATTGGACGGAAGGGGAAAAACGGGAAAAGGCCGGGATTTTTGTGGCGGAAAAACCGGAAAAAACCGGAGACTGTACCTACCGCCTCACAGGCTGCGACCGGGTGTGCCGCCTGGACAGGGATGTGACCGGCTGGCTGGAGGGCTTGCAGGGCTGGCCCTACTCCCTTCTGGACTTTGGAAAGATGGTGTGTTTACACTGCGGCGTGGAGCTTCAAAACGCGGAGATTCCCAACGGGGATTACCGGGTGCAAAAGTTCTCCGCCCGGGGCGTTACCGGGCGGCAGCTTCTTTTCTGGGTGGGAGAGATTGCCGGGCGGTTCCTCCGTGCCACCCCGGAAGGGAAGCTCCTGCTGGACTGGTACACCCCGGCGGAAAAGGAGGCTTCCGATTCCGGGGAGGATTTTTACTACCAGGATACCCTGTCCTACACAGGCTACTCCACCGCTCCTATCGAGCGGGTGCAGCTGCGGTTTGACGAGCGGGATGTGGGGACGATTTATCCCCCGGAGGCCGCCGGGAACACCTACGCCATTACAGGCAACTATCTGCTGACGGCGGAAAATGCCCAGAGCCTGCTGCCGGTGGCGGAGGTTCTGTTTGGGCAATTATCCGGAGTGCGGTACACCCCCTGCAAGCTCACCGTCCCTTCCCGGCTGGGCATCCGGGAAGGGCAGATTCTGACCGTCATCGCTCCTTCCGGGGAGCGGCTGACCTCCTATGTGATGGAGCGGGCCGCTTCCCAGGGCAGGGATACGCTGACCTGCACCGGAAGCCCCACAAGAGATTCCTCCGCCGCCGTGAACAGCCAGAGCTACAAAGCCCTCTCCGGAAAAATCCTCCGGCTGCAAACGGATGTGGACGGACTGACGGTGGAAAACCGGGATATGGGGGGCAAAGTGGCGGAGCTTACGCTGAATGTGGAGGGCATCCGCGCCCAGGTTTCCCGGCAGGAGACAAAGCAGGAGGAACTGGAAGAAAAACAGACCATTTTAGAGCAAAACGCGGAAAGCATATCCATTTCCGTAAAGGAAATCCAGGAAAACGGCGTTTCCCGGGTGGAAACGGAAACCGGCTACACTTTCGACAAGGACGGTATGCGGATTTCCAAGTCCGGCGAGGAGATGGAGAATCTGCTGGACAATACCGGTATGTATGTCACCCGCTCCGGGGAAGAGATTCTCACCGCCAACAACCAGGGGGTGCAGGCACTGAACCTGACGGCAAAGCAGTACCTCATCGCCGGAAAGTACGCCAGATTTGAGGACTACACGGAAGGGCGTACCGCCTGTTTCTGGATTGGAGGAAATTAAATGGCTTTACAAACGAAAACCTTTACCGCCGGAGGAACCGCCGGTACAAGATATTATTCCATCCAGCTGAAGCTGACGGAGGAGTCCACCAGCGTGACGGGCAACACCTCTGCGGTGGCCTATGAATTTTCCATTCATCGCCAGAACTCCGGCGTTTACACGGGGCCGTATTACAGCTGGACCATTACCATCGGGGGAAAGCGCGTTGCCATCAACAACTTTGCTTTCAACATCCCCACATCCGGCGCGGCCTCTCAGATAATCGCCTCCGGAAAGCTGACCGTCGCCCACGACGCCGGCGGCGGCAAGGATATGTCCTTCGACGTCTGGACGCCCTCTGCCCAGGATGTGGCGCCAACCTACGGCCCGCCGGAAATCAGGCTCACCGGGTCCTGGGAACTTACAACAATTCCCCGGGCGTCGTCGATATCTGCGTTAAACACAGATATCGGCAGCGATACGCTCATCACCGTCTCCCGGGCCAGCTCCGCCTTTACCCATACAGTCACTTATCGGTTTGGGGAGTTGTCCGGGACGATTGCCGCAAAAACGGCGGCCACCTCCATTCCCTGGACGGTGCCGGAGAGCTTTTACACCCAGATTCCCAACGCCAAGTATGGCACCGTGACCCTCACCTGTCAGACTTATTCCGGCAGCACCCTGGTGGGTACCAAAACCGCCACTTTCCGGGCCACGGCTTCGGAGGAGGCGTGTAAGCCCAGCGTTTCCGGCACGGTGACGGTGACGGATGCACTGTCCAAAAGTCTCACCGGGTCTGATAACCGGGTAATCCGGTATGTGTCCACGGTGGAAGCGTCCATCACCGCCGGCGCCAAAAACGGCGCGGCGATTGCAAAGCGGACGGTCAACGGCAAAACCTTGACCGGCGCCTTAGATTTTCCCAAGGCGGAAACCGGGCAGTTTGTTTTCGCGGCCACGGACAGCCGGGGCTATACCGGGAGCAAGACGGTAAACGCGGATTTGGTTCCCTATATCCCCTTGACCCTCACCGCCCTGGTCAGCCGCAAGACCCCCACCGGAGACATTGTGACGCTGGACATCAAAGGGAATTTCTGGGAGGGGAGCTTTGGAGCGGCGGACAACGCCCTGTCCCTTTCCTGCCAGTACCGCACCGGCAGCGGGGAATGGAGCCAGGCCGTCCCTATCCCAGATGCCAGAATCTCCCAAAATACATATAATGTATCGGCGGAGATTTCCGGCATGGATTACCGGGAGAGCTATGTGTTCCGGCTGATTGCCGGGGATTCCGCCATGGAGCTGACCCGGGAAATCTCTATTTCCGCCGGTGTGCCGGTGTTTGACTGGGGAAAGGACGATTTTGAGCTTCATGTGCTTTTGAAGGCCGTGGAGGCCATCTTCTCCGGCACCGTGACCCTGAACAAGACCGCCGACGCCTCCGGCACCGCCGACAACGGCCCTGCCCTGATTGTGGGCGGCACCCGGGATGCCGCCCACATAGAGGTGGATTCCAATGAAATTTTGGCCAAGTCCGACGGAACAACGCCTGCAATCCTGAACCTGAACACCAACGGCGGTCTGGTGGCGGTGGGTTCCGGGGGGTTGCAGCCGGCGAATCTGACCTCCGGCCGCGCGGTGGTGACAGACGCAAACAAAAAGCTGATTTCCAGCGCCGTCACCGCCACGGAGCTGGGGTATCTGGACGGCGTGACCTCCAACATCCAGACCCAGCTCAACGGCAAGCTCTCCGGCTCCTCCGCCTTCGCCAAGCTGATTTATGGGGGCACCATCTCCCAGAACGGCACGAAAACCGTGGACTGCGGCTTTACCCCTCAGTTTTGCACCTATTTTATGAGCGCTGCGAACAATGCGGCGCCCTGGGTGGGGGGAGCGATAAATTTCGGCAAGAATGGGCAGGAATTC
>CASFFN010000056.1 GCA_949293985.1 uncultured Eubacteriales bacterium | reverse complement strand
AGATTTCTGTTGACGATGGACATAAGCGAAACGGCAAAGCTGGTATATGTATTGCTGCTGGACCGGGCGAGGCTGTCAATGAAAAATGACGGCTGGGAAGATGAACAGGGTCATGTGTTCATCTACTACACAATCGAGGCTCTGGCGGAGGCCAGCGGAAAAAGTGAGATGACTGTGAAGAATGCGTTAGCAGCGTTGGAACGGCAGGGACTCATTTCCCGAAAGCGGCAAGGGGCAGGATTGCCCAGCAAAATCTATGTGAAGGTACAGACAGAAAGTTGTCCCACCGAAGGGACAAGTTTTAAGTCGCAGACAGACAAAAAACTGTCCACAAGTAATAAGCAAAGTAAATTCAATCAGAAACCTATTAGAAGCTATGACTATGAGGAGGGAGATAGCCTATGAAACCGATCTCCACGGACTTGGAGAATATTTTTCAGCCGGTACAACTCCGGGAGGACGAGTACCTGAATGGGGAAACAAATCTGATCTATTGCAGCCGCTGCCGGACACCCCGGCAGAAGCGGTTTGAAATGACCGGAAAACTCTTTGAACCCCGCTGCATGTGTGGGAAAACTCTTTGAACCCCGCTGCATGTGTGCCTGCCAGACAGCAGCTTATGAACAGCGGGAGCAGGAACGAAAGCACCGGGAGTTTCTGGACACGGTGGCAAGGAATCGCAGCGTGGGACTGCCTGACCCGGAGCTGCGGAAGCACACCTTTGAAAATGATCTTGGATACAACCCCAAACAAATGAAAATGGCAAAACGGTTTGTAGAGAACTGGGCCGAATTCAGAAAGGACTCCATGGGCTTGCTCCTATGGGGAAAGGTAGGAACGGGAAAGAGCTTTATCGCCGGGTGCATCGCCAATGCGCTGTTGGACGAGGGTGTGCCGGTGATGATGACCAACTTCGCAAGACTCCTGAACAAGCTGACCGATATGTATTCCGGTGACCGGAATGCTTATATCGATAGCTTTAAGGAAGCTCTGAATAAATAGGCAAGAGCTGGCAGCGAGAGATTTTTTGTCAGACAAAAGAATGGAAAACAGTGGAATACTGTATGTATTTCCTTTTTTTCATTCTGCATGGCTGGCGAAAAAGATCCGCTGTCCAGCCGCAGACGATTTGTTCAGAGATTCCTTAATTTCTTTCCGCTGCTGATCATCGACGATTTGGGTGTGGAACGGAATTCCGAGTTTGCCAGAGAGCAGGTGTTCAACATCATTGACAGCCGATACCGCAACCAGCTTCCTATGATTGTGACCACCAATCTAACGGTGGACGAATTGAAAAATCCGGCAGATCTTGCAAGGGAGAGAATCTATGACCGGGTGCTGGAACGGTGCATGGCGATCCGGGTCAATGACCAGAACATCCGAAAACTGAACAAGGCAGAGAATATGGCAAAGGCCAAACGGTTATTGGAGGGGGTGAGGGCATGACAGAACAGGAAAAGAAGCTGCAACAAGCGAAGCACCGCATGGAGGCAGTGGAAGCCAGAAATCGGAAGAAGGAGCGCAGCGCAAGAACCCGGCGATTGATCCAGGAAGGTGCGATTTTGGAGAGCGTATTTCCCCAGGCACAGCATATGGAACTGGAAGCGCTGAAAGCGATTCTGGAGAAGCGATTGGGTACGGAGAATACGAATAACGGGGGCTGAGAACGAGCGTAGGCTTCCCGAAGGGCGCACTTACTCACCACCCTGGAGGGGAGGTGGTATTTCCGTTGGAAATCGTGCGCTCTCCGAGGGGAATGCGGCTGTTGCGACAGCCTGATGGACAATGCCACACTGGATGCGAAAGTGCTGTCATTGCCCACGCAGTTGGTGTGCGGTATGCACCGAACAGAATACCGTCGCTTGGAGCTACGGTATTCCACCACCTGCCCGCAAAAACCTGTCACTGGCAGATTTGTTTGCGGAATGACCCTCAGTTAAACTGAGAGTCATTTTCTCTTTGAAAAGAGAAACAGAAACAACGAAAGGAGGGAAACGAGAATGGCGATTTACCATTTGGAAGCAAAGGTCATCAGCCGGGGCGCAGGGCGATCCGCCGTAGCTGCTGCGGCCTATATGAGTTGCTCCCAAATTCTAAATGACTACGACGGGGTGCAGCATGACTACACCCGAAAGCAGGGCCTTGTCTGGCAGCAGATATTTCTCCCGGAATATGCGCCGCCCGAATGGTCAGACCGGGGAACACTCTGGAACGCCGTGGAGGAAAACGAGAAAACCAAGGACAGCCGGTTGGCACGGGAGTTCGTTGTGGCGCTGCCCATAGAGATGGGCAAGGCAGATTGGGAAAGTCTGCTGACGGAATTTATCAAAGATAATTTTGTGGCAGATGGGATGTGCGCCGATGTGTGCATCCACGATGCGGATGGACATAACCCCCATGCTCACATCATGGTCACGGTGCGCCCACTGGCTGAAAACGGACAGTGGCAATACAAGACGGAAAAGGAATATCTGTGCATCCGGGATGGCGAGGAAATGGGCTTCACCGGAGCGGAGTTCAAGCAGGCTCAGAAGGAAGGCTGGGAGAAGCAATACCAGTACAAGGTCGGTAGGAAAAAGGAATATATGGCTCCTTCCGCTGCGGAAGCGGCGGGATATGAACGGGCATCCAAGACGCCCAAAAGCACCCGCTTCGGGCGGCAGAATCCTATCGCCGCCCGGTGGAACAGCGATGAACAGTTGGTGCTGTGGCGCTCTGCCTGGGCAGATGTGACCAACAGATATTTGGAACGGGTGGGAGCAGAAGCACGGATCGATCACCGCAGCCATGCGGAGCGTGGCATTCTGGAGCAGCCTACCATCCACGAGGGTGTGACCGCAAGAGCCATGGAACAGCAGGGATTTATCGCTGACCGGTGTGAATTGAATCGGCGGATCAAAGCAGACAACAAGCTGCTGCGGGAGTTGCGAAGTATCTATGAAAAGATCGCAAAGGCGGTCAAGAATACGGTGCCCGCCCTTGCGGAAGCCATGGAAACGGTGCGGCGGAATATGCTGATCTTCCGGTATCAGATCCTGCATACCAAAGCCAACCGGCGCAGCATCAAAAACACCCTGGCAAATGTGATGCTGGTGCTGCGGCAGTATTCCGACATTGTGGGTCAAATCAAAACCTTAAGCCGGGAGCGGAAGGGGCTACTGGATGAAAAGAAAGCAACCTCTGCACTGAACATCCTCAAACAGCGGGAGCTGGCAAAGAGGATCGCAAAGCTCTCCGAGGACATCGAGGAGCTACGAAGTGAAAAGTCTATGATTCTCAGCCGCTTCGACAAGACTGACGATGACGGCATGAAGGAAGTGAAGCAGTGGGTGGCATCCATGGAAAGCTCATTGCAGCGGTTGGAGCAGACCGAAGCGAAGTACCAAGCCGAGTTGGATGCAGCACTGGCTCAGTTCCGGGAGCTGACCGGGGAGGCAGAGAGCGTGGACAAGGCCGAACTTCATACCCAGCGACAGACCCTGCGCAAGACCTACACCCAGGACGCAAGAGATAGGCTGCAGCAGGCCCATGGGAAGCGGTACAGTGCTATCACTATGATGGAAGCTCAGCAGGATGTGGATTATTTGCTCCGGGAGGACGAGAGAAAGCTGGAACCGCCGGTGCAAAAACCGCCTGCCAGACACCAGCCGGAACCCAGAAAAAAACAGCCCAACCGGGACTACGAAAGATAACGTCAAGACCCGGAAAAAACGCAAAAAATCCGATAGCAGGTTTCCAAACGATGCAGACATCATTTGGAAGCTTCCCATCGGAAAACAGACCTTTTTTCCCGGCTCAAGAGCCGAGGAAAAATAACGAAAAATAGGAGGATTTCTATGAAAACAGGTCTTACGAAAAAACAGAAGACAACCGATCTGTACTACAACGCTAAAGACCCCCTTGCAGAAGTTTACACCCACGATACGAACCTAAAGAAGCGTATGAGGAAGTTCGCAGAAAGATACCCGGAGCTGTGCAAGCAGACCGATGATGATGGGCAAGGTGGTCTGCGATTCGAGATCGACAAGAGCCGGATCAGTATCCGGTTGACAGCACCCTACTCCGATGACCGCCGCAAGGCAGCAAGCGAGCTGGCGAAGAAAAGGGGGATTCACACAAAAGAATAACTACCACAGAAAAGTTAATGCGTCCCAACTTGGGACGCATTAAACATTTAATCATCTTCCAGCAACTTTGCGGGAGGAATCCCAAGAACATCTGCGATTTTGAACAGTGTTTCCAGAGAAACACCCCTCACGGTTCCTGTACCTTCCACCTGCGACATAAAGTTGACACTTTTACCGATCTTTTCTGCAAAGACCTCTTGTGTATAACCAGCCTTCTTGCGGTAGTAGGCAATCTTCAAGCCCAGTGTGATATACTTTTCGGCGTACTCAGTTCGCATAGTTCCACCTCCCAATAATATGCTACCAAGTAACCGAACAAATTATAACTGACACAAAATACCGAAACCTTTACTTAAAGTAAATAATTATATATAATAAGGAAAGGTGACGGGCGGAACATATTTGATGGGGGACTATGGATGAACACTTATACAGTTAGCTTCTTTGGGCATCGCTGCATCGAGAATGCACTGGAAATTGAGCGCAGACTGGAACAGCTTATACAAACGCTGCTACGGAACAAGGAGTATGTAGAATGTCTTGTGGGCCGAGACGGAGAATTTGACCAGCTTGTTTCGTCCGCCATACGCCGATGTAAGCGGGAGTACCGGAGCGATAACAGCGCCCACATCTGGGTGCAGCCGTATTTGACCGCAGAGTTCCGGAATAATGAAGAATCTTTCCGGGATTATTACGATGAAATTGAAGTGTGCGAAGCCGCTGCCGGGAGCCACTACAAAAATGCCCGCCAGACCAGAAACCGGGCCATGGTGGACAGATCTGATTTGGTAGTATTCTGCATCCAGCGGGAAAGCGGTGGTGCATGGCAAACCATGAAATATGCAAAAAAACAGGGTGTCCTTCATATCAACATCGCAAAGTCTAATGGTGTGATGTCAATAGACGAATGAAAAGAATTTTTCAATAGTTAGTGTCCCAAACCGGCCAGGATTGGCAAAAATGCGCACACCGACCTA
>CASFFN010000055.1 GCA_949293985.1 uncultured Eubacteriales bacterium | reverse complement strand
CCTACCGTACCCCATGTACGCCGACGGGCGGCGTTTGCTTGTCTTTGTGCCTTTCTTGACAGTCTGCCAGCGTGTCAAAAAGGTTTTTTGACACGCTGAAGGGGCTGCCCTTTCGGGCAGCCCCTTGATTTTATTCTTCTGCCTTGGCGTCGGCAATGATCTTTGCCTGGTTGGCCTTGGGGACTTCCTCGTACCGCTCAAACTTCAGGGTGAAGGAGCCTCTGGCCTGGGTCATGGCCCGCAGGTCGATGGCATAGCTGCTCATCTCCGCCATGGGCACCTCCGCCTCTACCACGGTGTTGCCGTCGCCGGCCGGGTTCATACCCATGACCCGGCCCCGGCGCTTGTTCAGGTCGCCGATGACGTCGCCCATGTAGCTGTCCGGCACGGTGACCGCCAACGCGCCGATGGGCTCCAGCAGGGTGGGGGCGGCGTTGGGCATGGCCTCCTTGAAGGCCAGGATGGCCGCCATCTTAAAGGCCATTTCGTTGGAGTCTACCGGGTGGTAGGAGCCGTCGTACAGGGTAGCCTTCATGTTCACCATGGGATACCCTGCCAGGGGACCTTTCTGCACCGCTTCCCGCAGACCCTTTTCCACCGCCGGGTAGAAGTTCTTGGGCACGGAGCCGCCGAAGACCTCCTCGGCAAAGATCAGGTCGTCCTGCTCCTCCTGGGGCTCGAAGCGCACCCACACATCGCCGAACTGGCCGGAACCGCCGGTCTGCTTCTTGTGACGGCCGTGAGCCTCCACCTTCTTCTTAATCCGCTCCCGGTAGGCGACCTTGGCGGGGCTGAGGACAGCGTCTACACCAAAGCGGCTCTTGAGCTTGGCCACCAGCACATCCAGCTGCTGGTCTCCCGCGCCGGAGAGCACCAGCTGCTTGGTCTCGGGGTTACTATACATGGTGAAGGAGGGGTCCTCGTCGTTGAGACGGTTCAGACCTGCCGCCACCTTCTCGTCCTGACCCTTCACCTTGGGGGCGATGGCCATGGAATAGCAGGGCTCGGCGTAGGGGATGCCCTTGAGGCTGACCACCTTCCGGGGGTCGCACAGGGTGTCGCCGGTTTTCACCTTGTCCATCTTGCCGATGGCGCCGATGTCGCCGCAGGACAGCTCCTTGACCTCTGTTGCCTTCTTGCCGCACATGGTGTAGAGCCTGCCCAGCTTTTCCGTCTCGCCGGTGCGGGCGTTCACCAGGGTGGTGTCGCCGTTGATGGTGCCGGAGAGGACCTTGATGTAGGAGTACTTGCCGTACTGGTCGGAAACGGTCTTGAACACATAGGCTGCGGGAACGCCGCCGGGGGAGACCACGAACTCCTCGGTCTTGCCGTCGGCAGTGGTGGCCTTGTGGTAGTTGCCCTCCACCGGGTTGGGGAACAGGTCCAGAATGTGATCCATGAGCATCAGGCTTCCCAGGCAGGTGACGCCGGAGCCGCAGAGCACCGGGAACAGGGTTCTGGTCACCACGCCGGTGTGGAGACCCTTAATCATCTCGGCGTAGGTGAAGTCCTCGCCGCCGAAGAACTTGTCCATAAATTCGTCGCTGGTCTCCGCCACGGACTCCTTCAGGGCGTCATTGAACTCGGTGATAACACCGCTCTTTCCCTCGGGCACGGGAATCTCCACCCGCTTCAGGTTCTGCATCTCGTAGGCCCGCTTGTTCAGCACATCGATGATGCCGGTGACCTTGTGGTTATCGTCCCAGATGGGCACCACCACCGGGGCAATCCGGTTGCCGTACCGCTCCCGGAGGGCGTTGAAGGTCACATTGTAGTCGGCGTTCTCCTCGTCCACCTTGGAGATGTAGACGAAGCAGGGCATATTCCGCTCCTGGCAGTATTTCCAGGCCTTTTCAAAGCCCACGGTAATGCCGTCCTTGGCAGAGCACACGATGATGGCGGCGTCGGCGGCCCGGAGGGCTTCCATCACGGCGCCGGAGAAGTCAAAACCGCCGGGGGTGTCCAGCAGATTGATTTTCATGTTCTTGTAAGTCAGGGGAATCAAAGAGGTGGAGATGGAGATGTTCCGGCGGATTTCCTCCGGGTCGTAGTCGGAAACGGTGTTTCCGTCGGCATTTCTGCCGATCCGGTCGATGGCACCGGTCATATAAAGCAAGCTCTCGGCCAGGGCAGACTTGCCGCTGCCGCTGTGACCCAAAAGACAGACATTGCGGATGGAATTAGCAGTGAACATGGTTGATAATCTCCTTTCGGGACGGCGATTGCCATCCTTGGCTTTGGTCAGGTGTCTCGCACCACAACAAGGTCATTATACACGAAGCGCGCCATAATTTCAATGCCCAATTTTGTCGTTTTCACAACCTGTCCGGTAAATAGTACAGATAAGTTTGGTTTTCTCCGGATTTTTTGGATATAGTATGGATTCTGGCTGTATTTATTAGGGAAACATTTGTTTTCTCTCTTCTCAAAACAGCACAAAAAAGGCTCCCTTGTGAAAGGGAGCTGGCACGGCGAAGCCGTGACTGAGGGATTCACAGCAGGCACTTCTCATTCGCAAAAGTCCAATGTGGCAAGGCACAAGCCCCATAGCTCCCTCCGGGAGGGAGCTGTCACCGCAGGTGACTGAGGGAGCCAGCGGGCGGGAAACCGACGGTTTGCTTTCGGGTTGGTACTTGATAGAGGTTATCGACACTCGATTCTGCACCGCAGTAACGATACCGGGCTTTGGAGGGGCAGTGACGATTTGCAGAAGATTACCGTGCGCATTGTCATCGGGCACTGCCCGATGGAAAAACCCCGCTGGCAAGCAGCGGGGTTTTTCACATGGGATTAAAAGAAGAGAGGTAGAAAAGAGGATTTACGGATTGAAGGAGGTGGCTCACGGCTTCCACAACCTTCATGTCTGTATCATAATGGCAGGTTTTGAACGGCGTATGGAAGAATTGAAAACAAAAATCGACAAATTTGTGAATAATTATTTTTCTTTCGTCAGAGAAATCCGTCAGGCAAAGGCTTGACAGGGGGGTGAGCCGGGGCTACAATAGCACTGTGTGAAAGGAGGATGGCCATGGCAGAACGGTTTGAAATCGTGGAAAAGGCTCTGCGGAAAATGCTGGAGGACAAAAAGTACCAGGCGCTGAAAGACCTTCTGGTGGTGATGAATCCGGCGGATGTGGCCGCCCTGTTCCAGACCCTGGAGGAGGAGAAAATCCCCCTGCTGTTCCGCCTGCTCCCCAAGGAGCTGGCGGCGGAGACCTTTGTGGAGATGGAGCCGGAGCAGCAGGAGCTGCTGATTCAGGGCTTTTCCGATAACGAGCTGAAGGAGGTTCTGGACGAGCTGTACGTGGACGACGCCGCCGATTTGGTGGAGGAGATGCCCGCCAATGTGGTCAAGCGGATTCTCAAACACGCCGACCCGGAGATGCGCCAGTCCATCAATCAGATATTACGATACCCGGAGTACTCCGCCGGGGCCATGATGACCACCGAGTATGTTTCCCTGCGCCCCACCATGACGGTGGAGGAGAGTATCCTGCGAATCCGCCGCCAGGGTATCGACAAGGAAACCATCTACACCTGCTACGTCACCCAGGACCGGAAGCTCTTAGGCATCGTCACCGTAAAAGACCTGCTTCTGGCCCAGGACGATGAGACCCTGGTGCGAGATATCATGCTCACCAACTTCATCTATGTAAACACCCACACCGACCAGGAGGAAGTGGCCCGGATGTTCTCCAGGTACAACTTCCTGGCTCTGCCGGTGGTGGACAACGAGAACCGGATGGTGGGCATCGTCACCTTCGACGACGCCATGGACGTCATCGAAGAGGAGACCACCGAGGACATGGAAATCATGGCCGGTATGCTCCCCTCGGAGCGGCCGTACCTCAAAAGCTCCGCCTGGGAGCTGTTCAAGAACCGGATTCCCTGGCTGCTGCTTTTAATGGTCTCTGCCACCTTCACGGGGATGATCATCACCTCTTTTGAGGATGCCCTGGCGGCCCAGGCGGCCCTTACCGCCTTCATCCCCATGCTCATGGGTACCGGCGGCAACTCCGGCTCCCAGTCCTCTGTCACCATCATCCGGGCCCTCAGCCTGGGAGAGCTGAAGTTCTCCGACCTTCTGCGGGTGGTGTGGAAGGAGATCCGCACCGCCGTATTGTGCGGCGTGGCCCTGAGCATCGTATGCTTTGCCAAAATCTGGCTGGTGGACCGCCTGCTTCTTGGCAACGCGGACATTACCCTGATGGTGGACCTGGTGGTGTGCCTGGCGCTGCTGGTGACGGTGCTGTGCGCCAAGATTGTAGGCGCGGTGCTGCCTATGGCCGCCAAAGCGGTGCGCTTAGACCCGGCGGTGATGGCCAGCCCCTTCATCACCTCCATCGTGGATGCTTTGTCCCTGCTGGTGTATTTCCTCTTCGCCCAGGCCATTTTGGGGGTATAAAACATCGGGCCTGTTGCAACCGAAAGGTTTTGCAACAGGCCCTTTTACACACCACACCCAAAGCCCCCCCGGGCCATTGCGGGGGTGCCTCGGCAACGCCGAGGCGGGGGGATTCCGTGGCTTTCAGGTTTCCACATAGGTTTGTTCTCTCAGAAAGTGCCTGCTGTGAATCCCTCAGTCGCCTACGGCGCCAGCTCCCTTTGGCAAGGGAGCCTTTTTTGCGCCTGGTATCGTTCTATTGTGCGATACCGGGTTTTTTCATGCTTTCAATCGACAGCGTGGGAAAGAAGCACCCCAAAAACCAAAATCTATAACGGGGGCAGGAACTAAAACCCCGCACCCGAGCCAAAGCGAAGGGTCAATCTATCGATGGTTAGGGGGGATCCTTAAGGGGAAAACACCGAACGGGAGTGAGTTGTTTTCCCCTTAAG
>CASFFN010000054.1 GCA_949293985.1 uncultured Eubacteriales bacterium | reverse complement strand
AGGTCGGTGTGCGCATTTTTGCCAATCCTGGCCGGTTTGGGACACTAACTATTGAAAAATTCTTTTCATTCGTCTATTGACATCACACCATTAGACTTATAATCTTTTGTCACATTCTAACTTTACCATCAAACCAAATTGATTTCAAAGTTTCACACATAACAGCATACTCATTGCACAAAACGGGATAACCGTTCATCAAATTTGACACACAACTTTCAAAAATGGTATAGAATACAATTCCTAATGGTATTTTACAATAAAATCAGAAAAAAATCAAGGTACAAATTAAGTAATTAGTTACAAAATAAAGAGCAGCTTCCTTGCATTGATTGGTTCATTGTTGTCCCCAGAAAAATGTAACGACTGGCAGACTGGATATTTTCTGCCCTGGGAATGGATTTCCCGAAACTCTGCCCTTATACAATAAGCAACCCCCAAATGCGAAGCAATCGCATTTGGGGGAATGTTTATGGATTATTGCAGCTGGGAGAAGAGGTCTTTGCAGGCCGGGTAGATTTTCCGGAATTGCTGGTAGCGCTCCTCGTACTTTGCGGTGAGGGTGGGGTCCGGTTCTACCGTGGTGGCTACCTCCACCAGGGCATCGGCTGCCGCCTGGACGGTGGGGTAAGCGCCGCCGCACACCATCGCCAGCATGGCGCCGCCATAGCCCGGGCCCTGCTCGGTTTTCACCATCTCCAGAGGAATCCCCAGCACATTGGCAAAAATCTTCCGCCACAGCGGGGATTTGCTGCCGCCGCCGCAGATTTTGCTGGAGGGAATGGAAATCCCCAGAGACTTTGCCACCTCCACGGAATCCCGGATAGCAAAGGCTACCCCTTCCAGCACCGCCTGGAGTAAATCCCCCCGGGTGGTGTCCATGGTCATGCCCACAAAGGTACCCCGGGCATTGGTATCGTTGATGGGGCTTCGCTCACCCATGAGGTAAGGCAGGAAATACACATGGTTTTCTCCCAGCCTCTCCGGGGCGATTGCCTCCTGCTCCCCGGAATAGTCGGTGGTTTTCAGAATCTCATCGCAGAACCACTTGTTGCAGGAGGCGGCGGAGAGCATACAGCCCATCAGGTGCCAGCCGCCGTCGGCATGGGCGAAGGCATGGAGGGCGTTGTTGGGGTCCACACCGAACCGGTCGGAGGAGATGAACACCGTGCCGGAGGTGCCCAGGGAGATGTTGCAGCCGCCCTTGCCTACCACACCGGTGCCTACCGCCGCCGCCGCGTTGTCTCCGGCCCCGGCGGCTACCCGGGTCTTTTCCGAAAGGCCGGTAAGCTTCCCGATCTCCGGCAGCACCGTTCCCACACACGCATAGCTTTCAAACAGCTCCGGCATCTGGGCCTCCGTTACGCCGCAGATGTTCAGCATCTCCTTGCTCCAGCATTTGCGCTCCACATCCAGAAGGAGCATTCCGGAGGCGTCGGAGTAGTCGCAGCAATGGACACCGGTGAGAATGTAGTTGATGTAGTCCTTGGGAAGCATGATTTTGGAGATTCTGGCAAAGTTCTCCGGCTCCTCCTCCTTCATCCAAAGGAGCTTGGGGGCAGTAAAGCCCGCAAAGGCAATGTTGGCGGTATAGCGGCTGAGCTTGTCTTTGCCAACGGTTTCGTTCAGGTACTGCACCTGCTTGGCGGTACGGCCGTCATTCCACAGGATTGCCGGGCGGATGACTTCATCTTTATCGTCCAGCACCACTAAGCCGTGCATCTGGCCGCCGCAGCCGATACCGGCCACCTGAGCGCCGTCGAAGCCCTGAAGCAGCTCCCCCAGCCCCTCTAAGACCGCTTTTTTCCAGTCCTCCGGATTCTGCTGGCTCCAGCCCGGCTGAGGAAATTCCAGGGGATACTCCCGGGTTACGGTGTTCAGGATCTTCCCCTGTCCATCCACCAGCAGCAGCTTCACGGCGGAAGTTCCCAAATCAATACCGATGTAATTCATATTGTTATTCCTTTCCCTTGATGCCCGTTTTATTTACTTGCCACGCTTTGCCGCTCCACAATCCGGGTGGAAAGGGACAGCTTCAGCACGCCGGTGGCTCTGGCCATATCCCCGTTCTGACCCGAAAGGATTCTCCGGTGGAGCAGTCCCACCGCCTCCCGGCCCAGAGACTCCTTGAAGGAATGGACGGTGGTAATGGTGGGTTCCACCATCTCGCACACGGGAATGTCGTCAAAGCCCATGACGGAAATATCCTCCGGCACCCGGATTCCCTTCATCTTCAAGGCCCGAATCGCCGCCGCCGCAATCACATCGTTTTCCGCGAACAGAGCGTCCGGCAGGTGGGAGGTCCGCTCCAGCCAGCGGCATACATCCCGGTATGCCCCTTCCGCGGAAACGCTCACGCCGATGGTCTCCAGCATCTGGGGCCCGTTGCCCAGGTGCTCGGAGATGGCCATGCGGATACCGGCCTCCCGGTCGTCAAAGTTGGTAATCCGCTGGTTTGCCCGCAGGTAGCCGATTCGCCGGTGTCCCCGGTCGATAAGGTAGGACACGGCAGACTTGGCGCCGTACAGATTGTCGTTGCCCACGCAATCCACATAAGCGGAAAAAATAAAATTATCCACAATCACCATGGGGAATCCCACATTCTTTCCCGCGAAATTGGTAATCTCCCCTTTGCGCTGGGTGGTGATGTCCGTTCCCAGCAAAATCACGCCGGCAAGATCCGGCAGCACATCCTCCATCTGGCGGAAAAAGTCCGAACCGGCCTCCAGATAGCGAAGCATCACCCGGTAGCCCAGTTCCTTGGCCGCCGCCTCCACCCCCTTGAGGACAAAGGTGTAGAAGGTGCTCTCCTGGGCAACGACCACCTTTTCGTCGGTATAAATCAAAAAGCAAATCATGGGATTTTCCTGGGGTTTGAGTACCTTCGACGGGGTATACCCCAGCTCCTGGGCCAGCTGTTTGATTTTGGCCCGGGTGGCCTCGCTTACTCCCGGTTTTCCGTTCAGGGCAAAAGACACGGAAGCCGGGGAAATCCCCAGAATCTTAGCAATCTCTTTTGCGGTTATCTCCGACATATCCCATCACCTCTCCCCTATTATAGTATACATTTCCCTAAAAAGCAACCAAAAACTTAATTTTATCTAAATTACACGAAAATGGGTATATAAATTTAGCTAAACTACACCTTTCTTTTTTTTCGCTCCCTTGATAAAATGTAGCTGATGAAAATGTCAGCAAAATGGCAGGAAAGGAAGCATCTCCATGAAAATTTACAGCGTATATGACCCGGAGTTCCGCCCCTATGGGCAGGTGCTGGAAGGGTACGACACCGCTCCCATTGTGGAGGCCCTGGCGCGCCACACTCCCCTGCCGGAAGCGGTGGAATATGTGCCCAGCGAGCCGGCTTTGGAAAGTCTTCCCGCGCTGAGCCAGATTCGGGATCATGTGTTCGGCGGTATGCCGGTACAGCTGGGCTGGTGCAACGGCCACAACACCAAGCTGAATTGCCTGGAATACCATCGGGACAGCGAGGTCAATCTGGGCGCGCAGGACTTTATTCTGCTGCTGGGACTGCGTCAGGACATCCAAAACGGGGTTTTGGATACCGCTACGGTAAAAGCTTTCCGCTGCCCCGCCGGTACCATGATTGAGGTGTACGCCACCGCGCTGCACTATGCCCCCTGCGAGGCCAAAGCCGGTCAGGGCTTCCAGGTGCTGGTGGCGCTGCCCAAGGGTACCAACACGGAAAAGCCCTCCATCCAGCCGAAGAATGCCGAGGATTCCTGGATGACCGCCCGGAACAAGTGGCTGCTGGCCCATGCCGAAAGCGCGGAAGCCGCCGGCGGCGCCCATGTGGGTCTCGCCGGTGAAAATATTGACATTGCCAAATTGATTTAACAAGGAGAAATTCGCTATGCAAAACATTCCCGAGGTAAAGGCAGGCATTATCGCCGTATCCCGTTCCTGCTTCCCCATGGCCCTTTCCGTCCGGCGGCGTGCCGCCATCAAGGCCGCCTACGGCGAAGATCTGTACGAGTGCCCCATCTGTGTGGAAAACGAAGTGGACGCCCGGAAGGCCTATGAAGATGTGAAGGCTGCCGGTGTGAACGCTCTGTGCGTATTCTTGGGCAACTTCGGCCCCGAGACTCCGGAAACCATGATTGCCGACTGGTTCGACGGCCCCATCATGTACACCAGCGCCGCCGAGGGTGACGGCGACCTCCACGACGGCCGGGGGGACGCCTACTGCGGTATGCTCAACGCCAGCTACAACCTGGGCCTGCGGAACCGCCGGGTTTACATCCCCGACTACCCCTGCGAGACCGCCGAGGGTGTGGCCCGGCAGATTCGGGAGTTTATCCCCATTGCCCGGGCAATTCTGGGACTTCAGGGCCTGAAAATCTTTGCCTTCGGCCCCCGTCCCAACGACTTTTTGGCCTGCAACGCCCCCATCAAGGCGCTGTACGACCTGGGCGTGGCTGTGGAGGAGCACTCCGAGCTGGATTTGCTGGTGGCCTACAACAAGCACAAAGACGATCCCCGGATTCCTGCCAAGATGGCGGAAATGAAGCAGGAGCTGGGAGACGCCAACCCCTATGCCGGCGTGCTGCCCCGCCTGGCCCAGTATGAGCTGACCCTGGAGGACTGGATGGCCGAGCACCTGGGCTGCTCCAGATACGCCGCCTTTGCCAACAAGTGCTGGCCCGCTTTCCAGACGGAGTTCGGCTTCGTTCCCTGTTATGTAAACTCCCGTCTCACCGGCCGGGGCATCCCCGTCAGCTGTGAGGTGGATATCTACGGCGCCCTCAGCGAGTACATCGGCATCTGCGTATCCGGCAAGCCCGTGACCCTGCTGGACATCAACAACTCCGTACCGGCCTCCATGTATCAGGAGCACATCGCCGGTAAGGCTCCCTACCGGCTGAACGAAACCTTCATGGGCTTCCACTGCGGCAACACCTGCTCCAGCCTGCTGCGCAACCCCCACATGGGCTATCAGCTGATTATGAAGCGGGATCTGGAGCCGGATCTGCCCGAACCTGACATCACCCGGGGCACCATGGAGGGCGACATCAAGGCCGGAGAAATCACCTTCTACCTCCTCCAGTCCACCGCCGGTACCCAGCTGCGGGCTTACATCGCCCAGGGCGAGGTGCTGGATGTCGCCACCCAGAGCTTCGGCTCCATCGGTGTGTTCGCCATCCCGGAGATGAACCGGTTCTACCGCCATGTGCTGATTGAAAAGCGGTATCCCCACCACGGCGCTGTGGCCTTTGGGCACTACGGCAAGGCCCTGTTTGAGGTGTTCCAGTACCTGGGTGTGGCGGACATCGCCTACAACCAGCCCAGGAACCTCCCCTACCCCACGGAAAATCCCTTCTGCTAAGGAAACTCTGAATAAATCGCCTTCGGCTGGACAGCGGATCTTTTTCGCCATCCATGCAGAATGAAAAACCGGAAATACACAAAGTATAACCGGAAATACACAAAGTATTCCCCGGTTTTCCATTCTTTTGTCTGACGAAAAACTCTTCCTGCCAGCTCTTGCCGATTTAATCAGAGCTTCCCTAAAGAAAATTTTATCCGGCAGCTTTCGCTGCCGGATATTTTTCATCCGTGGCGCCAGTGCCGCTGGGCAAGCCACAGAGCCAGAACGGAGGCCGTCATCCACACAAGGAAGAAGATTCCGGTACCGCCCAATAGGATATTGCCGTCGGAGAGGAAGGACAAGGGGGTAAGGGGCTCCAGGAAGTCCGCTCCAAAGTGGTAAGCCGCTCCCGGAAGGAGCAGCGCCCCGGCAGAAATCACGAAGGCCTTGTCAAAGGAGCCGCTGCGCTCCGCAATGAAGATGCACAGGTGCATGATCAGAAGCATGGCTGCTGCTTTGGTCACAAACAAAAGGGTCACGAAGCCGCCCACGGTCATAGAATAGCCCTTCAGAACCGGGATGCTGAAGGCGGGAGCGCTTAGCACCAAGTCCCCGATGTATTTGACCGCCTGCTGCCACTCCTTGCCGAACACCAGGAAGTAGGCCAGGGCGGTAATGCCCAGGGCCACGGCGTATTTACACCAGAACAGCCGTCCCCGGCCTGCGGGGGTGGAGCGGAGGACCTTCCGCACATCGCCATTGTGGTCGCTGGCAAAGAGGGTGGTGAGGCTCACCACCAGAATCAGCATGGAAAGCAGAGCGGTTTTCCGCTGGGTGCGCCAGCCCTTCTCGCCAAAGAAATTGAGGAAGGGCACATCGTCCACCAGCCATTGTCCCTCTTCTGCCTCCGCCACGGTCTGCTTCAGCCGTTCCAGAGCCATTTGAAAATCTCCGGTATTTTCCATCAGGGACTCAGCCAGAGCCGCCTCCGCCTCCTGAATATAGCGGTAGGTATCCTCTGTGACGGGCCCCTGGACCTGGGCCAGATACTGGCGGTAGACAGAATCCTCCAGGCTGCCGTAGGCGTTGGCGTTGCAGTAGAGATTCCGGGGCAGGAGCATTCCCAGCACCAGGAAAATGCCTCCTGCGCTTAAAAACAGCAGCTTATGCCACTCAAATCCCAGCATGCCCAGCCGGCGCCGGAACACATCCGCCAGCCGGTTCCACAGGTGCAGTACCTTGCCCAGCCGGTCCCGGTTGCCAAAGGGGAAGCGGCGGCTTTGAATCCACACCACAGCCCCGCCCAGTACCAGGGTAAGGACTGCCAGCAGACCCAGAAGCATGGGCCGCTGCCCCACCGGAAGGGTGAAGAAATTGATATTCACATACTGGGTATAAAGCCCAAAGGGGAACACATAGGAAAAGACATTCAAATACCGCAAGGGGCTGAAAATAGAGGGGGCGGGAATCAGGGTATAAAGGAGATACTCCGCCGCCAGTCCTGCGCCGGTGACCAGCCACCGCAGCTGCACCTGCTCCAAAAAGCCCAGCAGGAACCACAGCAGCACCCCCAGCAGGAAGCCGCAGAACACCTTCACCAGGAAGAACTGCCCCAAAAATCCCCAGAGGGTAAGCTGGGCGGTGCATTTGCCGAAGGCCGCCACCGACTGCATGGGGCGGCTCAGGTCCTGCCAGCCTCCGTCCAAAATCAGGGAAATACCCAGGGGCAGGGCGTAGAGAACCAAGGTCATAACCAGGCTGAATCCCAGCAGAATCACCAGTCTGGTGGCTTGCAGCTTCTGCCGTCCTCTGGGGCAAGTCCTGACAATGGGGGTCAGCCCCTTTTGCCGTTCCTCCAGGAAGGACATGACAAGAAGCAGGATGCCTGCCAGGAAGCCCCAGTCTGCAAGAGAAAAGGACAGCCAGTATGTAATGGCCCGGTCATTGCCCAGACGCACCCCCTGGGTGGAGCACCCGGCAAAATCCTGGGCGGTTTTCAAAATGTTCTTATAGACAAAGCTGTTTTTGTCCTGGCTGAACAGGCTGGACATCTGCATATTCTGAGCCTGCTTCTGCACCTGCTCCAGGTAGGCTCCATAGCCTGCCAGGTGCTCCCCCTGGGAAAGGAGCAGCTTCTCGTTGTCGGATGGGTTCCAGTTCTGGGAGAGAATCTCCACAATTTCCTCCGGCGCTTTGTCCTGATAATCAGAAAGGAGCTGGCGGTAGTCCCGGGCATCGGTGAGAAGGGCCCCAAAGTTTCCCCCGCACTTCTGGTAGAAAAACAAAAACAGACACACCAGGGGAATGCACAAAAAGGCTAACCGGCGCTTCCGGTCTGAGAAAATACGAATCCACTCATACATGGCCATCCTCCCCCAAATAGTACAGATAAACATCCTCCAGGCTGGGGGCGTGAAGCACCGGCGTCCAGTCCGCCGGGAGGGAGGCAATCAGCTCCGTGGCGGTGCCGGAGCGGAGAAGCTTTCCCTGCCTCAGCAGAAGAATGCTGTCCGCAATGGCTTCAATGTCACTGACAATATGGGTAGCCAGCAGCACAATCCGGTGCTGGGCCAGCCGGTAAATATGGTCCCGGAGCCTTGCCCGCTCCCGTGGGTCCAGGCCGGCGGTAGGCTCGTCCAGAATCAGCACCTGGGGATCTCCCAACAGCGCCTGGGCCAGCATGACCCGCTGCTTCATGCCTCCTGAGAAGCTGCCGATTTTCTTGTGGCTCACATCCGCCAGGTTGGTCATCTCCAGCACCCGCCGTAGGGCCGTCGGGAAACGCCTGGATTTCCTCATGCCCGCCTTTGCAGCCGGAAAGCATCAACATACTCAGAAGCATACAAAGGATTGCCCGCGTTTTCATTGACTGCCCTTTCTTCATACCATTCCCCTTCCATTTCTGACCGCATGATGGTCCCCGGAGGGCGGCTCTATGGAAAAGCCGCCGCGTTTTCACAAGTCATTTTTCGCAAACATAAATCCATGCCACAAAGACACTTTTTCTTAATATAGCACGCCCCGCAAATTTGTCAATATTTTATATGTAATTTCCTCTATAATTTAGTTAAAATGTCAATGCGCATTCTCCCGCTGTTTGGAATATTGCGCCAGAATCCATATCCTGACATAAATTTTTATTTTTTCAAAAAATTTTTTAAAATTCCTGTCACATTTTGCGTTCTGGATACATATAGAAGTGTACCAACGAAAAAGAAAGCGAGGAACACTTATGGATATGAAACAGATTGGACGGCGCATCCGGTCCGCGCGGGAGGCTGCCGGCATCACCCAAGAGGAACTGGCCCAGGCCATTGGCTGCACCACGAAGCATGTCGGCGCCATCGAGCGGGGCCTCAAAACGCCCAGGCTGGATACTTTTATCTGCATCGCCAATACCCTGAACGCCTCCGCTGACTATCTGCTTCAGGATTTTCTGGAACAGCCTTCGGAGCTGCTGGCCGGCGAGATGGCTTCCGTACTGGGGCTGATTCCCCAGGACTTGCAGATACGGGTGCTGAAAGCGCTTCGGGCCTTTGCCGGGAGGCGGTAAGCCTTTTTGGAGGCACATCAGCAGCCCCTTTCCCATGGTTTCTTTCGCGTCCATAGATTTTTGTATCAATCAAATAAAGGAAACTCTGAATAAATCGCCTTCGGCTGGACAAAACCGGAAATACACAAAGTATTCCCCGGTTTTCCATTCTTTTGTCTGACGAAAAACTCTTCCTGCCAGCTCTTGCCGATTTCATCAGAGCTTCCTAAAATCTTCCCTCCAAATTTCATATCTTCACATTTCCTGAGCTGGAAACCGGCTAAAAAACAGACTCTTTCCACGCCCCCGGAATTGTGGTATCATAAAGGCGGCGTTTGCGTCCAAAGAGAGCGGGCATGGCGTTGTCTGTACAAGAACGCCAAAAGGCCCGCCGAGAAGTGTAGTTGGAGGCAAAACCGGAAAAATTTGAAATAGCGAGGTGTTTTACGATGATACGGCAAGAAAGAACGGAAGATTACGAAACAGTATATGATGTAATTAAAGAAGCCTTTGACAGCGCGGAACACGCCGATGGGAACGAGCCTGAATTGGTAAACGCGCTGCGGAAAGGAAATGGTTTTATTCCGCAATTATCTTTCGTTGCTGAAATAGACGGAAAGATTGTAGGACATATTCTTTTTACCAAGGCAACGATTGAAAACAGTACGGTTTTAGCGTTAGCGCCATTGTCCGTTTTACCGGAATATCAAAGACGGGGCATCGGGACCGCTTTAATCAAAGAGGGACATCGGATTGCCGGAGAATTGGGATATGGATTTTCGGTGGTCTCTCAGAAAATTTTGTGTAAGCGTTTTTCGACAAAATCAAGAATATCACATAATCCATGTGCATGATTGGGGCTTATTCCCCTTGGCTACCGCT
>CASFFN010000053.1 GCA_949293985.1 uncultured Eubacteriales bacterium | reverse complement strand
TCACGTACCACCCCCCAGCAAACCGAAACCCCGCCGCCCGCTGGCTCCCTCAGTCACCTGCGGTGACAGCTCCCTCCCGGAGGGAGCTATCGGGCTTGTGCCTTGCCACATTGGTTTGTACTTTGGGAAAGTGCCTGCTGTGGAAGCCCTCAGTCACGGCGAAGGCCGCCGGGGGCTCCCCGGCCGTGCCAGCTCCCACAGGCCGGGAGCCTTTGCGGACAGTACCCGGCGGCACGGTGCCCGGTATCGTTACCGAGCAAAATGGGGAAGGAAAACAGCCGCGCCGTGTACGCACCGGCAGCGGCATAAAAAATCTGCGGCGAACCGCCGCAGACAGAACCGCTTGTCAGGTTTTTTTCACGAACTTCTCCCGGCATTTGGGGCAGGTGATGGCGATGGCGCCTTTGCCCCGGGGAACCCGAACCTGCTGGCGGCACCGGGGACAGTAAAAATACCGGTGATCCCGGTCCCGGAGCCGCTGGAAGAACATTAAAAACTTCCGGTTTTCCTCGTACCGCCGGTAGGTGTTCCGGGAAAAGGTGCGGAAAATTGCCAGAAACAGCAGCACATAGGACAAAAATAACAAAATAAGCTTTACCCCAACCCAGGGCATAAGGGAGGACAAGATGCTGGTGGCCACGCCGGTGAGGAGTATCGTCAGATTCAGCTTATCCGTCCCATAGCGGCCGGCCATGAAGCGCTGGATGCTCTGGCCCAGCCGCTGGAAGAATCCGGAGGTTTTCATAAAATCCCATCCCTAATAAATCGTTTTCCTATATTATAGGGGAATTTGACGACTTTTCAACCATTTTCCGGGAAAATTTACGGTTTGTTTACAGGCGGTTTGACAGACAGGGAAAAATCTGCTACTATTGACCCCGAGAACAAAAAAGTTGAGGCAAACCTATGGAAAACCTTTTTGCATTGGATTTTACCCCCCGGCAGGTGAACGCCATCTCCAATCTGGGACTGGCCCATATGGGGGACGGGGTATATGAGCTTTTGTGCCGGAGCTATCTGTGCTGCCAGGGAGAGAAAACGGTGCTGCGGCTCCACCGGGACACGGTGGGCCTGGTGAAGGCCGGAACCCAGGCGGCGGTGGCAGAGTACCTGCTTCCTCATTTGACGCAGGAGGAGCTGGCCTTCTACCGCCGGGGAAAGAACGCCCACACCCATGCCGCCCCCAAGGCCGCCAGCCGGGCGGAGTACGCAAGGGCTACGGGGCTGGAAGCCCTGTTTGGGGCGCTGTACCTGCTGGGAAGGACCCAGCGGCTGAACGAGCTGTTTTTCTTGGGGCTGGAGGCGCTGAAGGAGGAAAACCATGGCATTTGACGCATATTTTCTGACGGCGGTCTTAAAGGAAATCCGGGAGAAAACCCTGGGGGCGAGGGTGGAGAAAATCTACCAGCCCAGCCGGGACACGGTAATCCTTCTGCTGAAAGGACAGGCCGGACGGTATAAGCTGCTGCTGGCCCCCAATCCTGCCGCGCCCCGGCTGTACCTCACCCAGACCAGCCCGGAAAATCCCCAGGAGCCCCCCATGTTCTGTATGCTTCTGCGCAAGCACCTGCTGGGAGCGAGGCTGGAGGGTATCTCCCAGATTCCCATGGAGCGGTGCGTCACCTTCACCTTCTCCTGCACCGACGAGCTGGGAGACCCCACGGAAAAAAAGCTTACGGCGGAGCTGATGGGAAGGACCTGCAATCTGTATCTGCTGGGAGCGGACGGCCGGATTCTGGACTGCCTCCGGCGCGTGGGCATTGACGGGGCTATCAAGCGCCCGGCCCTGCCGGGGCTTTACTACCAGCTGCCGGAGCCGGTGGAAAAGAAGAATCCGGCGGCGCTGACCCAGGGGGATTTTCTGGAGATTCTGAACGCCCCGGGGGCGGATTTGCTGGCCCAGCGGCTGATGGACACCCTGGGAGGTCTTTCCGCCTTGGTGTGCCGGGAGGCGGCGCTGTATGCCGCCGGGGACACGGAAGCCCGGCTGGAAGGGGCGGACAAAGAAGCCCTTTCCCAATCCCTTTCGGACTTCTTCTCCCGGTATCTCACAAACCCGGAACCCTGGTACACCCCGGACGCCCAGGGGAATCCCAAGCAGTTTGCCTTCTGCCCCATTCATCAGTACGGAAACTGTCAGAAGGCGGAGTCTTTTGGGGAACTGCTGGACAGGGCCTATGTGCTGCGGGAGCGGCAGGAGGCCATGGGGCAGAAAAGCCAGAGCCTGCGGAAGACATTGCAGAATCTTTCCCAGCGGGTGACCCGGAAAATGGCCATCCAGGAGAAGGAGCTGGCCGCCACCTATGACCGGGAGCGGCTGCGGCAGCTGGGGGACATCCTCACCACCAACATCCACCGGATGAAAAAAGGCCAGACCCAGGTGGAGGTGGAGGACTTCTACGACCCGGACATGAAAGTCATTACGGTGCCCCTGTCCCCCCTCCTGTCCCCCCAGGAGAACGCCGCCAAGTATTATAAGGACTACGCCCGGATGAAAAACGCCCAGAAGGAGCTGACCCGCCAGCTGGAGCTGGGCAGGGTGGAAAAGGCCTACCTGGAAAGCGTTTTGGAGGAGCTGTCCCGGGCGGATTCCGACGCCGCCATAGAGGAAATCCGTCATGAGCTTCAGGCCGGGGGCTATGTGCGGCCCGACGCCGGGAAAAAGCGGATGAAAGCCAAAAAGCTTGCCCCCATGCGCTTTGAATCCACCTCTGGCTTCCCCATTTATGTGGGCCGGAACAACCGGCAGAACGAGGAACTGACCTTTCAGCTGGCCCGGAAGGACGACCTGTGGCTCCATGCCCAGAAGGTCCACGGCAGTCATGTAATCGTCTCCTGCGGCGGCGCTGCCCCGGATGACGATACCGTTACCCAGGCGGCCCAGCTGGCGGCCTACTATTCCGAGGCCCGGAACGGCCAGAATGTGCCGGTGGACGCGACGGCGGTGAAGCAGGTGAAAAAAACCCCGGGAGGGAAGCCGGGCATGGTGATCTACCACACCTACCGGACGGTGCTGGCCAATCCCTATGGGGAGATTGTGGTCGACCCCCTGAACGCCCAGGGGAAATGTGACCAAAAACCGGAAAAATGTTAAAATAACTGTTGACCTTGCTGTCTTTTCCCGTTATAATGTAGGGGTATGACTATGCTTGGTCAGAAGATTTCGTGTTGCTGCAGCCCTCCGGCTGTCGAGCATAAGTGATTTGACAGGAGGTGTCCACCCATGAAGCGTACCTATCAGCCCAGCCGCCGCCACCGTTCCAAGGTTCACGGTTTCCGGCAGAGAATGGCTACTTCCAACGGCCGGAAGGTTCTTGCCCGCCGCCGTGCCAAGGGCCGCAAGGTTCTGTCTGCCTGATTGGCAGCCGCAAGCGGGCGACGCAAGTGTATACTCGCTCATAGCGAAACGGGAGTCCATGCGGGGCGAATGGCAAATTCGCCCCGCTCCCTTTTTATTGCACCCCGGGAGGGAAAACCATGAAATATTCCTGCGCCTTAAAGCTGAATCACATCTTCCGGCGGCTGTACCACACCTCCGGCCAGGGCAACGGGTATTTAGTCCTGTACGCCCGGAAAAATTCCCTGGGAATCAACCGGGTGGGCATTACCGTCAGCAAAAAGCTGGGTCACGCGGTGGTGCGCAACCGTGTCCGCCGCCGTCTGCGGGAAGTATACCGGCTCAACGAGGAGCGGTTCACCCCCGGCTGGGACATTGTGGTGGTGGCCCGCAGCCGGTGTATCGGCGCGGACTTTCGGAAGCTGACCCAGAGCTACCTCTCCTTGTGCGAGAAGGCCGGAATCCTCCGGCGGGAGGGCGTATGAAAAAGCTGCTTCTTTCCGCCATCCGGCTGTACCGCCGGGGCATCTCTCCTTACTGTCCCCCCCGGTGCCGGTTCATTCCTACCTGTTCCCAATACGCTTACGAAGCCATCAACAAGTACGGGGCTATCAAGGGCGGATATCTGGCCCTGCGGCGGCTTTTGCGCTGCCATCCCTTTTATAAGGGCGACCCCTATGACCCCGTCCCCTGAGGAGGAAACAAAACGAAATGATTCTTGCATTCCAACTATCCGACCTGATTACCATTCCCTTCGGTTATCTGCTGGGCTGGCTGTATCAGCTCACCTCCAGCTACGGCCTGGCGCTGATTCTCTTTGCCATTCTGGTGAAGCTGGTGCTGATGCCCGCCTCCGCCAAGGGCAAGAAAAGCACCATGAAAATGTCCCGGCTCACCCCCCAGATGAACCTCATCCGGGAGAAGTACGCCAACGACCAGCAAAAAATGAACACGGCCATCCAGGAGCTGTATAAGAAGGAAGGCGTGTCCATGACCGGCGGCTGCCTGTGGAGCCTGCTGCCCCTGCTGGTGCTGCTGCCCCTTTACGCCGTTGTCCGGCAGCCCATCATCTATATGCTCCACGAGAGCCTGGAGACCACCTCCGCCATTATGAACACCATTAAGGAGGCCATGCCCAACCTGGTGACCGGCAGCAACGCTTATTACGAGCAGATGCTGGCCGCGCCCCTCCTGCCCCAGTTCGCGGAGGAGCTGAAGGGCATTGTTTCCAATCCCCAGACCCTGGAGGGCCTCAACTTCCAGTTCCTGGGCATTGACCTGGCAGCCATTCCCAACATCGCCATCTGGAATTGGGGCAGCTACGACTGGGCCCATTGGGGTCTGCTTCTGATGCCTGTGCTGTCCGTGGGTTCCCAGTTCCTGAGTATGTTTGTGATGCAGAAGATGAACAATTCTCTCGTCACCAACGAAAAGGGAATCCAGGACCAGGAAGCCGCCAAGGAATCCCAGATGAACAAGACCAACAAGACCATGATGTATATCATGCCCCTGATGACCCTGTGGATCGGCTTTACCGTTCCCGCGGGCCTGAGCCTGTACTGGTTCATCCAGGGCATCGTCACCACCGCCGGCGACGCTTACCTCACCGCCAAGTACCGCAAGATTTACGACGCGGAGGACGCGGAGCGCCTGAAGCGTGCTCTGGAAGAGGAGCGGCTGGAGATGGAGAGGGAGCGGCTCCGTGCCCGGAAGCGGGCGGAGAATCCCGACGGCATCACGGAGAACACCAGCAAGAAGAAGCTGCAGAAGGCCCAGCAGCGGGAGGAAGCCGCGGCCAAGGCCGCTGCCCAGCGGGAGTATGCCGCCCAGCGGGGACTGCTGCCCAAGGAGCCGGAGAAGAAGGATACCTCCCTTTCCGGAATTCCCAGCCGTCCCTACTGCAAGGGCCGGGCATACGACCCCAACCGCTATCACACGGAGGAATAAGACATGGAAAAAACCCTTGTTGCCACCGGCAAGACCATTGAGCTTGCCATTGCGTCCGCCCTGGATCAGCTGGGGCTGGATCGGGACAGCGTTTCCGTCCAGGTGCTGGCCCAGGCCAAGTCCGGCTTCCTGGGCTTCGGCGCTCAGCCTGCCAAGGTGCAGGTGACCTACGAGGCTCCGGACCCCGCTCCCCAGGCGCCCAAGTCCGCCCTGTCCTCCGCCTCCCGCTCCAAGCCCAAGGCCGCCGCGCCGGTGCGGAAGCCCCAGGCTCCCAAGCAGGAAGCGCCCAGGCAGGAGGCCGGGAAGTACGAGCCTCCCAAGCCCGCAAAGCCCGAGGCGCCCAAGCCCCCCAAGGCTCCCAAAGAGCCCCGGGCGGAGACCCCCAAGGTTCCCCGGGAGTTTGCTCCCGCCGCCCCCGGCTCCGTGGAGGAGAAGATCGAGGTGTTCCTGAAGGGCCTTTTGGAGCATATGGGCTCCCAGGCCGTGCCCCATGCCTGGAAGGACGGAGAGGATTCCTACCGGGTGGAGCTGACGGGGGATGACCTGGGCTACCTCATCGGCCGCCGGGGCGACACCCTGGACGCTTTGCAGCACCTGTGCAACTACTCCGTGAACCGGAGCGTGGACGGACATATCCGCATCAGCGTGGACGCGGAGGACTACCGGCAGAAGCGGGAGGAGTCCCTCCGGCGGTACGCCCGGAAGAAGGCCCAGCAGGTGCTGAAGGCCCGCCGCCGCACCACCCTGGAGCCCATGAACGCCTATGAGCGTCATCTGGTTCATGCCACCTTGCAGGACATGGAGCGGATTACCACCCACTCCGTGGGCACCGAGCCCAACCGCCGGGTTGTCATTGAATATGTAAGATAAGCAAAGGGCCGGCTCCTGAAGGAGCCGGCCCAGACTGTTTATGGAAGTTCCAAACCGGAAAAAGCGCAAGGACATGGGGCTATTCCCCAGGCGCTGCCGGGTACTGCCCGCAAAGGCTCCCGGCCTGTGGGAGCTGGCACGGCCGGGGAGCCCCCGGCGGCCTTCGCCGTGACTGAGGGATTCACAGCAGGCACTTTTTGAAAGCACAGACCTATGTGGCAAGGTACAAGCCCGATAGCTCCCTCCGGGAGGGAGCTGTCACCG
>CASFFN010000052.1 GCA_949293985.1 uncultured Eubacteriales bacterium | reverse complement strand
AAAATCGTTTGGAGCATGAATGCAACGGACGCGATGGGGGATATTTTGTTCTTTGCCCTTGGAGTATGTTTGTTTCTCTTCGGAATCATTTTGGCATTCTGTCGGACTGTACGGTCAAAGCGTCGCTGCCGGAGAAGAGTGAACGCCGTCATCTGCGATGTGGACGTCAGCTGGACAGACGACGATTTCACCGATTTCTTCATTATCAACTATAAATACCATCCGGTCTACCAGTACACATTGGATGGACAGGAGTATCGGGTAGTATCCCGGGTAGAGTATTCCAAAAAGGACGAAATCAAAGTCGGTAGTTATGAGGTGCTCTTTGTGGATGAAAAGAATCCCCGGTACTTTTCCCGCCCCTCTGAGAATAGGGAACGTGTAATCAGCGCCCTTATCTGGTCTGTGCTGGGAGTTGCCTTTGCACTTTTTCCTTTAGTGGGCTGGGGCGGGTGGATCGGGTTTCTGGTGGCGCTGGGATTGCTCCTGCTGGGTGATCTGTGTTACGATGCCTGGTCCAAAAATCGGAAGGAGTGACTGTATTTTGCTATCAAAATACATCGTTTTATACTTAAAATACATTGCTTGAGGAGGTGGGAGAATGAATCCGGAACGTGTTTGTTTTGGCTGTTTCGCGGAAAAAGACCCGGGGATTCCATGCCCCCGATGCGGATTTAATGAGAACGACGAGCAGCCCTATCTTGCGCTGCCCCTGGGTACGATCCTAAACGGGAGATATCTGGCAGGAAAGGTGCTTGGCATTGGCGGGTTCGGTATCACCTATCTGGGATACGACCTGACACTGGAGATCAAGGTTGCGATTAAAGAATATATGCCCTCCGCCCTGGCCACAAGGCATCCGGACCACTATAGTGTGGCGCTGACCGGACGGGTGGAGGAGGATTACCAGTACGGTATGAAGCGCTTTTTGGATGAAGCGAAGATCCTTGCCAAGCTGCAAAACACCCCGCATATCGTATCGGTGCAGAACTATTTCAAAGAGAACGGCACCGCATACTTTGTGATGGAGTACATAGACGGTATGAGCCTGAAAGCCTACCTGGCAAAAAACGGGGATAAGATCCCCTATAACCAGGCGATTGCCATTCTGCAGCCGATCATGGAAGCGCTGGTTCAGGTGCATGCGCTGAACCTCCTGCACCGGGACATCAGCCCGGACAATATCTATATCACATCCAAAGGCGAAAGCCGTCTGCTGGATTTCGGCGCGGCGCGGTTCGCACTGGGGGACGGCAAGAGCGTGTCGGTCATCTTAAAACATGGCTACGCGCCGGAGGAACAGTATTCCAGCCACGGCAATCAGGGACCGTGGACGGATGTTTACGCCATGGGCGCTACCCTGTACCGCTGCATTACCGGGCAGCTTCCGCCAGATTCGGTGGAACGGATCCATGGGGATACCATGAAAAGGCCGTCGGAGCTGGGGTTCCGTATTCCGGCTAATGTGGAAAACGCCATCATGAAAGCGTTGGCGGTAAAAACCGAGGATCGTTTCCCCAATATGGAGGCATTCATCGGGGCACTGAACGGGCGCGTTTCCGTACAGGATCAGGTGGCGGCCAGTATCAGCCAGCGCACCCAGGCTACCGCTTACAGGCAGGAAGGCTACGGGCAGATTGCCTATCAGCAGCCCGCCTATAACGGCGGGGGTGCTGCGGCAGGAAAGCCCTCTGCGTTCTCCCGGTTCCTTTCCTATATGAAAGCCAATCCGGTGGTTGCCTGGGTTTCCGGCGGTGGGCTGCTGGCGGTGATCGCCCTTTGTATTATCCTTCCTATCGCGCTTTCCGGCGGAGGGGAAAAAAGGCCGACAGGAGGGGGCGGCGGTGGGAATACGCCTGTCATCAGCCAACCGCAGACGAGTAATCCGGAACCGACAACAGACCCAGAACCGACAACAGACCCAGAGCCTACTACAGAACCTCCAGCGGAAATGGTGGCGCAGGATCTTGGCATCCTCAACGCTACGATTGAGATCCCGTCGGATTATACGAGGGTTGAGGAGCAGACGATTTTTATCAATGAGGCTAAAGGCTGCGGTATGATGATGGATTATCTTTGGAACATTGGCGGACCCATCTACTCCCTTGCCGATGTGGAATCCCAGAGAGAAGCTATTGCCGCCAACCTGATGCAGAACCTGTTTGAAGTTTCGGATTATCAGATCCTTGCTGCCGGACCCGATCAGGTGGGAAGCGCAGGCGCCTATCAAATCTATCTTGAAGGCACCGACAGCGAAGGCGTCTCCAACGAAGTGGTCATTATGGCGGTGGAGGGGTATGATTTCGGCTGTTATTTCATCATCACGAGCTATCCCAAGGGGGACAAAGCCGCCGAAGCGGAAATCCATTCCATCATCCAGTCCTTTAAGAGCAACGGTGCGCCGGAGACAACGTACAAGATGTACTATGGCTCTAAGAGCGGCGTCAAGGTGATTGTGGACGATGCCGTGGCAGCAGGACGTGTGATGGACACGACTGTTAACCTGGGAGAGGCCGGAGCGGTGGCCGAATTGGTTATTTACCCAACGGACGCGGCTATGGAAGCCGGCTTTGGGAGCGCTACGCCGGACAGCGGGATTGTGGAAATAGCGAATGCCGGCCAGCTGGGAATGAGCAGCCCGGAGGAGGTCTTGCAGTTTCAGAGAGACGTGGCGTCTAGCGCAGGCGTTTCCGTAGGTGAAACATACACGTCGCAGTTGGGCGGTGTGGAATGGCTGTGCATGGATTGGACCATGAATGAATTTACGTTCAGTGTTGCCTCCGCCATGATCGACGGCAAGTGTTACGCTGTTAGCTGCATGTGCAACAGCTCCAACAAAGATGCGGTTGTCGCTTTGTATCAACAGGCCATGGCGTCCGTCCGTGCATGGGAGGGATAACCAGCATGGAAGATCTTATTCTAAGGAAACTCTGAATAAATCGTCTGCGGCTGGACAGCGGATCTTTTTCGCCATCCACGCAGAATGAAAAACAGGAAATACATACAGTATTCCACTGTTTTCCATTCTTTTGTCTGACGAAAAATCTCACGCTGCCAGCTCTTGCCAATTTATTCAGAGCTTCCCTAATTCTCGTTCTGAGCGGCATCGGCCTTGTCACGCTTCTGGTTTCCGTCTGGCTGTTCTACAGGAAGAAAAGAAAAACGACGGAGAAGAAGAGAGCCTGCACGGCGGAATGCCGGGCGGCCATTGTGGACGTGGGAAACTATCACGCCAGAAACAAGCACCGCATGCTGAAAGCCGCAGGGGGTGTTTCCGCGGCGCACTTTCTGAGCGGAGCGGGCGGCACGGGAAGGCGGGCGGCCTCCCTCGGGGTGAAGATGGCGACGCTGGGACTCTATTATTATCCCGTGTACCGGTATACCTACCGGGGAGAGACCTATGAACAGATCGGCAATGTCCCGGCAATGGAGGAACAGGCCCGGAAAAAGGTGGGAACGGAGCTTACGCTTTTTATCGATCCGGTCAAACCTACCAGCTTTTACTGCCTGGAGGAGGAAGAGGGTTACTTTCAGCAGCGCCTTGCCTACCTGATCGTCGCTCTTCTCGTCATTGCGGTTTTGATTATGATTGGAGTCATGTGGCTAACAATATAGCTGCAGCGCCTGCCGCAGCGAAACCTGCGGCAGGCGGTTTCCCTAAAAAAGATTGGTGCGGGCGGAAAGGAGGGGGACGCATGAATTTTGCAGAGGATATTGCGTGGATTCTGATTGTATGCGCGATAACATATCCGCTTTACGCGTTATTTTTCGTGCTTGCCCACTTTTACAAGAAAAAGACGCAGAGAGGGAGCGGCTGCACGGTTTTTCTAAAAGCGACCGTCATCGAACCGCTGAGGATTCGGATCAAGCATTCCTACCATTATTTTATGATATACCAATACGAGTATATGGACTGCGTCTATCAAAAAAACACCGGCATCGATTTGGCCTATCATCAGGCGCAGAAGAAGATCGGAACTGAGGTGGAGATTTACATTGACCCATCTGATCCGGAAAAATACTTCTGTCCCGCCGATGTCAAGATGTATCGGATGACTCAGATCTGCCTTCTGTGCGTCGGGTGGCTTGCAATTGTGGGAACGCCCATCGCCTGTTTTTTATTAGAGTATTTTTATTAGAGTTATAGATTGCGACGATCCAAGACGCTGGGGCCGTATTCTGTTCGGTTTGTCTGGAGGAAAGGGAGAAACAGCCCTTGATTGAGGAGATGATGAATGTCTTTCCGTTCATTCTGGAAGAGCTGGGTATGATCGCGTTGATGGAAGTGGTTTTTCTGCTGTTGCGGGTGAAAGGCTGGGGCGCAAGTACAAAGAAGAGGAGTGAAACATGAACTTGGAACATATCTGCTATGGCTGCTTTCAGGAAAAGCCGGACGATTCCCCTGTCTGCCCCCACTGCGGGTTTAATGCGGAGGAGGAGCAGCCGTTTTTGGCGCTGCCCATGGGAACGCTGCTGAACGGCCGCTACATGACCGGAAAGGTCCTGGGCGTGGGCGGGTTCGGCATCACCTATCTGGGCTATGACCTGACGCTGGAGATTAAGGTAGCCGTCAAGGAATATATGCCCTCCGGTCTTGCTACCCGGCATTCCGATAAGTACAGCGTGGCACTGACCGGACGGGGCCAGGAGGATTATCAAAACGGCATGGAGCGCTTTTTAGAGGAAGCGCGGATCCTTGCCAAACTGCAGAATACGCCGAACATCGTGTCGGTGCAGAATTATTTTAAGGAAAACAACACGGCCTATTTCGTGATGGAATATATCGACGGCATGAGCCTGAAGGCATACGTTGCATCCCAGGGCGGGAAGATTCCCTATGACCAGGCGCTGACCATCCTGATGCCGGTGATGCAGGCGTTGACGCAGGTTCATGCCCTGAACCTGACCCACCGGGATATCAGCCCGGACAACATCTCCATTACCACCAAGGGAGAGAGCAAGCTGCTGGATTTCGGCGCGGCCCGGTTTTCTATCGGAGATGAAAAAAGCGTGTCGGTCATCCTGAAACATGGCTACGCGCCGGAGGAGCAGTATTCCAGTAAGGGGAACCAGGGGCCGTGGACGGATGTATACGCCATGGGCGCCACCCTGTACCGCTGCGTGACCGGGGAGCTGCCGCCGGATTCCATCATGCGGGTCCATAACGATACGCTGAAAAAGCCCTCGGAGCTGGGCGTTCCCCTGCCTCCGCAGGTGGAACAGGCGATCATGAAGGCGCTCGCGGTAAAAGCGGAGGATCGTTTCTCCACCATGGAGGCCTTTATTGAAGGGATTACCGGGAAAACCCCGGCGTCTTTCCATCACCGTACCATGGCTGTGCCATCCGGTCAAACGGCTGCAGGTTCCGATGGAAAGCCGGGGCTTTGGACCAGATTCCGGCGGAGCCATATCGGGGTACAGATCACGGCGCTGGTGCTGTGCGTTGCTGTGCTGGGTCTGGGCGTCTGGGGAGCAGTAGCGGGGATCGGTGCGCTGACCGGCGGGAAAGCAGAGCCGGGTTCTTCTGACGGGCCATCTGGCACTCCTTTCGATATAACAGTGCAGGAACCCGAGGGCGTAGACGATGTCGCCTTGCAGGACTACGCTCAGGAGTATCTGAATATCACCATGGGGATCCCCCAGGGGTATGCAGAAACAGAGTCCGGCAGCGGAGCTTTTGCTTCATCGGATGGGAGCGCTACCCTGCAGGTGGGATTTTACGATAAGGCCGCCGGTTTTCCGGTGTATACCCTTTCTGATGTGGAGGAGAACGCGGAGAAATATGTCCAGTATTATATCGGCCTGCTGGAGAGCACCAATATCACAAAGCATGAGATCCTCAGCCGGGGTTACCGGGAGGGCAGTTCTTTGGACACCTACTTGATCCAGTTTTCTGCTACCGAAAGCGGAGGCACAACCATGGAATTTTTGGCGGCGTTCATCGAATGCCAGAATGGGTTTGGCTGCTACAATCTTATCGGCTCCTATCCTCAGGGGGATGAGAAGGCGCAGGCGGAAATCTTTGCAGCAATGGATTCCTTCCGAAGCAACGGTCCGGCGGGCACAATTTACCAGCGATTTTATGATGAAAATCTCCCGTTTCAATTCCTCTATTGGGAGGACGAGAGCGAGATTCAGTTTACTGTGCTCAGAGAAAGCCGGCTAAGGATGGAGAAAAGTACGGCTGCGGTTGGTGTGGAAGTGCAAAGTCAGCAGATAAGCGATACTTTCAATAAGGAAATCTGGATGGATGGTATTGCGGAAGTACTGGTCAAAGAATCTTTTCAACCGCGAAAAGAACGTTGGCAATACAAGAGCGGCGGAATTGACTGGATTGTTGATGAGTACACCTATACTGAAGATGACACCTATCTCAGCGTTTACGGCGGCGAGTACGGCGGCTTGGCGTTTGTGATTCTTATCAGTGCAGCAACAGAAGACGAGCTTTTCGACGGAATGCTGTTGGATGTGACCAATACGATTCGACCTGTGAAATAGATGACAGCCCCGTTTCCGGGGGAAAGGAGAAAAAAGTGCTGAGTCTAAAAAGAAATGTCAACTGTCCCCGCCGCATGGCTGTGTACGCCGTCTTTGACGTGCTGGAC
>CASFFN010000051.1 GCA_949293985.1 uncultured Eubacteriales bacterium | reverse complement strand
TGAGACAGCGGATGGGGATACCTGCCTCTTCTGGTTTGATGAAAACCGGTTCCATGGCGCCGGCGGAACATCCTATGTGCTTTCCGGCGACGAGGAGATCTGGGATCTGGCGCGGAAAATTCAGGAAACATATCCGGAATACAGGGAAGCGATGGAGTAAAAAGGCAGATCGAAAAAGCCGGGTGTTCCTTGCTTGTATGCAGCTAAGGCCGCGTAAGCAGGGAGGTTTATTTATATTCGTTTTTCAAACGAGAGGGAGCCTCGGGTTTGGCTTCATTTGTTCGCTTTCCCCTTCCACACAAAACTCAACCCTCTATTTCAGAAATTTCCGGATTTTTTTCAGAGCTGCCGCTATGGACTTCTGTACCGCCTGATAGCTGCACCCTTCCCGCACCGCAATCTCCTCATAGGTAAGCCCGTCAAAGAAATACATCTGCAGCCTTCTTTTCTGGACTTCCGGCAGCTGGTTGACGCCCTCCCGGAGCGCCTGCGTCTGCATGGATTCATAGACGGCGTCCTCCACCGGGGCCGGCTCATGTGCCGAACGACGGCTCAGCAGCTCTTCGTTCAGCTCGGTCCAGTCAAGGTGCCTCTCCTGCTCGTTAAGGAAGGAGAGATCGTCCAACTCAAACCGGTCAAACACGGCATAGAGCTTCACATCCAGTTCCAGCCTGTGTGGTACGCCCTGGCCGTCCCTGAAAGATAGATAACATTTCCCGTCGATCATCGACAGGGTATAGGGGTTATACTTGTCCTTTCTTCTCTTTGGATGCCTGTCATCCATCTCTTTGTCCTCCAATCAATCGTTTTTGAGTGGATCAAAACGATTGACCGGTGGACTTCGGCAATGAAATCCGCCATGATACGCAAAAGCGCCCACAGCAAGATTGCTGTAGGCGCAAAGCGGCACTATGGGGCGGTTTGAATCGCAGCGGTTCGGTGGGGTGGCATAAAATGGCCGCAAAAATCCTGTAAGGTCTGATCGTAAGCCTGATAAGAAAAAACGCCGCCCTCCCGGTCGGAAGGCGGCTTGCGTTGTATGGTTCGCATACATGGACAGCCACCCGCCTGCGCTGTATTTCCGGCGTTTTTAACCTACGGAAATCTATACTAACAGGCGGGCGTCTCAGCTCGTGACTCGTCTGCGACTCATCTGCAACATATTTTTGGCCTCATCCGCGTCTCATTTCAGGCTCACCTCCGGCTGTCAGATAATCATATTCGGACATGTTTGTTTTATCCTCTGGATATGCGCCTCCGTGAGATGCCGCTTGATTCCTGTATAAAAGGCATTTGCAGTTCCTGCTCCCGATTGCTGGTAGAGCAGTATGGTCAAGTGCATATTCAGGCTACTGTTAAACGGGTCAAAGGCCAGTGCGGCTTTGGCCGCCTTGTGCGCATAGACATACTCGCCACACTCGGTCTGGCGTTCTATATACCGGCCGGCGAGCCGGAAATACAGGCCCTGATAGTATGTAATACTCGGGATAAAATAAATATTATCGGACAACCGTGGCAGAAGATTCCCGGAATACAGTCCGACGGCAGCTTCATACAGCCGATACCGCTTTTTCGGATTGTTCTCCATCTCGATACTGTCACATAGTTCTTCGAATAACCCCACATCTGTCACTACCTTGATTTCCGGATTGAAGCTGAATATGCCGTTGGCATAGACCACCAAATCCTCCAGCCCAACATAGCCAAGCAGCGATCTAAGCCTGTAAGCAATGTTCCGCACGGATTTCATCGGGATCTCACAGGACTCATCCGGCCACAGGATCAGTGCAAGCTGATTTGCCGTTGCCCGGTTCCCAGCCGTCACCGCAAGATACGACAGCAGCGTATAGCAGCGGGAAGAAATGAAATCCTTTTCGGACAGCGTTCCCTTGCTGCCATGTATCGTGAGCCCATTAAAGCAGTTGATCCGCACTTCCCCTGCAGTAAGCTTCAGCGCTTGCTTTGCGGCCGCCAGGCTCTTATTCAGTTTAATTTCATTTAATTCCTGGGCGACAGCGTAAGCGATTATGAACAGGAACGCAGGATCTGCGCCGTACCGCTTCGGGTTATCTACGCCGATATAACCCTGGTTCAGCCGTTTGGAAAAGGGGACGGCGATTAGGGAGCGAACGCCGTATTGTGCGAAAAAATCATATTCCGCCGGAACTGTCCTGCGCAGCTCCTCGATATCTGTAAAGATCATCGGTTCGCTCCTTTTGAGTGTGGCCACCCATCTCATGAAATTTTTGATTTCCAGATACTGTAGCTTGCCGCCCATGTACTCTATCCCCTTTTGGCACCACTCATAGGTACTCAGGCCAATGCCTGCCGCCCAATCCGCTTCGATAATATATGACTGTCTGCATCGTAAAATTCTGTCGCCGCCTGTAATAAGCCGTTGATCAGTGTGTCAGGATCTTCGTTGCCACGCTGGGCTTCTTCCAGCAGTTTCAGCGCTCTCAAAAAATGACGGGCATATTCCATTTCCATGTGTTCCTTCTGATATGTGCTCATCCTTTTCACTCCCTATTACAATAAATTTGGACAGGAAAGCCGGGCAGCCAGTCCGGCTTTCCCTCCATCTCGTGCCTAAGCTACAATAAGAGGAGCAACTGGCTGACGTTCACTCCCTTGGGCTTCGTATGTCCGCTTTGAAGACGGTCAGCCATCCTCTTGTTGCAGCGTTCGATTTGAGCAGGTTGAGCCTACCGGATGCCGGGGAGTTCGTGTCACCCAATAGATTGAATCGGCAGCGAGAAAAGATGGATTCCGGTTGCACAGATTCGTTGTATTGGAGGAATGTGGATGAACTGCGTTGGCATCGATGTTTCCAAGGGCAAAAGCATGATCGCAGTCATGCGGCCTTTCGGAGAGGTGGTAGTCTCACCCTTTGAGGTACTTCACACCGACAGCGAACTGAGTGAGCTGGCAAGGCTGCTCAAAAGCCTGGACGGTGAGACCCGTGTGGTGATGGAAGCCACGGGTAATTACCACGCGCCTGTGGCCTGGCTACTCCACGACGCGGGGCTTTATGTCTCGGTAGTCAATGCAATGCTGGTGCACGACTACGGAAACAACAGTTTAAGGCGGGCCAAGACCGACAAGAAGGATGCTGTGAAGCTGGCCAACTACGGCCTTGACCACTGGCTCACACTGCCGAGATATGTCCCCGATGAGGATACCCGGCTCATGCTGAAGACCTGCTACCGGCAGTACCAGCAGTATTCCAAAGTACAAACCATGCTGAAGAATAACCTGATCTCCCTGCTGGACACAACTTTCCCGGACGCAAACCGCCTGTTTGCCAGTCCGCCCCGCGCTGATGGCAGCGAGAAGTGGGTGGACTTTGTAGATGCTTTTTGGCACTGCGAGTGTGTCTGCGGTCTGTCTGAGAAGACCTTTATCACCAGATACCAGAAGTGGTGCAGAAAGCACGGCTACAATTTCAACGAAAATAAGGCATTGGATATATACGCCTCTGCCTGTGGGCACTTCGGTGTCATGCCAAAAACGGATACAACAAAACTTTTGGTAGAACAGGCTATTTCCCAACTCCGGGCAACTTCTGCCGCGTTAGCTGCTCTCAAGCAAGAGATGCAGTCCCTGGCAGCTTCTCTGCCGGAGTATCCTGTGGTAATGGGGATGTTTGGCGTTGGTCCCTCTCTCGGCCCCCAGCTTATGGCTGAAATTGGCGATGTCCGCCGTTTTCATTCAAAAAAAGCACTGGTGGCCTTTGCGGGCATTGATGCCCCGCCCTACCAATCCGGCCAAATGGATGTCCGCAGCCGCAGCATTTCCAAGCGGGGGTCTGCCTCCCTGCGCAGGACGCTCTTTCTGGTGATGAGTGTCATCCTGCAACGTGCTCCAATGGATGAGCCGGTCTACCAGTTCATGAGCAAGAAACATTCTGAAGGCAAGCCTTACCGAGTCTACATGATGGCCTCCGCAAACAAGTTTCTGCGCATCTACTACGCTTCTGTAAAAGCCTATTTGGATTCCATGGAATACGACTGATTTTTCTGCACTATATCATCTGGCCGGCCGCCATTTCGATTTTGAGATGCTCAGCGGCTTAGATTTGTGCGCTCGTTTTTTTGCTCATTCTCTCGAAAATTTTACTTGACTTTTTTTAGCAGGTCTTCAAAAAAGCACAAAGGCTGCCCGGCTCCTTTGGGGTGCGTTCCTCCACTGCCTTTTCAATCAGCGTCTCCACCGAGGCCTCGCTCTCCCGCGCCTCACGGACATACTCGTAAATCTTGTATGCCGAGAATAACAGCAGCGCTGTAAAAACCACGGTCAGAATTCTTCTTAGCCACTTCATCGTCATATATCTCCATAAAACTCTTTGCCGCACCCTGGAACGGGGATTGAAAACGCCCGGCCACGCAAAACGAAGACTTTTGTGGCCGGGCGCAGAGCACATCTTTATTGTTCTGATTTGCGCCGTTTCGTTAGGAACAGCGTCACAAGGGCAGTCAGGCTGACGGCGCCCAGGCAGATATACAGCCATAGATGGGAACTGTCACCAGTCTGCGGTCCGTCCGGATCGTCCGGGTCGTCCGGCACAGTCGGATATTTATTTACAAATATAATATGTTCCGGTTTGCCGTCCATCCCGGGAACCGTCAGAACAATCTCGCTCACCAGCCCGGGTCCGTTCTCATTATTGGTAACATACACCTTCATGGTGTACACCGTTTCATCATAACTGCATTGACTGTTGCTGCCCTTGATTTGAGAAATGGTATAAGTATGAACACCGGGGCTTTCAAAAGAAAGCACAGGGAGCTTTTCCGTTCCGCTTCCCTTGATGGAGAGAACATATCCCTCGTCGGTGCTGCCGCTAGGCATGGGAGAAGTGAGCGAACCCTCCGCCTTCAGCAGAATTTTATATTTCTCTGCCAGCGACGGGGCGGTTCCCTCCAGCTTTATCTCCACAGACGGCAACTCCACATGCAGCGGTGCTGCGCCAATCAGCATGAAACAGCACAATACTATTGTCACAACACGGGAAATAGCGGCCTTTCTTCTGAATCTTATTTTCTATTCATCTATTCAACTTTGGACACCTCTTTTCTCGATTACGCAGCGCATGCATCAACCAATGCGCCTCAGATACTTAGATAATTTGATTGATTCACTACACAAAATTCTGGTTCCAATTGTGCGTTTCGCTTGGATAACTGTCAGAAGTTAAGCACATTTTCCTCTATCCTTTTATACCATTTAACCGGTAGGGGAAGAATGGTGTTTTCCATTTACTGTGTCAAAAAGGAACTTCTCTAACGTCCTGTTCTTAACGCCAGCCACACCTCTGCAGCCTCGTTGTTTTCTGAACAATAACAGAAATCCCATGCTTTTTAAAGGTCACATCAGCGCCAAAATGCAAAAATACCGTGGTGCACCGGCGCCAACTTCAGAAAACAACCCTTTTCCCTCAAAGGTTGACCATAAACCCGTCTCTCAATCGAACGTATGGACGCATTTTGTTTCCTCCTCCATATCGCATAAAAAGGGGAGCGCTAGATCCTATCTTTTTCTTTCTGCTGTAACATTTCTTAAGGTGGGAAGTTCAAGGGGGCTCACTATGGACCTCCCCTCGGTCCACCGAAAGGGCAGACTTCCCCCTTGGAAGTGGATAACAAATTTTTCAAGAGCGCAGACCGCCGGAAAGTCTGTACGCTTATATATAGGAAAAGGCTCTCCTTATGCGATTAAAATGCGCAGGGGAGAGCCTTCTTGTATAGATCGTGGGAGGCGGTCAGCCAGACGATTCCTTTTGCGGGCACAAAAGCAGATAATACCGGTTGGAGGTAGCGCTCCCGTTTTCCCGGTAATGGGCCTCTTTCCGGATCATACCTGCATTTTCAAGGTCTTTGATTGCCCGCTTCACCGTACTGCGTGAAAGGGATAAATCCGAAGCAATGGTCTTGATTCCTGGCCAAGCCTTTTTCTCTTTATCCTGCCGGTCGTAAAGGTAGATATATACCAGCTTGGCCCGGTGGGGCAGCTCCGCCTTGTAGAGATGATCAAGCCTGCCCATCGCTTTTCACCTCCGCAGTCTTCCCGGTAACGGGCGGCTCCGGCATTCTTCGGTTTCTGGGACTCGTCTGCACAGAGACGCCCCCGTCCCTGGCTCTTTCGCGTCCGGGCGCACGACCACCGCCTTGAGCCTCTGGATCAGCCATCACCTGGCGCTGGCCGTCGTAGGCCCCGCCATCATCATCGGACGGCATGGGCGGGTGCAGGAGATCCGGGCGGTACTTCTCCACGATTTTGTCCATGATCTCTTTTTTCTCCGCATACTCCACCCTGCGGTTGCCCTGATCGGGCACACTGTAGGGATGCTCCTCGTCAAACCGGATCCCCCATTTGAAGAACAGCTTCAGCTTGACCTTCATGGGATAGAAGCCGGTTTTCATGACCACGAACTGCCCCTTGGGCATACTCTTCAATTCATCCGGCGTCATCAGCGGCCGCTCGATCATCTGCAAAGATTCCGACGGATCGTTCTTGCTCCTTGACACCGAGCCGGACATAACGGTACAGCTGCCCAGGGCTTTGGAAAGGGTTTCCGCAGAAGTACTTTGGGGAGCAAACCCGCCGAAGATGGTGAGCTGGGTGTTGTCGATGATGATCTCCGCCCCCTCCTTGCCGTAGTTCTTTTCTAGCTGGGAAAAGGACTGGATGATCGGCACGATCTGCAAACGCCTGGAACGGGATGCCGAGAACATCATCTCGGCGGATTCAATCTTCGGTAGAGTGCCGAACTCGTCGCAAAAGAACACGCAGCGGTTTTTGAGCTTCCCGCCGTTTTCGTCGGCCACTGCCAG
>CASFFN010000050.1 GCA_949293985.1 uncultured Eubacteriales bacterium | reverse complement strand
TTCATATCCCTGATCGTTCAGTGCTGCAATATCCCTTGGAAGGGTGCGGCGATCACAGACAATGCCCATGTTTCCAAGCTTCGTACAGATCTGCGTAGTGGAGAGAGGATGCTGCTCATCCGTCTCATGGCGAAGCATGTCCAATAATTTCAAAAGCTTGATTTTTCTATGATTATCCTGTGGCATAATATCCCCCAATTCCAGAGAATATAACGATACAAAATCTATTTTAGCACGATATCTGTCAAAACGCAACAAAAAAGCGACGTGTTTTGGCGACTCTTTGATAAATAGGCCAAAAACTGCCTGGTAGTGCAGCCACCCCCTTTAATATAAATCGAAATCGCCTTTGGTTCAAAGAGTCGTTGAAATACGGCTCTTTTCTATACACGCTATCTTATATGTTGACACGCAACTCAGGAGGACAGGTATAAGGAATTGCGCTGTGAAATCAGAGGCATTTTTCAAAAGAACGCATCTTGCTATGAGGTCCCCATATCAGAAATGGCTGACCGCTCTAACCGCGATTGGTCTTCCGGCGGGTAAAGTATATCTGTCTCCGGTCATTGACTGCTTTGATGGTATGGTACACAGTTGGACGATTGGAACAAGCCCGAATGCGCAGTTGGTAAATAATATGCTTGAGAAGGCTCTGGCAACTTTACGCCCAGGTGAGCATCCGATTATTCACTCTGATTGGGAATGTCATTACCGTTGGCCAGAATGGATCAAACTTTCCCTGGGCGGCATGAGCCCATTGGAATTCAAGCAAACTCATGGATTGATTTAGAATCAGTCCAGAATTTTGTCCGCACTCCCCCCGGGGCTATCTCATACCTCTCAGTTGCCAAGTGTGATGTGTCCCGGATGGGTATTTTTACAGGCAAACAAAAAAGCCGTCCCTGTGAGATGATTTGAATCATTCTCACAGGGACGCTTACGATCTATTCTGCTTTCCTGAGCGTTGCAAACACGCCGGCACGGACGCCGGCGGCGGCGGCGCGGGCTTTGGCTATTTGGTGGGCGTAGATCTTTGCGGTTGTGGTTGCATCTGTGTGGCCCATCTCAGCGGCTGTGGTAACCAGGTCAATGCCATTGGCAATCAGCGTGGATGCAGCGGTATGGCGGAACAGGTGGGGATGGATATGGGGAAGATCCTCTTCCTTGCTGAATTTGCCCAGCCAATCTGTGATGCTGTCCGGGTGCATGACCGTTCCATCATCTTTCGTGAAGATAAAACCGGTGTCCTTCCAGATCAAGCCGTTTTTCATACGGATTCGCAGTTGTTCTTTTCTCCACTGTTTGAGCATATCCAGGCTTTCAGGCGCAAGGCACACAGCACGAGGCTGTCCGTTTTTGGGAGGGCCTACATAAACACCCTTATCCTTGGTGTAGAGGAGGGCTTGCTCAATCATCATGGTTCCCTTGTCAAAGTCGATGTGCTTCCATTGCAGGCCCATCAGCTCACCACGGCGGCAGCCGGTATCGATCAGAATATAGGTCATGGTTTTCCACTTAATCGGAGCATTTTGAAGCGTGGTGATAATATCCTCCATATCCTCCGGCTGAAAGCTTTCTACCTTGTGTTTCTTTACCTTGGGTGGTGTTGCTTTTGCGGCGGGGTTATAGGGAATCAGAAGTTCTTTATCAGCCTGACTGAAAATGGTGGAAATCAATCTGTGGTGTTCCAATATGGTTTTATCAGACAGAGGGGTGGTATTGAACTTTTCCGTAAACAGCTCTGAAAAATCGTAGCCCAGAGCATTGGCGATTCCTTCCGCATTCTCCGTCCGGATGGAATCCCCACGAATGGCTGCGTTTAATGTGGTTTGAGATACTCCACATTTTTCTGCAATCTGATATTTGGGAATATCCAAAGCTCTTATTTTCTTAGCCAGAACCTTTCTGGGAACTGCCCGGTGGGTATCTTCCCGGATACCATGCTCTGCAAGCTCTTTATATAATTCATTCAGGTGTTGGGGACGAATATCCTTCAGCTTCATATGCCCAATGGCAGGATTGATCCGTCTTAGCAGTCCTTGATACCGTTCCAGTGTGGTAGCCGCAAGGCCGGAACGCTGTTTCAGCTCCATCACATACTGGGCGTAGTCCGCAAAGGTCTGGTTATCATCTACCTGATAGCCTTGCTCTAATTTCTTTTCAAATTCATATGCGGCCATCATCGCCTGCTGCTTCATTTTGCGTTTCGGCATATTTTTCTCAGGCGGCCACCACATTGTTGTTTTGCGGATCTGCTTTCCCTGATAGTTATAGCCGTTGGAGGCAAACAATCGATAATGGGTGATATTCCCCTTGTTATCATATTGCGGTTCAATATATGCCATAGGGCACACTCCTTTCCAAAAGAGAATCTCCCATGCTCATGGTAGGGCATGGGAGATTTTTTGACAAATGTGCGGATTAAGTTTTGTGTATTTCTTCGTAGCTATCGCCGCCGTCAACGCAGTTAAGCCACCGCACCAGATTGTCCCAGGAAATCAGGTAGGTTCTTCCCACGATTCGGCAAGGCAGCTGCCCGGAGCGGATGGCTCTGCGGAGGGTGTATTCACTCAGATGAATGCCGTTTTGGGCTGCTCGCTGCACAGCTTCTTTCATGTTCATAATATCCAGATTCATATTTCATGCTCCTCTCATTTTCCAATCAGCGGGACTGTTCCCGCTGGCGGCGTTTCTGGTAATCGTTCAGTAATTTCAGGATGGTTTCCTGAATTTGGGTGGTGTCATAGCTTTTGGGGAAGAACTTCCGAAGATCATTTACCCGAAAGCTGATTTTCTCGGCTTGGTTGGCCTTAGGCTGGGACATGAGGGTGACAATGGTATCCACATCCAGCGCCCCGGCCTGACTGAGCTTCTTGAGTTGCACGGCCTGAGAGAGGGACGGCGTGCAATCTTCGCACTCCATGGTTTCCAGCAGATCCTGCTGTTCCTGCTGGGTGAGATAGGACAGCTCCACAGCAGGTGTTAAAGCGATCTGACCCTCATCCACCTTTTGGAGGATTTCAGGAATTAAATTGGTCAATCGGATATAACGAAAAACCTTATCACGACTTTCTCCTTGCATCGCTCCTATTTGGGTTGCTGTATCTAACTTCGTTGCAACTTGCGACAAAGTTAGATCAGTTCTTTGTCCTTGGCGATTCAGCGCCTCCATTTTTAGCTTGTAGGCAAAGGCTTTCTCACTGGGCAAGATATGTTCCCGGTGAAGGTTGCTGTCCACCAAAGCAATCGCTGCCGCATCCCGGTTCATGGGCGTAATAAAAGCAGGGACGGTTTCCATCCCTGCCTTGATCGCTGCGTGTAACCGGCGATGACCGCTGATTACCTCGTATGCATTTACCTTTCCCTCCAAGGGGCGTACCATCAGCGGCGTGAGAATCCCGCCTGCTTGGATGCTCTCCACCAGAGCGTCCATTTCCTCATTATCCTGCACTTGAAAGGGATGTCCCTCAAAGGGGTGTAATTGTGAGATTGGCAGATGCTCTGCCTGTCTTGTTTCTTTCATCGTACCTGGCTCCTTTCCTTGTGTCTTACTACTTCCTTTTCTAATCTGCGTTCTTGATCCAAAAGGTTCTGAACGGTGGGTAAAGACCGTTCCCAAATCCGGTCAGCGCATCGCAGTTCTTTCCGCAGCGGGGCGATTCTCTGACTGATTATCTTCGCCTGTTCCTTCAGTTCTGACTTCACTGGATCTTCTGCTCTGCGGATCTTGTTGTAGATGCCATTCCGCTCCTGGGTCAGGGCGTGAATCTTCCCAATGGTTTTCTCCCGGAACGCAGAAAGCTCCTCTGGGGTATCGATGTGATACCTGCAAAGGAGCTGCAGATCTTTATCATATTGTTCCAGTTTTCTGACCTCTTCTCTCACCATGGGAGAAAGGGGCAGGGATTTGTTCTCCCGGAGGGTATCTCCGGTGCAAAGCCTCAGCATGGCCACAAACAATGCAAACAGCAGCCGGATTCCGTCCATCCGGTTCAGCCGCTTCATCTCCCATTCCAGTTCCATCAGGGGCGTTCTTCCCCTGACCGGGTAATGGGTCACATACAGTTCCGGAAGCCGCTGATTGTCAATCAGCCGGTCATAAATGGCATCTATGGTATACTGCTCTCCCAGCCTGTCCAACCGCACTGCCCTCTGCCAGCCGGGAGCAATTACAGATGGGTGCCGGCTGTTCTGGTCTCTTGTGAATACATAACCCAACGCCTCCAGATACCGGCAGAAGGAGGCATAACTGGCAGTTGCGGACAGAGCTTCGTTCATATCCCTTCGTAACATATCCCGGTGGGTCATGCCGCCGTTTTGCCTTACCCAATATCCCTTCTTCTCACCGCCGTAGAAGGCGGCTCCTTTCAGCACGGACTTCCCTCGCTCCAGGCAGATGGCATCCGATATTTCTCTCAGCCGGTAATGATCCGATACATGGTTCTGAAACTTTCTGCCACTCCTGAAGGATACGGAATTGATCACGAAGTGATTGTGCAGGGAATCCGTGTTCAAATGGGTGGTAACGACAATTTGATATTCCTCACCCCACATCCTCTTGGCTGTTTCCATGCCGATGGCATGGGCCTCCTCCGGAGTCACCTCACCGGGCTTGAAGCTTTGGTAGCCGTGGTAAGCAACATTGCCGCCCAGCTTGCCAAACTGCCGCTTGGTGGCCATCATTGCACCATAAGGGTCATGCTTGGGGCAGTTGATGGTGCTGACATACATCCTCCTGTCTGTCTTGGCATCGTTCCCCACATAGGCCAGGGCCCGGGCAAGGTCATCGTCCAGATACTTGGCATCCGTGGTCTTGTCCGGGTTTTCCGCATAGTCGATAACATTTTTTAAGCTGCCCCTTACCGGCCAGAATCCGGTAGTTGCCACTTGAGATCCCCTCCGTCCTTCTCTTTCGCCGCAAGGGGCGAAAGTTCAGCACTCCGGGGATCTTCCTTTCCCCACAAAGCAGGCTTTGTGGTGTCCCCGATTATCTCCTCTATAATTTCTTGCTGCGTCTGCTTGCAAGGCACAAACAGGTTTTTCTCCATCTCCTGGAAAATTGCTGTCAGGGCAGCCTCGGTTTCCGGTTTCAATGGCAGATTACTGATCTGACACAGCTTGATATAGGCTTCAAAAAACCGATCATCCAAAAAAGGCCCGGGTGCAAAACCCAGGCCTCGCTTGCGCAGATATTCCGATAAGGACAGTCCACATTTTTGGGCAATGTCCTCCATCTTTGCTTTTTCCTTTGCACTGAGCCGCAGCTCAACACGACAATTCTTCATCTTTATACGTCCTCCTAATTAAAAATGGGCAGTAAAAAAGCCGATGCGCAAACTGCACATCGGCTCTAATGCCATATTGCGTTACTATCTTTCCTGCTGAGATTTTCGTTTTTTTAGTTGCGTCAGAATGTTATCCACATTGTCCGTGTTGGTCACACCGGGATAGTCCTCCTGGAATTGCAACAGGATCTCCTTGGCCTGCCGTTCCCCAGCCCGGACCGATTCGTAAGCTTTTTCAAATTCTCCGTGGGCCATGGTGTCCCGGATAAATGAAACGGAATCTGCCGGGATTTCCTCCCATCCGCCGTAAAGATTGCAAACAGCGGTGTCGATTCGCTCCATGGTGATGGGGTCGCCGCGCTGCGCATGCTCAGCAAGAATTCCAATTACATCAGAAAGGTCGTTCTTGTATTTTCTACCGGCACGCAGCTTCATGGCAATGAGATATTCTGCAGATACCGTGCGGACGGTCAGCACATTGGAAAACTCCCGGTAACGGACGGAGTATTGCAGCAGCTTGGGGGAATAGGAGCCGGTTTTCATGAAGTCCGCATTCAGCCAGCCATTGGGCAGCTGATGTCGGTCGCCTACAATGTTGATGGCATCTTTCATAGCGGACACCCCATGGATTACAGCATCCACATCCGTGGTCATATCCCGGAAACCGTAGTTGACAAGGATCGCTGCGCCACCGATCAGCACGATCTCTGCAGGCATAGACTTGCCGTTTAAGCGGCGGTATTCCTTTCCCAGCTCCTTCAAAAAGGTGTCCAAATTTTCTTTGGTGAAAACATTCATGTGTTCAGATGACATTTCGCACCTCGTTTTCTATAATGTTGAAACGCCTGAATTCAGGAATGGCTCTGCGCAGTGCATCCTCCTTGGGGCGTTCATCCCCGGCAACCGTTGCAGCGGCCACCACACTGGCGGGGTACAGCACCTCACTGAGAGATTGCTGCCGCAGGTCCTGATACTCCCCACACAGGGGAACATCATTGATCCGGCTGACATAGTCCAGCATAGCCAGAAGGTAGAAGCATTCCGGATACCATCTGCGGTTATAATAAGCGCGGATGTCATCGTTTTCCAAGGTATGAATGATGAAGTCAATGTCCCCCAGTTCCTTTAACTGGTGGCACACATTACTTTTGAACAATTCAAAGCTGCACCGCTTCTCAAAGTAGGGCGCAAGCAGTTCCTCCATGGAAATATCCAATTCTTTGGACAGCTTATAGACGGTTTCCGCGCTGCACTTTTCCAGCCGGGTCTTGCCGCTGAGAATATCATTGAGGGTCATATAGGGAATGCCGCTGCTTTTTGAGAGTCGGTATTTGGTTATCTGTTTCTTTTCCATCAGTTCCTGTAAGAACATACACTTCACCTGCCTTTGCTATCATTATAACGGTGTACCGTTATGTTGTCAACAGCATTTCCAAAAGACGATCATTTGATACTATGGAAGCTCTGAATAAACAGCTTTCATTCTGCTCTTAATCAAAATATAGGTCACTTTTTGCGTGATTAAGGAATTTTCAGCGAAAAGCAGCCGTTTCCCC
>CASFFN010000049.1 GCA_949293985.1 uncultured Eubacteriales bacterium | reverse complement strand
TCTCTTCTGTAATACATAAAAATCGTGCCGGAGTTCTCGCTCCGACACGATCTGTAACTTTTCTATTTTGGCTCTACCCCAACTATTGACATAGAACCTCTTTTTCACTGTCTCTTATGGGGGTAGCATATCACAGCTCCTGGGGTGTTCGCTTTTGTTCCAGTAGATGGCCGTCATCGCCTTTGGCCACCCTTACTATACCATAGCCTATGTAAAAAATCAAGGGGGGTCTTCTTTACAGATCTCCTTCTCTTGCCAATAATTACTCTGTGTGTGAATTGCTACTCCCCACCGAAGTAATAGTTATATGCATATCTGTTCCACATACTGTACACTTATTATCGTTACCATATGTGCAGTGACTCGTAGCAGAGGTCAACCCATTACAACTTTTACAATATTTAACATGCATGTTTCCAACTGAATCCGTATCCCAATATTTATATCCCCATGTATGAGAGGAATGGACTCCGGTAATAACTTTTGCCCCCCATTTATCCGATGTTGTGGGACTTGTTACCGTTCTGGAAGATATTCCATACATAAGTTTGTTAATATTCTGAGCATCGTACAAATCATTCAGTCCAATAGCATGACCAAATTCGTGAGCAAGTGTCGTTGCTGATACTGTTTTAGCTCGATTCATCTTGATCTTCCATACGGTCAAATGCCCAGAGCTATTGGAAGAGTAATCGCAGAACTTTGCAGTAGTGTTTGTATTCGGATCATAGTATGTGCTAATTTCGCCCATTCCGGAACCGTCAGTCTTATTGATAATTGTCACAGTTCCCCACCAACGGCTCGCGCCGGTTGTTACATAAGATTTGTATGTGCTGCTAAGGTATGGGTCAGAGGTTGAGAATGAATAGGTTAATGTTATGCCATTTGTATGATAATTTTCATCTATACTCCAGCCTACATCTTCTCCTCCAATATAGTATCCTCCATATGCTGAGTGATAAGTTTTTGCGAGGATACCTGCCTGGGAAGATGAATGAGCAAACGCATACGAACTGCTTTGGAGCATCAAAACTACAACAAGCATACTCACGATTGTTTTAATTATGATTTTTCTTTTCATGTCATAATACCTTCTGCAAAAGGATCAGATAGATTACTGGTCTTCGATCAAGGAGGTCAGATCGCTTTCTGTGAAAATATAGGGATAAGGGTACTGCATATCTTTCACAATCGGATCAGCCTCAACCAATCTCGAATATACTTCAGCAAATACATCCTCTTGAAGAGCATAGTTCGCAGCAATATTTATGGTTTCACCAAGAATTCCGTAGCGATCCGCATAATAACGAGCACCGGAGTCATCATAAGAAACATCTAAAATAGTCATAAACGAACCGATAATCCAATAGGGAGAATCATAGTTAACCTCTGTGGCTTCATTCAAAAAAACAAGCATCTCATTTCCACTTGTAAACAGAGGATACCCTTTCAAAGTTCCGGTAGAGCATCCATCCTGTAGCAATGTAAATGTGGTAGGGATACTACCTTTAAAACACTGCAATACCGTGGCTTCATAATAAGTTTTCTGTAGATCTGTGTCTTCGGCAATCCAGTTTCCAACCTCTATTCTCGCAACAACATCTGCTGTCGCCAATGCAGATTCAAAAGAATATTCATCCTCAAAAGAAGCATGAATGGTTCCTTCTCCGATTCTGCTGGGAGGAAGCACCATCTGGTTGTCAGCATTATTAGCGCAACCGGTATTGGCCATTATCAATGCCAATATCAACAGTATATAAAGAAATTTTTTCATATAAATCCACCATTCGGCCGCTTTGCGTCCGCACAAATAGAGATGAAAGAGTGCAGACAAACGACCGCCTTTCTTATAAAATAGACTTGAGGCGAATGCACACTACAACGCACGGAGAGGTGAGTCGTAGATTGCATCCAGAACTCAAAACAGTATGTTAATCAGTGCTGGAACTGCCTTTTCAAGCACAAATAAGTGGCGTTTTGAACCCGCACACTAAGGATTGTTTTAACACCTGTTAATTGCTTGGCAGTTCAGTCCCTGCATTCTCCTCACCATTTTTATGAGGAGGTTTTATTGTGAAAGTCGTATTCCCAACCTGCTGCGGTGTTGATGTCCACAAAACATTTGTGGTTGCTACTATCATTACCACACCAGCAGACAGCTTGCAGCCCCACTATCAGAAAAAGCGTTTCAGTACCTTCAACTCAGATTTGAATCGTTTTGCCGACTGGCTGTTGGAACACAACTGTCTGGATGTTTGCATGGAATCTACTGGAAAGTATTGGGTTCCCGTGTTTAACATCCTTGAAAGGCGTGGTATTCGAGTCGTCATTGCCAACCCCAAATGGGTGAAAGCTGTAAAGGGAAACAAAGATGATACGAAAGATTCCAAATGGATCGGTGATCTGTTTCGTATTGGCCTTGTAAAAAGCAGCTTCATCCCAGAACTGGATATCCGCATTCTGCGTGAATTTACCCGCTACCGCTATAAGCTGGTTTCCATGAAAAGCAGCGAGAAAAACAGGTTTCAAAATACGTTTACTGTCTGCAATGTGGCATTGGATTCTGTTGTGTCCGATATGTTTGGAAAATCCGCAACCGCCATTACGGATTACCTTACATCCGACGAATCCTTTGACCCGGAACATTGTGTTTCCTTGTTACAGCGCACCCTTAAAAAGAAGGCTGAGCAAGTGCTGGAGTCCATTGAAGGCTTCTCCATTGCTGACGAGCAGAAAGCTCGTATCAAAATTGTCCGTGAGCATTACGATTTTATCGAAAAGATGATTGCCAAGGTGGATACCTGTGTCAATAAGATGGTTGCAAAGCACGAAGGCGAGATCAATCTTCTTTGCACCATTCCGGGTATTGACCGAAACTCTGCAGTTACGATCATTTCTGAAATCGGCACTAATATGAGCCAGTTCGGTTCCTCCAAGCGGTTGTGCTGCTGGGCCGGATTGACTCCCGGTAACAACGAATCTGCCGGAAAGAAGAAATCTGTTCGAATCTCCCGTGCCGGTGTCTATCTAAAACCTGCTTTGGTGCAAGTTGCTCACGCTGCAGTAAAGGATACCAATAATCCTTACTACAAGCTGAAATATGAGAAGATTGCAAAACGCAGAGGAAAGAAACGGGCCATAATTGCCATTGCCAGAATGATCCTGACTGCCATCTATTCAATGCTCCGCACCGGTGAAGTATGGAACCCGGTAGATCTTTTCAAAATCGATATGCCCGAACATTTGAAGGAGCAACAACTTGCCAAGGCCATTAAGCAGGCAACACGCTTCCTTGAAAAGCAAGGACTATCTGTTGCTTAGCCCTGCTCGAATATGCTTGAACCTTGCATGATCAGTTGCTTGCAGGGGTGCTTTTGTGCGCTTTTTTTACACTGTACCGATCCGGTACTAACTTTCACACTAATCCCCCCATCTGTTAGATAGTATATCACAACTGTCTAACAAATGGGGTGCAGTTCAAATCACCCTCTCTTTTTTGCCTCATCTCATTTTAAGAGGCAAGAAACGCGCCGACGGTACGCAAGCCGCAGCCCGCCCATTCCCGCACCGGAAAACGAGAGCCAGATTCCTGCGACGGCGCTTAAAAGAAATTCCCAAATCGCTTTCCTCCTGGATGCTTCTCTTTCCGTATTACAGGCGGTTACGCTTACTCCACCACCACGGCAGTGCCGCTGGCGGTGACCATCAGCATACCATTATCTGCCCCCAGCACTTCATAGTCAATGTCCACACCAACTACGGCATTGGCGCCCATATTGAAAGCTCTTTGCTCCATTTCCCGGATTGCCTCTTCCCGTGCCCGCATCAGCTCCTCCTCGTAGCTGGCAGAGCGGCCGCCTACCAGATTCCGGAAGGAGGCGGCAATGTCCCGCATAAAGTTCACACCGGAAATAACCTCCCCAAACACAATGCCAAGATAGCATTCAATCTTCTTTCCCTCTACCGAGGGGGTTGTGGTAATAATCATGATTCTTTCCTCCCAGAATGAATTTTTATTGGAGAACCTGCCATCAGCATAGCATACCCCAGAGGCAAATGCAAGGCTGTTTCAGCGTTTTCCGCTGCTTTTCCGGCTTTTCCATACACCGGCCAGGATGTCCTTCAGCACCAGCATGGCATCTTGCTCATTGTAGCCATACTTAATCTTCAAGTCGTCCAAAAGTACAGAGATTTCCCGGGCATAGGGGGCGGTGTCCACCTCTCCCTGGTACTTGGCGAGGATGGGGTATTTCTTGCTCCAGGCCTTGGTCCAGTCGATTTTCTCCACCACCTCATCCCGGGTCTTTTCAATAGCCTCCTGAATCTCCTGCACCTCCAAGTCAAAGTTAATCAGCTCGTCCAGGGTGATTTTGTAAAGTAGCGCCATCTTTTTGGACTGGCGGATATCGGGAAGGGTCTCGTCCGTTTCCCACTTGGATACGGTCTGCCGGCTTACCCCCAACTTCTCCGCCACCTCCTCCTGGGACAGCCCCGCCTTCTTTCTGGCCTGAAACAGATGATTTCCCAGCTGCATTTTTCGTTTCCTCCTGTTTTTGATTTACTCATAGCATAACAGCTGTGACGCTAAAAATCCACCGCTCTTTTCATACAATTTCGCCCGAAAAAGCAGCATGAAGCCCATTGGCTTTCCCGGTAAAGGTTCAAAGGGTACAAAGAAATAATGGGAGAAAAAGAAAAGCCGGAGATTTTTACGCTTACCGTCGTAAAGCCATCCGGCAGATCCTGGAAAGAAACGGACGGATTCTTCCAGGCTTCTTTGGGATATACAGATGAGAAAAAATATTATATAATTTATTGTAATATCCTATCCCCATTTTTGAGTATAAGGGTGAAAGGGCCTTTCACCGGGAGAAGGAGGGACGCTATGGAGGATCGTGAAATTGTGGCAATGTATTGGGCACGGAATCCCGACGCCATTGCCGCCACCCAGGACAAGTACGGAGCATTTTGCTATCAGCTGGCCTGGCGGGTGCTTTCCCAGGGGGAGGACGCCCAGGAGTGCGTCAATGACACTTATCTTGCCGCCTGGAACGCCATGCCGCCCCACAGGCCACAGGTGCTGAGTATGTTCCTGGCCAAGCTTCTGCGGCGGATTGCCATTAACCGCTTAAAGCACAATCTCACCCAAAAGCAGGGCGGCGGCGCTGTGCCTGTGCCTCTGGAGGAACTGGCCGAGTGTATTTCCGGCTGCGAAAGCCCGGAAAACCTGGTGGTTGCCCGGGAACTTTCCCAGACCATCCGCCGGTTTGTAAAGGGGCTTCCTCCCCGGGAACAGTCCCTGTTTGTCCGCCGGTACTTTTTCGCCGAAACCCTGGAGGAGATTTCCCGGGACTATGCTATGACGGAAAACCATGCAGCAGTGATTCTTCACCGCACCAGGATGAAGCTGAAAGCCTATTTGATTCAGGAGGGATATTTGTATGAAACCCGTTGACCTTTTTGAAAGCATGGGAGAACTGGATGAAAAGACCTTGGAAAGGAGCCAAAAGGCAAAAAGCCCCGGAAAGCTGCCCCGGTGGATGGGGGCGGTAGCCGCACTTGTTGCGGTGGCTCTTCTTTGCGGCTTCTTCCTGTACCCCAGGGGACAGGTGCTGACCGCTTACGCCATTGCCGAGGCGGTGTACCCGGAGATGGCCCCCTACCCCGATGAAAGCAGCCCCAATCTCATGGAGGAATATGACGCCTGGAGGGAATCCGTAAAGAAACAGCGGCAGCCGGAGGGGTACGCGGACGGGCTGGAAGGATTTTTTGCAGACAGCATCCGGGAGTTTTTATCCGGGGAGGCAGGAGAAAACCGGGCTTATGCCCCGGTGAATGTGTATCTGGCCCTGGGAATGCTGGCAGAGCTTACAGGTGGCTCCACCCGGCAGGAAATTCTGGATGTGCTGGGAGCGGACAGCATGGAAGCCCTGCGCACCCAGGCCAAGGCGGTGTGGAACGCTCACTATCGGAACGACGGCATGACCACAAGCATCCTGGGAAGCTCCCTGTGGCTGAACCAGAACATCTCCTATGTGCCGGAAACCATGAAAATCCTGGCGGAGAACTACTATGCCTCCGCATTTCAGGGGGAAATGGGCTCGGATGGCTTTAACAAAGCCCTGCAAGACTGGCTGGATGCCCAAACCGGCGGACTTTTGCAGGATCAGATTCAGGGGCTGGAGCTGAAGCCGGAAACCGTCCTGGCCCTTGCCACCACCATCTATTTCCGGGCAAAATGGCAGACAGAATTCTCCCCGGAGGCTACCACTCCCGGAACCTTCCATGCCGGAACCGGGGATCTCACCTGTGACTTTATGCACAGCAGCACGGAGAATGCCTACTGCTGGGGAGAAAACTTCGGTGCCGTTGGGCTTCCCCTGGGCAATAACGGCGGCACCATGTGGATTGTGCTGCCGGACGAGGGGCAGGATGTGGAAACCTTGCTGAACAGTCAGGAAACCATGGAATTTCTCCTGTCCAAAGGCAGTTGGCAGAATCAGAAGCGTTTGACGGTCCATCTCTCCCTGCCCAAATTTGACATCTCCGCCCAGCTGGATTTGTGCCAGGGCCTCCACAATCTGGGACTTTCGGAGGTATTTACAGGAACCGGGGACTTCTCTCCCATGACCGGGAAAGACAGCGGTTATATCCTCAGCCAAGCCACCCACGGAGTTCGGGTTGCCATTGACGAGGAAGGCGTTACCGCTGCCGCCTATACTCTGATGGCCCTCCCTGAAAGTGCCCCTGTGGTGGAGGATGAGATTGACTTCGTGGTGGACCGTCCCTTCCTCTTTGCCATTGTAAGTCCCGACGGACTTCCCCTGTTTGTAGGCATTGTCCATCAGCCGGCATAAAAATACGGGGCAGCCCCCAAAGGGCAATGTCATTAAGTTAAGAAAAGATAGACTTCGCAGGAATGCGGGGTCTATCTTTTTTGTAAATATCCCAAAAAAGACTTGACAACCAGGCAAAA
>CASFFN010000048.1 GCA_949293985.1 uncultured Eubacteriales bacterium | reverse complement strand
TCATGCCCTTTTTACAGAATAAGTGCATCCGTCGCCGGATGCACTCGTTCTTATCCGTCTTTGCATTAGGACAATGTCACTAACTTAATGACATTGCCCCAAAGGGGCTGCCCGATTTTTCAATATTCTTTTGCCTGTTCCAGAATCTCCTGACAGGTGGGATAGCACAGGTTCTCGTTCACCTGGGCGTCTGCCGCAATCAGGGCAAGATATGTGGTCAGGCTCTTTTTATGCTTGCCGAAAAGCTGGCGGTTCAGGCTCCTGGCCGCAATGTTGAGCCGCTCCTCCTGCGTTAAGCCCTGGTAGTCCTTTTCGTTCCGCAGGCCGTAGCCGTGGTAATACTGCTTTCCCAGCAGGAACAGCATCATGGTAAGCTGCTTCTTCTCCTTGGGAAAAAGCCCGCTCAGAAGTTCCTCAATCTTGTCCCGCTGGGCCTGTCCATAGGGAAAAGAATTTTCAGCAAAGGCCTGATACTCCCGCTCCTCCTGGTCCCGGCTTTTGATTCCCAGCCAATCTGCAATATCCATGTTTTCCCCTCCGATTACAGCGTTTTTGCCAACACCTTCAGCTTGTCCGCCAGGTCGGTTGCCTCCCAGGGACGGTTCTCCACGCCGAAGTGACCGGTCATCGCCGTATCCTTGTAGATGGGGCGGCGCAGGTTCAGCTTGCGGATAATGCCGCCGGGGGTCATGTCGCAGGTCTTCCGCAGAAGCTGTGTCATAGCCTCGTCGGAAATCACGCCGGTGCCGAAGCTGTCCACCCGGACGGAAACCGGCTCCGCCACACCGATGGCATAAGCCAGCTGCACCTGCACCTGGGTGGCAAGACCGGCTGCCACCAGGTTCTTCGCCATGTACCGGGCCAGGTATGCGCCGCTTCTGTCCACCTTGGTGGGGTCCTTGCCGGAGAAGGCGCCGCCGCCGTGGGAGAAATAGCCGCCATAGGTATCCACAATAATCTTTCTGCCGGTAAGGCCGGTATCTCCGTCCGGGCCGCCAATAACGAAGTGCCCGGTGGGATTGATGTGGATATGGGGTACCTGCTCCACAGAGAAGCCGTACTGCTCCAGCACCGGGGCAATGACCCCCTCCCGGATATACTTCCGCAGCTCCTGAATTTCAAAATCGGCGCTGTGCATCACGGACACCACCACGGCCTCGATACCCACCACCTGATTGTTCTCGTCATACTCCGCCGTCACCTGGGTCTTGCCGTCGGGACGGAGCAGGTCATTGCTGCGGATGCAGGCAGTCAGCCGGTTAGCCAGGGCACGGGCCATGGCAGCGGGCAAAGGCATCAGCTCCTTGGTCTGGGTGCAGGCGCCGCCGAACATCATGCCCTGGTCTCCAGCTCCGCCTACCCGGTCGTTGGTGCCCAAAGCAATGTCCGCCGACTGGGTATGAATCCGGCACTGGATTTCCACGGTATCGGCGTCAAAGCCGCACTCCGGATACACATAGCCGATTTCCCGAATCACCTGCCGGGCTACCGCCGGGTAGTCCACCTGGGCCCGGGTGGTAATCTCGCCGCAGATGAGGCAGAAGTTGGTGGTGACCATGGTTTCGCAGGCTACCCGGGAATCCGGGTCCTGGGCAAGGCAGGCGTCCAGGATGGCGTCGGAGATGGCGTCCGCCACCTTGTCCGGGTGGCCGCAGGTAACACATTCAGAAGTAAAAAGTCTTTTTTCCATATTATTTCCTTTCTGGCGCAGGGGGTTTTCCCCGGAAAACATAAAAAATCCGCACACCGAAGATTCGATGTGCGCTATATCGAATCCTCATCTTTCGTTTGCCGCCGGATTTGGCACCTTGAATTAACAGGTTGCCGGGTTTCATCGGGCCGTTCCCTCCACCGCTCTTGATAAGGCTTGTATGCAGTTACCGTATATTTTAGCGTATTTTCTCCATTTGTCAACCCCTTTTTCCCTTTTCCCCGGGAAAAATTCATAAAACTTTCATAGACATTTCGGAGGAAAGCTGTTATGATATATCCACTATTGTTGTAGGAGCTGATGGCTTTGAAAAATCTTCGCAGCCGCTTCGAGCGGTTTTGCCTTCGCAACCAGCGAAAAGGCATCCCCAACCTCATGCTGTATGTGACCGTGGGCAGCGCCATTGTGTATCTGATCAGCCAGTTCACCCAGACCACCACGCTGTACTCCGCGCTGGAGTTTAACCGGAGCCTGATCTTACAGGGGCAGGTGTGGCGGCTGTTTTCCTATGTGTTCACCGGAACCAGCGGCAGCTTTGTGCTGGCGCTTATCAGCCTGTACTGCTACTACACTCTGGGACGGGCGGCAGAAGCCCGGTGGGGTACCTTCCGGTTTAACCTCTTTTACTTTACCGGCATCATCCTCATGGATGTTTTTGCCATGATTTTCTCCTCCCCCTCCTTTATGCTGTTCTGGAGTGACGGACTGCCGGTGCTGTTTCCTGCGGAGGCGTATTACACCAGCATGGTCACCTGGCTGAACCTGAGCCTGCTGATTGCCTTTTCCACCCTGTATCCCGATACCCATTTCCTGTTCTTCTTTATTATTCCGGTGAAGGCCTGGATTTTTGCCTTGGTATATCTGGGACTGACTATTTACCAGATTTGGGCGCTGTCCTATCCCACTTTCTTCTTTCCCCATAACCTGTTCCCCCTGGTGGCCCTGGCCAACTATTTTTTGTTCGTCGGCAAGGATGTTGTCAATCTCTTCCCCACGTCCTGGCGGGTGAAGGCCCGGCGGTCTGCCGGATTCCACAAGCCGCAGGCCAAAACCGGCCCCATTCCCTTCCACTCCGGGCAGAAGACCCAGTCCCAGGCTCCCTATCATCACCGCTGCACCGTCTGCGGCCGCACCGATGTATCCAACCCGGAACTGGAGTTCCGCTACTGCTCCAAGTGCAACGGCTACTACTGCTACTGTGAGGATCACATCAACAACCACACCCACATTCAATAATCCCCAAGGAAGGTAAAGCATGCTTACAAAAGAGGAATTTCATCAGTTGCTGAAGGATGGCCCATTGCTCCTGGACGGCGCCACCGGCTCCAATCTCCAGAAGGCCGGAATGCCCAGAGGCTGCTGCACCGAGCAGTGGATTTTGGACAATCCCCAGGCCCTGACGGATTTGCAGCGGCAGTATGCCGAAGCCGGAAGCCGGGTGCTCTACGCCCCCACTTTTCAGGCTCAGCCCATCGCCCTGGAACGGGCAAATCTGGCAGGCCAGACCGAAAAAGTCAATGCCAGGCTGGTACAGCTGACCCGCTCCGCAGCGCCAGGCTGTCTGGTAGCCGGAAACCTCACCACGCTGGCCACCTTTACCGACAGTTTTGACCCGGAGAATTTTGACCTGCTGGTAGAAAACTACAGCCGTCAGATTCGGGGACTGGTAGACGGCGGCGTGGATCTGCTGGCAGCGGAAACCCTCATGTATCCTCTGGAGGCAGAGGCCATTCTCACCGCCGCGGAACTGGAAGGGGCCGGCACCGTTATGTACTCCTTTACCATGCAGCCGGACGGTGCTCTTTTCTCCGGTATGGACGCTTCCAAAGTCCTCTCTGAGCTGGAAGATGCCGGTGCCGCTGCGGTGGGCTTTAACTGCGTGGCGGCAGATCTGTTCACCGCCGGACTGGTGAGCAAGCTCCGGCGGCGGCTCAAAGGCCCCATTCTCTGCAAGCCCAACGCCGGAATTCCGGTAATCGGCTCTGACAACCTGCCCCACTACCCTATGGAACCGGAGGAATTTGCCGGAATCCTGGCAGACTGCCGCCAGATGGGTGCTTCCATCTTAGGCGGCTGCTGCGGCACGGACCCCCGCTTCATTGCCGCTTTGAAGCACACCCTTTCCTGAAATACACCGTCTGCCCCCCCGGAGCAGACGGTTTTTTGTTGACAGGTAAAATCTTTTTGCTATAATGAGGGCCATGGATAGAAAAATTACACTTTTCGTCAGCAATAAAAATGTGCTGACCTGGCTGTCTGCGCTTTGCATGATAGGTTCGGCTGTGGCCCGCATTTTGGTCGTCGGTACGAAAGGAGCCGATGCGTGGAGCCAAATCGTTCTGCCGGTGTTTGCCTGTGTGCTGTTTGCCCTGATGGTCCTGGAAGCCGGGAAAGAGTACTTTTACAAGACCGCCATTCCCGTGTGGCTGATTGCCATTTACTTCTTCTTTGTATTTGAAGCGGTGGACTTTCAATACATGGATACCATGATTACCATTCTGTATGCCATTACTCTGATTTTCGTGGCCGCCATGTATACCCAGATCACCTCGGAAAAGACCAATCTCATGTGGCTGCTGATTCCCATACTGCTCATTCCCCTTTTCGCCGTATTTTATCTGCACCGCAGCGCCCTGCTGGCCATGGAATACGAGGGACTGCTCACCGGTACGCTTTCCTATGATTTCCTGGGAAATTACAAAGCCATGCTGCCGGATACCCTGATGACCCTGGGGCTGGTGCTCATCATCTTTGCTGCCAAGCCCCATCCCGTGGGGCAGTGGCATCCCACCTGGGGAGACCGGTCCGACGGACGGCGGATTCGCACGGAGCCGCCTCTCAATCAGATTGTCCCTTACATCATGGTGAATCGGAACGAGTCGGACAACAACTTTGAAACCGCCTTTGAAATCACCAATGTGGAGCGGTATATCCGTCAGAAGCGAAAAGAGGGCATGGTGAGCTTTGGCCTGATCCATGTGCTGCTGGCAGCCTACTGCCACAGCGTTGCCAAGTACCCCAAGATGAACCGGTTCATCTCCGGTCAGAAAATCTACTCCCACGGCACGGATTTGCAATTCTGCATGACCGTGAAAAAGGATATGACCACCGACTCCCCGGAGACCGTCATCAAGGTGCATCTGACACCCACGGATACTGCCGAAGAGGTGTATCGGAAAATCAATGAGCAGGTGGAGATTGTGAAAAACACACCTCTGGACTCCACCCTGGACAACACCGCCGCCGCTTTTGCCCTGGTCCCCGGTGTATTTCTGAAATTTACCGTGTGGGTGCTGAAAACCCTGGACTATTTTGGCCTCATTCCCCGGTTCCTGCTGGAAGTCAGCCCTTTCCACGGCTCCGTGTTCTTCACCTCCATGGGTTCTCTGGGCATTCCCCCCATTTATCACCACCTGTATGATTTCGGCAACATTCCTGTCTTCACCTCCTTCGGCTGCAAGCGCCGGGCGCTGGAGGTACAGGAGGACGGCTCCATTGTCCAGCGGAAGTACTTGGACTGCAAGTTCACTCTGGACGAGCGGATCGTGGACGGCTTCTATTACGCCGCGTTCTTTAAGTATTACAAGCGGCTGATGCTCCATCCCGAGGTGCTGGATACGCCTCCGGAGCAGGTGCTGCGGGACATTGACTGAAGCCATGAAAGACGCTATACTGGCACATCTTCCACAGAGAGATTGGCAGGAGAAAATCCACTGGTTCGACACCCTGGACTCCACCAACAACGAGGCCAAGCGGATGGCTGCCGCCGGCGCACCCGACGGCACCCTGATTCTCTCCGCCCAGCAGACGGTTGGGCGGGGACGGATGGGACGGAGCTTTCAGTCCCCCGCCGGGATGGGGGTGTATGTCTCCCTGCTCATGCGTCCCATGGCAAAACCGGAACAACTCATGCACCTGACCTGCGCCGCCGGTCTGTACAGCTGCCGGGGCGTTTGGGATGCCGCCGGTTTCCAGCCGAAAATCAAGTGGATCAACGACCTGATTGCGGGAAAGCGGAAGCTGGGGGGAATCCTTACGGAAATGTCCGTCAGCACCGCCACCGGTCTGGTGGAATACGCCATTGTGGGGGTGGGAATCAATTGTAGGCAAACGCCCCAGGATTTCCCCCCGGAGCTTCGAGATAAGGCAACCTCCCTGCTGCAAGCCACCGGTGAAGAAGTATCCCTGCCCCGGCTGGCCGCCGCCATGGTTCTGTCCCTTACCCGGATGAACGGGGAGCTTTTGACCCGGAAAAAGGCCATTATGGAAGGTTACAAGGGTCTTTGCATTACCCTCCATCAGCCGGTGCAGCTGCTCCGGGGCGAGGAATGCACCCCGGGCTATGCCCTGGATTTGGACGAGGACGGCGGGCTGATTGTAAGCTTTCCTGACGGTTCCCTCCGCACCGTCAACTCCGGAGAAGTGAGTGTCCGGGGAATGTATGGATATCTTTAATTTTTCTATTGCTTTTTTCTCCAATTTTGGATATACTAACGGTGACACTTTTAAGCATGGAGGGATGCTGTTATGAAAACATTTTGGAAGGTTCTCACCGCCCTGGCTGCCATCGCCGGCGCTGTGTATGTCATTGCCACCTATGGTGACAAGATCGTAGCCTGGGCCAAAAAGATTCTGGGCTGCTGCGAGCTGTGCGCCTGCGATTGCGACGACGATTTCGACTGCGACTGCGGCGACGAGTGCGACTGCGACGAAGGCTGCGCCTGCCAGTGCAGCGCCCAGACCGAAGCACCCGCAGCCGACCAGGATGTAGCAGCTGAGGAAGCCGACTTCGAGGGCTGATTGCAAAAGAAAATCCCATCTGCTCCGGCAGATGGGATTTTTTTGTATGAAGCGGCCATTGCGGGAAAAGATAGTGCCAGGAGGGATATTATGACACAAAAGGAATACGGCAAACGGATTTCCCAAATGGCGCCCCCGTCGCCCATTCTCAAAGACTGCGTTTTTGCCTATGTCATTGGCGGTCTCATTTGTGTGCTGGGGCAGATGCTATGGAATTACTACGGCAGCCTGGGTCTGGAAAAAACCGACGCTTCCACCGCCGCTTCCATGACCTTGGTGGCTCTTTCCGCTCTTTTTACCGGTCTCAGCCTCTATGACAATCTGGCAAAGTTCGCCGGAGCCGGTACTCTGGTTCCCATCACCGGCTTTGCCAACGCCGTCAGCGCCGCCGCCGTGGAATTCAAAACGGAAGGCTATATTCTGGGTGTGGGTGCAAAGATGTTCACCATCGCCGGCCCTGTGATTGTGTACGGCACCACCGCCAGTGTGATTTACGGCCTTTTGTACTGGATTTGGACGCTTATGGGTTAAAAATCGGGTGTGCCCCGTTTGGGCAATGTCATTAAGTTAAGAAAAGATAGACTTCGCAGGAATGCGGGGTCTATCTTTTTTGTAAATATCCCAAAAAAGACTTGACAACCAGGCAAAAA
>CASFFN010000047.1 GCA_949293985.1 uncultured Eubacteriales bacterium | reverse complement strand
GACCTTTTCATAGAAGAAAGCCGCAGAGGTTTTGGAGATGCCGCGGCTCATCTTCAGCAGGCGCGGAATACGATGCGGATGGCCTCGGAGAAAGCAGCCGCGCAGGGAAACAAAACGGCCGAAGCCCATGCGGATGGTTATTTGGCTTTTCTGCTGTATTTCGATGAACCCAAGGACACCGCTCTGGCGGAAAGGATGGCGAAAAGAGCCGTAGAAAACGGCGATGACTGGGGAAACGCCCGGCGTGTACTGGAAGATCTGGAGGAAAAACGGACAGCTGCCGAAAAGGCCGCACAGGCAGAACGGGAGCGCCGGGAGCGGCTGGCACGGGAAGAACAGGAGCGCCGGGAGCGGTTGGAACGGGAAAAACAGGCCCGCCGGGAAGCGGCAGAACGTGCTGAGCGGGAAAAGCGAAGGGCTGCGGCTGCGAAGCGCCGAATGCTTATTGTAATTCTCAGTGTACCGGTGATCCTCGTGGCGGGAATGCTTCTGTATGTGCGGCACAATTTGACCAGTATCGGGTCCGGAATCCATTATTCCTTTGATGAGGGTACCGGGGAATTGCGCATCAGCGGCAAGGGAGAGACCAGAGATTTCCCGGTGTCGATCTTTATGGGCGGCGGCCTGAGTCACGCACCATGGGGGTTTCATAGAAGTTATGAGGAACTCTGTAATGTCATTGCAAAACAGCAGTTTGCCCCTGAGGATGTCCAATCCGTGGTCATTGAGGATGGGATCACCTATATTGGGGCGAGCCTGTTTGAAAACTTGAGAAATGTGACTCAGATCACGATTCCGGAAAGCGTAAAGGAAATTGGTGAATGGGCCTTTGGCGCGTGTGAGGATGCTGTTGTCTATCTTCCCAATACGATTGAGCATTTGAATGTTCAGGTTTTCGCAGACTGTGATGCTGTGGAGTACGACGGCACGCTGGAAGAGTGGATCAGGTTATGCGGACAAGAAGATGTGTTTTCTACCAGCGGTGCAGAGGAGATCCGATGCATGAATGGATCCATTGAGTATCAAGTGTATGAGGATTCGACCATTTATTACGATGGCACGATGCAGGAAATGCAGGACTTTTTAAGCTCTTTGGGGGCAGTGGAAGATAGCAGTAGCAGACATTACGTTGACCATATTATCTGTTCAGACGGAACTTTGGATTTTGCGACTTTAAAGCGATAAGTTACAGAAAACTACATATTCTTTAAAAATATCGGTATCTGTTCGAGATCATCATAAAAAACACCCCACCCGAAAAGACTACACTTTCGGGTGGGGCTTTTTTCTTTTTTTATCTATATAATTTGAATCAGAGTATACTGCCGTGTGATCTATTCTCCACGGTACGATAATTGATGGGCACAATCGGATTACCCATCCGAGAGAGGAGAATGAAAGTGGATGTTTTGGATGTTTGCAGCACACTTTCCATGGGAAACAGCGAAAAACTGACCGCAGATTTCATTGGAAAAGGAAATATTTGGATCGACAACACCTACAATGCTTCCGTGAATCAGCTTGCACGTTTTGTTTTGTGTGAGGCAATTTTTAAAACCGCCCCGGGGCAGCTTTCTATACTGGGGTATGACGGCGATCTTTCGGGGGTGTTTGCACCCTTTGCCGCTCTTTCCGCCGGTGAATCCAGAATCCTGGATTTTATCACGGACGAAAAACAGTTGTTGTCGAAACTGAAGGAATTACAGCAGCAGATTCAGGCGGTTCAGAATGTCATTCAGGGGCGAAAGGATTCGCTGATTGAATTCCGCAAAAGCGTGCAGCGCCCCATCGAAGGATACAAACTGGTGGTGCTCTCCATGGATATGGGGCTGATCGGGCAGGAACTGATGGCACTGCTGTCGCGGTTAATGCGGAGCGGCCCTGCTTTTGGGATTTCCTTTTTGATTATTTCTACCACCTATATTACCCTTCAGACTTCCGATGGCCGCGAAATTGAGCGAAAGGTCCGCTCTATCTCTCCTAACATTACTGTTTTGGAACCAGAGGTAAACGGTGTATCCGTTGAGGGCGGCAGAGCGGTAAAGTATCTTCCTGTGCCGGCAGAGAAGATTATTCAGGACAGTGAGTCTTTTGTGGAAAAAATCCGTACGGCGCAGCTTCCCACGGTCCGTTTTGCGGAGCTGCATAACATGGACCGGTTCTGGGGAGAGAGCAGTGTGGATGGCCTGACCTTCTGTGTCGGAAAATACGGCATCAACAACATGGAGATCACCATTGGAGACGAGATCAACCAGCGCCACAACGCGATCATTACCGGTGCGGTTGGTCAGGGCAAATCCAACCTGATCTCTGTGATTATTCACAGCCTTTGCATGAGATATTCGCCCCGAGAGCTGCAAATGTATCTTCTCGATTTTAAGGAAGGCGTCACCTTTAAGGCCTTCTCCAATATCGGGCAGCCGGATTATCTGCCCCATGCCAGAACGCTTGGACTGGAAAGCGATGTCAGCTTCGGTCTCGCAGTGCTGAACTCCCTTTTTCATGAATATCAGAGCCGAATGAAGCTCCTGAAGGAGAAAAACGCGAAAAGCATTCGTGAGCTGAGGCTGCGGTTCCCCGAAATACAGATGCCGCGCATTGTTGTTGTCATTGACGAATTTCAGATGATGTTTGGTGATGATAATCAAACCGGGCAGAAGATCGCCGATATGCTTGAAAAATCGGTGCGCCTGTTCCGCGCAGCGGGCATTCATTTCATCCTGGCATCGCAGACATTGATCGGCAATATGGCGCTGGCGCATAACAAGGACAGTATCTTCAGCCAGATCCCCATTCGTATTGCACTGAAAAACTCGGAATCTGAAGCAAGAGCGGTGCTCTCCATGAACAATGCTGCCGCAGCCTTTGTCCGGCCAAGGGAGGCTGTTGTAAACCTGGATTACGGAGAATTGTCGCAAAACAGAAAAACTGTGATCGCCTTTGCGGATGAAGCGGTATTGCGGCCCATTCGCCGCAAAATGTGGGAGGAGGCCCGCGGCTATACTGTTCCGCCCTATGTGTTTGAGAGTGAACGCCGGGTCACCATAGCAAACGGCATTGAGACAATCCAGCAGCTTCGGGAAACAGCCAGAGTACCTGTGGCAATGATCGGCAATAAAATTTCCATTGATGGGGAGCGGATCACCTTACCGATGCTCCATGAGCCGGGACGCAATATGGCCATTTTGGGTGCTCCTGACGGGGACTGCAATCAGGCTGTCGGAATCCTTCAAAGCGCAGCGGCATCCCTTGCTGCGCAGCATCCGAAGGGGGATGCCAGATTTATGTTCTGTGATTTTGAGGGAGATGAACAACCGTATGAGCGGAGATATCCTCAGTTCGCATCTATGATGGAAAACCTGGGCTTTTTTATTGAGGATATTTCCAGAGAACAGTTTTCGGAGACCATTCAGGAGTTGATGACTCAGCCGACCGGTGAGGACACCATTTATATATTTGGCTCCACCATGGATCGCTGGGAATTTGAGCCTGATCCCTTTGGACAGGCATCTCCGCTGAAAGATTTTGTGGAAAAAGGCCCTGCCAGGCGCATCCATTTTATCGGCTGGTGGGTTAAAGCCTCTAAATTTACCGCGCAGACAGCAGGCTTCGGAAATTCCGATGCCTTCAACTCCAAGATTTTTCTGCGTATTGACGAGCGGACAATACAATCCCTCACCAGTCCGTTTATTCGATGGTCAGCACAGGCCAATCGCGGTCTGATCATTGATGACGTGGAATTTTCTGAGGAGATCCCTTTTATCCCTTATGCACCGGTGACGCAGAGCGATGCCAATGCCTTTCGGGATCAGCAATGGAGTTAATTTGAAAGAAAGCAGAGGAGGAAACAATTATGTCCATGGTACAGCAAATCATTCAGGCAGTGACCGCATCTGAGCGTCAGATTGAGGAACAGATCAGAAAGCTGACTGCCTACAACGAACAGATCGATCGGGCAATGCAGCAGGTTCAATCTCAGCTGAGCGGCAGTACGCAGTCCTATGATCAGAAAATGCTTCAGCAGCTGCAGCAGACCAAAAAGCAGATTGAGGATACGGTCAAAATGCTCCAGACGGCCAAAGAGAAATTGATTCAGGTCCGTGCTATTTAATTGAAATAAAGGAGGAATTCATGATGGAGTTACAGGAACTTGTCGTTTCATTACAACAGTTAAAATCCAGCTCTTCTGAGCTTTCCAACATGGTGTCGGCCGCAGGGCAGAGCCTTTCAACACAGGCCCGCAATATTGCCTCTCTCACCCGTCCCAGCCAAAGCGGGCAGCAGGCGGCCTTTGCGGTCTCCACTGCGTCACAGGGCCTGCTGAGGGCAGCCGCGTCAATGAAAGCCCTGGAACGAACCTGTGATGAGTTTCTGAACAGTGTGCGGAAATAGGTATGGAAGTAGTCAATAATCAAAAAGTGCAGGCCAGGAGTTATATCCGCAATGATCTGAAAAGCAATGTGACAAATATCTCTCATGAAAGCAACGAGATTCAGAATACCCTCGCCATGTTGAATCATTCTTTGGGTGGTTCCCCGATGGGCGCAGGGAGCGAGACCATAGGTTACTGCCAAAAAGCCCTTTCTGATTTGTCTCAGGCATTGCAAAAAATAAATCTGGCTGCGGGTTATATTGACCAGCTGAAAACAACGGAGGAAATTCCAGATGACGAATATTGAAGAGCTGATCGGACAGCTCCAGGTGATCAGTGAGCGTGCAAATTCCAACATCAAGAGTTTGGAAAGAGAACGTAATTATGTGCTGGAAACCATGGAGAAAGTGCAAAAGAGCTTTGGTGACCAGCGCCCGGGCCAGCAAATGGTGACGGAGCTGTACCATGCCATAAATAGTATGGCTTTTGCCGACTCTTCGCTGAATGCATTAAGAACCGCAATCGACAGATATATAAATCAATTAAAGAAATAAAAAATGGAGGGACTATATAATGGAACGAAAAGCCTTTGGCATTGACCTTGGCACTACTTATTCTGCAATTGCCGTCTGTGAGGACGGGGAAACACAGATTTTGAAAAACGCGGAAGGGATGGAAAACACCCCCTCAGTCATCTTCTTTACCGGCGTTACCTCTACCGGTGAGGATGATCTGCTGGTGGGACAGGAGGCGAAGAATTCCGCCGAAACGGAACCAAACAATGTGGTACAGTTTATCAAACGCAAAATGGGCCAGAGTGGTCCTGCAGTGAACTTCAAAGCTCCCAGCGGAAAGACCTATACCCCGGAAATGCTGTCATCTTTTATCCTTCGCAAGGTGTGTCAGGATGCAGAACAGTATGTGGGCGAAGGAGAAATCAAAGACGTGGTCATTACCGTGCCAGCGTATTTTGACGATGCCCGGCGCACTGCTACAAAGCAGGCCGGAGCTATTGCGAGCTTAAATGTCCTTGCTGTGATCAACGAACCTACGGCAGCGGCAATCGCCTACGGCTTTGGAAAAGATACCAATGCGCGTGTGCTTGTATATGATTTGGGCGGCGGCACCTTTGATGTCACCATTATGGACATCAAAGGCGGGCACTTTGACGCCCTGGCGACCGGCGGCGACTCCCAGCTTGGCGGCTTCAATTTTGACGGCAGATTATCAGAGCTGATTCAGAAAAAGCTGACCGAGCAGGGTGCTGTCCTGGATGACGACAACGACCTGCTGTTTGCGGAGATCCGGGAAAAGGCAGAGCGTGCCAAACGGATGCTGACAGACAAAGAGGTGGCACGGCTGCGGTTAAAGGGAATCAAGCAGCCTGTGGAAATCACCAGGGAGGAATTTGAAGAGGCAACTGCAGATCTGCTTGAGCGGACCCGGGTAAAGCTGGAACAGGTGATGGCAGAAAAATCGGTCACCTGGGAGGAAATCGACGAACTTCTGGTCATCGGAGGTTCTACCCGCATGCCCATGGTCAAAAAGATGCTGGAAGCGCTTTCCGGAAAGCAGGTGAAATATAAGGTCAATCCGGACACTGCAGTGGCTCAGGGGGCGGCTATCTTTGCCAGTACCTTTGAGATCGATGCCGAAAGCGGCGCACCCCGGCGGGATGCCCGGACGGCGGATACCGGCGGAGCTGTCGGAGGAATGGCAAACCAAATCATTATTTCCGATGTTACCAGCCAGTCCCTCGGCGTCGTCCTGCTCGACTCCGAAACGAATCGCAAGTATAACCAGATCATTATTCCGCGCAACAGCAAGATCCCGACGACCAGTTCTCAGGCTGCCTATACAGTTGTAGACAATCAGACGAGGCTTTTGGTTCAGGTCACTGAGGGGAATGATTCGGAACTGGAATTCGTGAAGGTGATTGGTGAAAGCACTCTGTCCATTCCGCCCTACCCAAAGAGCTCCCCGATCGAAATCATTTATGCCTATGACCCGGATCAGATTGTGACGATTGAAGTGATCGACAAGGTGGCGAACAAGAGCCTCGGCACCTTTGAGGTGGATCGCACCTCGAATATGAGCGCAGAGGAAGTCGCCCGCGCCACCGAGATCGTGGGCAGAACCAATGTGGAATAAGCCTGTACCGGCACAAAAGGAGGAATCAACATGGCAGAAATATGTAATCCGGAAGATATTGAGAAAAGAGAAGAATCGTCTGAATTCCCTTCTCCCGTTTCAGAACCCCAGATCGCCTATGTGTACGATGAAGAAAAGCTCCAGGCGGTCCAAAATGAGATCGGCGGAGTCCGGCAGGAGCTGGGCGAGGTGAGGGCAGAGCTCAACGCCCTGCGGGATCTGTTTTCGCGGCGGCTGATGAATGACAAGCAGAAAAATGAGCTGATCCAAACCGTCACCAACGGTGCGAACTTTGCGTGCATTGAGCCTTTCCTTTACGATCTTATTCTGCTGATGGATCGGATCGAAGGTGAGAAAGAAGAGCTGCTGCAGTCGGTCCGTGAGGAAATAATGGAGATTCTGGAACGGCGCGGCGTCGAGAAAATCAAGGTAACGAGCGAGTTTAATCCCCGCCTGTATAAGGCGGTTCGTGTTACGGAAAGTGAGGAAGTGACCTCCATGCGTGTCACCCATATCGTCCGCAGCGGATACACTTATGCAGGCCGGGTGGTGCGTCCGGCCGAGGTGGTTGTTGTCAAGCCGAAAAAACCGGCTTCCCCGGCAGAATCATAAATCCGAAAAGAAGCCCTTGGAAGGAAAAAATAATGACGAATTACTATGAAGAATTGAAATTAGATAAAACCCTTTCCTTGAATGAGCTTCGGGAAAATCTCATTCGCCTGGAAAGCATATGGACCGACCGG
>CASFFN010000046.1 GCA_949293985.1 uncultured Eubacteriales bacterium | reverse complement strand
GGTAACGATACCGGGCACTGGAGGGGCAGTAGCGATTCGCAGAAGATTCCCGTGCGAAATTGACACCGGCGGCACGCCGGAGGCTCCCTTGCCAAAGGGAGCTGGCACGGCGTAGCCGTGACTGAGGGATTCCACGGCAGGCACTTCCCCAAAGCACCAACCCATGTGGAAACGCAGCACCCCATAGCTCCCTCCGGGAGGGAGCTGGCACGGCGTAGCCGTGACTGAGGGAGCCTGCGGGCAGGAATCTGATGGTTTGCTTCTGGGGGGTACTTGCTCACAGGTATCGATACCCTATACCGATTTTACCGGGCGGTTGCCTCCAATCGGCATAGGAAATTGGATAACCCCGGGGAGGTTCCACCTCCGGTGTTCCAACCGGCAATGCGCCCGCTGGCTCCCTCCGTCTTGGGGCTGCGCCCCAAGCCACCTCCCTCCCGGAGGGAGGTATTAACGGCAGCCTTCTGCAAAATAATCTCCCCACTTTCCGAAAGGAGCCAGCTCATGACCTACCACGAAATGCACCCCGGCGTGTTTCTCCGCCGGCCCAACCGTTTCATTGCCCATATTGAAATCGACGGCAAGGAAGAAATCTGCCATGTGAAAAACACCGGGCGGTGCCGGGAGCTGCTGACCCCCGGGGCAAAGGTCTATTGCGAGAAGGCCGCCTCCCCCCTGCGGAAAACCCAGTACGATCTGATTGCGGTGGAAAAAGGCAGCCGCCTGGTCAACATGGACTCCCAGGCCCCGAACCGGGCGGCGGGAGAGTGGCTGGCAGCCGGCGGCCTGGGGGAAATCACGAACCTGCGCCCGGAGACCCCCTTCGGGGACTCCCGGATTGACTTCTCCTTCCAGAAAGACGGCAAGCCCTGCCTTTTGGAGGTAAAAGGGGTCACCCTGGAAGAAGACGGGGTGTGCAGCTTCCCGGACGCCCCCACCCTCCGGGGGGCAAAGCACCTGAAGGAGCTGGCCCAGGCGGTAAGCGCCGGGTACCGGGCTTATGTGCTGTTTGTGATTCAGATGGGGGATGTAGCCTACCTGCGGCCCCACTGGGAGCGGGACCCGGCCTTCTCCCAGGCCCTGGTGGAAGCCCAGGCAGCCGGGGTGGAGATTCTGGCTTACGACTGCCATGTCACCCCCTCCACCATGGAAATCCGCAATCCCGTGGATGTAAAATTGGAGAAAATTTCGTAAAAATCCCGGTTGGATATTGACAAAACCCAATTTTCTGATATAGTAAAGATAATTTTATTCCATCTACAAGGACGGTGATTAGTCAAATGGACAGTTGCAGTTGTCCCGACCCCAATAATCCTGACAATCTTATCTTGTTTTTTGTTGGCATACCTGTATCTGTAACGATGGGATAGGTATGTCTTTTTTGCACCCTTTTTTGGGGAAAACTTTGAATTTTGAGCTATGAAGAAAAACAAGATAATTTGAAAGGAAAGCAATGTTATGTTTGGCAATTATCTTCCCAGCCTGCTGGGAATGGTCATTTGTATCATCCTCTCCGGCTACTTCTCCGCCACGGAGACGGCCTTCTCCTCCCTGAACAAAACGCGCATGAAATACATGGCCGAAAAAGGGAACAAGCGGGCCAAGAACGCCTTGCGCCTTGCGGAAAACTACGACAAGCTGATTTCCACCATCTTAATCGGCAACAACATCGTCAACATCGCCACCGCCTCCATCGGCACCCTGATTTTTGTGGATTTGCTGGGCCAGGAGCTGGGCGCCACCGTGTCCACCGTGGTGGTCACCATCGTGGTGCTGATTTTCGGCGAAATCACTCCCAAGAGCATCGCCAAGGACTACCCGGAGAGATTCGCCTTGTTCTCCGCCCCCTTCATTGGCGCACTGCTGTGGCTGTTCACGCCCCTGAATTTCCTGTTCTCCCTGTGGAAGAAGCTGGTTGCCCTGCTGTTCCACTCCGATGAGGAGGACAAGATGTCCCAGGAGGAGCTGCTGCTCCTGCTGGAAGAGGTGGAGCAGGAAGGCGCCATCGACAAGAGCGAGGGGACCCTGCTGCGCAACGCCGTGGAGTTCGGCGACCTGGAGGTCCAGTCCATCCTCACCCACCGGGTAGACCTGGAAGCGGTGGAGGTAAACGCCACCAAGGAGGAAATCGCCGCCAAGTTCACCGAGACCCGGTTCTCCCGGCTGCTGGTGTATGAGGAAACCATCGACAAGATTGTGGGCGTTCTGCACCTGAAGGACTTTTACGACGGCATGGGCATCAACCCCAAACCCCTCCGGGATATTATGACCCCGCCCCTGTTCATCCACCAGACGGAAAAGGTGGATGACCTGCTCCAGCTTCTGAAAGCCAACAAGTCCCACATCGCCGTGGTCATTGACGAGTACGGCGGAACGCTGGGCATTGTGACCATGGAGGACATCCTGGAGGAGCTGGTAGGCGAAATCTGGGACGAACACGACGAGGTGGAGGAGCCCTTCCGCCAGCTGAGCGAGAACACCTATCTGGTGGACTGCACCGTCACCCTGGACGACTTCTGCGACTTTTTCGATGTGGAGACCGACTCGGAGAGCGTATCCCTGGGCGGCTGGATTATGGACCAGATGCAGCGTATCCCCGAAAAGGGCGACCGTTTCACCTATGAAAATCTCACCATCACCGCCACGGAAACCGACGACCACCGGATTGAGTGGGTCACGGTGGAGGTGGCTCCCAAAGAGGAACAGGAAGAGGAATAAAACCAAAGGAGCAGGCAAAAACCTGCTCCTTTGGTTTTTCCCCCGGGGGGCGGCCCGGTTTCCTGCCTTTATGATTTTGCGAAGCGGGTGGCGTAGCCGCAGCGGCGGCAGAGCGGTTCCGGGGGATTGCCGGTCTGAAAGCCCTTTCGCAGGGCTTCTGCCCGGGGGCTTTTCAGAATCTCCCCCAGCTCCTGCCGAAATATGTTTCCCAGGGGGATGTCCCCCTCGTGGTCTAAGCAGCAGGGTACCACCGTGCCGTCCCACAATATGCCCAGCTGGTCTTTGAGACCATAGCAGCGGATTTCTCCGGCTGTCTGGGGGGCGGACAAATCCGGCCAGTCGAATTTCTCCCCCAACTCCAGATACACCCGGTCAGAAAGCCTGATTCCCCGCCGCTCCCGCACCCAGGGCTGGGGGAAATGGCTTTCCAATACCCGGAGAATCGCCGGGTTGCGGGAGTCCGGCCCGCCCAGATTCCAGAGACGGTAGCACACGATGGTCTTTCCCGCGGCGGCCTGCCCGAAGGCAAAGCACCCGGCAAGATACGCGTCAAAGTCCATGGCCATGCCGCTTCCCTCAAAGGCCTGCAAGGAGATATTCACCTTGTGCAGCGCCGGGGCGGAGAGAAGCGCCTCCCGCGTCCGGGGAAGCAGCGTGCCGTTGGTGGTGAGAATCACCCGGAAGCCCGCCTCCCCCGCAAGTTCCAAAAACCGCCCCAAAAGGGGGTGGCACAGGGGCTCTCCCATAAGGTGAAAGTACAAAAAGTCCGTATAGGGCCGGAGTTTTGGCAGAAGCCGAGTAAAATCCTCCTCCGACATAGCCCCCAAAGGCCGGGCGGTGCCGGGGCAGAAGCTGCACCGGAGGTTGCACCGGTTGGAGATTTCCACATAGATTTTCCGAAAGGGCTTCATGGGCGTTACAGCAGGGGGATACCCGCCGCCCGGCAGACGGAGAGCATCTCCTCGTCCCAGACGCTGGACTGCACCTCCCCGATGTGGGCGCAGCCCAGCATGAGCATACTGAGCCGGGACTGGCCGATGCCGCCGCCGATGGTGAGGGGCAGTTCGTCAGCCAGAAGCATTTTGTGGAAGGGCAGGTTCCGCCGGTCCTCGCAGCCGGATTCTTTCAGCTGGTAGTCCAACGAGGCGGCGTCCACCCGGATACCCATGGAGGAGATTTCCAGCTGCCGGTCCAGCACCTCGTCCCAGAAGAAAATATCGCAGTTCAGGCTCCAGTCGTCATAGTCCGGTGCCCGTCCGTCGTGGGGCTTGCCGGAGCGGAGCTTGCCGCCGATTTGCAGAATGCAGGCGGTGGGATGCTCCTTCACATATGCCCGCTCCCGCTCCGGGGGGGTCAGCTCCGGGTACAGATCCTCCAGCTCCTGGGCGGTGATGAAGCTCACCTCCGGACTGAGAGCCGTCTCCAGCTGAGGGAAGCGCACATGGAGCCGGTCGTTGGTGTTGCAGATGGCCCGGACGATGGAGCGGACAATGAGCTTCAGATAGTCCAGATTCCGGGTTTCTCTCGTGATGACCTTCTCCCAGTCCCACTGATCCACATAGATGGAGTGGATATTGTCTAAGCGTTCGTCTCTGCGGATGGCGTTCATGTCGGTGTAAAGGCCGCCCCCTACCCCGAAGTTGTACCGCTTCAGCGCCAGCCGCTTCCACTTGGCAAGAGAATGCACCACCTGCGCCTGAGCGCCCACCGCCGGTATGTCGAAGCTGACGGGACGCTCGTAGCCGTTCAGGTTGTCGTTAAGGCCCGAGCCTTCCGTGACAAACAGGGGGGCGGACACCCGCTTTAAGTGCAGCGCCCGGGAAAATTCGTCCTGAAAGGTCTCCTTGATGTAGGCGATGGCCCGCTGGGTATCGTAGGCATCCAGAGTAGGCCGGTAGCCTGCGGGGATGTAAACATGGTTCATGGGGGTTACACTTCCTCTCTCCTTATATATAATAGTATTGTATTCAAAAAATCCACAAAATCAAGAAAAAAGTGCCTGCGCCATAAAAGCGCAGGCACCGGGGCAATTTTCAGTATTGAGCGGGGAAGCCCTTTTTCCAGAGCACCCCAAACCCCACCAGGGCGGCAGCACCAAACAGACCGGAGAACACGGCGGGGACCCACTCCCACATGGTAATGCACTTCCACAACAGAAGAAAGCCCGCACCGGCGGTGAGAAGCATCCAGTTACCGGCGGATTCTCCTCGATCCCTGGTTCGTACCAAATCAAAGACAGCGGAAAAGGCAATCAGTCCCAGCAAAAACCACCCATAGGAGTCCTTGTCGTTTGCAAAGGACATAAAAACTCCAATCAGCATCGCCCAGTATACGGGGTAGTAGGCATAAGGCCTTAGCCATTTGTGCTTCCGGGGTTTCTCATTCCGATTCTCTTCCATATTTCCTCACCTCAAGTCCAAAGGGTTTCATAGTTCCAGGTTTCCGAGCACAAATATACCCAATTTCCGGAGGAATCCTTTTCATAGGTGCTGGCAAAGCACTCTACATAATAACAGACAAACTCCCCCGAGGAGTCATACGCATAATACCAATTGCAGATGGTTCTGATTTCGGTTTCCCTATCCGCAGAACTGTTTTCAAAAATCTCTCTGGCTAAATCGACGATTAAGCCATATGGCGATCCGAAAGCGAGAAGGGCCTTAGATACAAAAGAAAGTATTTCTTCGTATGTTTTATACTCCGGCCGGAGGACTTCGGTGTGTCGCTCCGTCTTCATAAATACATAGGTATATCCGCTCAACCGCCCAGACCGCATCATACCGGGGACAGAAGCACCGGTCTGTAAATTGTGGCGCAGAGCGGCATAGTCAATCTCTCCATAAAATTCACTGGTGATGCCGTTTTCTGTCACCTTTATCATGTAGGTTCCGTCCTCGTAAGAAATTCTTTCCGTAAAGATTTCCTGGCCTGCCAGGGAAACCGTCTGCCATTCCCGAATATAACCGTCCCCCAAAAACACACCTTCCGGTTCATTGGGGACAGGAACAACGCCTGTCGTGTCCATGGCATGGACAGGGGGACAAAGTGCAAAAACCATTGCAAATGCCAGAAGTATTCCCAGGATTTTCTTAACATGAGTTTTTCGCATAAGACGCTCCTTTCTCCAATCAAGTGTTTTTTTGTACATGATAAGCTATATATAATTATATGATTCCAGTCTCCCCTCCTTTCCACCTGTTCACAGAAGTTTGTCTGGTTGCAGGAGAAACGCCCCTTCTGTCCCTCCATTTCAAAACACCCATTACCACCTATAATGTAACACATTACCGGAATTATTGCAATATATTCTTTGGATAAATTAAATAAAATTTTCAACAGAAACCACAAATAATTTGTCAATAGCAGTGGGCTTTTCCCGGCTTTCCGGGGATTTTATCCCTTGCGAAAAACCGATTTTTTGTGTATTATATTGTATTGTGCGGACTTGTTTCTTCCGGCAAAGGACAGGCCCGGAACACCGCCGGAGGGAGAAGCCTTCCCTTTGTGTTCTTTTCCCCGGAAGATTTGGGGAAAATGCCCCTTTTCACCGGAGAAAAAAGGAAAACTTTTCCCGCCGGTGGTTGACACTGTGATTACAATGTGTTACAATTTGGTTACACTGAAAATTGGAGTCGAGCTTATGATTGAATTTACCAATGTCGTAAAAACCTATGCGGAGGGAAACGACGCCCTCCGGGGTGTGAGTATGCAGATTGAAGACGGAGAGTTTGCCTTCCTGGTAGGCCCCTCCGGCTCCGGCAAATCCACCATTATCAAGCTGATCAACGGTGAGCTGAAGCCCACCTCCGGCGCCGTCCATGTGAACGGCTACTCTCTGGAGCGGATCCGCAAGCGGGAGATTCCCTACCTGCGCCGCACCATCGGCGTGGTGTTCCAGGATTTCCGGCTGATTGACACCAAAACCGTATACGAGAACGTGGCCTTTGCCATGCGGGTTGTGGGTGCCAGAGAGCGGGAGATTCGGGAGCGGGTTCCCTATGTGCTGGAGCTGGTAGGCCTGGAAACCAAGGAAAAGCGCCATCCCTCCGCCCTGTCCGGCGGCGAGCAGCAGCGTCTGGCCATTGCCAGGGCCTTGGTGAACAACCCATCCACCATCATCGCCGACGAGCCTACCGGCAACTTAGACCCGACTCGTTCCATTGAGATTATGAGTCTTTTGCAGGAAATCAACAACCTGGGCACCACGGTTTTGGTGGTCACCCACGAGCTGGAGCTGGTGGAGCGGATGCACAAGCGGGTCATCGCCATTGACGAGGGCCTGGTAATCAGCGACGGATTGGATGGAGAAGAAGAACAATGAGAAGCAACAACTTTGGGTACTTACTGAAAGAGGGCGTGCGGGGAATCTTCCTCCATGGCTTCATGTCCTTTGCCGCCGTGTGCGTGACGGTGGCCTGTCTTTTGATTGTAGGCAGCTTCACCACCGTGGCCTACAACCTGAACATTATGGTGGAGGAACTGAACAAGACCAACGAGGTGACGGTGTATGTGGACCGGGAGCTGTCCGACGCGGAGGCCAAGAGCATCGACACCAAAATCAAGCGGCTGGACAACATCGCCTCCTGCCAGTTTGTCTACCGGGAGGACGCCTTTGAGGACTTCAAGGACGCCAGCGACAATCCCGACGCCTTCGACGGCTTCGACACCAGCTATCTGGAGCACCGGTACATCGTCATTCTGGAGGACAACCGGCTGATGCAGCAGACCATCGACCAGCTGATGCAGATTCCCGGCATCGTGGATTACCGGGCCGCCCAGGAGCTGGCAGACGGCTTCACCGCCATGCAGGACATTCTCCGGGTGGTCACGGTGGTGGTCACGGTGGTGCTGCTGATTGTGAGCCTGCTCATCATCTCCAACACCGTCAAGCTTGCCATGTACGACCGCCGGGACGAGATTTCCATTATGAAGATGGTGGGCGCCACCAACGGCTTCATCCGCCTGCCCTTCGTGGTGGAGGGCTTCCTGCTGGGTATGACCGGCGCGGCGCTGGCTTTCGGCGTCGAGTGGCTGGCCTATGACGCGGTGGTGGAACGGATTGCCCAGGCGGACGCCCTGGATATGTTCCAGTTCGTCCCCTTCAATCAAATCGTATGGCCCCTGGTCGGGACCTTTGCCGCTGCCGGCCTGTTCGTAGGCATTGTGGGCAGCTGGACGTCCATCCGGAAGTTTATGGATGTGTAAGTCTAATGGTGTGATGTCAATAGACGAATGAAAAGAATTTTTCAATAGTTAGTGTCCCAAACCGGCCAGGATTGGCAAAAATGCGCACACCGACCT
>CASFFN010000045.1 GCA_949293985.1 uncultured Eubacteriales bacterium | reverse complement strand
GTTAGGGGGGATTCTTAAGGGGAAAACACCGAACGGGAGTGAGTTGTTTTCCCCTTAAGCCGGCTTCTTTGCTTACTTTCTTGCCGGAGCAAGAAAGTACGGCCCCGCTGGCAAGCGCTTGCAGAAGGCTGATTGGAGAATAGACCCAAAAGCTGTAACCGGGTGACGACAACCACCAGCAAGTACCTCCCCATAAGCAAACCGTAACTGCACCGCCCGCTGGCTCCCTCAGTCACCTGCGGTGACAGCTCCCTCCCGGAGGGAGCTATTTTTATTGGCTTTTGCGTTTCCACATGGGCGTTTACTTTGAAAAAGTGCCAACTGTGAATCCCTCAGGCGCCTTCGGCGCCAGCTCCCTCCCGGAGGGAGCCTTTGGGTGCGGTATCGATACCGGGTAAAAAGGGAACAATGCCGGCGGCCTGGGGCTGCCGGCATTGGTTTTTTACACTTCCTTGCTCTTGGCGGCGATTTCCGTCAGGCACTTGCCCAGGAAGGCCTCCGGAGTCATGGCCCCTAAGTCCTCGCCCTTCCGGGTGCGGACGGACACGGTGCCGTTCTCCATATCCCGGTCGCCTACAACCAGCATATAGGGAATCTTCTGCACCTGGGCTTCCCGAATCTTGTAGCCCAGCTTCTCGCTGCGGCAGTCGGCCTCGGCCCGGACGCCGGCGTTCTTCAGCTGCTCCACTAAGCCCTTGGCATATTCGTGCGCCCGGTCGGTGATGGGCATGACCCGTACCTGGGTGCCCATGAGCCACAGGGGCAGAGCCCCGGCGTACTTTTCAATCAGCAGGGCCAGGGTGCGCTCATAGCAGCCCATGGAGGTGCGGTGGATGATATAGGGGGTCTTCTTCTGGCCGTCGGAGTCGGTGTACTCCATGCCGAACTTCTGAGCCAGGAGCATATCGATCTGGATGGTGATGAGGGTATCCTCCTTGCCGAACACATTCTTGCACTGGATGTCCAGCTTGGGGCCGTAGAAGGCCGCCTCGTCGATGCCCACCTGGTACTGTACCCCCAGGTCGTCCAGGATGGTCTTCATGGTTTCCTGAGCCAGCTCCCACTGCTCCTGGGTTCCCTCGTACTTAATGCCCGCCTTGGCCGGGTCCCACTGGGAGAACCGGAAGGAGCAGTCCTCCTTCAGGCCCAGGGTCTCCAGGCAGTAGTTGGCCAAATCCAGGCAGTTTTTGAACTCCTCCTCCAGCTGGTCAGGCCGGAGAACGATGTGGCCCTCGGAGATGGTGAACTGGCGGACACGAATCAGGCCGTGCATCTCGCCGGAGTCCTCGTTGCGGAACAGGGTAGAGGTCTCTCCCAAACGCATGGGCAAGTCCCGGTAGGAACGGGCCCGGTTCAGGTACACCTGGTACTGGAAGGGGCAGGTCATAGGCCGCAGGGCGAAGCACTCCTTCTCCTCGTCGTGGGGGTCGCCCAGGATGAACATACCGTCCAGGTAGTGATCCCAGTGGCCGGAGATTTTGTAAAGCTCCCGCTTGGCCATGAGGGGGGTCTTGGTGAGGATATAGCCCCGCTTCTGCTCCTCGTCCTCAATCCACCGCTGCATGAGCTGGATGGCCCGGGCACCGTTGGGCAGCAGGATGGGCAGGCCCTGGCCGATGGACTCCACGGTGGTGAAGTAGTCCAGCTCCCGGCCCAGCTTGTTGTGGTCCCGCTTCAGGGCTTCCTCCTGGGCGGTGAGGTAGGAGAGCAGCTCGTCCTTGCTGGGGAAGCCCACGCCGTAAATCCGCTGGAGCATCTTCCGGTTGGAGTCGCCCCGCCAGTAGGCGCCGCAGCTTTTGGTGAGCTTGAAGCCGTTGTGCTTGATTCTGCCGGTGTGGTCCAGGTGGGGGCCGGCGCACAGGTCCGTAAACTCCCCCTGGGTGTAGAAGGAGATGACGGCGTCCTCCGGCAGATCTTCGATCAGCTCTACCTTATAAGGCTCGTTCCGCTCCCGCATATAGGCGATGGCCTCGGCCCGGGGCTTTTCGCCGCGGACGATGCTCAGCCGCTCCTTGCAGATCTTCTTCATCTCCGCCTCAATCTGGGAAAGATGGTCGGGGGTGAAGGAGAAGGGGGAGTCAAAGTCGTAGTACCAGCCCTCGTCGATGGCGGGGCCGATGGCCAGCCGCACCTCCGGCCACAGCCGCTTCACGGCCTGGGCCATTACATGGGAGCAGGTGTGCCAGTAGGTTTTCCGGTATTCCGGATTTTCAAAGGTGTACAGGTTTTCTTCGGACATAATGGTTTCCCTCCTTGATATTGGGGGCAGGTATGGAAAAATCCCACCCCTGAAAGATCAGGGGTGGGATACGAAAGCGTATTCCACGGTTCCACCCTGGTTGCAGCCGCAGCTGCCACTCATTGACGCGGTAACGGGCGCACCCGGCCCGGCATTTCCGCCGGACGGCTCCGAAGTGGTGTGGCACAGGGCAGCTTCGCAGAGCCCTTTCACCAAACGGGCTCCTCTCTGGGCGGCTTGCCGGATGCCGGGGCTTCCTCACAGCCTTTCTATGGGGAAATATAGCACATTTTTTCTCCCTTGTCAATGGGCTTTCCCAGGGCAAAAAAAGGGATTTTTCCGGAAAACAGGGTCAAAAAGGTTTACCATAATGAAAAAACTTCCGTGGTTTACAGAAGGTTACATATTTCGGCAACTTATGTAAACACCTGTAACCAATTCCACCATATATCGTGGAAAAGGGCGAAAAAATCATGTATATTTAGACAAGATGTTTACATAAAAATAACACAAAAAATGGCGCAAAAGTTGTCTAAATATGGTATTTTGGAGGAAACACTTGACTTTTCGCATTTTTTTGTTATAATACCTATGCTGTCATTCATTTGTACAGCCTTTGTTATATTTTGATACCGACGGATTTCCCACCGGAAATCCCCCCATATTTTCGGAAGGAGGACGAACCCTTGCAGCGATTGATTGCGTTTGTGAAAGAGAAAAAAAAGTGGCTCAAAAGAGGCGCCGCCTGCGCGGTGCCCCTGGTGCTGCTGGTTTTGACGCTGTCCCAGACAGCCTTTGCACAGATTACATATGTAATCACGGACGGGGATCAGGTGACGGTGCATACCACCAGCGCGTCCGACCCCGCGAGAGTCTTGCACGAGGCCGGTTTCCGGCTGGATGCGGACGACACCTACACCACCCAGGCCGGAACGGAAGGCACGGAGATCACCGTCCGCCGGGGCCAGATCATTACCATCGACAACTGCGGCGTGCGGCTCCAGGCCTCCAGCTACGGCGAGCCTTTGGAGGAGCTGCTGGCCCGGCTGGAGGTGCCCGCGGGCGACGGTTATCAGGTGTCCCAGCCTCTGGATACCCAGACCTACGACGGTATGCAGGTATCCGTCAAGTGGGTGGTGGAGGAGGAACAGACCTATACCGGCGAGGTTCCCTTTGAAACCGTGTACTGCGACGCCCCCACCATGGCGCTGGGCGAAGAAAAGGTGGTAACGGAAGGAAAGGCCGGAGAGGCCCTGTATACCGACCGGGTCACCTATGTCAACGGTGAGGAATCCCGGCGGGAGAACCTGAAAACGGAGGTTACCGCCGAGCCTGTGGACCGGGTGGTGCTCCGGGGCACCGGCGAGGATTTGGACGGAGACAAGAACCGGCCCATCATCGGCAACGGTTTGATTGTGCTGCCCACCGGCGAGGTGCTTACCTACACCCACGCCGACCAGTACTGGGCCACCGCCTATACCTCCTGGGTCGCGGACTGCACCGGCACCACCGCCACCGGCACCCAGGCCCGGGTGGGGGCCATTGCCGTGGACCCCACGGTGATTCCCTACGGCACCCGGATGTTCATTGTCACCAATGACGGAGAGTATGTCTACGGCGTCGCCACCGCCGAGGACTGCGGCGGCGGTATCAAGGGCAACCATGTGGATCTGTTCTTCAACACCGTGGAGGAGTGCTACCAGTTTGGCGTCCGGGACTGCATCATCTACTTCCTGGGTGACGCCGACTGGCAGGGCGATACCGACTGGCAGGAATAAAGGAATTGCATATCCGCCTTTTGTTTGCTATAATGGCAGACGAAAGGCGGATTTTTTATGATAAATGTTTGCGACATTCAGGTGATGAAGCCGCTCCTTGCCCAGCACGGCTTCCACTTTTCCAAGGCGAAGGGGCAGAATTTTTTAATCAGCCGGTGGGTGCCGGAGCGGATTGCAGAGGAGGCCGGGGTGGACGAAAGCGCCGGTGTTCTGGAAATCGGCCCGGGCATCGGCCCCTTGACCCAGCAGCTGGCCCTCCGGGCGGGAAAGGTCTGCGCCGTGGAGGTGGACGAGCGGTTAAAGCCCATTCTGGCGCTGACGGTAGGAGAGTTTTCCAACACGGAGATTCTCTGGTCGGATATTCTGAAGCAGAATATCCCGGCGCTGGTGCAGGAGAAATTTCCGGGGCTTCGGCCCATGGCCTGCGCCAATCTGCCCTACTACATCACCTCGCCCATCCTCACCGCCCTTTTGGAGGCGGAGTGCTTCCAGTCTGTGACGGTGATGGTGCAAAAGGAGGTGGCCCAGCGGATTGCCGCCCAGCCCGGCTCTCCGGATTACAGCGCTTTTTCCATCTTCTGCCAGTACTATGCCCAGCCGGAGATACTCTTTGATGTGCCTGCCGGGTGCTTCCTGCCCCAGCCCAAGGTGACCTCGGCGGTTATCACCCTGAAGGTCCGGCAGGAACGCCCCTGGGACATCCCGGAGCCGGAGATTTTCTTCCGGGCTGTCCGGGCCAGCTTTGCCATGCGCCGGAAAAAGCTCATAAACGGCCTGGCCTCCGGCTTCCCCCAGCTGGGAAAAGCCGGGGCGGCGGAAGTGATTGCGGCCGCTGGCCTTCCGGAAAATGTCCGGGGGGAGACCCTGGGGATTCCGGAGTTTGCCCGGCTGGCAAAAGAAATTTCCGGGAGGCTGCGCCATGATTGAGTTTTTGTTTCTGGATTTGGACGACACCATTTTGGACTTTCAGAAGGCGGAGCGCCTGGCCCTGGCCAAAACCCTGGATTCCTTCGGCCTGCCCCCGACGGATGGGGTGCTTGCCCGGTACCACGAAATCAACCGGGAGCACTGGGAGCGTTTGGAGCGGAAGGAACTGACCCGGGAGCAGGTTCTGGTGGGGAGATTTGCCGCCCTCTTTCAGGAAATGGGGCTTTCTGCCGATGCGGAGAAAGTTGCCAGAGCCTATGAGGACAATCTCAGCCGGGGGCACTATTTCCTCCCGGGAGCGGAGGAAGCCCTTCAATCCCTGAGCAAAAAATACAAGCTGTACTTAGCCAGCAACGGCACCGCCAAGGTCCAGGCGGGGCGGCTGAAAAGCGCCGGCATCATCCCCTGTTTTCAGGAGATTTTCGTATCCCAGGAGATTGGGTTCAACAAGCCGGACCCGGCCTATTTCTCCGCCTGCTTTGCAAGGATTCCGGGCTTCCGGAAGGAGCGGGCCATGATGGTAGGGGACAGCCTGACCTCGGATATTTTAGGGGGGATTCAGGCGGGCATCGCCACCTGCTGGGTCAATCCCCACCACAAAACCGGGGAAATCCATCCCGACTATGAAATTGAAAGCATCGTTCAGTTGGAGGCGTTATTACATAACCTATGAAGTACATTGATTTGGAAACCTATCCCCGGCGGAGCCATTACGAATTTTTCAGGGCCATGGCTTACCCCTATGTGGGCATGACCGCCAACATGGATGTGACGGATTTGCTTGCAAAGGCCAAGGCCATGGGCAAGTCCACCTTCCTGGCCTGCCTCTATGTGGGCATTCAGGCCGCCAACCGGGTGCCGGAGCTGCGGCAGCGGATTGTGGGGGACAAGATTGTGGAATTTGACTTCTGCCACGCCGCCCACACGGTGGCCTTGCCGGACGAGACCTTCTGCAACTGCCTGACCAACGGGCAGCTGTCCTTTGCGGACTTTCTGGAGGACGCAAAAGCCCGGCAGGAGGAGGCCAAGCACCACCACGGCTTTGTGGGAACCCAGGAGGACGAAACGCCCCTGCTGTTCTTCTCCTGCGTCCCCTGGGTGGCCTTTACCCAGGTGATTCAGCCCGCCCCCATCCCGGCGGACTGCAACCCCCGAATCGTCTATGGCAAGTTCATCCGGGAGGGAGACCGGCTTCTCATGCCCGTGGCCATCCAGGCCAACCACGCCTTAGTTGACGGCCGCCACATCGGCAAATTCTACCAGGCCTTTGAAGAGGTCTGCCGGGAGGTATGTGAATAAGTAAGGAGGAGTTATGAAGCGGTATTTTCAGAAAAGCAAGAAGCAGCTTGCGGCCTATACCCTCAGCGCCCTGTTCGTGGCGGCCATCGGGGTTTCCCAGGCCTTTTTGCTCCAATACATATCGGAAACCGCTATGACCGGGGCTTCCCAGGGAATCCCGCTGGTACTGGTACTGGTGGCGGGGTATCTGGTGCTGGACACCGCCTCTGATTTTGCCTATGGGTACAGCCTGCGCTGCGCCTGCACCAAAATCGCCATGGATTTGCGAAACGATTTGCTCCGGCGGATTCAGAAATGCCCCATCGAGGAAAAGGAGCAAAAAGGGGACGGCTTCTACTTGTCCATGCTGAACGACCAGGTGGGAGAGGTGGAGGAGGACTATGTGGGAGGGCTTTTGCAGGTGCTGTTCCAGATTTTCTCCCTGGTTTTTGCCCTGGCTGCGGCTACGGCCATTCAGCCTGCCATGACCCTGGTGGTGCTGGTGCTGTGTGTGCTGCCTCTGGTGGTGCCGAAGCTCCTGCAAAAGAAGCTGGAATCCACCCGCCGGGAGGCCGCAAACACCAAATCGTCTTATGTAAACCTGTTGTCGGAGCTGATGGCTGGATTTTCCACACTGAAAATCTTCGGCAGAAGCGCAGAAGCCGACAGCTACCACCGGCAGGCTAACGCTGCCACCCGAAAATCCATCCTTTACAGCCGGAAGTGGGGCCGGGTTTCCATGTCACTGTCCTATGGCATGGGCCTTCTGGTGGTTCTGAGCGCCTGGGTGTTCGGTCTGATTTTCGCCGCCTCCGGCTACATCACCGTGCCCCAGATGATTGCCCTTACCAGCCTGATGACCATGGTGGCAGGCCCCTTTCAGATTATCAGCGAGTTGTACGCCTCCATTTTGTCCGGCGGTGCCATCGCAGGGGATTTGGTGGCCTTTGTGGACAGCGACCCCGGGGAGGGGGATACCTATAAGACCGAAAGCCGGGAGATTAACCAGATTGCTCTGTCCCACGCCCGGGTGGTGAAGGGCGGCCGGGCCATTTTGGAGGATGTGTCCTTCCGGGCAGGCCGGGGGGAGAAAATCTGCCTGATTGGCCCCAGCGGCAGCGGAAAAAGCACCCTGCTGCGGACCATCGCCGGGATTGTGTCCCTGGATGAGGGACAGCTTCTGGTAGATGGGCAGGACTTGGCCCAAAAGCCCGGCCTGACCCACCGGGAGCTGCGGTATCTGTCCCAGGATACGGTTCTGTTCTCCGCCTCCATTGGCCGGAATGTGTCTTTGTTCCGGGAAATGCCGGAGAAGCCCTTGCGCCAGGCCATTACCCAGGCAGGCTTGGAAACCTGGTTCCGGGGTATGGGCGGTAACTTGGATGCCCCTATGGAAAAAAGCAGCGTGAATCTCTCCGGGGGAGAGCAAAAGCGGTTTGATTTTGCCCGGATTCTCTGTGAGGGGGGGCAGATTCTCCTGTTTGACGAGCCTACCGCCGGACTGGATGCCGCCAACGCCCGGAATGTGATGGCCCAGATTGCCGCCATGGAAAACAGGATTCTGGTGGTGGCGACCCACGACCTGGAGGCGGAGAATATGCGCCGCTTTGACCGGATTTATCTCATGGGGGAGGGGAAGGTGGTCTTTTCCGGCACAGCGGAGGAAGTCCTGGCCAGCTCCCAGTTCCAGGCGCTGGAACAAGGATAAAAACGGATAGGAAAGCAGCAGAAAGCCGATACAAGGCCTTTTGGGAACCCAAAGACCTTGGGAAACTCTGAATAAATCGCCTTCGAAAAACCGGAAATACACAAAGTATTCCCCGGTTTTCCATTCTTTTGTCTGACGAAAAACTCTTCCTGCCAGCTCTTGCCGATTTAATCAGAGCTTCCCTTGTATCGGCTTTGCAATGAGGCAGCCGGCGGGCAGTGCCCGCTGACAATTTCGCACGCCGGGGTGCCCCCGGGGGCAATTTCGCACGGCGGCTTTCTACTACTCGTTACTTCCCTGACCCGCCCGGTATCGGCGGCCAGTGGCCGCTGACAATTTCGCACGGGAATCTTCTACAAATCGTTACTTCCCCTCCAGTGCCCGGTATCGTTCTATGGTGCGATGCCGGGCTTTTTCGTGCTTTCAATCGACAGCGTGGGAAAGATACGCCCCCAAACCCCACAAGCCAAAACGGGGGAAAAAGCTGAAACCCAGAACCCGAGCCAAAGCGAAGGGTCAATCTCCCGATGGTTAGGGGGGATTCTTAAGGGGAAAACACCGAACGGGAGTGAGTTGTT
>CASFFN010000044.1 GCA_949293985.1 uncultured Eubacteriales bacterium | reverse complement strand
TGAAAAACCGGAAATACACAAAGTATTCCCCGGTTTTCCATTCTTTTGTCTGACGAAAAACTCTTCCTGCCAGCTCTTGCCGATTTCATCAGAGCTTCCCTAATCAAATCCGGCCCCACCCCCTAAGAGGGTGAGGCCGGATTCTTTTTTCTTATCTTCCCCCGGGGAGTTTTTTGTCAAGGCCTCGCCGGACCATCACCACATGGAGGACGACCCCCAGAGTCAGAAGCACCCCCAGCTCGCCTATGGCCACATACAAAGCGTTGAGCCAGAAAGCCTCTCCGATGTAAAGAGTCAGCTCCCAGCCAACCAGCAGGGCGTTGAAAAAGGCGGGCATGAGCAGCCCCAGAAAGGGGATGTTTTTGACGGTGGCTTGTCGGGTCAGGTACATAGCGCCGGTGGCCAGGAAGGTGGCCAGGGTGCCCACCAGCCAGTCCAGAGGCAGGGCTCCGGCGTTGCTGATGTTGAAAAGCAGACAGCCCACCGTCAGACCCCAGATGGCGCTGGGAGAGTAGAAAGCCATGACGGTGAGGGCTTCCGACGCCCGAAACTGGATGGCCATGGAGGTGGTACCCGGCAACAGAAAGTTCTGGGCGTAGGTCAGGGCCACATACAGCGCTCCCAGCAGTCCGGCATAGGCGATTTTTCTTGTGTTGTTCATGTTTTTCTCCTTTTGCAATAAAAAATGGGCGCAGCGCGCCCATCCCGACCATGAAAGTCTAAATCCATAGTTTTGTTTACCGACAGGATGGTTGCGAACTGTCCGATTGCATTGGGAGAAATTATAACCGCTTCTTGCCCGGTTGTCAAGGCTTTTGCAGAGCTTGAAGCGTCTTTTCCAGCACCTCCGGCGCCTGGGCAGGGTCCGTCAGGCCGGCGGTAGCCGCCTCCATGGGGCAGGGGCCGGTGTTGGTACGGTTGCGGATGCCCTCCACCAGCCGGTCATATTCACAGGCGATGCCGCGGCTTTCCAGCACCCCCAGGGCAGGCCGGCTGATGACGGGGGCGTAGACCCGTTTCACCTTCAGCAGGCAGTATAAAAGGGCCGAGGCCTTCCCCACCACTTTGTCCGCAACGGAAAATCCGGTGAAGTCCTCCCCGGATTTGAGCAGCTCCAGCAGAGGCCGCACTCCCCGGCGGGTGTCCGTCCGCTCATCCTCCCCCTTCCGGAAAACGCAGGTGCAGCCCCCGGCGAGAAGACGGCGCTTTGCCGTCTCCCAGTCCCACCGCTCCCAGACCGCTTCCACGGCGGCGGTAAGCCCCTTCACCGTATCCTCCAAAGGCAGGCTGGGGCTTCCCTGCTCCGGCAGCCAGGGCACATGGACAAACCCCACTAAGGTATCCGTCCCGGCGTAGTGAGAAAGCAGGGTAAACAGTACATCGTTGCACACGAAGGTTCCGGCGGAGTCGGATACCCGGGCAGGAAGTCCGGCGTTTTGAATGGCCTCCGCCATGGCGCATACCGGGCAGGTGGAGAAAATGCCGTCCGGAGCCTCCGGGACGATCCGCTCCCCTTTGGGCCGGTTGCCCCGGTTGTCCGCCATGGAAGCACAGCGCAGGTTCACCCCAATCCGCTCCGGGGTGATTTCCTTCCGGCCGCCTGCCTGTCCCACGGACAGTATCACCCGGGGACGGCAGCTTTCCGCCTCCGACAAGACCCTTTCGGCGGCCGCGGCAAACACCGTGGGGATTTGGAGTTTCCGGAGGACGAAGCCTCCAATTTTCTCCGGCAGGCGGCGCACCGCCTCCCAGGAGGGGTTGACGCTTTCTCCCCCAAAGGGCTCGAAGCCGGTAATCAGCAAAATCGGTTCCATGGTTTTCCTCCTTGGTGGAAGTTTCTCCTATTTTAGCATAATTGGAAAAACCATGCAAGATACCTCTTTCTTTTTTGGGGAAGATAGGTTATAATTACCATAGGAATTTACGGGCAGACGCCCATAGGGAGGATATTATGAACAAAACCTTGATTCTCGAACCTCAGCGCTTAAAATCCCTCACGGAAGGCTTTTTCGCCGCCTTCCAGACCCAGCCCACCCGGTTCTTCTCCGCTCCCGGCCGCACGGAGATCGGCGGCAACCACACCGACCATCAGCGGGGCCGGGTGCTGGCGGCGGCGGTGAATCTGGATACCGTAGCGGCTGTCCGCCCCAACGGCACCCAGGTGGTGCGGATTCAGTCCCAGGGCTATCCCATGTGCCAGGTGGATTTGACCAACCTGACCCCGGTGGAATCGGAAATCAACTCCACCCCGGCTTTGGTGCGGGGCGTTGCCGCCCGGTTTGCCCAGCTGGGCTGCAATGTAGAGGGCTTTGACGCCTATGTGGAGTCCACCGTCCTCCCCGGCTCCGGCCTTAGCTCCTCTGCCGCCTTTGAGGTGCTGGTGGGCACCATCATCAACCACCTGTACTTTGACGGCCGGGTATCCCAGCCGGAGATTGCCATGATTGGCCAGTACGCAGAAAATGTGTTCTTCGGCAAGCCCTGCGGCCTGATGGACCAGACCGCCTCCGCCGTGGGCGGCATGGTGACCATCGACTTCTTCAAGAAGGACGCTCCTGTCATCCAGTCCGTGGACTTTGACTTTGCCGCCTGCGGCCACGCCCTGTGCATCATCGACACCCGGGCCAGCCACGCGGACCTGACCGACGAGTACGCCGCCATCACCCAGGAGCTGAAAGCGGTGTGCGCCCACTTCGGCAAGGAGGTGCTGACGGAGATTCCCCAGGCGGACTTCTTCGCCGCCATCCCCGCGCTGCGGAAGACCTGCGGCGACCGGGCGGTGCTTCGGGGCATCCACTTCTATCAGGAGAACGACCGGGTACCCCAGCAGGTAGCGGCCTTGCAGGAAGGAAACTTTGACCGGTTCCTGGCCCTCGTCAAGGAGAGCGGCTACTCCTCCTATATGTACTTACAAAATGTCATCCCTGCGGGCTATGTAAAGCAGCAGGATGTGGGGTTGTCTTTGGCTCTGTGTGAGCATTACCTGGCTGGCCGGGGTGCTTACCGGGTTCACGGCGGCGGCTTTGCCGGGACAGTGCAGGCCTTTGTGCCCATGGATATGCTGGAAACCTTCCGCCAGGGCATTGACGCCGTGCTGGGCGAGGGTGCCTGCCATGTGCTGTCCATCCGTCCCCAGGGCGGCGTAGAGGCCTTTGCCTGAGGAGGGATTGAAAATGACCATCGAAACCTATATTGACTCTTTGGTATGCTACGCCATGAACCACGGCCTTACCCAGCCGGAGGATCACAATGTGGCGGTAAATAAGATTCTGGAAATTCTCCGTCTGGACAGCTACACCCCCTCCCAGGAGCCGGTGGTTGAGGATCTGGAGGAGATTCTCAAGGGCCTGCTGGACTTCGCCTGCAAGACCGGCCTGTGCCAGGACAATGTGGTGGAGCGGGACCTGTTCGACACCAAGGTCATGGGCGCTCTCACCCCCATGCCCCGGGAGGTCATCGCCAAGTTCCGGGAGCTGTACGAGAAGAACCCCCAGGCGGCTACCGACTGGTACTACCAGTTCAGCTGCGATACGGACTACATCCGCCGGTACCGGATCAAAAAGGATATGCGGTGGAAGTTCCCCTGTGAGTACGGGAATCTTGACATCACCATCAATCTTAGCAAGCCGGAGAAGGACCCCAAGGCCATCGCCGCCGCCAAGAACGCTCCCCAGAGCAGCTACCCCAAGTGCCAGCTTTGTTCCGAGAACGAGGGCTACGCCGGACGGCTGAATCACCCGGCCCGGCAGAACCACCGGGTCATCCCCATCACCGTGGACGGGGCGGACTGGCGGCTGCAATACTCCCCCTATGTGTACTACAACGAGCACTGCATCGTGTTCAACAATACCCATACCCCCATGAAGATTGATCGGGCTGCTTTCCGGAAGCTTTTGGACTTTGTGACCCTCTTCCCCCACTACTTTGTAGGCTCCAATGCGGATCTTCCCATCGTGGGCGGCTCCATTTTGAGCCACGAGCATTTCCAGGGCGGTCACTACACCTTCGCCATGGAGGAAGCCCCCATCGCCCGGAAGGTGGTTTTCCGGGGCTTCGAGGATGTGCAGGCGGGTATCGTGAAGTGGCCCATGAGCGTGCTGCGTATCACCGGTCCCGATTCGGAGCGGCTGGTGGAGCTGGCGGATAAAATTCTCACCTGCTGGCGCGGCTACTCCCATCCGGAGGCCATGATTTTCGCGGAGACGGACGGAGAGCCCCACAACACCATCACCCCCATTGCTCGGCGGCGGGGCACGGATTACGAGCTGGATTTGGTGCTGCGGAACAACCTGACAACGGCTGAGCATCCCCTGGGGCTGTACCATCCCCACGCCGACAAGCACCACATCAAGAAGGAGAACATCGGCCTGATCGAGGTCATGGGCCTGGCGGTGCTTCCCAGCCGTCTGAAAGGGGAATTGCAGGATTTGGCTGCCGCCATTGTGGAAGGCAAGGACCTGGAAGCCGACCCGGTGCTGAGCAAGCACGCCCCCTGGGTGGCGGAACTGAAAAAGCAGTACGCCTTCACGGCGGAAAACGCCCTGGATTTGCTTCTGCAAGAGACCGGGCGGGTATTCTCCCAGGTGCTGGAGGACGCCGGTGTGTATAAGAACACCCCGGAAGGCATGGAAAATTTCCTGAAATTCGTGGAAACCGTAAACGCCTGAGCAAAAAAATCGGAAGGGAAATCCCTTCCGATTTTTCATATTCCGGCATACATGGGCTGAATCCGGCTCTTGTAGATTCTCCGGTAGAAATACACCGTCAGCAGCAGGCTCACGGATTCGGAAATCAGGAAAGACCACCAAACCAGGTGGATGTTTCCGGACAGGCTCAGCACATAGGTCACCGGCACCAGCACAATCAGCTGCCGGCACAAAGAGATGATGGTGGAGTAGCTGCCGTTGCCCAGGCCCTGGAAGCTGGCGCTCAGGGCAATGCCGATGGCAGCTAAGGGGAAGTGGAGGCTGATGATTCGCAGAGCGGTCATGCCCATGTCCAGGAAATCAGCAGAGGGGTCAAAGGGCATGAGCAGCACATTGGGGAAAAGCTGGAACAGGAGGGTCCCCAGCACCATGAACACAAAAGCACCGCTGACGGAGGCCTTCAGCACCTTGGTAATCCGCTGGGGCAGCCTTGCGCCGTAGTTGTAGGCAATGAGAGTGATGGCCGCATTGTTCAGGCCGAACACCGGCATAAACACGAAGCTCTGGAGCTTGAAATACACGCCGAACACCGCCGCCGGGGTCTCTCCATACTGGGTAAAGCCCAGAAGAATCTGGTTCATGGCAAAGTTCATCACGGAGCCAATGGCCATCATCACCATGGAGGGGATGCCCACTGCCAGAATCAGCTTCATCACCTTGCCGTGGGGACGGATGTATTTCAGACCAAACCGCACCTCCGGGTTGCACTTCAGGTTGAAAATCACCGCCATAATACCGGCCACCCACTGGCCGATGACCGTAGCCACCGCGGCGCCCGCCACTCCCATGGGGGCGATGCCTAAAGGCTCAAAGCCGAAGATAAACACCGGGTCCAGAATGATATTGAGAATTGCGCCGGTGCCCTGGGTAAAGAGGGTGTAGACCGTCCGGCCGGTGGCCTGCAAAAGCCGTTCCCCAAGCACCTCAATGAGCAGGCCGCCGCAGAATAGGCAGCAGATGAACACATAGCTGGCGCCCCCTTCGACGGTCTCCGCCACGGAGGACTGGATGGTGTAGTAGGGCCGGGCGCCCAGAATGCCAAAGGCCATGAACGCCACCATCACGATAGCCGCCAGGAGTATACCGTTTCCGGCGGCAATGTTGGCGTGATCCCGGTTCCCCTCACCCAGGGACTTGCTCAGGAGGCTGTTCACACCCACCGCCACGCCGATGGCGCAGCCGATGAGCAGATTCTGCACCGGGAAAGCTAAGGACAGAGCCGTCACAGCGCTTTCGGAAATCTGGGACACATACACGCTGTCCACCACATTGTAAACCGCCTGCACCAGCATGGACAGGATGAGGGGCAGGGCCATGGTAAACAGCAGCCGCCCGGCAGGCTTGGTACGCATCTTATTCTCGCCCTGCTTCAATTCTTCTTTCTTTTCTTCCATGATCCACCTTAGATACCTTTCTCATTTTTCCGCAAAAAAGCAGGCCAAACCGGAAATTTGGCCCAAAACTTTTATCATATCATATTATAGCACCTTTCTTCCAAAATGCAACAAAAAAAGAAAAACACTCTCAAACTGCCATCATGGCGGTTTGAGAGTGTTTGGGGGTCAGCTTTCCAATTGCAGCCCCAGAAATCCGGCTACGGTCTGCACCAGCTTTTGGTCGGCCTCCTCCACCTTTTCCTCCTGGGTGGACAGGAGCATCACGCAGCCCATGAGGTCTCCCTGGCTGACAATGGGGGCAGCCGCCGCCAGAAAGTACTTATCCTGCCCCTGGGCGGCAGGCAGCCTGGGATTGCCCGGGGTGTAGCGGTAGCTTTTCCGCTGCTCCATCAGCTTTTCCAGCTCCCGGGAGTTGGGCTTGTCCATCAGCTCCCGCTTGGGAGCGCCGGAGAGGGCGATCACCGCGTCCCGGTCGGAGATGGCGGCAATCCGCCCCAGATTGGAACCCATGGACTGGCACATCTGCTCCGCGAATTCCTGAAACTCCCCCATGGGAGAGTATTTCCGGAAAATCACGCCCCCGTCCTTCTCCGTGTAGATTTCCAGGGGGTCTCCCTCCCGAATCTTCAGCGTTCTGCGGATCTCCTTCGGTATCACAATCCGTCCCAGGTCATCCACCCGGCGAACAATGCCTGTTGCTTTCATATTCTATCTCCTCCATTGGTTTTTTTCTCAGTACCAAGCGTATTTTCTGCAAATTCAGCCAGCTTATACCAAGCAGGAGATTTTCCTCGAATCCTTTCTTTTTTTCCCAGAAATCAGGTTGCTTTTCCGAAATTTTCCGGAATACGGCAATCACTTCCGGAGGAGCCGGTACTTCCGCATAGCGGCCGCCCTCCGAAAGTTTTTCCCGCTTTTTTGTTCATGCCCAAATCCTCCCGTCCCACGGCATATCTTTATAGTCATAGTCCATTGGACATAATATGGCAATACCCCAATCCTTTCCCCCGGGAGAAATTTGCCAAAATGACAAATCCGTCCCGGCAGCCCCAAGGCAAAAAGCCGCCGCTTCCCATTGCGGGAAACGGCGGCTTGGACTTATTGGTCGGATTCTTCCTTATGGGTATCTTTCAGACCAGACCGGCCGCGGCATTCTTTCTCCTGGCCGATGGTCTCCGACTCGTTCTTTTCGTTCCGGATTTCCCAGTGAATCAGGAAGGTAAGCGCCGCCCGAAGGGCGATGATGGCGCCTACAATGGCGATCTCGCTTAGGTCCCGCACCACCACGGTGCGAAGAATCTCGCTGCCCAGCTTAAATTCCAGGCACAGGGCCATGCCCTGGGCCAGCTTCAGCCGCACCATGGGGTCATGGCGGATATAATTCACCACGCCCCCCACACCGGCGATAATCAGCACCACCACGCCCACCAGCTCAAACAGGTGGATGGCGGAATTCACCAAAGCGTTCAAAAGATACTCCATAAAGGCCGCAAACTGTTCCACGGTAATTTTCCTCCTTCGCCTGCCCGAAAGCCGGCATTCTCAAGGGGATTATACCAGAACCCCCGGGGTTTTGCAAGGCATTTATCCGTACAGGGGGCCGTAGACCTTGCAGGCAGCATAGTCTGCCGCCTGGGCGTCCTCTGTGCCGAAGGAGGCCCAGCAGTGGGGGCGGAAAATGTCCTCCCGGGGCACATTGTGCATATTTACCGGAATCCGCAGCATGGAAGCTAAGGAACCTCTGATTTCATTCGCACTACCATAGAGGTTCCAGATATGGTATAATAACACCATCAAAGCAATGGTGGTGCAGGCAATGAAGTCGGATCATCAAGTGTCAGTTCGGTTATAAAAAAACGGTGTATCGTGGATTGCAGAAAAACGAGAATCGGCTGTCCGCCATGTTCGCCTGTGCCAATTTATATGCGCTGGCTATCGCCGGCCGAAAACGCTCCACAACCTGACATAGGGGCAGTCTGCCCTTTTTCGGGAAAAA
>CASFFN010000043.1 GCA_949293985.1 uncultured Eubacteriales bacterium | reverse complement strand
GCTCCTTTGTCGTGAATGTTTATGATCATTCTTGACTTTGCCGCCAGTATTTATACTGTCATATGCTGTCGATTACACAGAATTTTCTGCGGTCTCTTTTCGGTTGTATTGGGAAGCGAAAATTATTATCCGAGAGTAGGGTATCTGCCCGCAGACACCTTTGGCATACAGCCTCCCTTTGATGTGCCAAGAGAAAATTTTATGGCATACAAGTTAAATGAAAACGCGCCCAATGTCAGCGGCATAATGAAATATGCTGAAGAATTTGGAATCGGTTGATTCTGGGAGAGAATCGCAAAGCCGGTCAGCGGTCAAAATGAACGGCGCGTTTCATGCGCTGCGGCGTGTCAAAAATGTTTTTTGACACGCTGTCAGACGGGCAAGAAAGGACCAAAGACAAGCAAACGCCGCCCGTGGTCGTACATGGAGTACGGTAGGGCGGCGTTTGCGCTGTAGGGCAAAAGCGCCCAGCAGCATCAACTTTCTATGTTCATAAGAGGAAACGGGCTTCCCGTTTCCCACCGCTTCCTTCGGAGCGGAAAGCCCCCTTTTCCTTTTGCCGGTTTGGGGCTTTATTGACAGTCCGAAGCAGCCCATCCGGAAGGAATGGGCTGCTTCTTGTTTTACAGGTGGTCCCGGTTGATGAGGATGTGCACATCGTCCAGCTGCTTCTGGGATACGGTGGTGGGGGCGTCCATCATCAAATCCTGGGCGTTTTTGTTCATGGGGAAGGTGATAACCTCCCGGATGGATTCCTCGCCGGTGAGGAGCATGATAATCCGGTCTACGCCGGGAGCGGCGCCGGCATGGGGAGGTGCGCCGTAGGTGAAGGCGTGATACATGGCGGGGAACTTGGCTTTTACATCCTCCTCGCCCAAGCCTACCATCTGGAAAGCCTTGACCATAATCTCCGGGTCGTGGTTCCGCACGGCGCCGGAGGCGGTTTCATAGCCGTTGCACACCAAATCGTACTGGTTGGCGTTGATGGCCAGGAGCTTTTCCTCGTCTCCTTCCGCGTCCAGCAGGGCCTGCATACCGCCCTGGGGCATGGAGAAGGGGTTGTGGCAGAATTCCAGCTTCCCGGATTCCTCGCCCATTTCGTACATGGGGAAGTCCACAATCCAGCAGAAAGCGTACTGCTCCTCGTCAAAGTGGCCGGGAATCCGCTTGCCCATCATGGTACGGATGACACCGGCGGTCTTCTGGGCGGCGGCCTTTCTGCCCGCTGCCATGCACACGAAGCTGCCGGGCTTCAGGTTCAGCTTCTCCACAAAAGCGGCCTGGCAGTCCGTCAGGAACTTGGAAATGCCGCCGGTGAGCTGGCCGTTTTCGTCCACCCGGACCCAGCAGGCCTTGTTGCCGGTCTGGACTTCCACATCGCTTAAGAGCTTGTCAATCCACTTCCGGCCCTGGGCAAAATCATCCACCGCCACGGCCTTGACGGTTGCACCGCCGCCGAAGGGGCCGAAGCCGCAGTCTGCCACCACAGAGGTGATGTCCTGCACCTCCAGGTCAATCCGCAGGTCGGGCTTGTCGGAGCCGTAGCGCTCCATGGCTTCCTTATAAGGAATATGGCGGAAAGGCGCCTGGGAAACCCGCTCGTACTTACCGAACTTCTGGAAAATGGGCACCAGCACGGTTTCCAGCACGGACAGCACATCCTCCTGGGAGGCGAAAGCCATCTCCATATCCAGCTGGTAGAACTCACCGGGGGTACGGTCTGCCCGGGCATCCTCGTCCCGGAAGCAGGGAGCAATCTGGAAGTACCGATCAAAGCCGGCGGTCATCAGCAGCTGCTTAAACTGCTGGGGAGCCTGGGGCAGGGCGTAGAACTTGCCGGGGTGATTCCGGGCAGGCACCAGGTAGTCCCGGGCACCCTCGGGAGAGGAAGCCGTCAGGATGGGGGTGGTGATTTCCAGGAAGCCCTGCTCCGTCATGGCCTGACGGATGGCTGCCACCACATTGCACCGGAGAATGATGTTCTGCTTCACCGCCGGGTTCCGCAAATCCAGATACCGGTACTTGAGGCGCACATTCTCATCCGCATCCTTGGACTTGTTGATTTCAAAGGGCAGGCTGTTGTGCCGGCACTTGCCCAGGACGGAAATCTTGGTGGGTACCACCTCAATCTCGCCGGTGGGCTGCTTGGGATTCTTGCTCTCCCGCTCCCGGACGGTACCGGTGACCTGGATGGTGGTCTCCTTGTTCAGCCCCTTGACAATCTTCATCATATCCTCGGTCTCCACCACAATCTGGGTGGTGCCGTAAAAATCACGGAGCACCAGGAAGGCGAAGTTGGCGCCCACCTCACGGACATTCTCCAGCCAGCCGGCCAGAGTGACCTTTTCTCCCGCGTTGGAAAGCCGCAGCTCGCCGCAGGTATTGGTTCTGGATTGGAACATACGAAATATCCCCTTATTTCTATAAGATTTAAGCCTAAGGAAGCTCTGAATCCATTGGCAAGAGCTGGCGGCGAGAGATTTTTCGCCAGACAAAAGAATGAAAAACAGAGGAATACTGTGTATGTATTTCCTGTTTTTCATTCTGCCTGGATGGCGGAAAAGATCCGCAGTCCAGCCGCAGACAATGGACTCAGAGTTTCCTTGCTATTATTTCACAATTCCCCCGGAAAGTCAATGCACAAAAGGGTATTTTTCCGGCTTTTCCCGAGGCTGCCGGAAGAATCGGGAGAAATTCGGTGGATTTCTCCCGCTCTTATGCGTTTTCTCCAAAAATCAAGTCTGCAATTTTCACAAATTTGCCAGCCCCCTTAAATTTTTTATGTGAATACTATGAAAAAGTAGATTTTTTTCTGATTTTTGGATTGATTTTACGGCAACTTTCGCATACAATAATTGAGCAAGCGTAATGGGAAACCATGCCGCCGCAGAAAATCGTTTGAGGTGATGGGCAAGTGCTGAATATCGTCCTGGTGGAACCTGAAATCCCCCAGAATTGCGGCAACATCGCCCGTACCTGCGCCGCCACCGGCGCCCGTCTGCACCTGATCCGGCCCCTGGGCTTTGACATCTCGGAAAAAGCCGTCCGCCGGGCCGGGCTGGACTACTGGCATCTGGTGGAAGTGCGGGTGTATGACAATCTTTCGGACTTTTTCGCCAAAAACACCGTGAATCAAATGTGGTGCCTTTCCACCAAAGCCCCCCGATGCTACACGGAAGCCTGTTTTCAGGACGAGTGCTACCTGTTCTTCGGGAAGGAGACCAAAGGGCTTCCTGAGGACTTTCTGGAGGTGCACCGGGACAGCTGTATCCGGCTGCCCATGAATCCGGAGGCCAGGAGTCTGAACCTCAGCAACGCCGTGGCCATTACCGTCTACGAGGCTCTGCGCCAGCTGGATTTCCCTCACTTACAAAAGGAAGCTCTGAAGAAACCGTCTTCGGCTGGATAGCGGATCTTTTTCCCCGTCCATGCAGAATGAAAAACAGGAAATACATACAGTATTCCCTTGTTTTCCATTCTTTTGTCCGGGAAAAATCTCTCGCTCCCAGCTCTTGCCGATTTCATCAGAACTTCCCTGGAATACGGAAAAATGCGGGGTTCACCCGATAAAATGGAGGAATGACAATGAATTACAACAAGAAATCTATTGAGGATATCTCCGTTGCCGGCAAGCGGGTTCTGTGCCGCTGCGACTTCAATGTCCCCACCAAGGATGGCAAAATCACCTCTGACAAGCGTATTGTTGCCGCTATGCCCACCATCGAATACCTGGTCAACCAGGGCGCCAAGGTCATTCTCTGCTCCCACATGGGCAAGCCCAAGGGCGAGTGGAAGCCTGAGCTGAGCCTGAAGGTTGTGGCTGAGCGGATTTCCCAGCTGCTGGGCAAGGAAGTCATCATGGCTGCCGACGTGGTGGGCGAGGACGCCAAGGCCAAGGCAGCTGCCCTGAAGGACGGCGACGTGATGCTCCTGGAGAATGTGCGCTACATGAAGGGCGAGACCAAGAACGATCCCGAGCTGTCCAAGGAACTGGCTTCCATGGCTGACATCTTTGTAAACGACGCTTTCGGCACCGCTCACCGTGCCCACTCCTCCACCGCCGGCGTGGCCGACTATCTGCCTGCCGTTTCCGGCTACCTGGTGCAGAAGGAAGTTTCCATCATGGGCAAGGCTCTGGCTGCTCCCGAGCGTCCCTTCGTGGCTATCCTGGGCGGCGCCAAGGTTTCCGACAAGCTGAACGTCATCAAGAACCTGCTGGAGAAGGTGGACACCCTGATCATCGGCGGCGGCATGGCCTACACCTTCCTGGCCGCCAAGGGCTATGACGTGGGCAAGTCCCTGGTGGACAACGAGAAGATCGACTACTGCAAGGAAATGATGGCCAAGGCTGCTGAGAAGGGCGTAAACCTGCTGCTGCCTGTGGACACCGTGGTAGCCGACAGCTTCCCCTCCCCCATCGACGCTGAGATTCCCGTGGAAGTGGTGGACTGCACCGCTATCCCCGCTGACAAGATCGGCCTGGACATCGGCCCCAAGGCTTCTGCCGAGTTTGCCGCTGCCGTGAAGGCTGCCAAGACCGTGGTGTGGAACGGACCCATGGGCGTGTTTGAGAACCCCATCCTGTCCAAGGGCACCAAGGACGTGGCGCAGGCTCTGGCCGACTCCGACGCCGTGACCATCGTGGGCGGCGGCGACAGCGCAGCAGCCTGCGAGCAGCTGGGCTTTGCCGACAAGATCACCCATATCTCCACCGGCGGCGGCGCTTCCCTGGAGTTCCTGGAAGGTCTGGAGCTGCCCGGCATCGCCTGCCTGCAGGACAAGTAATTTCCCTCTGCTTATGACCGGGGCGGAGGATTCTCCGCCCCGGTACTATAAATAACCGTTATCTATTTAAGGAGTAAGAAAATGAACAGAAAGTATCGTAAGACCGTCATCGCCGGCAACTGGAAGATGAACAAGACCCCCAGCCAGACCAAGGAATTCATGACTCAGCTGAAGGCCATCCTGCCCAAGGGCCGTTGGTGCGATGTGGCTCTGTGCGTGCCTGCCGTGTGCATTCCCGCTGCTGTCCGGGCCATGCGTGAGACCCGGGTGGGTATCGGCGCCGAGAACTGCAACCCCAATCCCAGCGGCGCTTACACCGGTGAGATTGCCACCGATATGCTGGTGGACGCCGGCTGCAAGTATGTGATTATCGGCCACTCCGAGCGCCGTGCCATGGGCGAAACCGACGCCGATGTCAACGCCAAGGTGCTGGCCGCTCTGGAAGCCGGTCTGACCCCCATTATGTGCTGCGGCGAGACCCTGGAGCAGCGGGAAGCCGGCATCACCTCCGAGTGGATCGCCATGCAGATCAAGCTGGGCCTGAAGGACGTTCCCGAGGAGAAGATCCGCAAGGTGGTTATCGCCTACGAGCCCATCTGGGCCATCGGCACCGGCAAGACCGCTACCCCCGAGCAGGCGCAGGAGGTTTGCGAGGGTATCCGTACCGTGGTTCGCAAGCTCTACAGCTCCAAGAACGCCCGGGCTATCTCCATCCTGTACGGCGGCTCCATGAACGAGAAGAACGCCTTCGAGCTGCTGGCTCAGCCCGACATCGACGGCGGCCTCATCGGCGGCGCCTCCCTGGTGCCCGAGAAGTTTGTGCAGATCATCGAAGCTGCCAACCAGCCCACCGTGTAAGTTAACCCATACGAGTCTGGAGCAGCTGCCAACGGCGGCTGCTCCTTTTTTAAGAGGTGCTGCTATGGAAACCCGAATCCTTCCGGCGGACAGTCCGGATACTCCGGAGATTGCCGGAGAAATCATCAAAAACGGGGGGCTGGTGGCCATCCCCACGGAGACCGTTTACGGTCTGGGGGCGGACGGCCTGAATCCGGAGGCGGTGGCCAAAATCTTTTTGGCCAAGGGCCGTCCCCAGGACAATCCCCTGATTCTCCATATCACCGGGCCGGAGCAAATTCCTTTGTACTGCCACCATGTTCCCGCCGGCGCCTATGCGCTGGCGGAGGCCTTCTGGCCCGGTCCCTTGACCATGGTGCTCCCGGCCCGGGAAACGGTGCCCAAATGCACCACCGCCGGGCTTCCCACCGTGGGGATCCGCTGCCCGGACAGCGCCGTCACCCGGGCCATCATCGCCAAGGCCGGGGTACCCATCGCCGCACCCTCTGCCAACATCTCCGGCAAGCCCTCCACCACCACCGCAGCTCATGTGCTTCACGACCACAACGGCAGAATTGACGCCGTGGTAGACGGCGGCCCCTGCCGGGTGGGGGTGGAGTCCACCATTGTGGACCTGACGGAGGAACGGCCCCGGCTCCTGCGCCCCGGCGGCATTACCCCGGAGCAGCTTCTGGAGGTTCTGGGGGATTTGGTGGTGGACAAGGCCGTCACCGCCCAGATCGACAAGGATGCGGTGGTGAAGGCTCCCGGCATGAAGTACCGCCATTATGCTCCCCAGTGCCAGGTGCTGATTGTCTCCGGCTCCCGGGAGAAGGCCGCCGCCTACATCCGCCGCCACTATGAACCGGGAGACCGGGTGCTGTGCTTCCGGGAGGAACTGCCTCTGTACGAGGGGTGCAATCCCCTCTCCTACGGTCTGGAGGCAGATGTGTCCACCCTCTCTGCCGGACTGTTCTCCGCCCTGCGGGAGCTGGACGACCCGGCGGTGCATCGGGTGTTTGCCCGGTGTCCCCAGGGGGGCGGCGTTGCCTATGCGGTGCAGAACCGTCTGAAAAAGGCCGCCGCTTTCCACATCATCGACCCGGAGCAAACCCTATGATTATCGGAATTACGGGGGGCACCGGCTGCGGAAAGACCACCGCTTTGCAGGTCATCGCCCAGCTGGGGGGTCTGGTGCTGGACTGCGACGCCATCTATCACAATCTGCTCAGAACCAATCCGGATTTGCTGAATCAAATTGCCGCCCGGTTTCCCGGGACGGTGGAAAATGGGGTGCTTCTGCGGAAAAAGCTGGGGCAGGTGGTCTTTTCCGACCCTCAGGCTCTTTCGGATTTGAACGGCATTACCCACCGGTTTGTGTGTCAGGCGGTGGAGGAGGCTCTCAAGACCAAACCGCCTCTTGCTGCCATCGACGCCATTGCCCTGGTGGAAAGCGGCCTTTCCCGGCTGTGCGATGTGACGGTAGCGGTCACCGCTCCGGTGGAGGTGCGGGTGGCCCGGCTCATGGTGCGAGACTGTATCCCGGAAAGCTACGCCCGGGCAAGAATCGCCGCCCAGCCGTCGGAGGACTTTTTCCGGGCCCACTGCGACTATGTGCTGGAAAATAATGGCTCATCCCAGGAATTCCGGGAAAAATGCCTTGCCTTTTTCTCGGGATTGGATATAATGGAGCCATAGGTTTCTTGAAAGGAGAAATAGAAAATGAACATTGAAGAACTGCGCCAGTCCCTGCTGCAAGCGCCCAAGAACGGCTATATGGAGCTGACCGAGGCTCAGCGTGCCGAAATGGAGACCTACTGCAAGGGATACAGCGATTTTATGACCGCCTGCAAAACGGAGCGGGAGGCTACCGCCTGGACCGTGGCTACCGCCGAGGCCCACGGCTTCAAGCCCCTGGTGCCCGGCATGGCTCTCAAGCCCGGCGACAAGGTATACCACAACAACCGGGGCAAGAGCATTCTGCTGGCTGTCATCGGTTCCGAAAGCCTGAATAACGGCGCCAACATCTGCGCCGCCCATGTGGACTCCCCCAGAATGGACTTGAAGCCCAATCCCCTCTACGAGGATTCCGAGATTGCCTACTTCAAGACCCACTACTACGGCGGCATCAAGAAGTACCAGTGGGCTACCATTCCCCTGGCTCTTCACGGCGTGGTGTACCGGAAGGACGGTACTGTTGTGACCATCACCATCGGCGAAGACGACAACGACCCGGTGCTGTGCGTGTCTGACCTGCTGATCCACCTGTCCGCCGACCAGATGAAGAAGACCCTGGCCGAGGGCATTTCCGGCGAGCAGCTGAATGTGATTCTGGGCACCGAGCCTCTCCAGGGAGAGGGCAGCGACCTGGTAAAGCTGCACATTATGAAGCTGCTGAACGAGAAGTACGGCCTCATCGAATCCGACTTCCTGTCCGCGGAGCTTACCATGGTGCCTGCCGGCAAGTGCCGGGAGGTGGGTCTGGACCGGAGCCTGCTGGGCTGCTACGGCCACGACGACCGGGTGTGCGCCTACGCCGAGATCGTTCCCCTGCTGACCATGGGGACCCCCAAGCACACCGCCGTGTGCATCCTGGCGGACAAGGAGGAGATTGGCTCCGTGGGCATCTCCGGTATGCAGAGCACTGCCTTCGAGACCTTCATGCAGGATCTGTGCGACGCCACCGGCGCAAACCTCAACCGCTGCTTTGAAAACAGCTTCTGCCTCTCTGCCGACGTGTCCAACGCCTACGATCCCAACTTTGCTGAGACCTGCGATCCCAGAAACAACAGCAAGCTCAACTACGGCGTTGCCATCTGCAAGTACACCGGTTCCCGGGGCAAGGGCGGCGCCAGCGACGCCTCCGCCGAGGCTATGGGCCATGTGCGCACCACCCTGAACAACGCCGGGGTAAAGTGGCAGATCGCCACCCTGGGCAAGGTTGACCAGGGCGGCGGCGGCACCGTGGCCGCCTACATGGCAAACCGGAACATCGTCACCGTGGACGCCGGCGTGCCGGTGCTGTGCATGCACGCGCCCATGGAACTGGTAAGCAAGTACGACTGCTATATGACCATGCTGGCCTGCCAGGCGATTTATCTGGCTTAAACTGCCAAAAAACGGGGACTGTCCGCGGGGCACAATGTCATTAAGTTAGTGACATTGTCCTAATGCAAAGACGGATAAGAACGAGTGCATCCGGCGACGGATGCACTTATTCTGTAAAAAGGGCATGAAAA
>CASFFN010000042.1 GCA_949293985.1 uncultured Eubacteriales bacterium | reverse complement strand
TCTTCTGTAATACATAAAAATCGTGCCGGAGTTCTCGCTCCGACACGATCTGTAACTTTTCTATTTTGGCTCTACCCCAACTATTGACATAGAACCGTTATTCAGCGGGTTCGACGATTTCGGAAACGGCAAAGGACAGCACCTGGCCGGTCTTGTCCTGGCATACGATGGTGGCCTCGCCTACCAGAGTCAGGACATCGTCCTTGGAAGCGGGGGTCTTGGAGTAGCCGTGAATTTCCGCAAGACCATAGGTGGAGTCGGGATCTTCCGCCCTGGCTTCGGCGATTTTGGCGTCCAGCGCCTCCTTGTCCAGGGTGTAAACCAGCACATTGTAGGTGGTTTCGCCCTCAAAGAACTTCTTGTGGGCACTCTCCACGATGCACACGGTGTTCTCGTCCTGCCACAGGTCGGTGCGATCGTCCACATGGTCGGTCATGGTGCAGTTGACGGTGTAGCGCTCCTCGGGGGTGAAGTCCTTGGAGATGGAGTTGGTGCTGTAGTAGTAGTACAGGTAGCCCACCACGCTGGCTACGCCCACGGCGAACAGCACCACCAGCAGAGCAATCTGCTTGCCCCGGATTTTCAGCCCCTCACCCTTGTCGTAAATCATGCCATTGCGGTACAGAACCGGGGCAAGGATGGACAGGAAGATGGTCAGCAGGACAGATTCGATGGGGAACATAAACAGGTTCTTGGCAATCTGGGGAATCTGGAACATCACATAGGACTTGCCCAGTACCATCTGGTAGTACAGGTACATAAGGGGAGCGTTCAGCAGGATGTTCACAAACAGATTGATGCAGAACCGGCTGAGAATCACCCGGGTGGGGGTGAGCCTTACCCGGTACAAAAACAGGGAGAAAATCAGGCCGCCGCCAATTTCCGTCAGGATGAAGGGGAAGAAGTAGGGGCCGGAGGGTACCAGGATACAGCCTAAGGTGTCGGTGATCACGGCGGAGAGAATGGCCACCACCGGACCGAAGACCATGGCGCTCAGGGCGTTGATGAAGAAAGCGGTGTTGATGTACACATTGGGGGGAAAGACGGGGATGCGCAGGTTCTTCATGGCCACCCGGAGGGCAATCATCAGGGCGGTGAAGACCAGGATTCGTACATCCTTCAGTTCCAGGGCGGCGTCACGCCAGTAGGCCTTGGAAAAGGGGTGGGGGTAGAGTGTGGGGTTTTTTTGTAGTCTTGGCATAAAATATCCTCCTTTATTATTGGGCAAAGGCGCGAAAACTGCCGCTGTCAAAGAAAAACCCTGGGCGCAAAGCGCACAGGGAGTGATGACAGGATCTCCGGCAGGCAGCAAGGAATCGTGGACCTTTCGCCCCACCGAGTATCGTTGCTTCATAAAGGAGGGTTCCCCAATATGGCGCAGCGGGTGCGGAATCCCTATCGCAGACACAGTCCTTCGTCCGCCAGACAACTCCCCATTTTGGCAGCACTTCACGCAGGGTTTCCTACTCTGTTCCTCCTAATCATACACGAAACCGCATAAAAAGTAAAGCAGGAATTTACAAAATTTTCATTTATATTTTTGCACGGCGGCTTTTGTGGATTTTGATGAAAAATATTGCAAAACACTTTGATTTGCTATTGCTTTTTGTGGGATATTCCATTATAATAAAAGAAAAACGGCAGGAGGTGGCGTGTATTTGGGAGAATTGCTTGCGGTTTTGTCCGGCAAGGGTGGTACGGGCAAAACTTCCGTGTGCGCCGCCCTTGCCTGTGCTCTGGCAGAGGACGGCAAAAAGGTGCTGTGCATTGACTGCGACATCGGCCTTCGGAACCTGGATATTGCCCTGGGACTTTCCGCTTATGAGGCGCTGTCCTTTCAGGATGTGTGCGCCGGGGGCTATGACCTGAGCGATGCTTTGGCCCATCCGGATTTTGGGACCCTGCGCTTTCTCACGGCGCCGGTAAGCTGCACCGCGGCGGATGTGGATACGGGCAGCTTCCGAGGGCTTCTCCAGCAGGCCCGCCAGTCCTTTGACTATGTGTTTCTGGATGCCCCGGCCGGTATCGAAGCCGGCTTCTCCCTGGCGGCACGGTTTGCCGACCGGATTCTGCTGGTGACCGGGCCGGATCCTGCCGCTGTCCGGGACGCCGCCCGGGCCGGTCAGGTGCTGGAAACCATGGGCAAAACCAGCGTGCGGCTGATTGTCAACCGCATCACCCGGAAAATCGGCAGCCGATTGCGTCTGACGGTGGACGATATCATGGACACCGCCGGACTGCCCCTCATAGGCGTTGTCCCGGAAGACCCCCAGGTCACTCTGGCGGCCGCCCAGGGACGGCCCCTGATTCATACCAGCCGTAAAGGAGCGGCAGCAGCCTGCCGCCGGATTGCCCGCCGCTTGCAGGGCGTTCCCCAGCCCATTCCCCGTCGGGGTTTTTAGAAAGTTCCCCTGCAGAAGGGTCATACAGAATAGACGATAAGGAGTAAATGCCATGAACATTGCATTTTTGGCCCACGACAAGAAAAAAGAGCTGATGGTGCAGTTCTGCACCGCTTATAAGAGCATCCTCATGAAGCACACGCTCTATGCCACCGCTACCACCGGACGGCTGATTGCGGACAGTACAGGTCTGCCCATTACGCTGCTGCTTTCCCACAAGCAGGGCGGTCACCAGCAGATCAACGCGCGGATTGCCTACAATGAGATCGACCTGGTGCTGCTGTTCACCGACCCCAATACCAACGACCCCTGGGAGAACAGTCAGATGATTGAGACCATCCGTCACTGCGACCGGAACAATGTCCCCATCGCCACCAACCTGGGCACGGCGGAAATTGCCATCATGGGCCTGCAGCGGGGCAACCTGGACTGGCGGGAAATGGTCCACGCCAAAAGACGCTGAGAAAACCTTTGGCTGCCCTGAAAAGGGCAGCCATACTTCAATAAAGGGAAAAGGATAGAATTTATGGAAAGAATCAAGCCTCGCACCCTGTCCGGCTTCATGGAGCTGCTTCCCGGCAAGCAAATCCAGATGGAGCGGATGATGGGTGTTCTCAAAGACACTTACAGCCGTTACGGCTTCGCTCCCCTGGACACCCCGGTTATCGAGGATGCCCAGATTCTTTTGGCTAAGGGCGGCGGCGAGACGGAGAAGCAGATTTACCGCTTCCAAAAAGGGGACAGCGACCTGGCCCTCCGGTTCGATTTGACCGTGCCGCTGGCAAAATATGTGGCTTTGCATTACAATGACCTGACTTTCCCCTTCCGCCGGTACCAAATCAGCAAGGTCTACCGGGGAGAGCGGGCTCAGCGGGGCCGGTTCCGGGAATTTTACCAGGCGGACATCGACATCATCGGCGACGGCAAGCTGGACATTCTCAACGAGGCGGAGATTCCCGCCATCATCTACCAGGTGTTCCGGGGCTTCGGCCTGACCCGGTTCCAGATTCGGGTAAATAACCGGAAGATTCTGGGCGGTTTTTACGATATGCTGGGCCTGTCCGAAAAAAGCGGCGACATTATGCGCACTGTGGACAAGCTGGATAAAATCGGCCGGGAAAAGGTGGGGCAGATTTTACGGGAGGACTGCGGCCTGACCCAGGAGAAGACCTCCCAAATTCTGGACTTTATGGGAATTTGCGGCTCCAACGAGCAGGTGCTCTCGGCTCTTTCCGGCTACCGGGGCAGAAACGAGACATTCGACCAGGGACTGTCCGAGCTGGAAGCCGTCACCCGGAACCTGACTGCTTTTGGTGTGCCCCAGGAGAATTTCGGGGTGGATTTGACCATCGCCCGGGGCCTGGACTACTACACCGGTACGGTGTACGAAACCACATTGCTGGACCATCCGGAAATTGGCTCCGTCTGCTCCGGCGGACGGTACGACAACCTGGCGGGCTATTATATTGATAAGGCGCTGCCCGGCGTGGGTATCTCCATCGGTCTGACCCGGCTTTTCTATGTGCTGGACGAGCAGGGACTGCTGAACGACAAGCTGCCCACCGCTCCGGCGGACGCCCTGGTGCTGCCCATGACCGCCGACCCGGCCCCGGCCATTGCCCTGGCCCAGAGTCTGCGGGAGACGGGAATCCGGGTGCAGCTTTACGGAGAGCAGAAGAAGTTCAAGCAGAAGATGACCTACGCCGATAAGCTGGGCGTGCCCTTCGTGGTGCTGCTGGGGGAGGACGAAATCGCCCAGGGCAAGTGCTCCGTGAAGAACATGGCCACCGGCGAGCAGGTGACGGTGACGGCTGACGAAGCGGCCCGGCTGATAAAAACGACGCTGGACACCCGGGAGCCGCTGATTCTGGAGAAGTAAGATGGAAGAAAAATTCCGAAAAGCCTGGGAGCGCTGCCGCCGGGAGGCGGAAGCCCTGGGGGTGCGGATGCGGCCCCTGGAGCGGGACGCTCTGGCCCAGGCCCGGCGTATCCTCTCCGGTCACCGGCCCAGCGAGGGTTTTGCTCAGCTGGAAAAGCTGGGGCGGCTGGATTTGTCCCTGGAGGCGCTGGCGGTCAGTTCCGCCTACACCCCCTTGTTTGACGATGCCCAGGCCAATCATGCCCTGGAGCTTCTGATGGAATCGGGGTTCTTTGGATAAACGCAACCGGGGCGGGAACCTCCCGCCCCGGTATTTTTGCCGAATCATTCATAATTTCAGAGGAAAATTCCCGTTGCCAAGGGGGGCTTCCCTTTGGTATAATGGCAGCAAAGTCCAAAATGAAGGAGATGGCAACCATGATAAAATTACTTTTGGCAGTGCTGCTGGCTATGTGTCTCACCGCCTGCGCCGGACAGGAGACCGCAGAAACCACCCAACCGGAGACCACCCGGCCCGAAACCTCTCAGACGGAAACCACCCAGGCCCCCGAAACAGCGCGGCCGGGGATCCTCTCCACCTTTACGGCCCAGGATTTGCAGGGACAGGCGGTCAACCAGGAGATTCTTAAAGGCAAGAAGCTTACTATGGTAAATGTGTGGGCCACCTTCTGCGGCCCCTGTATCAACGAAATGCCGGATTTGGGGGCGCTGGCCCAGGAATACGCCGGTAAGGGGGTGCAGATAGTGGGACTTTTGTCCGACGCCACCGCCTCTGACGGTTCCATTGACCCCAGCCAGGTGGAGCTGGCTCAGGAAATTGTGGACGCCACCGGGGCAAATTACCTGCACATCGTCCCGGGTGGGGATATGATGGGCCTTCTGTATCAGATTACCTCTGTACCTACCACCTTCTTTGTGGATGAAACCGGCAAGCAGGTGGGCACCGCCTATGTGGGAGCCAAGGACAAGGATGCCTGGGCTGCCATTATCGACCAGATGCTGGAGGAAGTGGCATGAGCTTCCTGAAAAAGAACGCCCCGGCCCTGACCCTGTTGGTAATCGCCGCCTTGTTTCTGGTGGTGGGCGTCTGGAGGGAAGAGACGGAACAGGTGTTCCGGAAGGCTGTCAATATCTGCATGGAGTGTATCGGACTTGGTTAAAAAAATGAGAAAACACCTGCGAACGATTGTGCAGGTGGGATTTACTGCCGTGACTAACGGTTATATCATGGGCTTTGCCAAGGGCAATATCTACAAAGGCCCCATGAAGAAGGTGTGCCTGCCGGGGCTGAACTGCTATTCCTGCCCCGGCGCTCTGGGCGCCTGCCCGGTGGGCGCCTTTCAGGCGGTGGTCACCAGCCGCAGCCACAACTTTTCCTACTATGTGGTAGGCTTTCTCATCCTCTTCGGAGCGTTGCTGGGACGGTTCGTCTGCGGCTGGCTGTGCCCCTTCGGCCTGGTGCAGGACCTGCTCCATAAGATTCCCTTCCCCAAAAAGCTTAAGAAGCTTCCCGGGGACAAGTACTTAAAATGGCTCAAATACGGCATCCTGGTGGGGTTTGTGATTGTGCTGCCCCTGACCGTTTTGGATGTGGTGGGACAGGGACAGCCCTGGTACTGCAAGTACATCTGCCCCTCCGGCACCTTGCTGGGAGGCATTCCCCTGATTGCCGCAAACCCCATGCTCCGCTCAGCCCTGTCCTGGCTCTTTGCCTGGAAGGTGGGGATCCTGGTGGTGCTGCTTCTGCTGTCTGTGGTGGTGTACCGGCCTTTTTGCCGGTACGTGTGCCCCCTGGGAGCGGTGTATGGGCTGTTTAACCCCATTGCCCTGTACCGGTATCAGGTGGATGAAACCGCCTGTACCCACTGCGGAGCCTGTCAGAAGGCCTGTCCCATGGACATCCCCGTGGAGAAAACCCCCAACAGCCCCGAGTGTATCCGCTGCGGGAAATGCCGCAGCGCCTGCCCCCACGGGGCCATCCGTCTGAAAAACGGAGGCAGGAAAAAATGCGGCTGACCCACATTGCCCGGCGTTCCGGACGGCTCTCCTCCTTTCTCCGGGAGGAGATGGAGATGTCCGCCGGGCTGATGAACCGGCTGAAATGGCAGGACAAGCTCTATGTCAACGGCGTTCCCCAACATACGGACTACCCCGTGGTCCCGGGGGATGTGATTACCGTGCCATTGGAGGAGCCGGAGCCTTCCTACCCGGCCCAGGAAGGGAACCTCACCATCCTTTATGAGGATGAGTACATTCTGGCGGTGGATAAGCCGGCGGGGATGCTGATTCACCCCTCCCGGAGCCAGTTTACGGACACCCTGGCAAACTTTGTGGCGGGGTATTACCAAAAAACCGGGCAGGCTGCTGCCTTTCACCCGGTGACCCGGTTGGACCGGGACACTTTCGGGGTGGTGCTCCTGGGGAAAAACTCCCACATCCACGCCCTCCTCTCCCAGAATCCCCTGGAAAAGACCTATGAAGCCCTGGTGTACGGCGGCCCGGCCCAGGCGGAGGGGGTGATTGACGCCCCCATCGCCCGGCGGCCGCTGCCCAGCCTTTTGCGGCAGGTATCCCCGGAGGGCAAGCCCTCCCTGACCCGGTACAGGGTTTTGTCCCGGCAGGAGAAAACGGCGGTGCTGGCCCTTACCCCGGTCACCGGCAGAACCCACCAGCTCCGGGTCCACTGCGCCTACATGGGCTTTCCCATTGTGGGAGACCCCCAGTACGGAAGCCGGGAAAGTCTGGAATTTTCCCGGAAAACCGGCGTGACGACCCAGCTGCTCTGCGCCAAAACCCTCCGGTTTTCCCACCCCATCACCAAAGCTCCGGCAGAAATCGCCTCCACCTATACCATCCCTTAAAATGACGGCAAAAGCGCTCAGAAAAATTGCTTTCTGAGCGCTTTTCCTTATTTTTTCATCTCTGCCGTGTAGGCGTTGCAGACGGTGTCCACATCGCCCTGCATCCGCTGCACGCCCTTTTCTATCCACAGAGCGTGGTCGCACAGCCGCCGTATCTCGGAGATGTTGTGGGACACATACAAAAGGGTGGTGCCGCCGGAGAGCATTTCCTCCATCCGCTTGGCGCACTTTTCCCGGAATTTCATATCGCCCACGGAGAGAATCTCGTCCACAATCAGAATCTGGGGCTTGACCATGGTGGCGATGGAGAAGCCCAGTCTTGCCCGCATACCGGAGGAGAAGTTCTTCAGAGGAGAGTCCAGGAAATCGTGAAGCTCCGCAAAATCCACGATTTCGTCAAAATGCTCCTTCATAAACTGCTCCGTATGCCCCAGCACGCAGCCGTTCAGGAAAATATTTTCCCGGGCGGTCATCTCCTGGTCGAAGCCTGCTCCCAGCTCAATGAGGGGGGCGATGAAGCCGTCCACGGTGATGCTGCCCTTGTAGGGCTTGAGAATGCCGCTGATGGCTTTCAGCAGGGTGGACTTGCCGGAGCCGTTGGTGCCGATGAGGCCCCAGGCCTCCCCCTGCCGCACCTGGAAGCTCACATCCTTCACCGCCAGAAACTCCTGGAACATGAGCTTTTTGGTTACCAGCTTAATGAAGTATTCCTTCAGGTTGTCGATTTTTTCACTGGCCAGGTTGAACCGGATGGTCACATGGTCCACATCAATGATAATCTTTTTGTCGTCCATGGGTTACCTCTTAGATATACAGGATGAAGTTGTCCTGAGTTTTCCGGAAGCTGAAAGCGCCGATGAAGAGCATAATCACGGCGGCGCCGCAGCCCAGGAGGGTCAGCTCAGCCGAGGGGAGCCGTCCATAGTAGATAATGTCCCGGAACTGGCCCACATAGTAGTACATGGGATTCAAGTGGGTGACAATCCACTGCAAATTCTGGGGCAGCATCTCCAGGGGATAGAAAATGGGGGTCAGGTACATCCAGGCGGTGGTCACCGCATTGTAGATGTACTGAATGTCCCGGAAAAACACATTGGCCTGGGCCAGGAACAGTCCCAGACCCACAGTGAACACATACAGCTGGAAGATAATCCAGGGGAACAGCAGGGCGTGCCAGGTGACCCGGGCCTGGGTAGCGATGATGACCAGCACCAGAGCCCCCAGGGAGAACACCAAATCCACCATGCCGCTGGTAATCCGGGCCAGGGTGAAGATATACTTAGGCACATAGGCCTTTTTCAGCATGGCGCTGCTGCTGGTGATGGAGAAGATGGCCTGATGGGTAGAGGAGTTCATAAAGTTGAACAGCAGCTGACCGCAGAACAGGTACACCGGGAAGTTGACGATATTCCGGCTGAACATGGTGGAAAACACGATGGTCATAACCACCATGATGAGCAGGGGGTTGAGAATGCTCCACACATAACCTAAGAAACTCCGGCGGTATTTCAGCTTCACATTTTTGATAACCAGCAGCTTGAGCAGGTCCTTGTATTTCATAAATTCAGCCCAGAAGGCTTTGAGATTTTGAATCATGGATGATGTATACTCCTTATGACAGTAATCTTGGGAAGCTCTGAATAAATCGGCAAGAGCTGGCAGCGAGAGATTTTTTGTCAGACAAAAAAACAGTGGAATACTGTATGTATTTCCTGTTTTTCATTCTGCATGGCTGGCGAAAAAGATAAGCTTTCCAGCCGCAGACGATTTGTTCAGAGATTCCCTTGAAAGAATGAGCGCTGCGCTATTGTCCGGCATCCCCTGCCTTTCCCGGAAGGCTCCTGGCCAGCTTTCCGATTCGGTTTCCCTTCATGCCCCGGCAGGTAGCTTTGAAAGCCTGCCAGGGGGAAAGGGCGTAAAGACTCCGTTTGCTCACCGTGTAATACACAGCGTACACAAGGGCCAGCGGAAGGCCCAGAATATACCGGGTGGTCGCCCCCCGGTTCTCAAAATAGGTTTCCGTATAGCCGTGAAACCAGGTGGAAACCTCCTGGGCTACGGAGGCAATGGCCTCCGGCACATAGTAAACACGCAGTCCTGCCCGGCGGCAGTCGGTGAGGAACTTCAGCTCCTCCTCGCCGCCGTTGCCGGTGCCGGCTCCCAGCAGGGTGTCAAACCGAACGCCGGAATCCAAAAGGGACCGGCGGCGGAAGGAAATCTGCCAGGAGCTGACCCGACAGGTGTATGGGAAGTGAAGCCGCCGCACCCGGTTTCCCAGGGAGGCGGGGCGGCCCACCATATTGAAAACAATCACATCCGCATTGGGGAGATTTTCGTAAGCCCTCGTAATGATTTCCTCATAATCCGGAACAAAAACCTCATCGTCATCACACAAAAGGCAGATATCGGCGGCGGATTTCTCCAGCGCCATATTCCGGCTCCGGGTCAGGCCCCGGTCCCGGGTGGAGAACATTCGGGCCATGCCCCGTTTGGTGGGCATTTGGGAAAAATCCTCCCGGCCGCATTGGTTGATGATGCACACATCCCCGGTGAGCCGGGAAGATTCCACCAGGGAGAAATCCGTCTGGTGCATACAGGAAAGCAAAACCTCCAGCTTCACGGGGCACCTCGTTTCCGGAAAAAGCCAAAGTATTTTTTTACGCCATACAGGGCGTAGCTGGAAAAGCACAGCAGGGCTTTTATCCGCCCGAAGCCGTTGTACCGATAGGTGCGGTAGGTGAGGCGGGCGGAGTGCAGCTTGCTGCCGGACTTTCCGGTGTTGGAAAGCCGGTATTTGAGAAGGGGCTGGTTGACGGCACAGCCGTAACGGTATTTTTGGAAAACTTCCAGCCACATGAGGTAGTCCTCGTGGGCGTCGTCGTGGTGCATGGGAAATTCCCGAGCCACGGCGGTCTTTATCAGCACGGAGGAACAGCCGATGTGATTCTGCCGGAGCATATCCCGATAGGTAAGGTCCTCCTTCACCGGCAGAACGAAGCCCGTGAGCTTCCCGTCGGGGGTCATCAGTTCCCGGGCGGTGGAGCAGATGACGGCCTTTTTCTCCCGGATTTTATCCAGCTGCAAGGGGAGCTTGCCCTCCGCCCAGTAGTCGTCGGCATCCAGAAAGGCCACATACTCCCCCTTGGCCAGGTCCACGCCCCGGTTCCGGGTCTGGGCCACGCCCAGATTCTTTTCGTTGCGCACATAGATGACCCGGGGCTCCTCCCGGTATCGGGTCATCAGCCCCGGCAGGTCATCGGTGGAGCAATCGTCCACCACAATCACCTCCAACGGCACCTGCTGTCCCAGCGCCGAGTCAATGGCCTGGGCAATATAGGGGGTACAGTTGTAGGCGGGAATGACCACGCTGACAAAATCTTTCACCAATTCGTCCATTTTTCCACCTGATCCCGAAGCTGTCCGGCTGGGGAATTTTTCCAAAAATCTTATATCTTTCTGGGATTATAACACAAACCCGGAAGTTTTGCAAGACAAAACAGCCTATCTTGTCTATACGCACAAAAATTGACTCCCGGCAAACGCCCGGGAGTCAATTTTTGCGGCTTCGGTTCGTCCGCAAAGCGGCCCCCGGCAGGAAAAACCCTGTCGGGGGTCAAAATAGGAATCACAGCTTGCTGTAAGCCACAGCGGTCTGCGCGGCCAAACGGGCGTTGTTGAAAACCAGCCGGATGTTGGACTCCAGGGAGTCGCCGCCGGTGAGCTCGGATACCCTTGCCAGCAGGAAGGGCGTGGTGGCCTTGCCGTGGATGCCCTTCTCGCTGCACTCCGCAACGGCCCGGTCAATGGCGGCGTTAATCACATCCGCGGGCATGGCATACTGCTCCGGGATGGGGTTGGTCACCAGCATACCGCCCCGGAAGCCAAGAGCGTTCTGGGTGGCGAAAGCCTCGGCCAGCTCCTGGGGAGTGTCCATCCGGTAGTCCACGGAGAAGCCGGAGTGGGGGGTGTAGAAGGCGGGCAGCTCCTCGGTGCCGTAGCCGATGACCGGCACGCCCTTGGTCTCCAGGTACTCCAGGGTCAGGCCCAGGTCCAGAATGGACTTGGCACCGGCGCAGACCACCATCACCGGGGTCTGGGCCAGCTCTTCCAGGTCGGCGGAGATGTCCATGGTGGTCTCCGCTCCCCGGTGTACGCCGCCGATGCCGCCGGTGGCGAAAATCTTGATACCGGCCATGTGGGCGATAATCATGGTGGTGGTAACGGTGGTAGCTCCGTCCTCACCCCGGGCGCACAGCACCGCCAGATCCCGGCGGGAGGCCTTGGCAATGGCCTGGCCCTTCTTGCCGAAGTATTCGATTTCCTCCGGGGTGAGCCCCGCCTTCAGGCGACCGCCGATGACGGCGATGGTGGCAGGCACGGCGCCGTTGTCCCGGATAATCTTCTCCACAGCCAGAGCGGTTTCCACATTCTGGGGGTAGGGCATACCGTGGGAGATGATGGTGGACTCCAGAGCCACCACAGGCTTACCGGCAGCCAGCGCTTCGGCTACCTCGGGTTTTACATCCAGATATTTGTTCAGCATAAAAATTCACCTTTCTTATCCTATGTTGTTTATGGCGCAAAGCCCCATGCGGGACTGAAGCAGCGTACCGCTCATGGCGGGGTTGATGGTCTGCTCCGACTCCATGGTGATGGAACCGGCGGCGACACAGGCCCGGGCGGCCTCCTCCAGCTCCAGGCCTTCCATATAGGCCCAGGCCAGAGCGGCGGCGGCGGAATCTCCGCAGCCGGTGGTGCTGACCATCTTTCCGGGAATCACATCCACCCACAGCTGTTTATCTGCCTGGGCTGCGTATACCCCCTGACCGCCCATGGAGAGGAACACCCGCTGAACCCCCTTATCCAGCAGCACCCGGGCGGCCTTTTCCGCCTCCTGCCGGGAGGAAATGGTCACCCCGGAGAGAAGCTCCGCCTCCACCCGGTTGGGTTTCAGGGTGTGAATCCGGTGGAGAATCGGCAGGAGTTTTTCCGCCTTTTTGGTGGAAACCGGGTCGCAGAACAACGGCGCGGTACAGTTTTCCGCCAGGTAGACGAGGGATTCTTTGGGAATATTGGTGTCCGTCACCACCACCTGGGCGTTTTGCAGGGTGGAGAGGTTGGACGCCAGGTACGAGGGGGTAATCTGCTTGCAGATTTCCATGTCGGAAACCGCCAGCACCATCTCCCCCTGGGGGTCTGCAATATACAGGTAGGTAGAGGTGGTACCTCCCGGCACCCGGAGCACATGGCTGGCGTCAATCCCCAGCTCCGCGCAGGAGGCGGCCACCTGCTGGCCGTGAATATCCTCTCCGAAGGCGCTGAGCAGCCGCACCTCCTGCCCCAGCAGGGCCAGATTGTGGGCGATGTTCCGTCCCACTCCGCCCAGGCTCACGGTCACATGGCCGGGGTTGGAGTCCGCCGGAACCAAAGCGCCGAAGGAAGCACCGCCGATGTCCACATTCACGCCTCCCACCACCACGCAGTAGCTGCCGGAGCGGAGGACATAGCCTTTTCCGGCGATGTAGCCCTTTTTGGACAGGTTGGAGATATGCACGCCTACGGAGGAGCGGGTGATGCCCAGAATCTCCGCCAGCTCCTGCTGGGAAATCATGGGATTGGCCTGAATCAGCTGCAAAATCTGTCTTTCCCGCTGGGTCAAGGTTCTCACCTACCTAAAGAAAAGTTAATTAAATAATTCTATGCTTATATTAGCACTGCATGGGCCTATTTGTCAATAGGCTTTTCCCCCAAAGCGGCGGTAAGAAGCAGAGGCAGGCAGCATTGATAAATCTCCGGGAATTGGGCAAGGGGCAGGGGGTTCTCCCCTAACCCCACCTCTACGGTGTAGCCGGGGCGGCGGAAGGTCTGGATAAACCAATCCTTATACCCGGCAAAGGCGGAGAGGTATGGGGTGTCTGCCAGGGCGTAGCCGCTGACCTGGGCCATGGCCTCCCCCAACTCCCTGGCGCCGGGGATTTCCAAACCGCCGTACTGCCAGTAAATCTCCTGCCCCTGGCTGTGAAGGGCTACCACCACTTCCGGCTGAACCTCCCGGGTAAAGGCCGCCAGGGCCCGGGTCTCCGGCTGATTCAAAGGACAGCCCCCCACATAGTCCCGGGGTGCCGGAGAAGTAACCCCTAACAGCGCCTTGTTTTTCCGGGCCTGCCGCCAGCCCGCCGGGTAGTTTAAGTTCAAGTCCGTCCCCAGAAGGTTGGCTTTCCAGCCGGCGGGGAAGGGAATTTCCGGGTAGGCGGCGGCAATTTTCCGGGCCAGGGCGTACTGGGGGCTTTCAGGGAGCAGCGCGCCCGTCACCAAGTCCACCCCGTCCGGGTTTACCAGGGGCGTCAGATGGATGGTGCACTTTTCTGCCAGAGCCCGGGCAGGCACCCCGCAAAGGGCGTCATTTCCCGCCAGCGCCCGGGCATAGTCCCGGGCAAACGCCAGAAGCACCAGAGCGGTGATCCACTCGTTGGCGTGGTGGGCGGCGGAAAACAGGACAGAGCGCTTCCCGGCCCCCAGGCTGAGAGACAGCACCTGCCGCCGGAAAGGGGTGCGGCCCAGGCTCCGGAGCCGGGCCTGGGGACAGGCGGCAAGGGTATGGAGGATTTCCCGGCAGGAATCATAGGATACAGGGACAATGGACATAACATCACCTCACAGTATTCTATGCCGCCGCTATCCCGGAGATTAAATTGAGCCTCCCTTGAAAAAGGGAGGCTCATCAGACTGTCAATAAAGTCCCAAACCGGCAAAAGCAAAAGGAAATGGGCTTTCTTCCCTCTATGAAGGATTGGGAGGGAAACCAGGGGATTCTCCCAATA
>CASFFN010000041.1 GCA_949293985.1 uncultured Eubacteriales bacterium | reverse complement strand
CGGTGACAGCTCCCTCCCGGAGGGAGCTATCGGGCTTGTACCTTGCCACATAGGTCTGTGCTTTCAAAAAGTGCCTGCTGTGAATCCCTCAGTCACGGCTGCGCCGTGCCAGCTCCCACAGGCCGGGAGCCTTTGGGGGCGTGGGAAATTGGATTTGGAACTTTATTGATAGTCTGTACTTGCTATTTTCCCCTTTTCAGGGTATAATGCAATATGAATCACTATGGCCTGAATCTGGAGGCGTTTATGAGTTCCATGAAGAAAATTCTGCTGCTGACCACCGGCGGCACCATTGCCTGCGCCGCCGGGGAGGAGGGGCTGGAGCCCCGGGGTTCCCGGCAGCTGGCTGGGCAGCTGGAGCAGCTGCGAACCTATTATCGGGTGGCGGTGGAGGATGTGATGTGTCTGGACTCCTCCAACATCCGCCCGGAGGAGTGGCAGCAGCTGGCAAGGGCCATCTATGCCAACCGCCTGCAATACGACGGCATCGTGGTGTCCCACGGCACCGATACCATGGCCTATACCGCCTCCGCCGTGACCTTTATGCTGCCGAACATCAACCTGCCGGTGGTGTTTACCGGCTCCCAGCTGCCCATCGGGGAGCTGTTGTCCGACGCGCCGGACAATCTGCGCACCGCCTTTGCCATGGCGGCTTCCGGCTGTCCCGGCGTGTTTCTGGCCTTCGACCGGAAGGTGATGCTGGGCTGCCGGGGGGTGAAGGTCCGGGCCTCGGGATTTTCCGCCTTCGAGAGTATCAACGCCAGCTATGCCGCCCGGGTGACCCACGAGGGCCTCATGGTAAACCGGCAGGCGCTGCCGGTAGTTTCCGGAGAGCCGGAGCTGAAGGACCGGGTAAGCCAGGATGTGTTCCTGCTGAAGCTGACCCCCGGCCTGCGGGAAGAGCTGTTTGACGCCCTGGCGGATATGGGCTACCGGGGCATTGTCATCGAAGCCTTCGGCTTGGGGGGCGTGAATGTGCTGGACCGGGGCCTGTCCGGCATCCGCCGGGCGGTGGAGCGGGGCGTTTGCGTGGTGGTCACCACCCAATGCCTGTATGACAGCTCAGACCTGCGGGTGTACCAGGTGGGCAACCGGCTTTTGGAGCTTGGGGTCATTCAGGGCAGGGACATGACCTCCGAGGCCGCCATGACCAAGCTCATGTGGGCTTTGGGACAGGGTATGAATCCCCAGGAAATCAAAGCGTTGTTTGCCCGGAATCTTGCCGGAGAGATTACCCCGGGCGCGGGAGATTAAGGAGGAATCTATGGACCCCATTTATGTAACCGGGCATCGGAACCCGGACACCGACTCCATCGTGGCGGCCATGGCCTATGCCGCCCTGCGGAACGCCGTGGGAGATCGGGAGTATGAGGCCGCGTGTCTTGGCCATGTGTCCGACGAAACCCAGATTGTGCTGGATTTGTTCGGATTCCAGCCCCCCAAGCGGATTCGGGATATGCACACCCAGGTGCGGGATTTGGATTTTGACACCCCGCCGGTGCTCAGCGCCGGGGTCACGGTGGGAAGGGCCTGGGGGGTGCTCCAGGAGCAGAAGAACATCTCCTCCGTGCCCGTGGCCAACGAAGACGGCACCCTTTACGGAATGCTCTCCCGGGAGAATGTGGCCAGCTACAACATGGAGCAGACCATGGCCGGGGAGCTGGACGCCGTGCCCCTTTTCAACATCCTGTCCGTTTTGGAAGGAAAAATCCTCAACGAAGCGGGAGAGAATACGGACATGGTGGCAGGGGAAGTAACCATCGCCCTGCCCCAGAGCCGGGAGAATCTCCTGTTCAACACCCCCAATTCCATCGTCCTGTGCGGGCACCAGCCGGATATGATCCGCCGGGCCTTAGAGATGAATGTGAACTGCCTGGTGCTGTGCCAGGCGGAGCTTCCCGAGGAGCTGCGGAATTTTCCCACCACCACCTGCATCATCGCCACCCCCTTTGACGCTTACCGGGCGGCCCGGCTCATCTTCCAGTCCGCGCCGGTGAGCCGGATCTGCCGCACCACCGGGCTTGTGTGCTTCCACTTGGAGGACCGGGTGGACGAGGTGCGGGAGCAGGTGCTGAAGCACAGGGAGTCCTGCTACCCCATTCTGGACGAAAACGACCATGTGGCAGGCGTCCTCACCCGGTACCATTTGCTGCGCCCCCGGCGGAAGCGGGTGGTGCTGGTAGACCACAACGAGGCGGCCCAGTCCGTCCCCGGTCTGGAGGAGGCGGAGATTTTGGCCATCATCGACCACCACCGTCTGGCGGACATCCAGACCACCAACCCCATCTATGTGCGCAACGAGCCGGTAGGCTCCACCAATACCATCATCGCCAGTATGTTCCAGGACCGGGGCCTTATGCCCTCGGAGAAGATGGCGGGCATGATGGCGGCGGCCATTCTTTCCGATACGGTCATGTTCAAATCCCCCACCTGCACCGACCGGGACAGACGCACCGCCGAGCGGATGGCAAGAATCGCCAATGTGTCTTTGGAGGAGCTGGGAAAGCAGATTTTCTCCGCCTCGCTGGAGCACCGCACCGCCCAGGATTTGATTTTTTCCGACTACAAGGAATTCCACATCGCCGGACACAATCTGGCGGTGGCCCAGGTCACCTGCATGGACAGCCCCAGGATGCTGGAGCGGAAGGAGGAATTCCTGAAGCTCATGGAAAAGAATGTGGAGGAGAAAAAGCTCTCCATTATGATTCTCATGCTGACGGATGTGCTGCTGGAAGGCTCCCAGCTCATCTATCTGGGGGACGACGACACCATCCAGCAGGCTTTCGGCGTGGCGCCCAAGGGGAACACCGTGTTTTTGCCCCATGTGATGAGCCGGAAGAAGCAGGTCATCCCCATGCTCTCCGCTCTGTGGGGTTAATGCCGGTATGGGCTTTGATACGCTGCTGGGAAATGAACGGCTGAAGGAAAACCTGGAAAACAGCCTGAAAAAAGGACATATTTCCCATTTTTATCTGATTTCCGGCCCGAAAGGCTCGGGAAAACATACCCTGGCAAAGCTGCTGGCGGCGGCGGCCCTGTGTGAGGCGGCGGACAAGCCCTGCCTGATGTGCCATAGCTGCCGGAAGGTGATGGCAGGGGTCCATCCGGACTTTATTACCGTGGACGACCCGGAGAAGAAAACCGTCCCGGTGGATTTAATCCGCAGCGCCCGGGAGGATGTGTTCATCCTGCCCAACGAGGGAAAGCGGAAGATTTACCTCTTCCCCAGAGGGCAGGATATGGGCGTCCCCGGGCAGAACGCCCTTTTGAAGGTGCTGGAGGAGCCGCCGGCCTACGGCGTGTTCCTGCTGCTTGCCGACAACCCGGAAAAGCTCCTGCCCACCATCCGCTCCCGGGGCGTGGCGCTGGCCATGGGGAGCCTGCCGGAGCCGGTGCTCCGAAAGGCTTTGCGGCAGGCTTGCCCGGAGGCGGCTTCCGACGCGGTGGCGGCGGCCATCGCGAGAAGCGGCGGCTTTCTGGGCCAGGCCATGGAGCTGCTTTCGGAAGAAAGCGCCCTGTCTCCCCAGACCCTGGAGTTTCTTGACAGCTTTTCCCGGGGAGACAGCCTGGGACTTTTGCGGGTGCTCGCCCCCATGGAGCGGTGGAAGCGGGAGCAGCTGATTCAGGAACTGGAGCGGTGGCTGGCCCTGCTGGGGGAGGCCCTGCTGGAAAAATCCGGGATGCCCGGAATCCATACCCACACCGCGGCCGCCCAGTGCTCCGCGGAGAAAATAAATCGGGGAATCGCCCGGCTGAAAAAGGCGGTGCGGTATGCCCAGGGCAATGTGTCCCCGGGCGCTGTCTGCGGCTGGCTCCTGTGGGAGCTGGGGTGAGTCCTCAAGAAGGAGTTTTTCATGGAAGAGCAAATGGAAGTAACTGCCCAGGCGCCGGTGGAAGTGGTGGACATCCAGTTCCGCCCCGGGCAGAAGGTATATTATTTTGACCCGGCCGGGCTTCGCTGCCACGCCGGAGACCATGTGATTATCGACACCGCCCGGGGGGCGGAGTACGGCTACTGCACCGCCGGAAACCATATGATTTCCCGGCGGGAGGTGGTGGCCCCGCTGCGCCCGGTGCTGCGGCTGGCCACGGCCCAGGATGAGAAAATCGCCGCCGACAACCGTGCCAAGGAAGCCAAAGCCTTTGGGGTCTGCCTGGAAAAAATCCGGCAGCAGGGCCTGGATATGCAGCTGGTCAGCGCCGAGAGCGCCTTCGACGGCAGCAAGCTCCTGTTTTTCTTCACCGCCGACGAGCGGGTGGACTTTCGGGAGCTGGTCAAGAGCCTGGCCGCCGTGTTTCACACCCGGATAGAGCTGCGGCAGATCGGCGTCCGGGACAAGGCCAAGATGGTGGGCGGCTTAGGCATCTGCGGCAGACCCTTCTGCTGCGCCAGCTTCTTGGATGATTTTCAGCCCGTATCCATCAAGATGGCCAAAACCCAGAACCTCAGCCTGAATCCCGCCAAAATCTCCGGCACCTGCGGCAGGCTGATGTGCTGCCTGAAATACGAGCAGGACGCCTATGAGGATTTGCTGAAGCACAGCCCCAAGGCCGAGTCCTTTGTGGACACCCCCGACGGACGGGGGACGGTGGCGGAGGTGGATTTGCTCCGGCAGCGGGTGAAGCTGCGGCTGGAAAATCAGCCGGATAACCTGGTATGGCACAAAAATGAGGACATCGCCGTGCTGCGCAGCGGCAAGGCCAAGAAGAACGACCCGCCTATCCCCGAGGATTGGGCCCCCATCTCCGGTTCCGGAAAACGGCCGGAGAAGCGGGAGACGCCGGAGGAACCGGCCCTCCTGGACCCCATCCGCTTCCGGTACAGTACGGAATCGGTGGTATCGGAGCAGCCTGCCCAGACCCGGGAGGAGGCGCCCCAGGAGCCGGGACGGAGCCGCTCCCGCCGGAGAAACCGGAAACCCCGGGAGGCGGAGGCCCAGCAGCCCAAGGCCGCCCAGCCGGAGCGTAAACAGGCCCGGAAGCAGGAGGGAGCGGAGGCGCAGACCAAGGCCAAGCCCCACCGCCGCCGGCCCAACTACCGCCACAGAAAGCCCAAGCCCACCGGGCAGGGGGAGAACTGAGCCATTTCGTTACAGGAGGAGATGACCATGGCAATCCTATGTCCGTCGCTGCTGGCGGCTGACCCGCTGAATCTGGGAAAGGAAATAAAGCGGGCGGAAGCCGCCGGGGTAACATGGCTCCATGTGGATGTGATGGACGGCTGCTTTGTGCCGAACCTTTCCAGCTTCACTTATTCCACCGTGGCGGCCATGCGGAAGGCCACGGACCTTACGCTGGATGTGCATTTGATGATCGACAGGCCCATCCGTTATGTGGAGGACTTTTGCCGGGCCGGGGCGGATTACCTGACCCTTCATGTGGAGGCGGACAGCCGGGAGCATATCCGGGCGGCTTTGGAGAAAATCCGCTCCCTGGGCGTAAAACCCGGCATTGTTCTAAAACCCGGAACTCCGGCGGAGGCGGTGGAGGAATTCCTGCCTCTGGTGGACATGGCGCTGGTGATGACCGTGGAGCCGGGCTTCGGGGGACAGAAATTCATGTCCCGGATGATGCCCAAGGTCACCCGGCTGCGGCAGCTGCTGGACCGGGTGAATCCGGCGTGTCATGTGGAGGTGGACGGAGGCGTGGATGGGCAGACTTTCCGCGCCTGCCTGCAAAGCGGCGCCGATGTGCTGGTGGCAGGCTCCGCCTTCTTCCGCTCGGAAGACCCGCAGGCCCTGCGCCGTCTGATTGAGAAAGGCGCTATGTCAATCGTTGAGGTAGAGACAAAAAACAAAGGAACCTCTGAATAAATCGTCTGCGGCTGAACAGCGGATCTTTTCCCCATCCATGCAGAATGAAAAACAGGAAATACATACAGTATTCCGCTGTTTTGAAAAACAGGAAATACATACAGTATTCCGCTGTTTTCCATTCTTTTGTCTGAGGAAAAACTCTTCCTGTCAGCTCTTGCCGATTTAATCAGAGTTTCCCAAATAATCGCAAGTCGTGCCGGAGAAAAACTCCGGCACGATTTTTATGGGTTCTATAATAAATGTTGGGGCCAGGCTCACCACCTGGCCCCAACATTTATTATAGAACCCGTTTTTTTCTGTTTTACTGCGCCTCATCTTCTATCTCCTCCTCCACAGCTGCCAGCAGGACGCTTGGCCGAATTTCCATAGCCTTCCCTATCCTGTAAAATGTCTCCAGCGTGGGTTTCCGTTCTCCCCGCTCAATGGCGCTTAAATGCGTTCTGCCGATTCCGGCCAGACCGCTGAGCAGCTCCTGGGACATTTTCTTTTTCTCCCGGAATTGTTGAATCACGCGACCTACAATTATTGCATCCAGCATATAAAATCCCCCTTTACCCCACAAGTGTAAAGGAATTTTTTGAGAATATTGAACACATATGTTGTCAAACGGATGCAAATGTGATATTCTATTATTACCCACCCGATTCTATAAAATGTATGGGAATCTTTTCCCAAATCAGCGTGTGAAAAACTTTTTTGACACGCCGCCAGGCTGTCAGGAAAGACACAAAGACTTTTCAAAGGACGCCCGTGGTTGTGTGGGGCGGCGTTTGCCGGTTCGGGGTCTGTTTGACCGTATGAAGTGGGAATCTTTTCCCATATAAATAGATGTGGGAATCTTTTCCCATATAAATATTGGAAAAAGGAAGGGGAAAATATTATGAGACCGAAAGGAAGAAGGCTGCGGCTGCCGCTCTGGCGACACCGGTGCCCCTAAGGCTGATGGGCATGGGAGTGGCTGCGGCAGGAGAGAAAAACCAATCCACAGCATCCGCAGCAGTGCAGCATATGTCCTTGGAGAGGGACAATAATAACTACTACTTTATCCTATAAGGAGAGATTCAAAAATGACAAACAAATGGAGAAGACTGTCCTGCGCTCTTTTGGCGGCAGTCATGTTTTTTGGCTTGCTCAGCACAGGGGCTTTGGCCGCCGGTTCCGGCGGGGAAGAGGCCTATGTGGCAAAGGTGGGAGATACTTCCTACACCACTTTGGATGAAGCGGTGGAAAAAGCTCCCGAAGGCGCTACGATTGAATTGTTGCAGGACTGCACCCTCAATGTGGGCTTCAACAAAAGCCTGACCTTTACCGGAACGGGTAAAATTCTCATTGAAAAGCAGCTGACCTCCAACGGGGAAGGCTGGATGTGCTTTGGTTTGGGAGATACCTCCCGGGTGCTGACCTTTGACGGCCCCGGGGTGGAGGTGCTGTGGAAATCCGACGGCAGCGCTCCCTGGCTCATGCTGTCTCTTTCCGCCACCTTGAATGTGACCAATGGCGCCAAGCTCACCTTTGCCTTTGACAGCAACACCACCAAGACAAGAAACGCGATTTACATGAACGAAGGCGCTGTCCTCAATGTAACAAACGGCTCCACCTTCCAGATTCTTGCCGTGGGCACGGAGGGGACCGCCGGACAGGGCATCCAGCTGGATAAAACCGGAATGTCTACCATCCATGTAACGGGCAATAGTAAGTTCCTGATTGACGGCACCAACCGGGGCTATGTGAACAGCCCTGTGATCCATGTGGAGGATTCGGAATTTACCGTCCAGAACTGCACCAGCAACGCTTCCAACGGCGGTAATTTTACGGCTGTCAATTCTGCTGTGGTATACAAGAACAACCGGGGCCATGGCCTCTCTGCCGGAGATGTGATTCTGAAGAATTCCACCCTGACTTCCGACAACAACGGTCTTTACGGCGTCTATGTAAACGGAAAATTCCTGGTGGACGGCACCTCCTCCATGACGGTGACCAACAACTCCTACGACGGCGACTGCGCCGGCGTGAATCTGACCGCCGCGGTGACCGATGGCCGTGTGGAAAGCGGCGCTGTGGTTGCCATTACCGGCAATAAGTGCAGCGGCTTCTCCAGCCGGGGCGTGTGTACCTTTGAGGAGGGCGTGAAGCTGACCATCACCGACAATTACAACGATAAGGGAAGCGCGAGCTACGGCGGCGGTATCTACAATACCAAGGACACCGCCAAACTGGTGCTGCCCTCCGACGCAGTCATCTATAATAACCACGCTGTCACCGGCGGCGATGATATTTACAATACCGGTACCATCACCTTCGGCAAGGTAGGGGAAAACTGGCAGCTGGATGACTGCGGCCACCTCATCGACGGCTGGTATGTGGACAGCGCCAAGGATGCCAATGAAGATGGGCAGCCGGACCGCTGGTCTGCCCACAACGCCCCGGTTTTTGTGCAGGAATACAAAGATTTTGGCAGTGCTGTCACCGGAGAGCTGGCTCTGAAAGCCGCCCACAGGGAATTCACAATCACCGTTTATCCGGAGGACCAGACCAAGTATACCGGCGGCACCGGCGGCGACGCGGAGAACAGCCAGTTCCCCCGTCCCATCTACCTGATGAAGGACGAGAACGGCAATGTGTCCGAGGTGGGCGAAAAGACCTTCCTGGTGGATGGAGAAGGGGCATATACCCCGGAAGACCTGTTTGTCGTGAAGTACTACAACGACGCGGACGGGGAAATCACCAGTGATGAAAGATACGGCGATTACACCGCCAGAATCCTACTCCAGGAGGAATTCGCGGGCAGACGCGTCACCACCGCCGACGGCGAGACGGTGAACTTTGCCGATGGCGTGCTGCGTATCCGTTATGTGTCCGACTTTACGGAGGCTTCCGATAACAAGCTGACGGTTCCCGCCGTTCAGTATGGGGAGCAGAACAAGCAGCAGGCCATGGAGCAGGTGGAACAGACCGGCCAGGCAGGCGTGCTGCTGCCGGAGGGCGCTACCATTTACCTGAACGGCAAGCACCAGTACGATTATCCCGACAGCGCGACGGGCAGCATCGCCCTGTTCTTCGATGAACTGCTGCCGGAGCAGGCCGACGGCGACAACACCACCTACACCAAAATGCTTCAGGACCATGCGAAGAACCAGGGTTACAATTTAGAGGGCCTGCATACCATGTTCCGGTATTTGGACCTGGTGGATATGGCCAACGCGGACACCTGGGTCAGCTCCTCCGGCGGCTCCGATGTGTTCTGGCCCTATCCCGAGGGCACGGACCGGGAGACGGAGTTTGCGCTGCTGCACTACCTGGGGCTGCACCGGGAGTACCGTATGAACGGTCAGTCCCTGGCAGACCAGGTCAAGGCGTCCCGAATCGAAACGGTGACCATCACCAAGACGGACGGCGGCATCTGGTTCCATGTACCGGAGAGCGGCTTCTCCCCCTTTGCCCTGGTGTGGGCGGACAAGGAAGCGCCCACGGAGCCAAGTGAGCCTACCGAGCCCACGGAAAAGCCCACGGAAACCACCAAGCCTGCCACCGATCCGGACGGCCCGGCGCAGACCGGCGAAACCACGCCCCTGCTCCTGCTGGCGGCTCTGCTGACGGTATCCGGCGGCTGCGTAGCGGTAATCGGGGCAAAGAACAGAAAATATCGGGCATAACAAACTGTGAGCCTCCGGCAAACGCCGGAGGCTCAGCGTGTCAAAAAAGCCTCGCAGAGTTTGCCGCCTCAAGCGGCAAATCAAGCGGCAAATAAAGTTAAAATTATTTTCCGCCGGGGCGTGTACCTGGCGGAAAATACATCTCAGGCTGCAAGTGTGGATTTTGTCCCCCTACGGGGACAAAATATGCGCGCAGCAGACTGTAAAAACTTGTCAAAAAAGTCCAACGGACTTTTTTGACAGTCTAAGCCTCCGGCAAACGCCGGAGGCTTTTCCCGGTTGCAAAATGGAAAAAACCGGATTATAATGAAACCGAAATGGAGAAACCGGTTTGCCGGAGGAGGTGCTGGCGATGCGCAAAATCGTGACCATGGGAGAGATTCTCATTGACCTGACCCAGACGGGGGTGACGGAGCAGGGGATTCCCCGGTTTGCCGCCAACCCCGGGGGAGCCCCGGCCAACGCCGCCGTGGCGGCGGCCCGTTTGGGAGCCAAAGCGGGCTTTATCGGCTGCGTGGGAAAGGACGCTTTCGGGGCGTTCCTCCGGAAAACCCTGGAGAACGCCGGGGTGGACACGACGGGCCTGCGGGAGACGGAGGCGGCGCCCACCACTTTGGCGGTGGTGAGCGTGGACGGCCGGGGGGAGCGGAGCTTCCAGTTTTACCGCAAACCCGGGGCGGATGTGTGCCTGGACAGGGCCATGGTGGACACGGCCCTGCTGGAGGAGGCGGGGGTCTTTCACTTTGGCTCCGTGAGTCTGACCGCCCAGCCCAGCCGGGGCGCGACCTTGTGGGCTGCCGGATATGCCCGGGAGCAGGGAGCGCTGATTACCTACGACCCCAACTATCGGGCCGGTCTCTGGCCGGATGAAAAAACCGCCGTGGCGGTCATGCAGGCGCCTCTGCCGCTTGTGGATGTGCTGAAAATCAGCGACGAGGAGACCCGCCTCCTGTCCCCCTACGCCCAGCCGGAGGCGGCCGCCGCCTGGCTGGAGGACTGGGGGATCCCCCTGGTGCTGGTGACCTTAGGCGAAAAGGGAGTTTTGTACCGTTTCCGGGGGAAAACCGGCCGGGTTCCCGGCTTCCCTGTCCGGGTGGCGGACACCAACGGGGCCGGGGACACCTTCTTTGGGGCGGTGCTCAGCCGTCTGGCGGAGGAAAATCTGGAAACCCTGGAGGAGGGCGCTCTGGTGGAGATGCTTCGGATGGCCAACTGCGCGGCCGCCATCACCACCAGCCGCCCCGGCGCGATCCCCGCCATGCCCACCCGTCAGGAGGTCATGGAGCGGCTGGAAAAGGAGGGGATGGCGTGATGCCCAAGGGGATTTTTCTGGACATTGACGGCACCCTCACCCCTCTGGGCAGCAGCGTCCCGCCGGAAAGCGCCGTGCGGGCCATTGCCGCCGCCCGGCGGCGGGGGCATAAGGTGTTTTTGTGTACCAGCCGGAGTATGCCCATGCTGGCGCCGCTGCTTTCCTATGGGTTCGACGGGGTGGTGGCCAGCGCCGGGGGTCATGTGGAAATCGATGGGCAGGTGCTTTACGACTGCCCTATGACCCGGCAGCAGCGGGACACGGCGCTGACGGCCCTCCACAGCCGGGGGGTATTCTGTGTTGCCGAGGCGGAGGGAGGCTCCTTTGGGGACGAGGACTTGCCGGAGCGCCTGCCGGAGGACGAGCCGATCCGCCGCTGGAGGGCGGATTTGGCGGAGTCTCTGGGCATCCGGCCCATGGCGGACTATGACGGAAGCCGGGTTTACAAGGTGGTATTCCTTTGCCGGGAGAGCGGGCAGCTGATACCCGCCCGGCAGGCGTTGGAAAAGGACTTTTTGTTCCGCTTTCAGTGGGCGCCCCCGGGGGTCCTGTGCGGGGAGCTTATCAACCGGAAGTTTGACAAGGGCCGGGGCGTTTTGCGGGTGTGCGGCCATCTGGGGCTGAACCGGGCGGACACCTACGGCTTCGGGGACAGCCTGAACGATTTGGAAATGCTCCAGGCCGTGGGGTTCGGGGTGGCGATGGACTCCGGCGATCCCCGGCTGAAAGCCGCGGCGGATTACATCTCCCCGCCCCCGGAGGCGGACGGCCTGGCCAAAACCTTCGCCCGCTTCGGGCTTTTATGAGCCGCCGGGAAACCGTATCATTGTTCCGGCGGCAGCGGCGCTGATTTTCCGGAGCGGAGAAATCACCCCATTTGTCAGCGTGTCCGGGGAATACTTTGTGTATTTCCGGTTTTTCATTCTGCATGGATGGCGAAAAAGATCCGCTGTCCAGCCGAAGGCGATTTATTCAGAGTTTCCTTTATAATACGCCGCAGGTGGCTACCACCCGGGCGCCGTACAGGTCCTCCAAAAGCACCTGCCCCGGGGCGATGGGGGCTTCCACCGGGAGGGCTTTCAGCACCGCCATGGCCTGTGTCAGCTTCTCCCGGGGGATGGGGCTGGCGGTTTTTACGCTGACCATGGCGTTTTCCCGGTTTCGCACCCGCAGGGCGGTGGTGAGGACGCGCATGGGGCAGGCCGCCTCCTGCCGGGCGTAATCCTCTCCTCTGGGGCAGGCGTTGCCGGTAACGGCGAGGCTGTCCGGGTCGATTTCCAGGGCGCAGCCTTTAGGGCAGACGATACAAGACAGCTGCCGCTTCACACTACCACCTCCATCTCCACCCGGATGGGCTCCCGGATGTGGGCGGTCAGCTCCCGGGACAGGGGGATGCGCTCCATCTCTCCGGGGACGGCTCTGGGGCGGCGCACCTGCCGCAGCACCTGCTCCCCGGCCCGCACCCGGTACACCACCGCACCGCAGGGCTTGCTGGGCCGGAAGGACAGCACCCCTTCCTCTCCCGGGGTCAGGGACTGGGGCACCACATACCGGATACCCGCTCCCGGCTCCACCGGAAGGGTCTGCTTCCGCCGGATCTTTCCCAGGGCAAAGGCGGCGGCGGCCCTTCCGGCCCGCTCCCCTTCCTGGGTTACATAATCTACCAAATCGTGGACTTGCAGCACATTGCCGCAGGCGAAAATCCCCGGCACCCTGGTCTGGCAAGCTTCGTCCACCAATGGGCCGCCGGTGATGGAGTCCAGGGGGACGCCTGCCTGCCGGGACAGCTCGTTTTCCGGAATCAGCCCCACGGACAGAAGCAGCGTGTCGCATTCCACATACCGCCGGGTGGCGGCGATGGGACGGCGCTGCCCGTCCACCCCCGCCAAGGTGACCCCCTCCACCCGCTCTTTTCCGTGAATCTCCTCCACGGTGGTGGACAGGTACAGGGGAATCCCAAAATCTTCCAGGCATTGGACGATGTTCCGGGTGAGGCCGCCGGGGTAGGGCATGATTTCGCACACCGCTTCCACCTTTGCCCCCTCTAAGGTCATGCGCCGGGCCATAATCAGGCCGATGTCCCCGGAGCCTAAAATCACCGCCCGCTTTCCCGGAAGGCAGCCCATACGGTTGATGAGCTTCTGGGCGGTTCCGGCGGTGTAGACCCCGGCGGGCCGGGAGCCGGGGATTCCCAGCGCCCCCCGGCTCCGCTCCCGGCAGCCCATAGCCAGCACCACCGCCCCGGCCTGAATCTGGCGAAGCCCTTCCGGGCTTTGTACCGTCACCAGCCGCTCCGGGCTTAGGTCAATCACCGTGGTGTCCCGGTAGAAAGGGATTCCCCGGTTTTCCGCCTCCCGGGCATAGTGGGCCCCGTACTCAGGACCCGTCAGCTCCTGCCCCAGGGTGTGAAGGCCGAAGCCCGGATGGATACACTGGCGGAGAATCCCCCCGGGGGCGCTTTCCCTGTCCAGAAGCAGCGCCTTTGCCCCCGCGTCATGGGCGGCGGCGGCCGCCGCCAGACCTGCCGGGCCTGCCCCGATGACCACTACATCATGTTTTTCCATTGTCCGCTCCTTTCTCCAGCAGCCGGGAATCCCCGCCCGCTTTGGTCACTTCCTCCACCGGGATCCCCAGGGCTTCCGCTAAGGTGGCGAGAACGGTTGGGGTGCAGAAGCTCCCCTGACACCTGCCCATCATGGCCCGGGTGCGGCGCTTGATTCCGTCCATATCCAGGGGCCGGGGCTCGACGGCGCAGGCCGCCTGAATCTCTCCCAGACTCACCTGCTCGCACCGGCACACAATCTTTCCGTACGCCGGGTGCCGCCGGATGTAGTTGTCCTTCTCCGCCGGGGAAAGGGACCGGAAGAAATGGGGATTTTCCCGGCAGGGCCGGAACGCCGGGTTTTCCGCCTTGGGGATGGGGAGGTTTTCCGCTATGTACCGCCCCAGCGCCACGCAGCAGCTGAGGCCCGGAGAGTCGATGGCGGCGGCGTGATAAAGCCCCGGCACGGCTTGGGAGGGGCCTAAGAGAAAGTCCCTTCCCGGGGTGGAGGCCCGGATTCCCGCAAAGGCGGCAATCACCTGCCGGTAGTCCACCCCCGGCACGCTTTTCCGCCCCAGGGTTTTCACCGTTTCCAGCCCCTGGCGGGTGGTGCCGGTGCAGTCTCCGGAGGGGACCGGCTGGGCGGTGGGGCCTATCAGAAGATTGCCGTCCACCGTGGGGGTCACCAGAACCCCCTTGCCCTGTTTGGTAGGCGCCTGAAAAATGGTGCGGCTTACAAGACGCCCCTGGCTCTTGTCCAAGAGTACATACTCCCCGGCTCTGGGGAGGATTTCCGGCAGCGCGTCCCCGGCCAGCCGGGCAATTTCCCCGGCGTTTACCCCGGCGCAGTTCACAATCTGCTGGGTTCGCACCGATTCTCCCCGGCGGCTTGTGAGAACGAACCCGTTTTCTCTCCGGGAGATCTCCGTCACCCGGAAGTTCCGGTAAAGTTCCACGCCGTTGTCCATGGCGTTGCCCACGGCGGCGATGGTCAGCGCGTAGGGGCAGATGATGCCGGAGGAGGGGGCGTACAGCACCCGGGTCACCATGGGGGAAAGCCCCGGCTCCAAAGCCCGGGCCGCATCGCCGGACAAAAGGGACAGCCCCGCGATGCCGTTTTCCAGGCCCCGGCGGTAAAGCCCTTCCAGCTGTGCTTCCTCCTCCGGGGTAAAGGCGCAGACGAAAGCGCCGTTGTTTTGACAAGGCACTCCCAGCTGCCGGGCGGCTTCGTAGAGAAGGGGATTTCCCTCCCGGTTGAACCGGGCTTTGCGCGTCCCCGGCTCCGGGTCGTATCCGGCGTGGATGATGCCGGAGTTGGCTTTGGAGGCCCCCATAGCCACGTCGTTTTCCGCTTCCAGCAGACAGATTTTCAGCTGATACCGGGAAAGCTCCCGGGCGGTCATGGCGCCCACCACTCCGGCGCCGATAATTGCCACCTGATATTCCAAGCAAACCCCTCCTTTTTGGATGTTGTATAGTTAATATAACAAATCCGGGGGATTTTGGCAACTGTTTGTGAAAATTTGCTTAATTATTCTTGCTCTACTGTGGGTAGAGAGGAAAACACCCGGATTCCACGGAGCCGTTCCCCGTTTTTCACCGGTAGCTTGCCACGGGCAGGTTTTTCTGCTACAATGACGCAAAAGAAACGGGCGCACCGCCCGAAAGAAAAGGAGAGCAATCCCTATGGGTTTTCAGATTTTTACCGATTCGGCAGCCAACCTGCCTACCCCGTTTGCCAAAGAACATAACATCGGCGTGCTGCGCCTGTCCTACTGCATAGAGGGCAAAAGCTACGAATGCCCCGATTCGGAGGACTTTGACTATGCCGCCTATTACCGGGCCATGATGGACGGCCCCGTCATCACCACCAGCCAGGTCACCCCGGGGCAGTATGTGGAGCAGCTGGAGCCGGTGCTGGCCGCCGGGGAGGATGTGCTGTTTGTGTGCTTGTCGTCGGGCATCAGCGGCTGCTACGCCTCCGGATGTATGGCCCGGGATCAGCTGCTGGAAAAGTACCCCCAGCGGCAGATCGTGCTGGTGGACAGCGCCGGCGCGGGACTGGGCGAGGGCCTGCTGGCGGTGAAGGCCCTGGAATACCAGGCCCAGGGGCTGACCGCACGGGAGGCCGGGGAGAAGCTGAACGCCCTGCTGGTGCGGATGTGCCAGATTTTCTCCGTGGATGATTTGATGTACCTGAAAAAAGGCGGCCGCCTCTCCGGCGCTTCCGCGCTGTTTGGCTCGGTGCTGAATATCAAGCCCCTGCTGAAGGGCTCCGCCGAGGGCAAAATCGTCCCCTTCGGAAAGGTGCGGGGGAGAAAAGCCCTTCTTAACCGGCTGGCGGAGATTTATAAGGAGCGGGTGGTGGACCCCCAGGAGCAGATTGTAGCCATCAGCCACTGCGACTGCCCGGAGGACGCCCAATACCTGAAGGAGCGGATTCTCGCCGCCCACGCCCCCAAGGAAGTGTGGGTGGTGAACCACGAGCCGGTGACCGGCTCCTACCTGGGAAAAGGCGGCATCACCCTGTTCTTCCTGGGCGACGAGAATGTAAGAAATATCTGACCCGCCCGGCGGCGGGCAGTCCCCGGCGGCGAGTCGCCGTTGACAATTTCGCACGATAGGGAAGCTCTGAATAAATAGGCAAGAGCTGGCAGGAAGAGTTTTTCGTCAGACAAAAGAATGGAAAACAGCGGAATACTGTATGTATTTCCTGTTTTTCATTCTGCATGGCTGGCGAAAAAGATAAGCTTTCCAGCCGCAGACGATTTGTTCAGAGATTCCATAGCTTTCCGCAAATCGTTACTGCCCCTCCGGTGCCCGGTATCGGCGGCTTGTCCGCCGAACTTCTTCCCGATTCCCGAAAATTGCCCGGTGTCGTTACCCGGCGAAACGGGAAAGGAAAACAGCCGCCCCACGCCCGCCATTGCCGGCGGGCGTGGGGCTTCTCCATAGAAAAAATCCCGGCGGAGCGCTCCGCCGGGATGGTTTTGTTAGGGAAACTCTGAATAAATCGCCTTCGGCTGGACAGCGGATCTTTTTCGCCATCCATGCAGAATGAAAAACCGAGAATGAAAAACCGGAAATACACAAAGTATTCCCCGGTTTTCCATTCTTTTGTCTGACGAAAAATCTCTCGCTGCCAGCTCTTGCCGATTTAATCAGAGTTTCCTTAGATGGTTCTTGTCCATTCGGTGATGAGAATACCGGGAATCAGCCAGATGCAGTGATACAGCAGAAGATTCGCCGGAGTCAGCAGATGCAGGCTGCCCAGCAGCACCAGAGTCAGCATAATCCCCAGACCCAGAATGCCGCCAATCAGGTGAATCACCAGACCCAAAATCCAGGTCAGCCGCAGGGCTCTGGCGCCCGTAATGCCGTAGGCGATGGGGGACAGGCCGTCCCGGGTGGTGAGGAGCAGACAGGGCGCGTCCTCCGGGGCCTCCTTCTGCCACAGCGCCTCCGGCTCCTGAGGGAAGATAAACTTTTTGGTTTTCAGCCCCAGCCGGGCGTGGAGGCTCTGCTCGCTCAGAGAGAACTCCCGGGACAGCACCAGGGGCCGGAGATTCTTGTGGGCGCTGAGGGTGGTAAGTCCCGCCACGGTGGACTTGGACTTGCCGTAGGTCATGGCGAACAGACCGCACAGCTCCCCGTCCACCGCCACATACACGCCGTCCGCCAGCTGGATGTTTTGGGGAACCTCCACACCCATCTGCCGCAGGAAAGCGGCGGAACCCGCCAGCACCGGCTCGCCCTTTACCTGGCAGCCGATACCGCCCTCATAGGCCCGGAAGGCCTGGGCGTCATAGTGGCGGCCGTTGCGGCTGTCCAGCACCTGGGTAAAGAGGGGCGCCAGGGCGCTGCCCGCCGCCACCATCAAAGCGGTGCTGTAAGCCACAATCTCGTCCGGGTCCCGGCGGCCGAAGAACTTAACGCCGTTCATCTTCACCATGTTCCCGGGGAACAGATCCTTATGGCTCAGGGGGAATACCGCCTTGCCGGACAGGCCTACGATTCCCTGCCAGCCGCAGATGACCGTGCCCAGCCGGTGGAGCCGCCGCTGCAAAATGGCGGCGGGACGGCTGAAAATCACGAAAGCGGAGGCGGGCGCCGCCGCCAGCAGGCTGACCGCCCACACCTGGAAGAAGGCGGACGCGGAGCCGCCCATCACCCCGGCCACGGCGGCAATGGCGGCGGAGGCCAAAAAGGCAATCAGGGCATACAGATCCTGCGCCTTCTGGGGGGCGGAGCGGCGGTCTAAGTTGTCCATAAAGTCCGAAACCTGCCCCTCTTTCCGCAAAAATCCGGCGGCGCCCTCATAATAATCCGGGCAGGCGCTGATACCCTCCAGCCGGGTGGCCTTGCGCATGGTGTCAAGCATCCCCATCCGGTCCACCCGCTCCTGGTAGGCGTTGCACAGGGAGAGGGTCACCTGAAGGCTATATACGGCGCAGCAGGGCACCCGCAGCTGCCGCAGGCAGAAGAAAGCGTCCACGCAGCTCACCAAAAAAGTAATCAGCAGCAGTGTATTGAGGGTAAAGCGCTTCCGGAAGGGGGCGAACAGGCCGTCAATGAGCTGGAAGCTCCCCAGAAGTCCGGATAAAAGCATGACGAAAATCTGGAAAAACACCATCAGCCGCAGCCGGGAGGGGTCTACCATGTTCATGGCGTAAAGGGCTGTGGAGAGTCCCGAGAGAATCACCAGCAGGGCGCTGAGGAAAATCGCCGCCTGGAGCTTCCCCAGGCCCTTTTCCGTCAGCTCATAATAGAGCTTTTCCGGCCCGGCGATCAGCTGCCGCTTTAACTCCCGGAGCCGGGAGCGGGGCTGGAAGAGAATGGGCTGGGGCGGTACGTACTCACCCATGGGCTGCTCAAATTCCGGCTCCCAGTGCTCCGAAAAGGCCTCCGGCGCTTCCTCCGCCGGGGGCTCCTCCCCGGGTTCTTCCGCCGGGACTTCCTCCGGCTGCCCTTCTTCCGGCTGGATTTCCTCCGCCGGGGCTTCCTCCGTGGGTTCCTCCGGTTCTTCTTCCGGGGCTTCTGCCGGTTCCGTTACCGGCTCCATGCGGATGGTTTGGCCGGTCAAATCCGGCTCAGTCTCTCCGGGGGCTTCCTCCGGGGCAGTCTCCGGGATTGCCTCATCGGGATTTTTTTCCCCCGGTTCCTGGGAGCCAAACTCCCGCATAATTTCTTCCAGGTCAAATTCCTGGGAAAGGTCTTCTGCCATGGTTATCCCTCCTATTTCTGCAAACGCTGGTGAAGTGCCTCATACAAAAGCACCGAGGCGGCGCAGGAGGCATTGAGGGAGGAGATGTTCCCCTTCATGGGGATATGCACCGTCACATCGCAGTTCTTCCGCACCAGCGGGCTCATGCCGGAGCCTTCGTTGCCGATGACAATGGCCGCCGGGATGGTCAGGTCCGCCTGATACATGGGGATGGAGCCTTCGGCAGCGGTGCCGAAAATCCACACGCCCTTTTCCTTCAGCTCCCCGATGGCGGCGTTGATGTTGGTGACCCGGGCCACCGGCATATACTCCACCGCTCCGGCGGAGGCCTTGGCCACCGTGGCGGTCAGACCCACGCTGCGGCGCTTGGGGATAATCACCCCGTGGGCTCCGGCGCACTCGGCAGAGCGGAGGATCGCCCCTAAGTTGTGGGGGTCCGTCAGCTCATCGCAGATGACCAGCAGCGGCGCTTCCCCCTTTTTCGCCGCGTTTTCCAGCAGGTCGTCCAAGGCGGCGTATTCCCGGGCGGCGGCCAGGGCGATGACGCCCTGGTGGGCATGGGTGGCGCTCATGGCGTCCAGCTTTCTTCTGTCCACCGGCACCACCACGGCGCCTGCCTCTTTGGCCTGGGCGGCCAGCCGCTGCAAGGCCCGGTCCGTCTCCCCGGCGGCGATGAAAACCTTGTCGATGGCGCGGCCGCTGCGAAGGGCCTCCGTCAGAGCGTTCCGCCCCTCCAGCTGGCCTTCCACTTCCTCCACCGGCTGGGGAGGAAAGTTCCGTTTTTCTCTCATAAACTGTCCATTCCTTTACAAAAAAGCTATAATGTCCATAGTAGTGACATCATTATAACAAAAATTTCTCCCGTGGACAACTGTTTTTTCACCTATCCGAAAAAACTGCCGGAAATTTACAGAAAATTCACCCATTTGTCCCGAAAGATTCATTGCAGACCCAGGCAAAATATGATATGATAAGCTGAATAAAAATGAATGGAAATACCGAAGGAGGTTCCAAATGGATAACAGTCACAACAATCCTGACAAATCCCCCAAGGAAGACGGTAAGCGGCCCAGAAGTATTCTCACTTCTCTGATTATTACCGCGGTCATCATTCTCCTTTTTACCGTGGTTTACAACATGATCGTCAGCAGCCGGTACACCGAGACCGACTACACCCAGTTCTCCCGGGAGATGGACAAGGGCAATCTGGCAGAGGCGGAAATCCGCAACGACCGGATTATCTACCTGACCAAAGAACAGGCGGAGCTGCCTGCCGGGCAGCAGAAGGCCTACTACACCGGCATCCCGGTGGGGTCGGATACCCTGGAGCTGGGAAATACCCTGCTGGACATGGGGGTCAAGGTAAAATTCCCCATTCAGGAGGATAACTCCACCCTGCTCTTGATTCTTTACTATGTGGTCATGTTCGGCGGCGTGTTCCTCCTCATGCGGATGATTACCAAGCGCATGAGCGGCGACGGCCTCATGGGAGGCATCGGCGCCAGCAAGGCAAAGGTCTACATGGAGAAGCAGACCGGCGTCACCTTCAAGGATGTGGCAGGCCAGGACGAGGCCAAGGAATCCTTGCAGGAGATTATCGATTTTCTCCACAATCCCCAGAAATACGCAGACATCGGCGCAAAGCTCCCCAAGGGCGCTTTGCTTGTAGGCTCCCCCGGTACCGGCAAAACCCTTCTTGCCAAGGCAGTTGCCGGTGAGGCCAATGTGCCCTTCTTCTCCATCTCCGGCTCGGACTTTGTGGAGATGTTCGTGGGCGTGGGCGCCAGCCGGGTGCGGGACCTGTTCCAGCAGGCGGCAAAGGTGGCCCCCTGCATCATCTTCATTGACGAAATCGACGCCGTAGGCCGCTCCCGGGATTCCCGGTACGGCAGCAACAGCGAGCAGGAGCAGACCCTGAACCAGCTGCTGGGCGAGATTGACGGCTTCGACTCCTCCAAGGGCATTGTGTGCCTGGCGGCTACCAACCGGCCCGAGATTCTGGACAAGGCGCTGCTCCGTCCCGGCCGGTTTGACCGGAGAATCATTGTGGACCGGCCCAACCTCCAGGGCCGTCTGGACACCCTGAAGGTACACACCCGGAAGATCAAGCTGGCCGAGGATGTGGATTTGCGGAAGATTGCCCAGGCCACCGCGGGAGCGGTGGGCGCGGACCTTGCCAACCTGGTGAACGAAGCGGCCCTGCGGGCGGTGCGCCACAAGCGCAAGGCCGTAAATCAGGAGGACCTGATGGCGTCCTTCGAAACGGTCATCGCCGGTACGGAGAAGAAGAACACGGTGCTGACAGATATGGAAAAGCGGATCGTCGCCTACCACGAGGTGGGCCACGCCTTAGTTGCGGCCCTGGAGAACCACTCCCAGCCCGTGTCCAAAATCACCATCGTGCCCCATACCACCGGCGCTCTGGGCTACACCATGCAGATGCCGGAGGAGGAGAAGTACCTCCACACCCTCCAGGAGCTGCAAACGGAGCTGCGCACTTTAGTGGGCGGCCGGGCCGCCGAGGAGGTGGTGTTCGGGGTACAGACCACCGGCGCCGCCAACGACATCCAGCGGGCGACCGCCCTGGCCAAGAATATGGTGGCCCAGTACGGCATGAGCAAGGCCCTGGGCCTGATGGCTCCCGGCTCCGTCAGCCACCAGTATCTGGAAACCCAGACCTATCTGGACTGTTCCCAGGAAACTGCGGCCCTCGTAGACCGGGAGGTGCAGAAGATGCTCAGCGACGCCTTGGAAGCCGTAAAGCAGCTGCTCCAGCAGCACCGAGGCCTTTTGGACGAGGTATCTTTGTACCTGCTGAGCAAGGAGACCATCACCGGCGAGGAGCTGATGGCTTATGTAAACCGGGAAGGGGAGGCAACCCGGGAGGAAAGCCAGGAGGTTCCCGAAACCCAGGAGACTTCCCAGAGCCAGGAAACTTCCGAAGCATAACAACCCCCGGAAAAACCACAAGTCCCCAGGCGGTGCCTGGGGACTTCTTTTTTCATCATACCTATTCCCTGACCCACCCGGTGTCGGCGGGCAGTGCCCGCAGCCAATGCGCACGGTAATCTTCAGCAAATCGTTACTGCCCCTCCAGTGCCCGCCGGGGTGCCCCCGGTGGCAATTTCGCACGGTAGCTTTCTGCGATTCGTTTTTTCCCTGACCCGCCCGGTATCGGCGGGCAGTGCCCGCAGCCAATGCGCACGGTAATCTTCAGCAAATCGTTACTGCCCCTCCAGTGCCCGGTATCGTTACCCCCGGTATCGTTACCTTGCGGAGGGCTTCGTTTATACCTCCCTCCGGGAGGGAGGTGGCTTGGGGCGCAGCCCCAAGACGGAGGGAGCCATCGGGCGCACAGGCTGTTTGTCTGCCGGAGGTGGTACCTCCCCAAAGCGATCTCATTTCCCATGCCCATTGGAGGCAACCAAACAGTAAAATCGGCATAGGGTATCGATGACCACCAGCAAGTACCCACCTATCCCCAAACCGCCAGTTTTCTGCCCGCTTGCTCCCTCAGACGCCTTCGGCGCCAGCTCCCTCCCGGAGGGAGCTATGGGGTGCGGTGCAACAAAGTGACCTGTTGTAAAATGGGAGATTTGCAACAGTCCACTTTGTTTTGGTAAACTTTAGCACTCTTTCTGCAAGAGTGCTAAAGTTTTCATTTTGTTCACGAAATGTCCATAATAAAACCGATTTTGGGGGGTATGCTTATACATGAAAAGAGAAAGGAAACAAGGTGAGTCCCAATGGAAGGTTTCTACAGCCGGTGAAAGCAAAACCGGCAGACCCAAAGGCGGCCGGTCCGGCCGAAAAGAAAACGACAGGAATTTGTTTGGAGGTATTTTTATGTTTGAACTTACAAGAAGAAATCACAACAACGGCGTAAACAGCTACAATCCCTTCCGGGAGATGGAGGAACTGGAGCGGAATTTCTTTGCCGATCCCTTCGGCAGCTTCTTCCGCAGCGGCGCTTTGGCGGAGTTTAAGACCGACATTCAGGACAAGGGCGACCATTATCTGCTGGAGGCGGATCTGCCCGGCTTCCGGAAAGAGGACATCCATCTGGATTTGAACGGCGATGTGCTCACCATCAACGCAGAGCGGAAGTCCCAGCACAAGGAGGAGAAGGACAGCTACATCCGCTGCGAGCGCTCCTACGGCCAGTACGCCCGGCAGTTCGATGTGAGCGCCGTGGACACCCAGGGCATCAAGGCCAAGTACGACAACGGCGTGCTGACCCTGACCCTGCCCAAGAAGCAGCAGGTCCTCCCCGAATCCAAGCGCCTGGAAATCGAATAAGCGGGGCGGGCAGTGCCCGCTGACAATTTCGCACGGCAGCTTCCAGCATATCGTTACTTCCCTGACCCGCCCGGTATCGTTACCCAGCGGAACGGGAAAGGAAAACAGCCGCACCGCACGCGTTGCCAGCGGTACGCCGTATGGTCATAAGATTGCCCCCTGACGCAATGATTCCGCGTCAGGGGGCGTTTTGCCGCTTCGGTTCCGCCCGTCAGGGGTCGGCGTGGTTTTGCAGCACCGTTTCCTCCGGGAAAAATTCCCAGTTGTCCATATCCCAGATGTTGTCCTGCACCGCGGCCCACTGGGAGGGGGCGAAGCTGTTTTCCCGCTGGGCGCTCAGCTGATACTGGAAGGACAGGGGGATGTACTGCTTGTGGGCGAATTTCTCCGCCATGGAGATGGGCTTCCCCGTAAAGGGGTTCACCGGATCTTCCACCAGACCCGCCAGGGCCAGGGAGGGCACATCCGCGTTGGTCATGAACGACTGAGACTGGGTAAAGCCCCGGGCGTTAAAGTCCTTCACCATCAGCAGGGGCACAAACCGCTCCAAATCCTGGAGCTTTCCGTTCCCGGGGGTGGTGAGGGCGTCCATCTGCCACTGCTCCGAGCCGTGGTCGGACACCAGAATGATCCGGGTGTTGTCATACACCCCCTCCGTCCGGAGATAGTCCAGCCAGGCGCCGATTTGCAGCAGGGCCGCCATATTGGACTGGTAGTGGATGATTTGGCTCACATTCCCCAGCTTCAGCACCCGCCCGGCGGCGTCCCGGCGGTTTTTCAGCAGCGCCTGGTAGGCGGCGTTGTCCACCTCCTCCGTGGGCACATAGCCGGGCAGCTGGAGCATCATAGGCTCGTGGGTGGTATCGTTCCCCATGAACAGGAAGGTGTTTTCCCCGCCCTCCCGGATTTGGGTCACCTCCGGCAGGCTTTCCAGCATCTGATAGTGCATCATAAAGCCCCGGCGGTAACCGGTGGCGCTGGTATTGCTCCAAAGGCTCTGCTTGCCGTATTCCACCTGGCCGCCGTTCCCGCCGGGGGCCTGGAGGTACTGGCCGCCGTCGTAAAGCAGGTACTGCGCCGGCAGAGGCAGGGTCTTCATCAGGGAGAAACAGAAGAAATTCCGCAGATTCCGCTCCTGGGCGCTGCCGTACTTCTCCCGCTCCCCGGGCTTCCACTGGGCGATGTAGGCGTTGCAGTTGGGGATGTCCTCAAAAATGCTTAAATCCGGCACCCATTGGTAGTTGGCGTAGGGGGGATTGGCCACCGTCACCTGACAGCCCGCCTGGGAAAAGAGGGTGGGCATGAGCTTTAGGGCCTCGTTGTGCTTTTCCACCATGGCTTTATCCTGCCGGCGGTTCATCTCCACCGGGGTATACTCGTAGCCCCCCAGCAGGGCGGGGCTGGCGAAATTGGTGTGGCCCCCGAAGGAAACGCTGTTGCCGTAGTAGGTAAAGCCGTCAAACAGGGCTTTCAGCTCCGGCTTTTCCTCCACCATAAAGGGGATGTACTCTCCCAGCGCCCGGTCCAGCATGATGACCACCACATTTTTTCCCTCCCGGCTCAAGGGGATCCGGAACTGCCGGTCCTGGGCGGGCACGGCCTCCAGGGCCTTTACCGATTGGCAGACCCGCGTCCCGTTGATTCCCGTCATACATCCCAGGCTCAGCGCCGCCACCAGCAGCACCAAGGCGGGCATTTTCCGGAATTTTGCCGCCAGGAAATACAGGACGCCGCCCAAAACAATCCATAGGACAATGTTTCCCACCTGCTCCGCCATGGGGAACCACATACCGGCTTCGTACTGCAAATCCGAGGAAACGACTCCCAGCTTACGGCCGAAGAACAGGTAGGTAGCCAGCATCACGCCGCCTAAGGCGAAAAGGCTCCGCTCCAGAAACACTTTTCCCCCGGGCTTGGCCAGGCCGTAGAACACTGGCAGCCACAGCAGGAAGGTACCCGCCGCCATGGCGAAAGAACTGGCCAGGAACCACAAAGGATGGACAAAATGGGAAAGGTCCACAAACTCCTGGGGAGAGGACGCTAAATAGGCGGAGGGAATCAGCGCGCCGATGAGCACCGTCAGAAACCCGCAGCCCATGAGGAAGGTCTTTTTATCCGGCTGCCATTCCTTTTTGGCCCGGACTTTCTTTGCCCGGGCGGGCTTTCTTCCCCGAAACAGCCGGTAGCAGATATTCTTTCCTAAGGAGAACACATTGTTCAGCGTCCAGTAAAACACCAGGCAGGCCGGGGAGTTATACAAAAACACCAGGAAAAACGCCGCCATGGCATACACCTGAATCTTGCTTTTCAGGGGGAAGCCTTTCAGGTACAAAACGCTGGACAGAATGTTGACGCCGGTCATCACAAAGGGCAGCACATGAATGGGCAGCCCGCCGATGGTGAGGAGGGTATCCGGCGCCCCCAGATTCCCGATGGGGCCAAGGGGCGTCCCCTCCATAACGGAAAGGTGGGACAAAAACTGATAGGCCGCCATAAAGAAGGGGATTTCCAGAAGCAAAGACACAGAGCCTTTCATGGCGTCCGTGGGCTTGTAATGGTTCTGGCGGTAGTAGGTTTGCAGAATCATCATCCGCTCGTCCCCGCTAAAGGTCTTGCGGATGTGCCCCACCCCGGCAGAGAGCTTTGCCTCCACATCCCTGGCCCGCTCCTGCATGGCGTCCGCCCGCTTGTAAAGGGGCAGCACCAGGAAATTCATCACCAGGCTCAAAACCACAATGGAAAGGCCGGGATTGCCGGTGAGCTGATAGGAAAGGGTAAAGACCATCTCGAACACCAGCTTCAATGGGCCGATGAGGATGGTTTCCAGCAAAGATAAAAAGGACATGGTTTTACGCCTCCTCTCCGGCGTTCAGCTCCCGGAGTTTCTTCTCTAAGTAATCCGCAGTCAGCCTGGCTCCCTGGCCGGGATAGGCCCAGGTCTCCGCCTTGACCTGCCGCCGTCCCGCCCCGTACCGGGGGTCTTGCAGGCAGGCGTCAATCAGGGACTTGAGGTTTGGCAAATTCTCCCGGGTCAGAGCCTCCCCAATCCGGGGCAGCGCCCCCGCCGTCCACAGGGGGTCTTTCAGCCACCAGGCGTCGTATGGCCCCAAATCAAAATTGGGGTCGGTGTAGATGACCGGCTTGTCGTAAATCAGGGCAAATTCAAAAATCACCCCGGAGAAGTCGGAAATCAGAATGTCCGAACGGCGCAGCACCTGGAAGTTGTCCCGGTCCCGGTTCCATTCCAGCTGTTCGCTCTCCGGGAATTCCCGCCGCAAGGCTTCCATCCGCTCCTTTTCCGAGACAAAGGACTGGGGATGGGGACGGACGATCACATGGTAGCCGGTACCAAGCAGCACCCGGAGAATCTCCCCGCCGTACACGGAAAACAGGGCGCTTTCTCCCCAGGAGGGAGCCAGCAGCACCGTGGTGGGGTGGGCCGGAACCGGCCCGGCCTGGGCCAGCCGGGCGGCCATCTCGTCCATATAGGGAATGCCTGCCTTCACCAGCTCCTTGGGGGGCAGCTCCCGGAGGGCTTCCAGCTGGCGGAGCTGCTCCGCCTGGTAGTCCCCGGAGAGAAGCACGGCGTCGTAATAGTCCAGGCCGAACATCCGGTACAAAGTAATGTCGCTGGGGGCGTGGGGGATGTGGACATACCATTTCACATCCGGGGAACGCTTCCACTGGTACACCTCCAGCCCCGGGGTGGTGGAAAGGAGCACATCCGCCCGGAGGTAGTTGAGCTTGGTAAAGGCCCGGTTGTCCTTGCCGATGCAAAGCGCCTGCACATGGGGATCCTCTGCGGTCAGGGCCGGGTCGTCGGGGGACTGGGTGAAATACACCGTGTCGATGCCCCGGCTGCCCAGCTCCCGGCAGATGGGGGCGAAAATATTCCAGTACCGTTTGTCGTCGGAGAAAATCACCAGCGGGTATTTTTTCCGGCTGTCTTTGCTTTTGCCGCCGGTGAGCCGGAACCGCAGCCGGATCCACAGCATCCGCAATGTGTAGACGAAAGCCCCCAAAATGCCGATAAGCACCGTAAAGAGCATACTCCCGGTGCCGGGGTCGATGTAAAGAATTACCTGCATACCGCCGCTTCCAGCCTCCCGAATTCCGCCAAAAAGCCCTTCAGCCGGGCGTACCGCTCCGCCGCCCAGTCCTCCATAGGCTGGCCGTCATAGGGGACCCGGGTCTTGGCCCACAGGGTCCACAGGTAGTCTACATAAATCTTATTGGCCAAAAACCGCCGCTGTTCCTCCCCGGTGGGCTGACGCTCCAGGTAAGCTTCCAGCAGCCAACCGTCCTGGGCGGGGGTATAGCCCGCCTCGATGGACACATCCGCCAAATCCCACATGGGGTCGTTCATCCCGGCGTACTCCCAGTCCAGCAGGTACATTTTGTCCGCTCCCTGCACCCAGTTTTCGCAAAGGGGGTCATTGTGGCAGGGAACCAGGGCCGGCTCCGGCAGATTTTTGCGGATTTTCGCCACCGCTTCCTTAATCTCCGGGTAATCGGCGTACATGGGTACGCCTTTATTCTTGATAATCCCCTCATAGGATTCTGCCATGGAGAACACCTGGAAAGGAACCCCCGTGTCCACGCCGCAGGTATGGACCCGGCGAAGAAGCGCCGCCACCTGCCCAATCCGCTCCCGGCTCCGCAAGGCGGCGGCGCACATGGTCCGGGCCTTTGGAATATACCGGCTGACCTTCTCGCCTCCGTCCCCAAAGTACAGCAAAGGGGCGTCCACCCCCAGGGAGCAGGCAAGGGTGGTGCTGATTTTCTCGTCCTCCCGGCAAATCATCTCCCCGGTTCCCTCTCCGGGAATCCGAACCACATAGATTTCCCCGTTTTCCAGCACGGCCTTGTAGGTGCGGTTGGTCAGTCCCCCCAGCCGTTCCAGCCGGGCGTAGTCCTCCGTCCCCAAAACCATGCCAAGAAGCGCCCGGATCCGGGGGATGTCCCGGCTTTCTATCTGTCTTGCCATTGCCCTTCCCTCACAATTCTTTCCTGGTAGTCGTAGTAGTAGCGCTTTTCCCTCCGGCAGAAGGAAAAGCCCGCCGCCGCGTTGCCGCTGCCCCGGAGGGCGCGGATTCCGGTAAGCTCCCCGTCCCGGCAGCCCAGCTGCGCCGCCGCGTCCTTCAAAATGGCGGAGCGGCTGTCCTCCCAATAGGAGGGGTCGAACGCCCGCAGCTCGTCCAGGGTGTCAAACTCAAAAATCGTCCCCGCCGGGTAGCGGCGGCGCTTCATCCGAAGCACATCCAGATGGCCGGCGTAGATTCCCTCCCACAGCTTGTCCCGGGTTTCCGGAAGGTCGTATTCTTTTTCCAGAATGTCCAGGAATTTCCGGGAGAAGTCAGCATCCCAATAGGTATGTCCCAGCATATACCAGGCGTCCGCGCCGCCAATCTCCACCCGGGAAATCACATCCTCCGCGTCCGTGTAGACGCACCACTCCCGGGTGGGGCCTTTGGCAAACACCGTGGCGTAGTAGCTCTCCCCCACCTCCGGCTCAAAAGGGTTGACGGCAAAATAGTTGTCCCCGCAGCACACATAGGAATTGCCCAGCACCTCCCGGGCGGCGTAGATGCTCCCGTGGTTGTTCCGCTGGGCGTATTGGGGATTTTCCAGAATATGTACCCCGAATTTTTTCCGCAGATAGGAGAACCGGTCCCCCATGTACCCTACCACTAAGTAAATGTCCCGGACGCCTGCCTCCCGGAGCTGGGAAATCTGCCGTTCAATGAGGATCTCCCCCCGCACCTGGGTAAGCCCCTTGGGGCGCTCATAAGACAGGGGGGCGAAGCGGCTGGAAGTCCCGGCCACGATCATTACCGCGTTGTCTACCTTTGCCATGGTATCCCTCCAAAAAAATCTGGGAGTTTTTCCCGGAATTTTGTCAATTATAGCAAAGACCGCTCCTTATGTCAACTTTTACAAAAGGAAAGGGAGAAAAATTGCTTTTTTCGGCGGGAAAAACCGCCGGGGCGGGGATATCCGCAAAAATATCCCCGGAAATACACAAAGTATTCCCCGGTTTTCCATTCTTTTGTCTGACGAAAAATCTCTCGCTGCCAGCTCTTGCCGATTTAATCAGAGCTTCCCTAAAACCGTAAGGCCGGTATGACCTGGTATACCTGAACTGCCCCCGAAACATTCTGTGGTTCGCCCGACGGCGGGCGGAGCCAAGCCGGACATACCGGCTCCCGGAAAGGGAACCCCCTCTACGGGACGCTCTGATACCGTCTGAAAGATTCTTTTTTGAAAATCAGGAGAAAAAATTGGCTTTTCCCGGACTTCTTATGCAAAGTGTACAATTTTGATGGAAATTTTTGGAGGTACTGTAAGTAGACAGAAAAAGGCAGTTCTGGTAAAATGTGAATGGAATGTAAAAATCAGGCGCAGTGGCCGTCGGCAAAGTCCCGAAATCAGGAGATGCACCGGCTCGTGGGATGTTACTGTTCAATCAGGCATGACCATGTGTGCCGCAGCTTCCGTGGCAGGCGGGATGGTACGGCTTTTGTCCATGGTGGCGGCGGCAGCATGGTTTTTATTTTCCTTAGCCCCCATGTGTGGGAAAAACCAACCGCGAAGTTCCAAGAAATTTGAATCAAGAGGTGTAAAGCATGAAAAAAAGGAGAATCCAATGGCTGGCTGCCCTGCTGGCCCTGGTGCTGCTGGTGAGCGTGCCCTTCGCCGCTTCCGCTGTGCAGCCCAAGGCGGAGGACGTCAACCTGGCCCGATTGGACGGGGTGGTGGCTACCGCTTCCAACTCGGAGGCGGGAACCGATTTCACAGCGGACAAGGCCAGAGACGGCAACACAACCGACAAGGCTTCCCGCTGGGCAACCGACGCCAACGCAAACAAGCCGGAGCGCTGGCTTCAGTACGACCTGGGCGATATGTATACCATCCGCAGCTTCCAGGTTTACTGGGAGGTTGCCAACGCGACCGCCTATACCATCGAGACCTCCCCGGACGGTCAGGCCTGGACACCCCGGGTAACGCAGACGGAGAAGCCCTCCCAGCTGCATATGACCTATACCCTGGATGAGGCGGTTCAGGCCCGGTATGTGCGTCTGCGGGTAACGGACTATGAAACCGCCGTGACCGGTGGCAGCTGGTTCAATGTGTCTGTGTATGAGTTTGAGGTTTACGGCAGCGAGGAGACCGAGCCGACCATCGGCAACCTGGCCCGTCTGAACGGGGTGGTGGCCACCGCCTCCAATACGGAGACGGACAAGTTCCCCCCTTCTGCCACCATCGACGGCAACTACAATGCCGATTCCCGGTGGGGCACCAACAATGACGGCGCAGGTACCACCGAGCGGTGGCTCCGGCTGGATTTGGGCCAGGAGCGTACCATCACCGGTTTCAACGTGTTCTGGGAAAAGACCAACATCCAAGACTATGTGATTGAGACCTCCTCCGACGGCAGCGGCTGGACGGAGCAGGTAAAGGTGGAGAGCGCCGACGGCGTGCTGGAGCCGAAGCATACCCTGGCAGACCCGGTGAATGCCCGGTATGTGCGGCTGCGGATTACCAGGTACGGCGAGGCCGTCGCCGATTGGTATAATGTAGGCGTGCGGGAATTCGAGGTCTACGGCCATATGCCGGAAGTGCCGGACGAAGTGGTCACCCTGCCCGAGGGCACCAACATTGCCCGGGAGTCTGGGGTCACGGCCTCTGCCACCAATGTGGAGAGCGGCACCACCTTCACCGCCGACAAGGCCAGAGACGGCGACAAGACCAGCAAGAACTCCCGCTGGGCCACCAACCAGAATGTGAAGAACCCCACCATCACCTACAACTTAGGCGCGAAATATATGGTGGGCAGCGTGGTTCTCTACTGGGAGAACAACAACGCCGACAAGTGGCACATCCAGACCTCTCTGGATGGGCAGGACTGGACGACCCAGAAAACCTATGAGGGCAAGCTGATGCCTGCCACCGCTCCCATCCAGACGGTGAACTTTGACAAGCCGGTGGAAGCCCGGTATGTCCGGGTGTGGGTGGAAAGCTACTCCAGCGACTTCTGGAACAATGTGGCGCTGTATGAGTTTGAAGTGTATCAGGAGGAATCCGAGATTGTGGTGACCCCGGCGCTGACCGCGGCGGAACTGGCCCAGAGCGCCGTGGTGGAGGACGGCCGTGTCGTCCTCAAGGGAGAGGTCCCCGAAAAGTTTGAAATGGAGTGGGGCTGCAACTTTGAGCAGGTAGTGGGCGCCGACGGCACCATCTACACCCCCCTGGTGGATACCAAGGTGGAAATCTCCGTCACCGTGTGGGAGAAGGCCGATGTGACCAACAAGGGCTCCGCCACCGTGGAGCTGACCATCCCCGGCGAGAAGTCCGCCAACGAAGGCAACGAAAAGCCTGTGGTGGTGCCGGAGCTGGCCCAGTGGTATTCCTCCCCGGAGCAGCAGGGCAAGACCTTCCGCCTGACCCCCGAGAGCCGCATTGTGGCAGAGGGCGGCTTCCAGTCCGTTGCCCAGGAGCTCCAGGCTGACATTGCCGACCTGTTCGGTCTGAATCTTCCCATTGTGGAAAGCGGAGCCAAGGCCGGAGACATTGTGCTGTCTTACCACGACGGCGACGGCTTCGACAAGGAAACCTATAATATGGTAGTCACGGACCAGGTGGTCATCGGGGCCAACGATTCCGTGGGCAGCTACTGGGGCACCCGCTCCGTGCTGCAGATTCTGAAACTCCGCGGGGACTACACCATTCCCCAGGGTACCGCCCGGGACTATCCCGAGTTCCAGAACCGGGGCTTCATGCTGGATGTGGGCCGGAAGCCCACCTCTATGGAGACCCTCCAGAACATCGTGAAGAACATGGCCTGGTACAAGATGAACAGCTTCCACATTCACCTGAGCGATAACCTGATTTTCATGGAGGACTATGTCGCTGCCGGTAAGGAAGCCGAGGCGTGGAATTCCTACCAGGGCTTCCGCCTGGAATTCTCCCAGGACGGCCTGACTTCCAAGGATTATTACTACACCAAAGAAGAGTTTAAGTCCTTCATGCAGGACGCCCGGGCTTTGGGTGTGGACATCATTCCCGAAATCGATGTTCCGGCCCACGCCCTGGCCATTACCAACTACATCAAGAACACCCTGGGCAAGCCGGAGCTGGTGCTGAACAAAAAAGGCGGCAACCGTCCCTGGTTCGATCATGTGGACATCAGCAAGCCTGAGGCCATTGAGATTCTCAAGGGCATTTTCGACGAGTACATCGAAGCGGGCATCTATGACGAGAACACCATCGTTCACATCGGCGCCGACGAGTTCTATGACAGCCATCCCGCGTACCGGGCGTTCCTGAAGGAAATGATCGACTACATCCGCAACGAGAAGGGCCGTCAGGTGCGGGTATGGGGCAGCCTGTCCCAGATGAGCGGCGGAGAAGGCTCCCCCTTCACCGCGGCCGATGTCCAGGGCGCCCAGATGAATATCTGGAACACCGGCTGGGCCAATCCCCAGGCCATGTTCAACCTGGGCTTCCAGCTGGTCAATACCATTGACGGCTATTTGTATATGGTACCCAACGGCACCGGCTCCACTGGCGGCTACGGGGACTACCTGAACACCCAGAGCCTGTATAACAGCTGGCAGCCGGAGAACATGGGCGGCACCTGGATTCCCAGCGGCTCCTCCCAGATGCTGGGCGCCTGCTACGCCATTTGGCAGGACAACATCGACACCCGGGCCGCCGGTATCAACGAGACCGACACCTTCGACCGGTTTATGAGCGCGCTGCCTTACCTGAGCGTGAAGATGTGGGGCATGGGCGGCGACGGCCTGGACCGTACCTATGCCCAGACCCAGGAGAGCGTGGCAGTTCTTTCCACCGCTCCCAACACCAACCCCTATCACAAGGTATCCCTGGAGGAGGGAACCCAGGCTTATGCCCAGTATCCCTTCACCAATGAGACGGACTACTCCGGCAACGGCCGGAACCTGACCCTCACCGGCGCTGCCCTGGAGAACGGCGCTCTGGTGCTGGGCGGCGGCAGCAGCTACGCTTCCACCGGCATGGATGTGCTGGGCCCCAACAGCTCCGTGACCCTGCGGGTATACAAGGACGGAAGCCACGCCGATGAAGAGCAGATTCTTCTGGAGGCGGACGCCGCCTACGGCGAACATGTGGTAAAGGCCATCCCTGCCGGAGACGGCAAGTGGAAGCTGGGCTTTGCCCGGGAGCTGTACCAGTATGTGTTCGACTATGAGCTGCCCCACGACCAGTGGGTGGAGCTGACCATCACCAACGAGGGCAAGAAGACCTACCTGGTGGTGGACGGACAGAAGATCGCTGCTGTTGGCTCCTTCCTGCCGGATGAGAACGCCACTACCCAGTTTATGGGCAAGACCGGCATCCAGCACTCCTCCTTTGATATTCCCGTGGCCCGCATCGGCGGCGAGGACAGCGCCTTCTACGGCAAGGTGGACAGCTTCGTCTGCCACGCCAATGGCGTGACCCCTGTGGAGAAGCACCTGGTGGCCTTCGATTCCCAGGGCGGCACCGCCGTGGAGAGCCTGCTGGTCACCTCCGGTGAGACCCTGACGCAGCCTGCCGACCCGGAGCGCGCCGGTTATGCCTTCCGGGGCTGGTACCGGGACGCAGCCTGCACGGAAGCCTACGACTTTGAAACCCCGGTGACTGGGGATCTGACCCTCTACGCCAAGTGGGAGGCGGTTCACAGCCACACCGTCACTTTGGTGGAGGGGAAGAATCCCACCTGCACCGAGCCCGGCACCAAGGCCTATTATGTGTGCAAATGCGGTGCCGCCTTCGAGGACGAGGCTATGACAAAGCCCATCGCCGACCTGGATACCTGGAAGGTGATTCCGGCTCTGGGTCATAACTTCGAAAACGGCGTTTGCACCGACTGCGGTGAGAAGGACCCGGATTACACCGAGCCTACCGAGCCCACTGACCCCAGCGAACCCACCGATCCCAGTGAGCCTACCGACCCCACCAAGCCCACCGATCCCAGTGAGCCTACCAAGCCCACCGATCCCAGCGAGCCTACCAAGCCCACCGATCCCAGTGAGCCTACGGAAACCACCAAGCCCGCTACGGACCCGGACGGCCCGGATCAGACCGGCGAGCTGGCCAGTCCCTTCCTGCTGATGGCGCTGCTCCTCACCTCCGCCGCCTGTGTGGCCGTGATGTGGGTGCGGATCCGGAAGGAAAAGGCGAACTAAGCAATACAATATTCCATGGGAGATTCCGGAAGCCGGAATCTCCCGCCCCCGCAACCCATTCCCACCCAGCCGATGGGGTCTGCCCCTTTGCCAACTGAAAACGGCAAAGGGGCAGTATGCGTATGGGGGTTTTGCTGGGTAAAAGCAGAGTATAGGAGGAAAACAAATGGGTAAGAACCTGGTCAAACGCGGTTTGGCGTGGCTTATGGCCGGCGCCATTACCGCGGGACTGTTATCCGGCGCGGGAATGATTCCCAAAGCCCAGGCTGCGGACGCCCGGTATATCGCCGACGGCGACCTGACGGCCAACGGCACCCCGGCGCCGGAGGCGGACGCCGTGGTGCCGGACGCCAACCAGTACTGGTACCAGAAGGCGGAGCTGTCCGCATTCTGCCACTTCGGCCCCAACACCTTCAATGAGATTGAGTGGGGCGAAAACTATGGGAACAAGACCCCGGACGAGATTTTCAAGCTGGAAGAGGATTTTGACGCAGATACCATGGTGCGCACCCTGAAAAATGCCGGCTTCCAGATGCTTATTGTCACCGCCAAGCACCATGACGGCTTCTGTATCTGGAACAGCGCCTACACCGACTACGATGTGGCGGCTACCAGCTACAAGGACGGTCAGGGCGACATTCTGGCGGAGCTGTCCGCCGCCTGCACCGAGTACGACATGGATATGGGCCTGTACCTGTCCCCCTGGGACATTCACGACCCCAGCTATGGCTACTATGATGCCAACGGCAACGCCACCAGCAAGGAAAACGATGTGCTGGACTACAACGAGTACTACAATAATCAGCTGAACGAGATTCTGGGCAACGACAAGTACGGCAACGACGGACGCTTCCGGGAGGTGTGGATGGACGGAGCCAAGGGTTCCGGCGCGAACGCCCAGGAGTACGATTTTGAGCTGTGGTTTGAAACCATCCAGAGCCACGAGGGCAAGGCCGCCGGTTATGACGCCGACTGTATGCTCTTCGGCGCCGAGGCCTACACCACCGTCCGGTGGATCGGCAACGAGAACGGCTACGCTCACGAGAACACCTGGTCTAAGTCCCAGGTGGACAAGAGCGCCAACACCATCAACAGCAATTCCCAGGGAGGCTACACCATCGGTCTGGAAAACGGCAACCAGTGGACGGTTCCCGAGGCGGACGCCCGGATTACCTCCGGCTGGTTCTGGGGCACCACCAAGAATACCCCCAAGACCATTGCGGCCCTGGCGGATATGTACTTCCGCTCCGTGGGACACAACGCCACCTTCCTGCTGAATGTTCCCCCCAACAATGTGGGAAGCGTTGACCAGGCCATTTTGGACCGGGTAACGGAGTTCGGGCAGAATGTGCGTCAGACCTTTGCCAACAACCTGGTGCAGTCCGTCTCCGCCGACAGCGTCCGGGGCAACGACCTGGCTTACAAGCCCGGCAACACCATTGACGGACAGGACAGCACCTACTGGACCACCGACGACGGCACCAATACCGGCACGCTGCTGCTGGATTTGGGCGGCGTGCAGAGCTTCGATGTGGTGTCCATTGAGGAGGCTATCCAGTTCGGCCAGAGAATCAACCAGTACCTGGTGGAATACCGGGATGCAGCGGGTCAGTGGCATGAGCTGGCTTCCGGCCAGACCATCGGCGGCAAGCGGCTGTGCCGCACCGGCATCGTAAAGGGCGACCAGGTGCGCGTTACCGTCACCGTCCCCGAGGGGAAGGTGCCCATGCTCAGCGAGGTAGGCGTCTACAAGGCCAGCAAGGGCTTCCAGCTTCCCGGGGTAGCTCCCGAGGGCATGGATGTGCTGGACATCACCAATTCCGCCTTCCGGTTCGGCTCCGGCTGGACGGATGAAACCGGCTCCCAGTTCATTGGCGGCACCAACAAGTGGGCCAATACCGGCGCCAGCTTCACCACCACCTTCACCGGCAGCAAGATTTATCTCATGGGTACCAAGGACCCCAACCACGGCAAGGCGGATGTGTATATCGACGGCGAGAAGGTAGCCACCATCGATACGGCGGCCTCCGCCCGTGCCCTGGGACAGGTGATTTTCGCCTCTCCCGACCTGCCCCATGGGGAGCATACCCTGGAGCTGCGGGTCACCTCCAAGGCCATCGGCGTGGAGTCGGCCTATGTCATCAACAACAACGGCCTGGGCATGGTGGGTCTGGAGATGGACAGCTACACCATGGGCGAGGACGAACGGATGGAGGTCAAGGTGGTGCGGGTAGGCGGTACCAACCCCGACCAGAGCGTCACCGTCCGGCTTTCCCCCAACCCCGGCAGCGCCATCCAGGACGACTTTAACACCGAGCTGATTACGGAAATCACCTTCCAGCCGGGCGAGACGGAGAAAACCGCCCCGGTGGAAACCCGGCGCAATACCAATGTGACGGGAGACCGGGACTTTACCATCGAGCTGTCCACCCAGGAAAAGGGCCTGATTCTGGGCTTTGATACGGTAGCCACCGTCACCATCCGGGACCGGGACTCCGTGGAAAAGGAAGAATTGCAGGCGCTGGTGGACGAAGTCCGGAACCTGCCGGAAAGTTGGTTTGTAAGCGGCTGGGAGGACTTTGCCCAGGCTCTGGAGGCTGCCGAGGCAGTGCTCCAGGCGGAAAGCCCCGCCCAGAGTGAAATCGCCGATGCCTACTTCGCCCTGGTGGAGGCCCGGGAGCTTCTGGTGGAGCGGGAGACCTACACCCAGGACGACCCCTTCTACCTGCCTGACCAGACGGGTACCGCCCTTACTCTGGAAGCGGAATTTGCCCAGCTTCACAATGTGGAGCGGCCCAGCGACGGTCAGTGGGCACTGCAGGTGGCCAAGGCCGACTGGGCCAGCCACGGCGAGTACATCAACTGCCTGAACCAGGAGGACACCATCTCCTTCCCCTATGTGGCGCGGGTGGCCGGCACCTACACCGTCACCGCTACTTACCGCAGCGGCGACACCAAGAACAAGCTGGCCTGGTCTGAGCCGGATGAAAAGATTGCAGCCGGAGAAGTGGTAGCCGGTGCCGGGGATGCGGCCCGGGAGACCCATACCGTCACCTTCACCCTGGAAGTGACCGAGACCGGCGCTGGCACGCTGGTATTCACCGGCCCCGACACCAAATCTCCCCAGCTGGATAAGCTGGAAATCACCCTCACCGCCCCCGCCACCTGCACGGTGACGGTGAACACCCAGGGACAGGGTACGGCTTCCGCCGATACCGCTGAGGCTGCCCCCGGGGATACCGTGACCCTTACCGCCCAGGCAGAGACCGGCTGGCACTTCGTCCGGTGGGAGAGCCAGGAGGTTACGGTGGAGAACAACGCCTTCACCATGCCGGAGAAGGCCGTGACGGTGACCGCGGTATTTGAGCCGGATCACACCCACAGCTACGCAGAGCCCACCTTCACCTTCAGCCAGGACGGCAAGTCCGCGACGGCGGTGTTCGCCTGCGGCTGCGGCGACGAGCGGGAGGTAACGGCGGCCGTCACCTCCCAGGTAAAGACGGAAGCTACCTGTACCGAAATGGGCGTGACCACCTACACCGCCACCGTGACCTTCGGCGGCGAGACCTACACCGCTGAAAAGGATGTTTCGGACATCCCCATGACCGACCACAACACGGAGCTGACCGGCAAGAAGGAGCCCACCTGCACCGAGCCCGGCTACACCGGTGACCGGAAGTGCAGCGACTGCGGCACGGTGGTGGAAAAGGGCGAGGAAATCCCTGCCCTGGGACACAACTTCGTGGACGGCAAGTGCACCCGCTGCGGCGCGGAGGACCCGGACTA
>CASFFN010000040.1 GCA_949293985.1 uncultured Eubacteriales bacterium | reverse complement strand
GAGCCTCCGGCGTGCCGCCGGTGTCAATTTCGCACGGGAATCTTCTGCGAATCGCTACTGCCCCTCCAGTGCCCGGTATCGTTACCGTGCAGAATAGGGAAGAAGGAATAGGGAAAAAGTAAAAATCGACAAGCGCCGTTGGGCACTTGTCGATTTTTGGTGGAGACTACAGGACTCGAACCTGTGACCTCATGCGTGTGAAGCATGCGCTCTAACCAGCTGAGCTAAGCCTCCGTAAGACCCCTAAATCATACCATATTTTTCGGAAATGTCAAGTACTTTTTTCGTAATCATAAGGTGGGAAAAAAACGGGAAGATTTTTTGAGAAAGGTGTGGTATGCTGTTAGGGCTGAAAGGAGGGCAGAGGAGGCGGCCCCATATGTGGGGCGCTTTTTTGAAAATCATAAGGTGGGAAAAAAACGGGAAGATTTTTTGGGAAAGGTGTGGTATGATGTTAGAGCTGAAAGGAGCAAAAAGGAGTCAAATATGGGCAGACGAAAAAAGATATCCCTCTCCCCGGAGCGGGTGCTGGAGGAGCTGGCGGCCATCGGCTTTGCCAGAGCCACGGACTACCTGACGGTGGAGCGGGAGCAGCTGCGGGTGCGGGACACCCAATGCCTTACCCCCACCCAATCCGCCGCCATTGCCGCTATGGAGACCACCAGCGGCGGTGTGCGGCTGAAATTTTATGACAAGCTGAAAGCACTGGAGCTGCTGGGGAAGTATTTGCAGCTTTTCGGCGGAGAGCCGCCGGAGGAGAAGGCGCAGACCAATCTGCTGGAGGCCATTGTAAAGGCAACGGAAGGGAGGGTGGATACATCTGATATACGAGAGCTTCAGCCGGCGGCAGCTGCTGGCCATGACCTGGTGGAACCGGGAAAATCTCCGGGACTTTGACGGCATCCTGTGCGACGGGGCCGTCCGCTCCGGAAAGACGCTATCCATGGTCATTGGTTTTTTCCTTTGGAGCATGGCTTCCTTTAACGGCGCCGCCTTTGCCCTCTGCGGCAAAAGCATCTCGTCCCTCCGCAGAAACATTGTCACCCCCATGGGGCAATGGCTGGGCGGGGTTTTTGTGATTCAGGACAATTTCTCCCGGAACCGGCTGGTGGTATCCGCCGGGAAGGGGCGGGTCAACACCTACTACCTCTTCGGCGGTCAGGACGAGGACTCCTACAAGGACATTCAGGGCATTACCCTGGCGGGGGTGCTGCTGGACGAGGCGGCGCTCATGCACCGCTCCTTTGTGGAGCAGGCCTGCGCCCGGTGCTCCGTGGCAGGCTCCCGGCTGTGGTTCAACTGCAACCCCCAGGGGCCGGAGCACTGGCTCTACAAGGAGTGGATTTGCAAGGCAAAGGAAAAGAACATTTTACATCTGCACTTCACCATGGCGGACAATCCCGCTTTGGAGAAGTCCATCAAACGGCGGTATGAAACCCTTTACACCGGGGTTTTCTACCGCCGTTATGTTTTGGGGCAGTGGTGCATGGCGCAGGGGCTGGTGTATCCCTTTTCCCGGGAGCAGCTGGTGACGGCGGATCTGCCCCAGGGGGGACAGTACTATATCAGCGTTGACTACGGCACCCAGAATCCCTTTTCCGCCGGGCTTTGGTGCGTGGCGCGGGGGCGGGCGGTGCGGCTGAAGGAATACTACCACGACGGAAGGAGTACCGGCAGGCTTTGCACCGACGAGGACTATTACGAGGCGCTGAAGGCCTTGGCCGGAGGACTTCCCATAAAACAAATCGTAATCGATCCCTCGGCCGCCTCCATGATTGCCCTGATTCGCAGGCGTGGGGAGTTTTCGGTGCGGAAGGCGAAAAACCCGGTGCTGCCGGGAATCCGGCTGGTGTCCTCTTTGCTGCGGGCCCGGGCGGTGCAGTTCAGCGAAAGCTGCCCAAACGCTCTCCGGGAGTTTGGGCTTTACACCTGGGAGGAGGGGCAGGACGCCCCCAGAAAGGAGAATGACCACGCCATGGACGACATCCGGTACTTCTGCGCCACCATACTGGGGCGTGACCGGGAATTTTTGAGAAAAATCGGAGGAAAACAGGAATGAAAAAGTGGTTTCAGGAGCGGTTTTTGCCCATGTGGGCCAAGGAGAGCGTGCTGCGGGACAACCGGCTGCTTCTTCAGCAGAATCAGGCCCTTTCCCAGCGGGTGAAGGAGCTGAAAGCCTACATCCGGGGAATGCAGGCCGGTATCCGGCGGAAAAGACAGGAGGAGACAAAGTGAACATTTACAGCTATGAGGAGGCCTTCGGGGCCTGGGACAAGACCACAAGAGCCATGCGGGAGGCGATCGGGGAGTGGTTTTCCCTGTACTACCGGCAAAAGGAGACGGCCCAGGAAGACCCCTGCCAGCGGGTGGCCTACGCCATCGTCAGCAAGCTGAGCAAGACGGTCTTCGGAGAGTACGCCGCCTCCGCCCCGGAGGCCTTTGTGCGGAAGGTGATTGCCGCCATGGACAAGCGGCGGAAGGAGGCGGTGCAGCTGGCTATGATTGGGGGAGAGTGCTACATAAAGCCCTACCCGGAAGGGGCGGACTTCGGCTTTACCCTGATTCCCAGAAACCGCATTCTCATTTTCGCCCGGAACGCCGCCGGAATGCCCACGGATGTGGGCACCCTGGAAAAAACCACCCTGGGCAGGTTTTACTACACCCTTCTGGAGCGGCGGAGATTGGAAGAAGGCCAGCTGGTGCTGGAAAACCGGCTCTACCGTTCCTTAAATCCCGACACTTTGGGCAGCCGGGTGAGCCTTTCCAGCCACCCGGACTATGCCGCCCTGACAGAATCCGGGCGGATTCCCTTAAATTCTGTGGGGCTGGTGCGGCTGAAAACCCCCATGGCCAACTGCGTGGACGGCTCCCGGGAGGGGGTCAGCGTGTACGCTGCGGCGGCGGGGCTGATTGACAACATCGACCGGAACGAAGCCCAGCTGTGCGGGGAGTTTGACCGGGGCCAGAGCCGGATTATGGTGTCTGCTGATTTGCTGGACGGGGAACAGGGGCTGACTGGCAATCTGTTTGTAGGCCTTGACGAGGCGGCGGAGCAGGTGGGGATTACCATTTTCTCCCCCACTCTGCGGCAGGAGTCGTATCTGGCCCGGAAGCAGGAGTATCTGCGGAATGTGGAGTCCGTGGTGGGTCTCAAGCGAGGGATGCTGTCCGATGCCAACATGGAGGACCGGACCGCCACGGAGATCGCCTCCAGTGCCGGAGACTATAACCTGACGGTGATGGACTTTCAGGATATGTGGCAGGAGGCTCTGGGGCAGGGGATCGGGCTGTGCGCCGCGCTTGCCCGGCTTTACGGCAAAGAGCCGGTGCCGGAGGATTTGTCCTACACCGTGGACTGGGGCAACGGCGTTCTCTATGACGAGGACAAGACCTGGGAGAGCTACCGCCAGATGGTGGCAGATGGGCTTTTGAAGCCGGAAATCGCCCTGGGCTGGCGCTTCCAGATGCCCGCTGATACCCCGGAGGAACAGGAGAAGATTCGGGACAAACTTATGCCCCAGGCGGTGCCTGCTGGCGACTGAGGAATCCCGCCTCGGCGGATAACTTCCGCAGTAACGATACCGGGCGGGTCAGGGAAGTAACGATTTGCTGAAAGCTATCGTGCGAAATTGGCTGCGGCGACTCGCCGCATAGCTCCCTCCGGGAGGGAGCTGTCACCGAAGGTGACTGAGGGAGCAAGCGGGCGCACAACCCATTTGCCTGCCGGGGATGGTACCTCCCCAAGGGTTCTGATAACCCCTATCACGTACCACCCCCCAAGCAAACCGGAACTGCACCGCCCGCTGGCTCCCTCCGTCTTGGGGCTACGCCCCAAGCCACCTCCCTCCCGGAGGGAGGTATTGCGGCGTGCCGCCGCTGTCAATGCGTGCATGGTGCCCATATTTTCCTTCCCCATTTCGCTCGGTAACGGTACCGGGCTTTGGAGGGGCAGTAACGATTCGTAGAAGATTACTGTGCGAAATTGACTGCGGTGGCACGCCGGAGGCGTGACTGAGGGATTTACAGTTGGTACTTTCAGAAAGTACAGACCTATGTGGAAACCTGCCAGCCTCGGAATCCCCCCGGTTTGGCTTCGCCAAACCACCCCCCTTTGGCAAGGGGGGCTTTGGGGTGCGGAATCCTCGGGGGCTTTGATTGGGATAAAAATTCCTCCTTTGGAGGGGTTTTTATATAGATTCGACTGGCCCGGTCGTAAGAAAGGGCGGCGCAGGGGAGGCGACCCCGTAAAAAGCATAGCGCAGAAAGGAAAGGTTATGAAACGAGAATTCTTGCAGAGCCTGCGGGTAGGGGAGGAGCCCCTTCCCAAGGAGGTGGTGGACGCCATTATGGCGGAAAACGGCAGGGACATTGAGGCGGCAAAGGTAAGGCCGGAGGAACTGGAAACCCTTACCCAAAATATCCGGGATTGGGAGGAAAAGTACCGATTGGCTCAGGAAAACCATCAAAAGGAAATCCAAAAGATTCGGTTTTCCCATGACCTGAGCGCCGCCATCACAAAGGCCGGAGGCCGGAACGAAAAGGCCATTTCCGCCCTGCTGGACCTCCCTGCCCTGGAAGGCAGTCAGGATTCCCACGCCCTGGAAAAGGCATTGTCTGAGGTAAAAAAGGAATGCCCCTACCTTTTCCGGGAGGAAGCCACACCTCCGGCCTATGCCCGGTTTACCGGGGCAAGCGCCGGGGACAACCACTACCCCGCAACCCTGGCAGGGGCCTTGCGGGAAAAATTTGAAAGGAATGATTAAATTATGGCAATTACTTTGGCAGAAGCAAAGGTCGGCATGGCCGACAAGGTCGATCAGCAGGTGGTGGATATGTTCCGCAGAAGCTCTCTGCTTCTGGATCAGATGGTGTTTGACAACGCCATCTCTCCCGGCACCGGCGGCAGCACCCTGACTTACGGCTACATCCAGCTGAAAACCCCCGCCACCGCCTCCGTGCGCACCATCAACGGGGAGTACACTCCCGGGGAGGCCAAGCGGGAGAAGAAAACCACCAACGCCATCATCATGGGCGGCTCTTTCCAGATTGACCGGGTGCTTCAGAACACCTCCGGCGCCGCCGACGAGCTGGCCTTCCAGGCGGAGCAGAAGATCAAGGCCACCGCCAACTACTTCCACAACCTGACCATCAACGGCACCAGCGAAGGTTCCGGGGAGGGCTTTGTCCCCAACACCTTTGACGGTCTGAAAAAGCTTCTCACCGGCACCGCCAACGAGATTACCAGTCAGGTAAGCCTGAAAACCTCTGCCGAGCTGGACAGCAACTACAATGCCTTCCTGGATGAGATGGACAGCTTCCTCAGCTGCCTGGACGGCTCCGCCTCCCTGCTCCTCATGAACCGGGCCATGCTGGTGAAGCTCCGCTCCATCGCCCGCCGTGCCGGATACTATGAGCGCACCAAGGATGACTTCGGCCGGGTGGTGGAGACCTACGCCGGGATTCCCATGGTGGATATGGGCAGCTACTACAACGGTTCTGCTACTCAGGATGTGGTGGCAACCACCGGCGGCAAGACCGCCATTTACGCCGTGAGCCTGGGTCTGGACGGCTTCCACGGCATCTCTCCTGTGGGTGACGGGGTGATTTCCAGCTATATGCCCGACCTCACCGCCCCCGGCGCCGTAAAGACCGGAGAGGTGGAGCTGGTGGCGGGCGTGGCCCTGAAGAACACCCTGAAGGCGGCGGTGCTGAAGGACATCGCCATTGCCTCCTGAGGCGCTGCCTATGGTGGACTATGATTTTTATGTAAACGAATATCTGGGGACGGAGCTGGCCCGGGATGATTTTCCCGGGCTGGCCGCCCAGGCCCGGTGGGAGCTGGAGAGAATGAAGCGGCTGTGCCGGGTGGAAGGGGGCGAGGAGGCGGAAAAGCTGGCCCTGTGCGCCATGGCCGAGGAGCTGGGGGCGTATCGCAAAATCTACCTCTCCTCCGCCTCCGCCGGGTCTGTGTCGGTGCACTACGATGACACGGCCCGGAAAAACGCCCCTTTGCGCCGCCGCCTTCTGGAGCGGGCTGGCACCTACCTGGACATTTACCGGGGGGTGGGGGCATGACCTTGCGGGACTATCCCATGTGCCGCCAGACGGTGACGGTCTACCGAAAGACGGAATCGGGCGTTTCCCGGCAGGTGATTTCCGGCTGTTATTTAGAGCGTAGTGCCACCCGGAGCCACAGTACCTGGGGGCAGGAGGAGAGCAAGCCCTTTTTGCTCATCGTCCCCGGGGCTACCCAACAGGTGTTTGCCGGAGACCGGATTTTCTCCGGGGAGGGGCCGGAAATCCCCCCGGAGGATTGGGCTGACTTCATCCCGGCGGCGGTGCCGGGACTTTACCGGGCCGCCTACGCCGAAACCTATGGCTGGCAGGGAAAGCTGTGGCACACGGAGGCAGGATGCAGATGACGGATTTGGAAAAACTGAAAACCTGGCTTGCCACCTACCCAGGCTGGGAGGAGGACAAGCCCTTTTTTGTGGACGATACCACCCCCAAGCCCGGCTGTGTGGGGCTGTTTCCCCAGGGTTTGGAACAGCTGAGCCTTCGCCGGGACATTACCGGAGGGCAGAAGGCCGCCTGCCGCTATCGGTTTCGACTGTACCGGGCGGCGGCTCTGGAGGAAAATCAGGAGGAAAACGCCCGGTGGCTTCTGGACTTTCAGAACTGGGTGGAGGCCCAGAGCGCCGGAGGCCTTGCCCCCCGCTTTGGAGACGTTCCCCAGGAGGAGCGGCTCCGGGCGGAGGGGGGAAGCCTCCAGAAAACCGGAAAGCTGGGGTCGGGGCTTTACGCCCTGACCCTCACCGCCGAATTTACAAGAATCTATTGAGGTGAAACATATGGGAAAAATTGAAAGAAAGTATCTGGCCCACTATATCAATGCCGGAACCGCAGAGGAAGAGAACTACGAGCGGCTGGGTCAGGATCTGGAGGAGCTGACCCCGGAGCTGGCGGCCTCCGTAGAGACCAAGAAGAACATTCTGGGGCAGACCAGCATTCTCATCTCCAGCTATGAGAAAACCGCCGCCGTCACCCCCTACTATGCCCAGGCAGACTCTCCCCTCTTTGCCAAGCTCCAGGGGATTCTGGACGGCAATCTGGTGCTGGACGACCTGAAAACCCAGGTGGTGGAGGTGAAGCTGTGGGAGGCAGAGGAGGGCACCACCTTCCCCGCCATCCGGGAGGAGGCCTACATCGAAATCACCAGCTACGGCGGCGACACCACCGGCTACCAGATTCCCTTTACCATCCACTACACGGGAAACAAGGAATCCGGCACCTTCGACGTGGAAAACCGCACCTTTACAAAGGGGTGAGCCCATGGAGGAGATTCAGCTGGACACCGGTATGCGGCAGTACCGAATTAACGAGGGCGGGGTTCTTTATATGAACCCTGCCGACCCGGGGCTTTATGTCCGGTTTCAGGAGGCCATCCCCCGGTTGGAGGGGCTGGAAAAGGAACTGAGCCGGGAGAACCCCACGGACTTTTTCCGGGAGGCAGACGAAAAAATCCGGGAGATTTTGCAGGAGGTGTTCGGGGCGCCCAACGACTTTACCCGGATTCTTCCCGGGGTGAACCTGCTGGCCATGACCGGCACCGGACACCGGGTGATTGAAAATCTCTTTGCCGCCCTGGAGCCGATTCTTTTGAAGGGGGCGCAGGAATGTGTGCAGCAGCAGGTAGCGGCAGCCCTTTCCCGGCGGCAGGAGATTTAAGCCTCTGGGAACTGCCCCAAAAGGTGAAGCTGGGAGGAAAAAGCTGGGAATTTTACGGGGATTTTCGGAATATTCTTCTGATTTTATCCTATTTTCAGAATCCGAATTTTCCCGACTTTCTTAGGTGGCAGATTGCCCTGGCGCTATTTTACAAGGAGCCGGTTCCGCCCCAGTTACAGCCGGAGGCTATGGAGTATCTGGCGCTGTTTATCAACGGCGGAAGGGCTGACCGGGGGACAGGGGGGCAAAAGCTGCTTGACTGGCAGCAGGATGCCCCTCTGATTCTCTCCGGGGTGAATCAGGCGGCAGGGCAGGAAGTCCGGGCCCTGCCCTTTTGCCACTGGTGGACATTCTTAAGCTATTTTCACGCCATCGGGGAAGGGCCTCTGGCCACGGTGGTGTCCATTCGGAAAAAGCTCTCCCAGGGGAAGAAGCTGGAACCCTGGGAAAAAGACTACTACCGGGAAAACCCGGCTCTCGTGGATTTGAAAAAGACCTACACCCGGCAGGAGGAACAGGAGCGGAAGCGGCTGCTTCGTCTGCTGGAGGGGAAAGGAGGATAAGCAAATGCGATTGCCGGAATACGCCCTGTATCTGGGGGGCGGTTCTGTGGAGGATACCCAGGAATCCCTGGAGGAGTTTCAGACCTTCGTGGGAGCCCTGGGGGATCTGGTGAAAAAGACCTTTGCCAAAATCGGAAAGGCCATTGTGGAGAACATGAACAACGCCACCGATGCCATCTCCGGCACCGGCGGGGCGCTGAAGCGGACGGTGGCGGGCTTTGACCAGCTGAACCGGCTGAAAGCCCCCTCCGGCAGCAGCAGTGTGGCCCAGATTGACAAGGAGGTGCAAAAGGCCCGGGAGAACCTGCGGCTCTTTATCAATGCCCTGAAAGAGATGGATACGGAGCCGGTGGTGGGGCCTATCCGCAACTTTGTAACCGGGCTGTGGGATGTGACAAAATCCCTGTGGGATACCCAGCCCCCCTTAAGCGGCTTTTCCCAGCTGTTCTGGGATGCCGCCGGGGCTCTGGGTATCACCAGCGAGAAGGTGGGGGGCTTTATGGGGGTGCTGGAAGCCCTCACCGTCCCCGTCTCCACCATCGGGGGCGGCCTGTCCTACCTGTGGGAGAAGGTGCGGGATCTGGGCCTGAAATGGGACAGCACCGGAACCAGCGCGGGCAACGCCTTTACTGCCATGACGTCGGTTTGGAGCAGCGCCGGGGACTGGATGCAGTCCAATGTGTCCGGCCCCTTGCGCCAGGTGTTCGGCGGCCTCTGGGGACAGGTGACGGCGGACAGCGCCAAAACCCAGGAAAATGTAAAGAACATCTGGT
>CASFFN010000039.1 GCA_949293985.1 uncultured Eubacteriales bacterium | reverse complement strand
TGGCCGCAGTCACAAGATGGGTCAGGCTGAAATATGCTGCCATGAATCTGAAAAAGCTGGCAAAATGGAGTTGGGAGAACTCCATTTTTGCCAAATATATTGTGCTATTTAACCCCTGTATAACCAAACCCCCGGTTTTTGCATAACAAAATCCGGGGGTTCTTTGACAGACTGCGCCCGGTATCCCCCAAAGGGATACCGGGCGGTTCTATTCCGCAAGAGAGCGGCATATACTCCTGGGTATCCATTTCTTTGAGGAGGAGAAGTATGGAATATCATTGCCGTCCCCCGGAACCCCCTCTGCCCCCCATCCGCATTGAGCGGAAAAACCCGGAATACGCCCGGCTCCTTCTGTCAGACTATGCGGGAAAACACGGAGAGCTTACCGCTTCTACCCAGTACTTTTATCAGCACTTTATCACAAGCCAGACCCACAAACAGCTGGCAAAGGACTTAAAACGCATTTCCATCTCCGAGATGCGCCATATGGAGCGGCTGGGGAAGCTGATTGTGCTGCTGGGCGGCAACCCCCTGCCGCGCACCTGCTCCTTGGGCGTGTGCAGCTTTTGGGAGGGCAGCGCCATCTCCCCCACCCGGGATGCGGAAAGCTTCCTGGAGGAGAACATCCGGGGAGAGCGAACCGCCATTCAAAACTACCAGCAGCGGCTGCGCCAGATTCAGGATCGCTACATTCAGGCTGTGCTGGAGAGAATCATCCAGGAGGAAGAAACCCATATTGCCATCTTCCAAAAGCATTTACAGTGCCTCCGCGGAAGCAGCCAATAAAAAAGATGGCCTCTGCCTTTGCAGAGGTCATCTCCTGAAAATGCTTATTTTTCCGATGGACAGGGCCGCACCTTTGCGGCCCTTAGACTGTCAAAAAAGTCCGTTGGACTTTTTTGACAAGTTTTTACAGTCTGCTTGCAGCCTGAGATGTATTTTCCGCCAGGTACACGCCCCGGCGGAAAATAATTTTAACTTTATTTGCCGCTTGAGGCGGCAAACTCTGCGAGGCTTTTTGACACGCTGAGGGCCGCACCTTTGCGGCCCTGTATTTTTATGGGGTTCTGCAATAAATTTTCAGTGTGTTTTCCAGGGTTTTGTATGGTGTGTATCCGCTGGTTTCCAGCAAGAGCATGAGATTTTCCAGGCCATTCTCCCCTTCTGGTGCATAGTTTTCGTAGTCCCCCACAGAGGCCAAGTCCAGCACAATATACTCACATTCCAGAAGGTGTTGAAGGGAACAATAGCGAATATCATAGAGGACTTCCCGCTGGGAAAGGTAGGAAGCGTAGAAGGTGCCGGAGGCCACCGAAGCCTCCTCAGGGATTTCGTCCAGGGTATTGCGGATGGCTTCATACCTTTGGTGCTGGGCGATGGCTCGCCGGGGATAAACCACGCCTTTCGGAACAAGGAACCGATAAAAGCATATCAGGCTTACCCCCACCGCCACCCCCAGGGCAACAACCCGTAGCCACTTGATCCGCCAATCCCCCAGATTTACCACCGTCAGGTACAGAAGAAATGCGGTACTGCCAAAGGTGTACTGGAAGAAAATGCTGTGCTGATAGGTATAGTCCGGCATGAGATTCACCAGGATGTAGGGAATCAGCAGAAGATACCGCTCATACCGTCTTGTAAGCAAGGGAAGGCCCAGAAGGGGCAGGAGTGTCAGGGCGATGAAGCGCAGCTTCTCCCCGTCCACACACTCGCAGATGACCTTCATGGGGCTGAGAATCACAGCTTTGATAACAGTAAGCAAAGAGGAAGAACCATCGTAGAGAAAGTTCTGGTAACGATAGGTCATCACCCCGTCCCCATGCTTTGCCAGGTATGCGGTGACCAGGCAGAACCAGCCCACAGACGCCGCCAGAAGTGCTGCGCCGGTGATGAGGTCTCGGCGATTTTTCCCCTTGAGCGCCGTCTTTACCAGGAGCCACAGGCCAATCACCGCCACATATACCGGAGCATCTTCCTTCACCATCAGGGTCAGCAGGGCGGATACAGCGGTGACAGGGGTGTTTTTCCGGTCTATGCCGTAAAACAGCCAGAAAAGCAATGGCGTGAGAAAGCAGTTTTCGTGGATATCGTAGCTTGTCCCGCCGGAAAAGGCCGGAAACAGCAAGAAAACGGCACAAAGGAGCATCCTTTCCCCGCCGGACAGCCCATGGTGCTTTCCCAGCAGCCAAAGGGGAATCACCGCCGAGGTAAGCACGGCGGCCTGGAGCACCTGCAAGGTAGCAGGCCGGGGCACCAGAATATAGAAAGGCAGCAGCAGATAATAAATGGGCGATACATGAACGGCAAAGTGAGAAAGGAGCCCGTCCCGCTCAATGGTGGTCATGGGAAGCCCGGAGGTTTTCATGTAATAAAACATCTGGGAAAAGATGCCAAAGTCAAAAGACGGTGTGCTGAAGGTATAAACACGCCCCACCGTCCAGGCACAGACAAACAGGAAAAAAGCAAGGGACAAGCCGATGGTAAGGAACAGCCATACCTTTCCCGGGGCCCTGGGCTCCGGGGTGGGTTCCGGCGTGCCGTTCCAGCCCAGGACCGCATATACCACCAGCACCCCAATCACCAGGGTACAAACACCCAGAAGTGGCCAGGAAGGGGTTGCAGACAGCGTAGCAGCTGCATACACAGAAAAGGCAGCCGCCAAACCCCAACGCTCTGCCTTTTGGGTACCCACAACCCGGGACAGGCCGGTTAAAAGCAAAGCAATCCCCAAGGCAAACCCCAGCACCCGGACAAAGGACATGGCTTTTAAGCCTTCCAGGCCGGCAAGGTTCCGGTAAGCCTGGGGCAGAAACAAATACTCCAGGGTCGCCGCCACCAGCCAGCCAAGGATAAGATGGCGGATAACCTCAGAAACACCGCAGTTATGTTTGTGATAGATTTTTTGCGCAAGCATAGCAACACCCCCTGCTACCTATATGGTACAGGGGGTGTCTTGCAAAATATCGGGATTTTTCTTACAAAACTCTTTCAGGTTTGGGAAGCTCCACAATGGCGCTGAATTGGTCCCCATCCACCGCCACCCGGAAGGTACCGCCAACGGACTCGGTATAGGTCTTAGCGATGGCAAGCCCCAGGCCGCTGCCCCGGGTAGACCGGGCCTTGTCCCCCCGGGCAAACCGTTGGACAATCTCCTCCGGCTGAAAGTCCATTTCATAGGAGGCGGTGTTCATCATCCGCACCCGGTAGCCGGAGTCTGTTTCCTTTACTTCCAGGAAAATCCGGGTACCCGGCAGGGCATACTTGATGGCATTTCCCAAAAGGTTCGCAAATACCTGGTGCATTCTGGCTCCATCGGTGACCAGAGGAATGGCATCGGCACCATAATTCCGGCGGACTGTCAGCCCCGCCTTTCCCAGTTGGTCATCAAATAGTCCGATGGTCTGCTCCAGCAGCCGCACCAGGTCAATTTCCGAAAGCTGGCTCTCCTCGGCGCCGCTGGAAACCTTGGTCAGCTGGAACAACGACTCCACCAGCTCGCTCATGTATCCCGCCTTCCGGTTCAGGCGGTCCAGCTGCTCCCGTCCCTCCGGGGACAGGTTTTCCTTTTCCAGTAGCTCCCCATAGCCCAGAATGGAGGTCAAAGGGGTACGCAAATCGTGGGACACATTGGCTATCAGCTCCACCTTGAACCGCTCACTGGTGACGGCCTTTTGGATTGCCTGCTGATGCCGGGTCTGGATGTCCACAAGCTTTCCTTCCGTTTCAGAAAAAGCGCCCTTTCCCACGGAAATAGGCTGTCCTTTCCGGTAATTTTCCAGCTGCTTCTGAAAATGGCCCAAATCTGCGCCGTACCGCCACAGACAAAGCAGGGCAAAAGCCCCATTGAGGGCACCGCCCCAGAATAAGGGCGCAGAATTCACATGGAAGCCTTCCCACAACAGCCAGGCGCCGCCCATCCCCGCCACCGAGGCAACAATCCAGAAAGTGTAAATCAGCAGGGACAGCTGGGGCGCTTTACACCGCCCAGCCAGCCGCCGGGACAGGCACCAGGAAAGAGAACACTTTCCCAAAATCCAGCCCCACAGCTCCCGCAGGGCAATGAGGACAGAAAAGTCAATCACCAGCCACGCCACCGCAGGCAGGTAAGAAAGGGCAGATATGGAATATTCTATAGGGTAAAGATCCCTTATCCAACCATAAAGGGCTGCCCAAACCACCATGAGAAGTCCTATCCCATCAGGCCCCAACAAGGGGGTCTTTTGACGAAGCAGGAAAACACCGGCAGCTGTCAGAGCCAGTCCCAGAAAGCAAAGGACGAATCCCCAGAATTTGCTGCCGGTCTGATCGGGAACCGGTTCCTGGGTAAGCTGCTCCCAGGTTTCTGTTGTGGGAGAAGTGGTTTGGGTGGTGGGATTCCAGGTTTCTGTTGTGGGAAATATGCCTCCCCCAGAGGTTTCCTGGGAATTGGAGGTAACCTCCGTATAGGAGGCAGTGGTTTCATAATCTCCCTGAGGTCCCAAACCGGTGATAATCTCCTGGCCGAAAATCCAGAAAAAGGATGCCAGCAGGAGCAGTACCCAGGCAAATGCGTTACGGTGCTTCAAAAACATAGCCAATTCCCCACACCACCTTCAAATACTCCGGCTTCCTGGGATTCAACTCCAGCTTTTCCCGGATACGGCTGATATGCACCATCACCGTATTTTCCACGGCGTAAGCCTCGCTGTCCCAGACCCGCTGATAGATTTCCTCTGCCGGGAACACCCGCCCGGGATTGGACATGAGTACCTGCAAAATTTTATACTCTGTGGAGGTAAGCCGCACCGCCTCTCCCCGGACAAGGAGCTGTTTTGTGGAAGTATTGAGGCTTATATCCCCCACCCGAATCTCATCCTGGGACTGGGTCTCCCGGATGGAGCCCAGGGCATCGTAACGGCGAAGCAGTGCCTTCACCCGGGCCAGCAGCTCCTGCCGGTAGAAGGGCTTTACCAGGTAATCGTCTGCCCCCGCCTCCAGTCCCAGCACCCGGTCAGAGCCCTCCGCCTTGGCAGAAAGCATCAAAATAGGCACATTGTGGTTCTGCCGAATCCGCATGGTGGCAAGAAGCCCGTTGCAATGGGGCATCATTACATCCATGATAATCAGCTGGGGGTGACCGGTATCCGCCAGGTGACAGGCTGCCTCCCCGTCATGGGCGGTGAGCACCTGGTAGCCCGCCTGTTTCAGTGCCGTTTCTATAATTTGGACGATGGAGAAATCATCGTCCACCACCAAAATTCTGTATGTATCTGCCATAGCCCTGCCCCATTTGAAAAAGAATTACTGTTATTATAGCATAGCCCCGGGAAAATACAAGGCGCTCCGCCGGAATGCACAGCATTTTACACAAATCTGCATGGACAGAGCACTGGGAATATGATATATTGATAGTAACCCAGAGGAAAATTTCCGGAAAGCAGGTGTCACTATGAAAAGAATCAAGGCTTTGGATTATCGGCAAAAATGGATTTTACTTATCCTGGCCGCCATGGTACTGGTATTCAGTGTCTTGTATCCTGTCACCATGTCCCGGGTGGGCTTTTCCTATCAGGATACCATTCTGGTGCCGGGAGAAGAAAACGGCAATACCGTATATTCCGGGAAAATCCATGGGAAACCTGCCAGCTTTACCGTAACCCCGGACAAAACCGTCACCTTTCAACACGCAGGCACCACCTACGGCCCCTATATCGTCACAGAGGACCCCAGCGCCGTTTACCCGTCTCATGCCGGTGACGATGTATTGGGTGTAGTGGTTCGTCAGGGGGAGGAAATTCTGTTCCGGGGCAGTTATGGAAAATCCGGGAATTTTTGGTTGATGTACAATGCGGATGGAAGCGATGCAAACATAGGAATTACCTTTGTTGCCAACGGCAACGTTTATGACGAATACGGAAACGTGGTTGATCCTATGGAGCCCTCCGTTTTCACCATTCTGAGTCTGATTTACAACCCTGATCTGACCCACAAAGGACATTGGATTCCCTGGGTTTTGGGTATCCTTCTGTGTGTTATCAACGCCGTTTCCATTTTGTTTGCAGATGAGCTGTTCCGGTTTTGGCTGTCCTTCCGGATTGAATCGCCGGAGCTGGCGGAGCCTACTGACTGGGAAATTATGGGACGGTATTTCGGCTGGGTGGTTATGACCATCGGTATACTGGTGGTTTTCATCCTCGGACTCTCCTGAGAATTTTGTTGAACCGGACAGTTTTGGGGTTTTGTGTCGTTCCTAATCTCCTGTCTGGCGTTTACAATAAGAGCATCTCAATAAGGAGGTGTTCTGAATGAACACAGACAAAATTTACGCAGAATCCATTGCCAACCAATATGCCCCCAAGGATACTTCCAAGGTGGTAGCGCTCCGAAAGTTGGACCGAAAGGCCAAGCAGCCTTCCGAAATCTTTGCCTACACCTTCGGCATCCTCTCCACCCTGGTTTTGGGTACCGGAATGTGCCTGTCCATGGGGGTCATCGGGGGGGCCGGCCCGGCGGCTTTTGCTGCCGGAATCATCCTGGGTGTGGTGGGTATTCTGGGGGTAAGCCTCAACTATCCGCTGTATAAAAAAATCCGCGGTGCAGGCATGAAAAAGTATGCCGGGGATATTATGCACCTGGCAAAAGAGATCAGCGGAAACGAAACCCACTAAAAGGCAAAAAAGGGAGGCAGCCGGATGAACAAATCGGAAAGCAAATATTTTCATACGGCGCAAAAGATGGATGAGGCCCTTCTCGCCCTTTTAAGCGAGAAGGACCTGGACTATATCACAGTCAAGGAAATCTGCAAGGTTTCCGGTGTCAGCCGGTCTACCTTTTATCTCCATTACGAAACCATCGGCGACCTGCTGCTGGAAACTGCCCAATACATCACGGATACCTTCTACGCCTACTTTCAGCACCTGCCAAAGAAGGAATATGTCCCGGGTGCTTCCAAAGAAACACTGGTGTTCATCACGCCCGAGTATCTCACCCCCTGGCTTTCCTTTATCCGGGACAACAAACTCCTATACCGCACTGTTGTAAAGCGGCTCCACCGCTTTTCCCTGGGAGAAAAGCTACTTGTGGATACGGATCGAACCATCTGCATGGCTTTGGAGGCTTTCGGGATTCCTGAAAGCCGGTGGAAATACTGGATGGCCTTCTACCTGGAAGGTGTCAACGCCATTGTGGTAAAATGGCTGCAAAACGACTGTCAGGACAGCCTGGAAGAAATCTCTCAGATTATTCAGGACTGTGTCAGGCCGGGAGGCAATCTGCCATGAATATTCTTCTGGGAAACTCCCCAAAGGCCTTCGCCCTGCGCAGCTTTTTGTCCGCTGCGCTCTCCCTGGTGCTGAGTTTTCTTTACCTGGTTTACAATTTCCTGGTAGGGGTATTTTATCATGCCCCCTGGAATTTCAGCATCAGCTTCTACTATCTTTCCCTGGTTGTGCTGCGGGGCTTCATTCTTTTCAGCGAAAAGCGCTGGCATCAGGTAACCCCTCCGGTTCGGACAAAGAATCGGCAGAAGCTTTACCGCAGAATTTGCAAATGGCTGTTCCTGGTAGACTTTCTGTTGATTGTACCCATCGCCCTGATGGTGCTGTCCCAGCGTCCTGTGGGGGTGGGGAAAATCACCGCCATTGCCCTGGCAGCCTACACCACCTACCGGGTAATCATGTCGATTCTCCGATTCCGCAAATCCAGCAGGTCAGAGAACCTCTCCTTGTTCTCCCTGAAAATCATCGACATGGCGGACACTTTGGTTTCGGTGCTTACCCTGCAAAACACCATGGTGACGGTGTTCGGGAGCGGTGAATCCATGCTGGAGCTGACCGCCTATACCAGCGGCGCTATTTTCCTGGCCCTGCTGGTTTTCACCGCCGTTCTGATCCGAAAAGGAACTCCGGGCAAAAAGGAGTCTTGATTTTCCCAAGGCTCTGTGATAGGATAAAGAAAATAAATGGATAGGAGTTGAAAAAATGTCCAATATCTCTTGCTAAATTTCGGGCGAATACTTCCAAAAAACAACGCCAGGCGTTGTTGGTGGTTGTTGCGCCCTGATGCAGGAGAGTTGACATTTTTTCGGCTGGCATGGCATGGCCCGTAGTGGGCAAAGTGCGTGTATTATGGCCGCAGGAATGGCTTTCCTGCGGCCATTTTTACATTTGGGAGGGCACACCATGTCTTTGATTCAAGTATCCAATTTATCCTTTACCTATGACGGCAGCTTCCAACCGGTTTTCGAGAATGTCAGCCTGCAGCTGGATACTGCATGGCATTTGGGTTTTATCGGCAGAAACGGCAGAGGAAAAACCACATTTTTGAAGCTCCTGCTGGGAGAACTGCCCTATCAAGGCTCCATTCACGCCAGTGTAGGCTTTTCCTACTTCCCCTACCCGGTAAAAGATTCCAGCCAGCTTGCCCTGCATGTGCTGGAAGATATCCACCCGGATTTTCTTTACTGGCAGCTATTGCGGGAGATGAATCTTTTAGGACTTGCCGAGGAGATTTTGTATCAGCCATACAATACTTTGTCCAACGGAGAACAGACCAAACTCCAGCTGGCGGTGCTTTTCTTAAGGGAAAACCAATTCCTGCTGATTGACGAGCCCACCAATCATCTGGATATGCTGGGACGCACTCTGGTCAGCCGGTATTTGCGGACAAAAAGCGGCTTCATCCTGGTATCCCATGACCGGACATTTCTGGATGGGTGCGTAGACCATATTCTCTCCATAAACAAAGCAAATATTGAAGTGCAAAAGGGAAACTTCTCCTCCTGGTGGGAAAACAAACTGCGGCAGGATGCCTTTGAGCTGGGGGAAAACCAGAAGCTGCAAAAGGAAATCTCCCGCTTACAGGAAACCGCCCGGGAAAAAGCCCAGTGGTCCGACCGGGTGGAAGCCACCAAAATCGGACAAGGCCCCTGCGACCGGGGGTATATCGGTCACAAGGCGGCAAAGATGATGGCAAGATCCAAAGCCATCGCCGGACGCCGGGAAGCCGCCATTGCGGAAAAGAGCAAGCTGCTGAAAAACATCGAACGGGCGGATTCCCTGAAAATCTTTCAGCTCCCCTATCATCAGCCTACCCTAATACGGCTTCAAAACGTGGACATTGCCTATGGGGAACGGACGGTGTGCCGGGATATATCCTTTGACATCCGTCCTGGGGACCGGATCTGCCTCCGGGGACCAAACGGCAGCGGAAAGTCCAGCATTCTTCGGCTGATTCTGGGGGAAGAAATTCCTCACACCGGAGAAGTTCGCATAGGAAGCGGCGTGAAGCTCTCCTATGTGTGCCAGAGCACCCAGGGACTTGGGGGAAAGCTCCAGGACTTTGCCAGAGACCAGGGCGTGGAAGAAAGCCTGCTGCTTGCAATGCTGGCAAAGCTGGGAATGACAAAATCCCAGACAGAAAAGGATTTGGCATCTCTCAGCGACGGTCAGAAGAAGAAGGTGCTTCTGGCCATGAGCATCTGCCAGCGGGTCCACCTGCACATCTGGGACGAACCCCTGAACTTTATGGATGTAATTTCCAGAACCCAGCTGGAGGAGCTGCTGCTATCCTTCAAACCCACCATTTTGTTTGTGGAACACGATAAAATGTTTTGCGAGAACATAGCCACCAAGCATATCTCCCTGGAATAGGTTTTCCAGTTTTTAGGGAGAAACCGCGTCAAATGCAGTCCATCCGGAGAAAATGCCCCCGTATGTGAAACAGTATGATATCATGTCTAACATATGGGGGGATTTATATGCAAATAGCCGCACAATCACAATAACCGGCGGATTCTGGCAAAACCAAAGGGTCTGCCGTCTGCAACGCACAGACAACAAGAAACAAGCCCTTTCGGCAGCGTGAATGCCTTTGGAAGTCTCTCAATGGATAAAGAAAAAGCACCAGGATTGCTCCTGGTGCTCTCTGTGTTGGCATTACCTGGCTTTCCGGGTAGGCCGAGTATTGTCGGTGCCGTGGGGACAGTCCGGTGGACTGTCCCAGGCACTTTTTGTGGGTAAAAGAAAAAGCACCAGGAAAAATCCTGGTGCTCTTTGTGTTGGCATTACCTATCTTCCCGGGCAGTCGCCCGCCAAGTATTGTCGGCGCAAGCGAGCTTAACTTCTGTGTTCGGAATGGGA
>CASFFN010000038.1 GCA_949293985.1 uncultured Eubacteriales bacterium | reverse complement strand
TTCGCCCTTTCCAACCTCTTGCTAACTTTCCGTACCATCTCGCCGCCCCCCTCCGGAAGCAGCTCGCTTATAATACCACTACCCCTAACCTTTGTCAAGTTCTTTTTTACAGTTTTTTCTTTTTTTCGACTTTTTTATGAACAAGGCAAAAGCCGGCAGGACAAGCCAGAACACAATCCCCCCAAAAAACAGGAGCTCTCCCGGTAAATGGGGAACATACAGCACCAAAGCGCCGGAAATGACACCGGCCCACGCAACAGACTTTTTACCCCCCAGGCCGGATATTCCATCTCCCAGGGTTCCGATACCAGAGAAAAGCAGGCTGAGCAGAATAAAATAGCCCATGGTGGCAGCCACAGATACGAAAGCTTCATACCGCTCCGCAACCCCAAAAAGGTTCATGCCTTTGACGGATTCATACAGCGGCCAGGGCACCTGCTCCGCCACGCCTCTTGTTAAGGTACCGATGGTCCAGAGGCTCAGAACGGCCGCCGTCAGCGCCGTCCCGGCAATCCCCCGAATCCCCGCCTTCTCCCCCGGCAGTATTCCCACCGCTGCCGGAAGGAGCATCACCAGCAGCAGTTCCCAGGAGACCATCCCCGGCTCCGGAGCAAGGTTTTTCAGCTCCCATGCCGAAAGGCCGGAGAAAAGAATCACACCATATAATATAAGAAGCAGCCAAAATAAGGCTGTGGCGCACCGGGCGGCGCAGGAGCCCCCGTCCAGGCTGGAAAAGGCTCCCAGAGCCAGCAGGGTCAGGGGCACCACCGGAAAATCCGTACCGTTCGGCCAAGTGTGGGACGGCCATTTCCCCAGCTGCCCCAAAAGGAAAATGAGCCAGAGAATTTGGACGATCCGGTACCCCTTCCCCGGCTCCTCCAGCTTCTCCTGAAGCCGGCAGCAAAAACAGGCCAAAGTCCCCACGACCACGGCGCCCAGGAGGGTTTGGAGCCACCCGTCCATGCCTGCCAGGGTAGAAAGCGGAGCGGAAAGCGCCCCAATCATTAAGATGTTTTTCTGTCTTGCGGATATATCATTGCGGAACAAGGTAGGCTCTGTCTCCTTCCGTTATCAGTAGGGGGATATTCTCATCCCCGGTTCGGTAGTCCTGTAAAGTCAGCCGGGGCTCATGGACGCTCAGGTAGGCCGCCGCTTCTTCCAAGTCCGCCGCGCCTTCCGTCAGGCAAACCTTGCAGGAGGGGCGCAGGGTTTTTGTCAACTCCGGCAGCAGGCCGCGGCACTGAGGCGTTATGAGCAGGTACTCTGCAGTTTCCAGGAAAATCTCCCCGGGGGTGCCGGTATACAAATCCTCCAAGGCCAATTCCAGGGTCTGCCCCCGGCCGGAGTCCCCGGTATCCGTTTCCACCTGCACCCGGTTTTCCTCCTGAGATACAAAAATCAGCTCCACCGGCTGCAATCTCGCCACATCCGTACCCGCAAAGGGCATCCAGCCCAAAACCGCAACCAGCGCCACCGCCCCAATATACCAAGCCCAATACTTCATCTCTGCTTTCTCCTGTTCTCCGGGCGCAGTTCCTCATTGCGGAATTTTTCCGTTTTCAACCGCCGGCGCAAAAGGTGAATTCCCTTCCCCCGGGAAAAGGGGGATAGATAGGGTACATCCAGGCAGGTAAGCCCCGCCAGGTGAATCAGAAGAGTGATAAGCCCCACCGTCACTCCGAACAGGCCCGCCATGGCTCCCAGCACCGTCAGCAAAAACCGCCAGACCCGGATGGCCTCCGCAAAGTCCCGGCTGGGCTGGACATAGCCGCACACACCGGCAATGCTCACCGCAATCAAAGCCAGGGGCGAAATCAACCCCGCCTCCACCGCCGCCGTACCCACCACGATGCCGCCGATGATGGAAACGGAATGCCCCACCGACTGAGGCAGGTGCACGCCGGATTCCTGGAGCAGCTCAAAGGCAATCAGCAATCCCAAAACCTCCACCGCTGTGGAAAAAGGCACCTGGGCCTTGCTTTCAATCATGGAGCGAAGCAACGGCAAGGGAATCATCTGCTGATGGAAGGTAGCCAGGGCCACATAAATCCCCGGCAGCACCAGACTGAGAAACAACGCGCAGTAACGCAGCACCCGGATACAGGATGCGTTTACATAATCTTTGCTCTCGTCCTCCGGGCTGTCCATCAGGTCTCCCAGGGTGGTAGGAGCCAAATACCCCATAGGCAGGCCGTCCACCAGCAGACCTACCCGTCCGTCCAGAATGCCCCGGCAAAACCGGTCTGTCCGCTCGGTGGTCTGGAGCAGCGGGAAGGCGGTCTTCCGGGAACCGGTAACATATTCCTCCACGGCTCCGGGACTTAAAAAGCCGTCAATGTCAATCTGAGACAGGCGGTTTTTCATCCGCTCCACCAGCTCCCCATTGGTAATTCCCTCCACCCAAACCACCGCCACATTGGTCAGACTCTGCCGCCCCACCTTGGTTTCGTAAATCCGCAGCTTGGGGGTACGCAGGTGCCGGCGAATCAGGGAGGTGTTGGAGCGGAAGGTTTCCACAAAGGCATCCTTGGGGCCTTTGACGGTGTTCTCCACCTCCGGCGGGGAGATGCTACGCTTTTCCGGGGTTTTCACCTCATAGGCAATGGCTCCCACCCCGGAAAACAGCACCACACAAAAGCCGTTTACCAGGAAGAGCACCGCGTCCTGCAAATCTTTGCAAGGCTTTGCCACAGAGTTATACACCAGTCCATGGAGAGCGTTGTCGTAAAGCTGCTGCATGGTATCCCCTTGCAAACGCTCCGCAATGGGCTTGAAAACATACTCCGACGCCGAGCCGCCGGAGGTCAGGCCGTCAATGGCATAGGTATGCAGAACAAAACCGGAGCAATACAGCTCCCGGGGCACAAAGTCTGCCGCCCCGGCAAAAAGCTCCGCGATATTTTCATGGGTCAGTTCCCCGGGATACATAGGATCCGGTCTGGGATTGGGCTGTTCCATAAGCTCACCTCAAAGGTAGTTTGTCCCGGTTTTCCCGGGAATATCCCCTGACTTCCCGGTTCTTTGTTGCAAAAAATCGGGGTAAGTGATATAATAAAGTGTTAGGGAAACTCAGGGAAACTCTGAATAAATCGCCTTCGGCTGGACAGCGGATCTTTTTCGCCATCCATGCAGAATGAAAAACCGGAAATACACAAAGTATTCCCCGGTTTCCCATTCTTTTGTCTGACGAAAAATCTCTCGCTGCCAGCTCTTGCCGATTTAATCAGAGCTTCCTTAGAGATATTTTATTTACCCAAGGAGGGATTTCCATGTCCCATGTAATCGCCGCCGTATCCACCGGACGGCAGGTCAGTGCCATCGGGATTCTCCGGCTTTCCGGAGACGGATGCGTTGCCGTTGCGGAAAAGGTGTTTACCCCTCAGTCCGGGCAGTCCCTTTCCCTGGCCGCCAACCGGAAGCTGATTCTCGGTACGCTCCGGGATAAGGAAGGGCGTATCATCGACCAGTGTATGGCGGTGTGCGCCAGAGCCCCCCACAGCTACACCGGGGAGGACACGGTGGAGCTGCAATGCCACGGTTCCCCGGCGGTGCTCTCCGCCGGACTGGAGGCGTTGTTTGCCGCCGGAGCCCGCCCTGCCCAGCGGGGCGAATTTACCAAGCGGGCATTCTTAAATGGTCAGCTGGCTCTGACCCAGGCGGAAGCCGTCATCGATTTGATCGAAGCGGAAACTGCCGACGCCGCCGCCAACGCCGCCGGACAGGTAGGAGGCGCATTACAAAAGAAGCTGGCTCCCATTTACGACCAGCTGACGGATTTGTGCAGCCATTTTCATGCGGTATTGGACTATCCCGACGAGGATATTGACGATTTTGATTTGAAACAGTACGCCGCCATGCTCCGCAGCAACGCCAAGGCCCTGTACGCCCTTTTGCGGACCTACGGGCAGGGGCGGATTCTCCGGCAGGGCGTGGCCGCCGCCATTGTAGGAAAGCCCAATGTGGGCAAGTCCAGCCTGCTGAACACCCTGGCAGGCTACGACCGGGTCATCGTCACGGACATCGCCGGAACCACCCGGGACACAGTGGAAGAAACCGTCCTGCTGGGCAGCACCCGGCTGCGGCTCATTGACACCGCCGGAATCCGGGAAACCCGGGACGCCATCGAGGCCATGGGCGTGGAACGCTCCCGGATGGCGGTGGAAAATGCGGATCTGGTGCTGTACCTTTGCGACGGCTCCCAGCCACTGACCCTGGAGGATCAGGAAGTCATCGCAACCTGCCTCTCCAAAGAAAACACCATTGCCCTCATCAATAAATCCGATTTGGGGGCGGTAGTAGTACCCAGCGATTTGCCCTTTACCACCATTATTCCCATCAGCGCCAAGACAGGAGAGGGCCTGGATCAGCTGCGGCAGACGGTGGATGAAATGTTTGCGGGGAACACCCCTTGCGACGGCTCCATCCTCACCAATCCCCGGCAGTTTGACGCCATTGCCCGCAGCTACGAAGCCATGCTCCGGGTATTGCAGGCCATGCAGCTGGGGCAGACCCCGGATGCGGTGCTGACGGATATTGAATCGGCCATGGAGGCCATGGGTGAGGTCACCGGCGCTACCGTCCGGGAGGACATCACCGCCAGAATTTTTGAGCGTTTTTGCGTTGGAAAGTGAGAAACCATGATTTATTTTGACAACTCCGCCACAACGAAGCCCTGCCGGGAGGCAGTAGAGGCCGTCGCCCAGGCCCTTACCTCCGGTTGGGGAAATCCCAGCGCCCTGTACGGTTTTGGCATTGAGGCGGCCGGACAGCTCCGGGCTTGCCGGGTGAAGGTTGCCTCTGCCCTGGGGGCCGAGCCGGACCGGGTATTTTTTACCTCCGGCGGTACGGAAGCGGACAACTGGGCCATTTTCGGCACCATCAAGCGCATGGGCAAGCGGGGACGGCACATCGTCACCACCGCCGTGGAGCACCATGCCATTCTCAACTGCATGAAGCAGCTGGAGGCCCAGGGCTTCCAGGTCACCTATTTGCAGCCGGACAAGGAAGGGAACATCTCCCTGGAGTCCCTCCGGCAGGCTCTCCGCCGGGACACCATTCTGGTTTCCATTATGATGGTAAACAACGAAACCGGCGCTGTTATGCCCATCAGCCAGATGGCAAAGCTCACCCACAAGCTCTGCCCGGAAGGCTATTTCCACACGGACGCGGTGCAGGGATTCCTGAAAATCCCCTTCCAGGCTAAGACCCTGGGGGCAGACTTAATCAGCATCTCCTCCCACAAGATTCACGGCCCCAAGGGGGCAGGGGCGCTATATATCAGCCCCCGTCTCAAATCCTTCCCCCCCATTATGTTAGGCGGCGGGCAGGAAAACGGATACCGCAGCGGCACGGAGGCTACCCCCGCCATTGCAGGCTTTGCCGCCGCAGCCGCAGCTGTTGGCAGCACCTTCCCGGTAGATACCCAGCAGGAAAAGGCCCTGCTTCACACCCTCATTGGGAAGCTCTCCGCCCTGGACGGGGTGGTAATCAACGGCTCCCATCAGGCACCCCATATCCTTAGTATCTCCATCCCCGGTGTGCCTACCCAGAACACCATCAACATTTTGCAGGAGTCGGGGATTTGCGTCAGCGCAGGCTCTGCCTGCGCCAAGGGGCACCGGAGCCATGTGCTCTCCGCCATGCGTCTGCCCCCGGAGATTATCGACAGCTCCGTCCGGATTTCCCTCAGCCGGGAGACCACCCGGGAGGAAATCGACGGACTGATTCGTGGCATTGAAGCGGTTCTTGCCTGGAAAAAGTAAAGACTGCCCCCGGTGCAGAATGAAATGCACCGGGGGCGTTTTTTAGTAGTGGTAGACCTTTTTCAGCTTTACCAGGTAGAAAAGGGATATGCACAGGGCCAGGATTTCCGCCACCGGAACCGCCAGCCAGATACCGTCCAGCTCCCAAAATCCGGGAAGGAGCAGCAGGCTGAGAATCAGGAACACAAATGTCCGCAAAAAGGACAGAATTGCCGACACCACGCCGTTGGAGAAAGCCGTAAAGAGGGCCGAAGCAAAGATGTTGATTCCCGTAAACAGAAAGCTGATGGAAAACAGGGCAAAACCGTGGCTGGTTATGGCAAAAGCCGGGCTGTCCGGCGCTACAAACACCCGGATAACCGGGCCGGAGCACAGCTGGGACAGAGCAAAGACCACCACCGATATGACACCGATAATCATAAGGCTGTTACGAAACACCTTTTTCAGCTGCACCGTGTTGGCGCTTCCGTACTGGAAGCTCACCACGGGAGCGACGCCGGTGGAAAAACCGAAAAATACGGAGGTCATCAGAAACTGGGCGTACAGCACAATGGTAATGGCCGCCACCCCCGATTCCCCGGCGTAGCGGAGCATCAGGGTGTTGAACAGGAATGTGGTGATGGCCAGTGCCAGATTGCTCACCATTTCCGAAGCGCCGTTGGTGCAGCTATGAAGCAGCACCCGTCCCCGGAAAACAGGCTTCACAAAGTACAAGGTTCCCTTCCGGTTCACCAGGAAGTATTGGAGGCCGAACAGTCCGGGGATGGCATATCCGATAGCGGTAGCCAGGGCTGCGCCGGACACCCCCATATGGAAGACCACAATGAACACATAGTCCAAAAGGATATTGGACAGGCCGCCCAGGACTGTCACCACCAGTCCCAGCTGGGGCTTTCCCGCTGTTACGAAATAGGTTTGAAACAGCACCTGAAATACTGCCAGCGGAGAGGCCAGCACCAGAATAAACAGGTAATCCCGGCAGTAAGGGAACAAAAGTGGCGTTGCTCCCAGCAAATGAAGCAGCGGCTCCATAAAAATGGCACCCACCAGAGCAAAGGCAATGCCCAGTGCCAGGCCTACCGCCACGGAAAAGGAGAAGTTCTCCCGGGCCAGGCGCATATCCCCTTCTCCCATGTTTCTTGCAATGATGGCGCTGCTGCCGGTGGACAGCATAATGGAAAAGGCGAACATGATGCTGGGGATGGGGTACACGATATTAAGGGCAGACAATGCGTCCTCTCCCACGAACCTTGCCACAAACGCGCCATCCACCATCTGATACAGGGCCATAAACACCATCATAATGGCGGTGGGGGCAGTAAATTTCAGCAGCGCGGGAATCCGGAAATCCTGGGCCAGCCGGTTGTTGGACGGGGACATAAAGAATTTTTCCTCCTGTTGTGTTTTTATCTTTTTCATGATAAACTATACAGCAGCTGTACAGTCAAGGGGGAAATGGAAAATGTCCCAAAACAACCACCGGCTATTCACCATTGGGCAGTTTGCCGCTCTGCACCAAATTAACAAAAAAACTCTCATGTGGTATGACCAAATCGGGCTGTTCACCCCGGCGGTGGTAAAGGAAAACGGCTATCGCTACTACACCTATCAGCAATGCTTTGTGCTGGAGACCATTTTGATGCTTCGGGAGCTGAATGTCTCCATCCCGGAAATTCAGCAGTTTATGGCCCATCGCACCACCGATTCCTTCCACGCCATTTTACAGGAGAAAACCCGGCAGATTCAGGAAACCATTGCCCACCTGACGCAGGTGCAGGAGGCCCTTCAGCACCAGACGGAACAGCTGTCCTCTTTGAAAAATTTGGATTTGTATGGGTATTCCCTGGTGGAAAAGCCCGCCCAAAGGCTTCTGCTCCGCAAGACCCCGCCCAAAGCCTCTCCGGAGCAGGAGGCGGAGCTTCTCTTCTCCGAAGTAGGACGGCACAGCGCCTACCGGATGTACGGGATTCTGTATGGAGCAATCCTTCCCACAGAAAGTCTGTACCGTCAGGATTTTACGGACTACCGGGGTATCTTTCTGCAAATTCCCCAGGCGGAAATCGAGGCCAATGTCCACATCCAGCCATCCGGCCTTTACCTTCGCACCCACTTCAAGGGAAGCTGGGAGGGGCTCCCGGACAAGTACCGGGAAATCATGGCCTATGCCCGGGACCATGGACTGGAATTTACCGGCTATTCCTACGAAACCGGCATCAACGATGTAATCAGCAACGCCCCGGAGGACTATATCACCCGGATTGAAATTCCCATCCGGGAAAAGGAAAAGCGTCCATAATACAGTGAAGCCCCCGGAAGCTTTTGCTTCCGGGGGCTGTGATTCTTTTGGATTAGGGAATCTCTGAACAAATCGTCTGCGGCTGGACAGCGGATCTTTTTCGCCAGAACAGGAAATACATACAGTATTCCACTGTTTTCCATTCTTTTGTCTGACAAAAAATCTCTCGCTGCCAGCTCTTGCCTATTTATTCAGAGCTTCCTTAGTAGGCAATGCCCCAGTAGATCATCTTCTTGGCGGGCTTGCCGCAGATGGGGCAGGTGTCTGCCAGGTGCTCCTGCCGGAAGGGGACGCAGCGGGAGGACATTCCAGCCACTTCCTTCATCTTCAGCTCGCAGGCTTCCTCGCCGCACCACATGGTTTTGATAAAGCCGCCGTTCTTCTGCTGCAGCTCCTTGGCCTCTTCCAGAGAGTAGGCAGGGTAAATATGCTCCTCCAGGTTCTTCTTGGCCTTCTCGTACATTCCCTGGTGCACCAGCTCCAGCTGCTCCGCCACGGCCTTTTCCAGGTCCTCCAGCTTCACAACGGTCTTTTCCCCGTCGTTACGCCGCACCAGAACCACCTGGCCGTTTTCCAGGTCCCGGGGGCCGCACTCTACCCGCAGGGGTACGCCCTTCATCTCATACTCGGCGCACTTCCAGCCCATGGAGTTGTCGGAATCGTCCACCTTCACCCGGAAGCCGGCATTTTCCAGCCGCTGACAGACAGTCTCCGCCCCTTCCAGAACGCCGGGCTTATGCTGGGCGATGGGCAGGACGATGACCTGAATGGGGGCAATCTTGGGAGGCAGCACCAGACCGTTGTTGTCGCCGTGGGTCATGATAATGCCGCCAATGAGACGGGTGGACACGCCCCAGGAAGTCTGGTGGGGGTTGACCCGCTGGTTGTTCTTGTCGGTGAAGGTGATGTCAAAGGCCTTGGCAAAACCGTCGCCGAAGTAGTGGGAGGTGCCGGCCTGGAGGGCCTTCCGGTCGTGCATCATGCACTCGATGGTGAAGGTGGCCTCAGCGCCGTTGAATTTCTCCTTGTCGGTCTTCTGGCCCCGGGTCACGGGCATAGCCAGGACATTTTCGCAGAAGTCGGCGTACACCGTCAGCATCCGCATGGTCTCCTCCATGGCCTCCTCAGCGGTGGCGTGCATGGTGTGGCCCTCCTGCCACAGGAATTCTCTATGCCGCAGGAAGGGACGGCTGGTCTTTTCCCAGCGGAGCACGCTGCACCACTGGTTATACATCTTGGGCAGATCCCGGTGGGACTGGATGATGTCCCGGAAGTGCTCGCAGAACAGGGTCTCGGAGGTGGGGCGGATGCAGTACCGCTCCTCCAGCTTCTCGCTGCCGCCGTAGGTGACCCAGGCACACTCCGGTGCGAAGCCCTCCACATGGTCCTTCTCCTTCTGGAGCAGGCTCTCGGGAATCAGCATGGGCATGTACACATTCTCAGCACCGGTCTTTTTGAACTCCGCATCCATCAGGCGCTGAATGTTCTCCCAGATGGCGTAGCCATAAGGACGGTAAATAAACACGCCCTTGATGGACGAATAGTCAATCAGCTGGGCCTTCTTGCATACATCCGTATACCACTGGGCAAAATCTACCTCCATGTCGGTGATTTGCTCAACCTTTTTGTCCTTTGCCATAGGCGACATCCTCTCAGACTTGTGTTTTTTGCTACTATTGTAGCACACCTGTCAAGGGTTTGCATAGGATGAGGCAACCATTTTTATCCGATTTTTCCAGGAGGTTTCCATGAAACAGGTGACTTTACTGCTGGAGCCCTGTGTGGTTCTTTTTTACAGCCGGATTGCAGAAACCTTGCACAAACCCCCGGAGCAGGTAATGGCCGACGCCCTTTTCAAGCTGGCGGGGGAGCTGTCTTTGGAGGCTCTGCCCCGGGAATAATTTTCGGGAAGGCGTTGTAATTTCCGCAAAAATTTGCTATACTGATGAATAATAAATGCAACTGAGGTATTTCTATGAAATCCATTCGTGAAATTTACAAGATTGGCAAAGGCCCTTCCTCCTCCCACACCATGGGGCCGGAACGGGCGGCCCTGCTGTTTCGGAGCCAGTATCCCCAGGCGGACGCTTTTCGGGTGATTCTTTACGGCTCCCTCAGCAAAACCGGGGTGGGCCACGGCACCGACCGGGTTCTGCGGCAGGTGCTTTCCCCTTTGCCCACGGAAATCATTTTTTCCCAGGAGAATCTTCCCGACTCCCACCCCAACACCCTGGATTTTTATGCTCTGAAAGAGGGAACGGAAATCGGGTATCTGCGGGTAGAGTCTATCGGCGGGGGCGACATTTCCATCGCCGGGCACCCGGAGGTCTCCGGTAAGGATATTTACCCGGAAAATTCCTTTGCGGAAATCGCCGATTTCTGCAAATGGCGCTATATCAACCGTCTCAGCGACTATGTGCTGATGAATGAGGGGCCGGAGATTTTCGACTTTCTCATGGAAGTATGGCAGACCATGAAGCAGACCATCGCCGATGGTCTTGCCGCCACCGGCACCCTTCCCGGCGGGCTGGGAGTCCAGCGGAAAGCCAAGTACCTGTATGAGCAGGAGCTGACCACCGAAGTGCCCCAGGTGCGGGAGTGCCGGCTCATCTGCGCCTATGCCTATGCGGTGGCAGAGCAGAACGCCGACAACGGCACCATCGTCACCGCTCCCACCTGCGGAGCCTGCGGCGTCCTGCCGGCGGTACTCAAATATGTTCAGGACACCCGGAAGCTCACCGACCAGGAAATCTGCCGGGGTCTGGCCACCGCCGGTATCATCGGGTCTCTGACCAAGCGGAACGCCTCCATCTCCGGCGCAGAATGCGGCTGTCAGGCGGAAATCGGCACCGCCTGCTCCATGGCGGCGGCGGCTCTGGCGGAGCTGTACGGCCTGAACCTGGACCAGGTGGAATACGCCGCGGAAATGGCCATGGAGCACCACCTGGGTCTGACCTGCGACCCCATCTGCGGCCTGGTGCAGATTCCCTGCATCGAGCGCAACGCCGTGGCTGCCATGCGGGCCATGAACGCCTGCAACTTAAGCTATTTCCTCTGCGGCACCCGGAACATCAGCTACGACATGGTGTGCAAAGCCATGAAGGAAACCGGCCTGAACCTGAGCCACCTCTACAAGGAAACCAGCGAAGGCGGCCTCGCCCGGATGTACGCCCGGCGTACTCCCAATCTGGGCTCCTGAAAACTTATCAATAAAACTCTGAAAAAGAAGTTATACACATATGAAATTAGGTATCGGCGGACAATCGGCCTTTTCATATCTCGATATTTCTTCATAAACCTCAATATTTCCCATATTTTCAAACTTTTCCATCCCATAAATCCATGTATCTTCCTATACTTTCATGGCAGATTGGTGCGGAATTGGTGCGAAGTACAGGGCTCAGCATTCGGGAAGCGGGTTCATCACGACAGATAATTTCCTGAAAACGAATGCTGTACGGAGATCAACGCCGTGAGCCATGTATCACATCAGAACATCAACGATTAAAATCATTGCACAAATATGGCACAGCCCATCGGTCAGCATGATCGATGGGCTGTTGTTTTACTCGTTGTCAATTGGTCTGTATTTGCTGGCAGAACGGAGATAGGGAATGGGCTGGAGGGAAAGCGAAATGTGATAAGCATATCAAATGATGCCATTGCTTTGTAACTGAATGGTAATTTTAAGGAAACTCTGAATAAAGAGGCAAGAGCTGGTAGCGAGAGATTTTTCGTCAGACAAAAGAATGGAAAACGGCGGAATACTTCTTGTATTTCCCGTTTTTCATTCTGCATGGATGGCGAAAAAGATCCGCTATCCAGCCGCAGACGATTTATTCAGAGTTTCCTTAATATTACTTTGGCCGTGAGATATGTTCCACGGCCAAAGTAAATGTAATCTCTATATGATTTTATGCAAATTTTTGTGTTTGGTGATATCCGTCATTTATACCTAGTTATGAGATGTAGAAGGTAAACGCTACATGACGGTACCAATACACAATATTTTTGTGCAGTTTACAGATTGTGTTTTATATTACTTGTGCCCATCTGCCGTCTTTCATTTTCAGGACGGTGTCAGCCTGTGCAGCAACTGCGGGGTCGTGGGTGACGATGATGACGGAGCAGCCGTCGGTGTGGGCAAGCTCTTTGAGAATGGTCACAATATTTTCCGTGTTGAGTGTGTCCAAATTACCAGTGGGTTCGTCTGCCAGAATGATTTTGCAGCCTTGTGCAAGAGCCCGGGCGATAGCTACCCGCTGTCGCTGTCCCCCAGAGAGACGGCTGACATTTTTTGTAGCAACATCCCCTAAGCCCAACCGTTTTAAGGCATCCTCCGCCCGGCGGCGTGCAACTTTCCGAGAGGTTCCCCGTATGAGCAAGGGCAGCATAGCGTTTGTCAGGACAGATTCTCCGTCCATAAGGCCAAAATCCTGGAGAATTATACCAATTTCCTGATTGCGTACCTTACACCGCTGGCGGTCTTTCAGCGCCAGCATATCCACACCGTTTAAAAGGTATGTACCTTTCTCCGGGGTTTCCAGGCCGGACAAAATATGCAGCAATGTGGATTTTCCGGATCCGGAAGGTCCCGTGATGGCTACCAATTCTCCGGCATTGAGTTGCAAATCCACCCCGCCCAGGGCCTGCACCTGCTCGGGTTTACCAGGGCAATAGGTTTTGTAGATATTTTCTAATGTCACCATAAGTTCATTCTCCCTCCCGAAAACTCGAAAGAATGCTTGCTCTGCGGGTGCTGACCAAGGCACCGCCCAGTCCCAACAGTACCGCAACTGCCAGCAGGACACATCCTGCCCCCAAACCAATCCAGCCGATCCCTCCATAGGCACCGGGATATAACACGCTGCGGACATAAGGTGTCAGGAGGGTTCCCAGAACAAGGGCTGCCACACAGGGCAGGCTGCATTGCACAAGACTCAATACCACCATTTTTCCAAAGCTGAGGCCGCAAATCCGCAGCACTGCCAGTCGCTTTTGGCTAAGTTCGGTGGTCAGATACACATATCCCCCAAAGCTCACCAACGCCACAACCGAAAGCAGGTAAAAATGCAGCTGCTCGCCCAGGCTGTTTTCCAGGACATGTCGGAAAGCCATCTGCTCCACTTCCTTCAGCGTATTCACCTGCCCCCAGGGAGCTGCGGCTTCTTCGATGGCCTGACGCCAGGCTGTTTCGTCCACCCCTTCCTCCGGCAGGAGAAAGGACGGGTATGGCCACAGAAGCTCCGGCATATCCTCCTGCCATAGCCCAATCATATATGCCGAATCTTCACGCCCCCCAATGCTCCCAAGGGATGCACTTACGGATGCGCTGGCGGCAGCCGGGACTGTCCACCCTTCCGGCAGTACCGCTGCCACACGGCAGGTCACAAGGATTTCCCCCCCGATGGTGCATTGCAGCTCTGTGCCTACGGGAAATGCAGCAGCTCCCGCCGGACTGATAGCCACCGACAGGATTCCCTCCGAATCTTCCCGGGGCAGCTGGGGAAGTATTTCTCTGAACTCCGGAGCGTATAAAAACATTTGGATGCCCGTAGTAACTTCTCCCTGGTCTATATGAGCCACCAGAATTCTGTTTTTCAGCAGCCGGGTTCCGGGTACAGCTTCCAAATCCCGGTGAACCTGAGAATAATACTGTTCCCCTGTGAGAGCGATATCCGCCCATTCCAGTGCCATAGATGGGCTGAACAGCAGGGTGCGTTCAAAATCCAGCTGGGAAAGGCTCTGGTGAATTCCTGCTTGCTGAACGAAGTACTGATCCACCGGAATCAATACACAGCTGCAAAAAATTACCATGACTGTCAAAGTGGCAGCCGCAAATGCTTCACGCCAAAAGCTTTTGGAAAGCAGCCGCAGAAGTCTTAGCATTTTCATAGGCGATCCTCCCGTCTGGTGAAATCCAAGGCCCGGAATATGGTTGGCAGAGCGCAAAGAATACTGAGAATAAACACCAATCCGGCCAGCAGTGCATAAACTCCCAACTCCGGCATCTGGGCGGCGTCAAAATAGGAAAAAAGGGGGAAACTCAACCGATGAAGTCCCAGTGCCAGAACACTGCTGACCCCAAATAGAATCAGCCAACGCCCACACACAAGCCCCACGCAGCCCATGCGGCTTTTTCCGCAGATTCGCAGCACCGCCAGTTCCTTCCGCTGGCCCTTTACCCACAGTCCCATCAGCTGCAAAATGGTCACTCCTGCCAAGGCTACCAGAGCAAGGCTTTCCCCTGCCCGCTGGATTTCCTCCCGGGGCAGCACATAGTCTGCTGAGGCTGACGGGGGATAGACATGCCCCTCCGGCAGAAGCCCGGCAAGCACATCTGCAATGCTCTTGACCTGCTTTGTGGTCATGCCGCTTAGCTGCACCAGTACATAGGCAGGGGCTTCCAGAAAGTTCAGGCGGGTGTAGGGCAGGATACGGATGGGCTTTTCCTCCCGGAAAAAGTCATCATAGCAGCTTTTTTCCATACCCAATCGGAAATGGTATGAGGAAAATCCCCCATAGCCCACAATGGTGTAGGATTCTCCGCCAATGGCAATCTGCGACTCGCCCAAACTGGCGGCAGCTTCCGATTCGGAGAGTACCGCCACCGCCTCTGCGTTAGCAATCTCATCCGCTGTAAAAAAACGGCCGCCGCTGAAGGGGAACCACCTGGACGCCTCCGTCCCATCCCAGCCGATGTAAACGGCTTCCTCATCCTGGGTGAGATACAGCACATTCATGGTCTGGCAGCCGCTTTCACAGAGGGCGCTGTGAACCTGCTCCAGGGAAGCACCGCCGCTGTCTATGGTGATGGTGGCGTATTCTGTCCAGCCGCTGATATAAAGGAACGCCTGCATTGCCGAGCCCTGAGCAGCTGCCACGCAGTACAAAGCCGCCGTCACACTGAGCAGGCAAACGAGAATTCCGCTGCGCCGTCCTTGCCTCCATCCCAGTCGGGCGTTTAAGAATTTTTTCATATGTCCCACCTCCCTGTTTTAGACAATCGAATTGGGCAAAGGTTTTGCCCAATTCGATTACATAATATCATCTGTATGTTGTATCAGTATATCTGTGCAGGGTTCCGTTCGTCCCGCAACGAGCACGGAAAATCCCCTCAACCACATATATGTAGTGTTCCGAAGCAGTGTGTGTGAGGGCTTCAACATTCGTCCCATCTCTATAGTAGTAGATAGGGGTACCAGATGCTGATTCCTCTGGTTCCCAAAAGTAATTATTTCCAACCTTGTATTGGTAGCGCATATACGCCTCCATGTAATTATTGACGGGCAAACAACTGCACCTCGTAATAGAGGCGGTGGCAATATCTGCACGCCCTTCAACAACAGACAATGAAGTATAGTAATTACTGTATGGTTTACTTGAGGATGCCATGGTAGGAATGGCGAAGACAAACAAAAGCACTGAACATAAAATTATAAATGTTGAAGTTACTTTTAACGCTTTCATTGAATTTCCTCCTCACTTTCGATGACTGGTATTCGACTCAATGTTTTGTACAGAATGGAAAATGCATATAAAATACCTTGACCTAAATGGTATACTGCATTGGAATCACCTCCTTTACATCTGCGAAAAGAACTTTCAGGTGTTGTAAGCTTGTTTTTGTCTTGCTATTATGTATGACAATGCAAGATTATTTTGCAAATAGCAACAATGACAAAAAATACAAGGTTAAAAGCAATACAGCGAGTTATCTTGGCAGCCAGTTAGCTACTACACCCGCTGCAACACCCTCGGAAAAGTTGACCAAGTGTTGGCGCAAAGTCCTTATAAAGCTGCTTTTTTTATTTTCCTTCTGGGCAAGGACTTTTTCCATGCTGGCTCGTTCAGATGCGCTCATTTGCGAGTATGTTCCTTGAATCGCATTGCAGAAGTCTGTAACATTCAGATTGTCTAAAATAACCGAATCACCTGAAATGGCAATATTGTCTAAATTAATGGATGTAGAACCTTGGAGCGTCGCGTTGTTAAGGAGACGAGTATTCCCTTTGACATCAAGATTTTTAATTTGAATATCAATAGCCATCTTTTTCCTCCTTTGGTCGCTCAAATCCGAATACCATTTAAAATATCTGCATCACCGGAGAAAGTACAATTTTCGACATTGATTGAAACCTGCCTGTCACCGCCATCAGCAATAATGCGCTCCAGGACAGCAAGAACACTTTGGAGGAAGTCTTTTCTTTTGAAGGCAAAATATAGACTTTGACCAGAATTCATACGAATGGCAAGAACGGCTCCTTCTCTGCGGGATTCATTCTCAAAATACCAAATTAGCAGCCAAACACCACCAATAACGCACAAAATAATTGCCAATACTGCAGATTTGGAGAAGAGCCAAAATCCGGCCAAAACAAAAAGTGCAGCAAGAATGGGAAAAGGTGCGGAAGCGATGTTGCCAGTAGAAATGCACGAAATATTGGATAGTTGAATCATTGTATTTTCCCAATACATAATGTTTTTCTTAATAAGAAGAGTCGGTGTTTCAATGGCTTTTTCGCCAATCCCAGGTCTATTCTCTTTCATTTTTATATTTCCTTTCGTTAATTTTGAGGGATACTTTCCAACAGTTTGAGAGCAAAAACTTTATTCTATGGATAAGCATAAAATTACAATTACTGCTGAGCGAAATCTGCGAATACCCTAAATCGAATAAATATAGCAAGTCATATATTGCAATATCAAGAGACATTTGTTGTCTGTTTCCCAGACAAGATATTTGGTATCTGCAATAATGCGGTCAGGATAATGCCAACGCCCAAAGGGATGGCGATAGTGAATTGTTGAGTAAAGGCCATAAGGAGATACCCTGTTAAACAAAATAGTGCAATGCAGCGTGCGATCGTACGAAAGGCACGAATCTCCTTACAAGACAGCCTTTTATCGACCGACGAAACGGGACTGTGAAACCAAAGGCTCAGAACGGCTAAAAGAACATAGAGGGTAAGCAAAGTTGGATTGGGTATGGTTAATAATTCTTTGATGGCCAAGAGTGCTCCAGACAGGAGTGCCGCAGAACAAAACAGACACAAGGCGGGAGATTTCAGGTGAAATCCACCGCTGAATTTTCGCAGTAGAATAAAGGGTAAAATCAAAAAAAGGCTTTCTATCACCAATCCGAACAGCACACCAAACAAAAGGGAAATGATGACGGGCAACAGTCCCCAAATCAGACAGTATGCAGCATAGGCATACAATTGTGTGTCCTCTGAAAGAATTGCTTTCTCTCGTACAAGCCAGGCAGTAAGAGCGGAAGAAACAAAACGAATCATTTTACTACCTTGAATCTTTCCAAATCGTCTGGTGCTTTAGGCTCGTGAATCAGCGTACTAGAGCTGGTATTTGCACAGATAAAAAGTACGGCAAATAAGAGTGCCGACACGATTTTGGCAAAGCTGGAAATAGAATACCGGACTTTAATTGTTTTTTTCATAATTTCAACCTCCAATTAAGTTTTTCTTGGCTTTTCTATACAGTTAAATTGTAAACACTCTTGCTATATGATGCAATAGCATACCCGCGAAAAGACATAAAGCGCCTTGTTTTGGTCGATTTGAAGGATAAACCACAGAAAAGAGTGGACACAGCGGAAAATTTCTGCTATAGTTAGAATCAGAAACAAATGTTTTCCAAGTCTAATGGTGTGATGTCAATAGACGAATGAAAAGAATTTTTCAATAGTTAGTGTCCCAAACCGGCCAGGATTGGCAAAAATGCGCACACCGACCTA
>CASFFN010000037.1 GCA_949293985.1 uncultured Eubacteriales bacterium | reverse complement strand
CAGAATGAAAAACCGGAAATACACAAAGTATTCCCCGGTTTTCCATTCTTTTGTCTGACGAAAAATCTCTCGCTGCCAGCTCTTGCCGATTTAATCAGAATTTCCCTAATAATCAGGAAAGTGATAAAATCGTACAGAATCACTTTCCGGTTGACCCGCAAAATAGCTTGGTAAGGCTCTATTATCTATGCTGCCACTGGCATAGATAAGACCTTCGCCAGATTGCGGAAGTCCATTTTCTCACGGGAAAGGAACTATGGTGAAGGACGATATGTACACGAAAGCTCCGGATATCAAAGAAAAAATCCTCACTGCAAGACCAACGGAAGCCTGCCAGCTGATGGGTTCTGATATGCGCGGTCTTACGCAGGAGGAAGCGGAAGCACGATTGGAGCAGTTTGGTAAAAATGAGCTGACGCAAAAGAAAAAGGAAAGTATGCTGAAAAAGCTGCTGGCGAATTTCATAAGCCTGATGGCACTGCTTTTGTGGGCCGGCGGTATCATGGCAATTCTTTCCGGCGCATTGGAATTGGGTATCTCCATTTTTTGCGTGAACCTGATCAATGGGCTCTTTTCGTTTTCTCAGGAGTTTAAGGCAGAACGGGCCACTGATGCGCTGCAGAAAATGCTGCCTTCCTATGCCCGTGTAATTCGGGATGGGGAAGAAAAGAAAATACTGGCAACGGAGATTGTTCCGGGGGACATCATGGTTTTGGAAGAGGGTGACCGCATCAGTGCCGATGCCCGTGTCCTCCAAAGCAACGATTTTCGCGCCGACCAGTCCACGCTCACCGGTGAAAGCAACCCCATCCGCAAAAACGGGGATGCGCTGAAGCCGGGATGTACTTATTTGGAAGCCGAAAACATGGTGTTCTCTGGTACCTCTGCGGCGGCGGGTACCTGCCGCGCACTGGTGGTTTCCACGGGTATGGACAGTGAGTTTGGTAAAATCGCAAACCTGACGCAAACCACGGAAAAGAATTTGTCCCCCCTGCAAAAGGAATTGAATATCCTGACAAAGCAGATTGCTTTAATCGCTTTCAGTATCGGTCTTGTATTCTTCCTGATTGCGGTCTTTCTGGTGCAAGACCCTGTTATGGAATCCTTCCTGTTTGCATTGGGCATGATTGTTGCATTTATCCCGGAAGGACTTTTACCCGCCGTTACCCTGTCACTGGCGCTGGCAGTGCAGAAGATGGCGAAGCATAACGCTCTGGTGAAAAAGCTGTCTGCCGTGGAAACGCTGGGATGTACCAATGTTATATGCTCTGACAAGACCGGTACGCTGACGCAGAACGAGATGACGGTCAATCATCTATGGAACCTTCGGGCGGAAATGACAGTTAGCGGCGAAGGCTATGCGCCTCAGGGTGAAATCCGGGATGGGGATACCGTTGTCACGGCGAAAAACAGCAATGCATTGAGGCTCCTATTAACCGGGGCAGCTCTGTGTTCCAATGCAAAATTGCTTCCCCCTGAGGAAGGAAAAGACCGGTATACGGTGTTGGGCGATCCTACAGAAGCGTGTCTTGGCGTTGTAGCTCAAAAGGGCGGCATTGATATGGACGCTTTGAACCAGAACACGCCCCGTGTGATGGAACTGCCTTTCGATTCCCGCAGAAAGCGCATGACAACTATCCATCAGCTTCGGGAACGTTTTGAAGGGACAAATCGAATCGCCTTTGTGAAGGGCGCACCCAAAGAAGTCATGGAGCTGTGCCAGCGTTGCTATGACGGCACCTCGTCCCGTCCTATCCATGAGGAAGACCGTAAACGCATTATGCAGGCCAATGACACCTATGCCAGAGACGGTCTGCGCGTTCTGGCCGTTGCTTATCGTCCGCTGCGCAGAGAGGATGAAACGCTTCCAGAGTCCATCCGCGAATATACCCCGGAGAACGTGGAAAGAGACTTGACCTTCCTTGGACTTGTAGCTATGCAGGACCCGCCTCGCAGCGAAGTGAAAGATGCGGTGGCATTGTGCCGCAGTGCAGGTATCAAGATCATCATGATTACCGGCGATTATGGATTGACAGCCGAAAGCATCGCCCGTAAAATAGGTATTATACAGACTCCCAACGCCCGGGTAATTTCGGGCGTAGAGCTGGCTGAAATGGATGACGATTCTCTTAAACAGGCGTTGCAGGGCGAAGTTGTCTTTGCACGAATGGCTCCAGAACAGAAATACCGCATTGTCTGTGCCCTTCAGGAGATGGGCAACATTGTCGCGGTGACTGGCGATGGTGTAAATGACTCTCCTGCGCTCAAAAAGGCGGATATCGGTATTGCTATGGGAATTACAGGAACGGATGTAGCCAAGGAAGCCGCCGACATGATCCTGAGCGATGATAATTTTGCAACCATTGTTCGGGCTATCGAGGAAGGGCGGACGGTTTACAACAATATCCGAAAGTTCCTGCGGTACATTTTTGACAGCAATACACCGGAATCTGCGGCTCCCACCCTGTATCTGCTCTCTGGCGGTAGGATTCCTCTCCCACTGACCGTTCTCCAGATTCTGGTTATTGATATTGGTACGGATATGGTACCGGCTCTGGGTCTGGGTGCGGAAGCAGCCGAGGCAAGCGTGATGCAGAAACCGCCGCGTTCCAGCAAGGAACGGTTGCTGAACCGCAATGTGATTTTGGTCGGCTTCCTTTGGTATGGTCTGTTGGCTACGATTTTCGCTGTCGGCGGGTACTTCCTTGCCAATTTCCTCAACGGATGGCCGAATGTCGCCCTGGCGGCGGTAGAAACACGCAGCTATGCGGAGGCAACGACTATGATGCTGGCTGGTGTGGTCTTTGCACAGATGGGTATGGTGATGAATAACCGGACTGACTATGAATCGGTGTTCAAGCGTGGCCTGTTTACCAACCGTTATATCAATGCCGGTCTGGTGATTGAAGTGCTGATTTTGTTGTCCATTATATACATTCCGTTCCTGAATGGGATTTTCAACACCGCTCCGATTTCCTGGGTGGAATGGCTCTACTTGATCTGCATCCCATTTATTGTATTCGGTGTTGAAGAAATAAGAAAAAAGATAATGCGCAAAAAGCGGTCGAAAAGGAGTGATATCTAAATGAAGGCATTGGTTATAGGCTGTGGAAAATTTGGCGTCCGGGTATCGGAATATCTGGCGTGGAAAAACCATGATGTTGTTGTGGTGGACAGCAACTCGGAGTCTTTTCTCGCTTTGAGTAAGGAGTTTACCGGACGTACTTTGTGCGGTGTTGGTTATGATAAGGATATACTGGAACAGGCCGGGATTGCTACAGTGGATGTAGTAATTAGTTGCACAAGCAGTGATTCGCTGAATGCAGTGGTGGCCAATATCGCCAAAAATGTATATCACATTCCTATCGTAATCGCCCGTATGTACGATCCCATCCGGGCCAGAATGTTTGAGGCTATGGGAATTTACACGGTGTCTATCACTCGGCTCGGGTTGGATAACGTGGTAGAATACCTTGAAGGGATCAAGAGTTGGCGTGTTGTCCGAAAGTTCGGAAATGATGTCCAGTTAGTCAGGGCGCGTATACCGGCCAGCCTGGAGGGTAAGCCCTTCTCCGAACTGGACGTGGATGGAAAAATCAAACTGATAGCCGTGGAACGACAGGGATACTCTTTTGTTCCGAAGCAGGATGATTTCTGTGAATATAGCGACATTGTCCATCTCTCAGTTAGCACGGATTATTTGGAACAGGCCCGGGATTTGTTGCAGCTATAAAAGAAGGGAGTGATATGCAATGAAGGTAATTATTATCGGCGGCGGCCAGGTGGGCGGGTACATCGCCAATTTGCTGATAGAAAACGGGAACGATGCGCTTGTCATCGAATACAAGGAAAAGGCCCTTCAATCGCTGAAGAAGAGCGGTCTGAAAAAAGAGAACATTGTGATTGGTGATGGGACGGACGCTTTACTCTTGGAAAAAGCCGGTGTTCGCAGATGCAGCGCTTTCGTTTGCGTGACTGGAAATGATGAGACAAATCTGGCTGCGGCTATGATGGCAAAATTCGAATATGATGTGCCAAAAGTGATTGCCAGAGTAAACAACCCGAAGAATGCATGGCTGTTCAACGCGGGAATGGGGGTGGATGTGAGAATCAATCAGGCCGACCTCATTGGTCACATGATTGCCGATGAAATGAACTATCAGTCGATCATGACACTGATGCGTCTGTCCAGAGGAGAATATTCCATTGTCCGTGTGCAGGTAGACTATCATTCTCCCAACGTCAATAAATCCATTGCTGAAATCAAACTTCCGGACAATGCTCTCCTGCTTGCGGTCTATGAAGATGATACGATGGCAATTCCTCATGGCAATACAGTCATTCGGGCAGGTCAGTATATTCTGGCGTTTGCCGACGAGACTGCTGTCGAGGAATTGAACCAAATTTTCGGAGCGGGCGAATAAATATAGAAAAACGATTGACAAACGCCCCTACCTCTCGTCTAATAAAATAGGGAAACTCTGATGAAATCGGCAAGAGCTGACAGGAAGCGTTTTTCCTCCAGACAAAAGAATGGAAAACAGCGGAATACTGTATGTATTTCCTGTTTTTCATTCTGCATGGATGGGGAAAAAGATAAGCTTTCCAGCCGCAGACGATTGATTCAGAGGTTCCATAGATATATTTTGAAAAGGAGCCAAGATTCCCTATTATGGACGACGCCGGCAGCAGCGACGCTGACCGAAGGAATACTTACCGTAAACGAAATACGTTTTATTATATATAGGCATAACCTGCGTCTAATCTTAGATAGCAGGCTATGCCTTTTTGTATTTTCTTTTGCTGGTCACCGCTGAAAGGCGGTCAGAATATAAATTTACCCCACAGAGGGTGCGCTGATCTATATGGCGCAGGCGTTTGGAATCGACCATGAAGCCCTGGAGGATGAATATCCCCGCTTTTTTGAGCAGCCTTTTGATTCCGAGCGAAAGAGGATGACCACGGTTCACCGCATCAATGAGAAGTGGATTTCTTATACCAAGGGTGCCGTGGATGAAATGCTGCCTCTGTGTACCCATATTCTGACTTCGGAAGGCGTGCGGCCCATTACGGAAACTGACAAAGAAAGCATTACAAAACTTTGCCTATCCATGTCGGAGGACGCTTTGCGTGTGCTGGGCTTTGCCATGCGTACCTGCCGTCAGGCGGGCATCCGAACAATTATGATCACCGGCGACCATAAGGTGACAGCCCTTGCCCTTGTCTCCATAGGTCTTTCGGGACATTTCGTTGGCCTTGGATAACAGCTGGTAAAAGGCAGGGGAGTGGTTGTCCGTATTCAGCAGCGCCACAATCTGCGCTTTGGTCAAAGGCGCGGTTTCCGCCTGGTTGAGAATTTCTGTCATGTTCATAATCGCATTTCCTGGTTTATTCAAAGAGCATGTGCTCAATGTAATTTTCGTTGAATTTGGGATTGCCGCCCAGGTTCACATGGGAGGAAAGGGCGGCAACCTTTCGGCCATCCTCCTGATACCGACTGTCCATCAGCATAGCGGCTGCTCCGGACAGGGCGGCGTTGCCGATAATTTCCACCCGGGAAGCCAGCTCCGGGGGAATCAGTCCGATGGCGGCGGCGCTGTCCACATTCAGATGGCTGCCAAAGCCTCCGGCAATGTAAAGTCGGCTTACTTCCCCCATGGAAACTCCGGCGCTGTCCAGCAGAGTCTGGATACCGGCGGCAATGGCGGCCTTGGCCAGCTGCACCGCCCGCACATCCTTGGGAAGCAGGGCAATGCCGTCCCGCAGGGGAAGGGAATCTTCTTCGCAAGCGCCGGTTTCGTCAATGTCCGACCTCTGTAAGAAGGCGGCAACGGCATCGATCAGACCGGAGCCGCAGACGCCTACCGCCGTCCGCTCCTGCAAGGTGTGGGCCTTCACGGCGCCGTCCTCCACCCATACCCGGTCGATGGCGCCGGGAACGCTGCCGCAGCCGCAGGAGATACCCGCCCCTTCAAAGGCAGGCCCGGCGGCGGTGGAGGTGACGAAAAGATGTCCCTCCTTCCACAGGGCCAGTTCCCCGTTGGTGCCGATGTCGCACAGCAGGGCGGTGTCCGGCTGCCGGGTCATGCCGCTGGCCAGTACGGCGCAGGTGATGTCCGCTCCCACAAAGGCGTTCATGCAGGGCGGCAGGTATACCGGACAATCCCACAGGGTGGTATCCATATCGAACAGACAGTCCGCCAGAAAGGGGGCATGGCTCAGAGGCTCCGGGCTGCGTCCGGTGAGCAGATACAGCATGGTGGTGTTGCCGGTGACCACAAGCTTCCCCACCGCCTCCCGGGGAAGGCTTGCCTGCTGGCAGGCTTTTGTCAGCAGGTTTTGGATGGCGTCGTGGATTTGCTGCCGCAGCAGTTCTCCCTGACCCGCCAGGGCGGCCCCAATGCGCCCCATCACATCGGCGGCAATGCCCCGCTGGGGATTCATGGCGGCTACGGAGGACAGGCATTTTCCCTGGGAGAGGGCATACAGCTTCAGGGCCAGGGTGGTGGTACCAATGTCCACGGCGGCGCCGTACCCTTCCCCGGAGGAAGCCTGCCAGCTTTCCTTGCCAGAGAGCTGAATGTCATTTTTCTGGGTGTCCGGCAGCCATACCTCCCCGCCGCCCTCCATAACGGCCTGACAGGAAAGACGGGTTCCGGCGCTCTTTTCTGCCGCATTGGGGGCGGACACGCAGCCCTTTATGGTGACGGCGCATTTGCCGCAGCTGCCTCTGCCGCCGCAGGGCTGATCCACAGGACAGCCTGCCTGGGTCAGCAGGGTCTGCACCAGGGTGGGCTCTTCAAAGTTCACTTTCCGGCAGGCCCCATCCTGCCAAATGACCAAAGTGTGCATAGCTTCTTACTCCGTGAACAGTACAATGCCGAAATAGGTGACGGTATTCTGACCGTTGATGTACCGCAAATCCGTGTCCTTGGTGGTGTTATACACATCCACCCCATAACCCTCCAAAGAGGCCAGAGCCTTGTCCGGGAAGCGGCAGGGCTGGTTCTCCCGGATAGCGCAGCTTTCGCAGATGTGGCAGCCGCCGCAGCTAAGAAGCAGGAAGGGTTTTTTCAGCAGGGGCTTTACCGCCTCCCGGATGGCAACGCTTACCTGGGCGTGCTTTCCTCCGGCGGCAAACATCCCTTCAATGTCGAAGCTGTCCTCAATGGGGTGAATGGTCTGAAACCACACCCCCTGGGGATAGGTACGCACCTCGTCCATGAGCGCGTGGATTTCTCCGATGTGGGGCGGGCACATCCAGCATCTTCCGTAGCCGCCGCATTGGTTGCTTTCACAGATTTTCCGAAAGCTGTCAGACAGCACAATCCGGGACTGGGGCAGGATAACCGCCTTGGTAGCTCCGGCCTGCAAAACCGCCTTTACCAAATCCTGATGTTCCATAGCAATTTCTCCTTATAAAGCACGGCGGACAAGCAAAAACTTGTCCGCCGTCCCAAGCCTACTCGGTTATGCGCAGAATTCCACGGCCTTTTCGGCGGCGGAGGTGGCGTCGGCGGTGTAGGCGTCGGCGCCAATCTGCTGGCAGAAGGTGTCGGTGACAGGAGCGCCGCCTACCATAATCTTCACCTTGTCCCGGATTCCGGCGGCCTCGACAGCTTTCACAACCTCTTCCATGACGCCCATGGTGGTGGTCAGCAGGGCGGAACAGCAAATCACCTGGCAATTCTGCTCCACGGCGGTCTTGACAAAGGTTTCGGGGGCCACATCGGTACCCAGGTCGATGACTTCCAGGCCTTTGCCCTCCATCATCATCCGAACCAGGTTCTTGCCGATGTCATGCAGGTCGCCCTTGACAGTGCCGATGCACACCTTTCCGGTGTTCTTGGCCCCTTCCTGGGCCAGCAGCGGCTTCAGCAGAGCGGCGCCCATGTTCATAGCCCGGGCAGCCACCAGAACTTCAGGAACAAAAACCTCATTGTTTTTGAACTTCTCGCCGATGACATTCATGCCATCCAGCAGACCCTCGTCCAGAATCCGCTGGGCGGGGACGCCCTCGTCAATGGCCTGCTGCACCAGAGTCTTGACGATTTTCGCCTTACCGGCCTGCAGCTGCAGGGAAATCTCATGCAAATCCATTTTTTGTTCCTCCTAATTGTTTTTTGTCTTTGAATGTAGTATAGTAAAAGCAAGAAAAATTGTATTGTTTATTTCTTTCACTATTTTGTCTTTTTTTGGGGTGATAATTATGGCCGTGAGCATTTTTTCTTTTGTGCCGGAAAGCCGGGTATCCGCGGTGCTGGGGAATCTTCAGGAATTTACCGGTCTTGCCATCCAGCTGATTGACAGCAAGGGAAACCTCATTATGTCCTTCGGTCAGTCCACTTCCTACTGCGCCCTGCTGAAGAAGAAGGTATTCCAAAGGGGGGAGTGCTTCCGGCTGCATATGAAGGCGGGAAAGACCGCCCAGCAGCTGGGAGAGGCCTATATTTTTGCCTGCCAGGCCAACCTGAATCACATTGCTTTCCCCCTGATCAACAGCGGAGAACTGCTGGGTAGCGTCATCATCGGCCCCTTTCTCATGGATCAGCCGGACAGCACCTTGGTCAGCGACCTGGCGGAGCGGCACAGCCTCTCATCCACCCTTTCTCTGGAGCTGTATGACGAGCTGAAAGGGCTGGCGGTGCTTAGTACCGGCAAGGTCAATCAGCTGAAAACCCTCATTGACCATGTGCTCTCCCCGCTGCTTCCGGGGGAGCGGGCGCTGCTTCTGGAGAACCAGCAGAAGATGTCCCAGCAGGCCCGGCTGAACGAAACCATCCAGGTGTTCAAGGAGGAAAAATTTGACCGCTCTTTGGCGGCTTTCTACAAAAAGGAACAGGTCCTTTTGGGCAAGGTGCGCAGCGGCACTGTCCAGGAGGTGAAGGCGCTGCTGAACGACCTGATTGGCTATGTGCTGTTCAGCGAGGGGGGGCGACTGGAAACCGTCCGGGTTCGGGCCATTGAACTGACCACCCTTTTGTCCCGGGTCGCCATCGAGGGCGGCGCCCAGACGGAGAATGTGTTCTACCTCAGCAGCCAGTTTATCAGCCGGCTTTACGAGCAGCAGTCCCTGGAGGATGTGTGCCTGCTTTTGCAGGAGGTGGTGGAGAGCTTTATGAACGCCATGTTCAATGAAACGGACAAGGGCAATCTCTACATCAGAAAAGCCCTGCGGTTCATGCAGGACAATTACAGTACCCACCTGGAGCTGAATCAGGTGGCGGATTTTGTAGGCCTCAGCCCCAGCTATTTTTCATCGCTTTTTAATCAGGTAGTGGGGGTGAGTTTCCGGGAGCAGCTGTGCCGGATTCGGGTGGAGGAGAGCAAGCGGCTGCTGCTGCAAAAGGACTACTCCCTGGTGGACATCGCCCTGGCCATGGGTTTCCCTGACCAGAGCTATTACAGCAAGGTATTCAAGCGAATTGTAGGCGTGACCCCTGGAAAGTATCGGGCATAACTTCGTGAATAATGACAAAAAATAATCCCTTTTCACTATCCGTTCCGGCAAAGAGGATATATACTGATGGTACCAAACAAAACCAAAAAGGAGAACCCATATGAAGGACTTACTCATTCGTTCTTTGCACCATGAAAAGGTGGAGCGGGCGCCCTGGGTACCCTTTGCCGGTGTCCACGCCGCTTACCTGAAAGGCTACACTGCCACGGAAATGCTCACCGATGCGGACAAGGCAGTGGAATCCCTGCTGGAGGTAAACCGGCTGTATAAGCCCGACGGTCAGCCGGTGATTTTCGATTTGCAGATTGAAGCGGAGTGCCTGGGCTGCGACCTGACCTGGGCGGACGACTGCCCCCCTTCCGTGTCCTCTCACCCGCTGGACGGCAGCGACGAGGAGCCGCCTGAGGTTCCCTGTGACTGCAAGATTCCCCAGAAGACCTCCGGACGGATTCCCTATGTGCTGGAGGTTATGCGCCGGATGAAGGAGGCCGTGGGGGATACCACCGCCCTGTACGGACTGATTTGCGGCCCCTTCACCCTGGCCTCCCACCTGCGGGGCAACAACCTGTTCACGGATATGTACGATTTTGAGGACGAGGTGGCGGAGCTGTTCACCTTCTGCAAGAAGGTGTGTATCCGCATGGCAGACTACTATCTGGAGGCGGGCATGGATGTGATTGCCATGGTGGATCCTCTGATTTCTCAGATTTCCACCGGCCATTTCCAGCAGTTTATGGCGGAGCCCTACACGGAGATTTTTGATCACATCCGCAAGGCCGGAGGCCTTTCCTCCTTCTTCGTCTGCGGCGACGCCACCCGGAACATTGAGGCCATGTGCCTGACCAAACCCGACTCCATCAGCGTGGACGAAAATGTAAACCTGCTGGCCGCCAAGGAGATTACCGACCGGTACAATATTACTTTGGGCGGCAATATCCCCCTGACCTCCATTATGCTTTTGGGCAACCAGCAGGACAATATGAAATTTGCGGTGGATTTGCTGGACTCCGTGAAGGACAAGACCAACTTCATTCTGGCTCCCGGCTGCGATATGCCCTACGCCGTTCCCGTGGAGAACTGCATCGGTGTGGCCCAGGCCGCCCTGGAGACGGATGCGGTGCGGGAGATGGTAAAGAATTACCAGACTGCCCAGGTGGACACCTCCAATGTGGTGCTGCCGGATTACGCCTCCCTCAAAAAGCCTCTGGTGGAGGTCTGCACCTTGGACTCTGCCCAGTGCGCCGCCTGCGGCTACATGATGGGTGCCGCCAACGAGGCCAAGGCCACCTTCGGGGACGCCATCGACATGGTGGAGTACAAGTACATCTACAAGGAAAATGTGGCCCGGTTTGTGAAGATGGGCGTGCCCAACCTGCCCTCTTTGTATATTGACGGCGAGCTGAAATTCCGCTCCATTATCCCCGCAAAATCTGAGCTGGAAGCTGCCATCCGGGAAGCTCTGGCAAAGTACCAGGCATGAGCCGCCTGTATCTCATCACCGGATTTCTCGGCGCAGGAAAAACCACTTTCCTGCGCCGGTTCCTTCCTCTTTTCTCCGGGGAGAAAATCCGGCTGATTATCAACGAGTTTGGAGAAGCGGGGGTGGACGGTACGCTCCTGAAAGAACTGTCCCCGGTGCTGGAGGAGATTTCCGGCGGCAGCGTGTTCTGCGCCTGCCGCTTAGACCAGTTTGAAAAGGCCCTTTCCCAGTGTGGTGTTGACGAGACCATTCTGGTGGAGGCCTCCGGCCTGTCCGACCCCACCGGCGTGCGGCGGCTCTTTGCAAAGACAATCCGCTTTCCCCACATTACCTATATGGGGGGCATCTGCCTGGTGGACGCCGTGCGCTTTCCCAAGGTCTATGCCACCGCCAGATCCTCCGTGCGCCAGCTGGCGGCTTCGGATGTGGCGGTACTGAATAAAATCGACAAGGCAAACCCGGAGCAGCTGGAAAAGACCCGGGAGCTGATACGGGGCCAGCGGCCGGACATACCCATTGTGGAAACCAGCTTCGGACAAATCCCCCACAACTTTCTGGAAATCCTGGCGGCCTCCCAGCAGGGGGACCGGGAAAACCTGCCACAGGTTGCCGACCTTTCCAGCCGGAAAACCACCATCACCATCCGCCCGGAGATTTCCGTCTATGAGCTGTCCAAGTTTATCGAGATGTTCGCGGAGGAGACCTACCGGGTAAAGGGCTTGATTCAGACCCGGGACCGGGGCCTGGTGCTGGCCGACTGCGTAGGCAATGTGGTGTCCGTCACCCCCATGAACCTGCCGGAACCCCCGGAAAACACCGGAAAGCTCACCATCCTCTCCGGCCCCAAAACCCACCTCACCCAAGCCCTGAAAACCGCCTGTACCTGGTACCGGCAGTACATTACCTGAATAAGCGTTTTGTCAAACCCCATCCCATAATTACGGGATGGGGTAATTATATATAAAAATACGGAATTTATGTTTGCGTATCTTTACAAATAGTGATATACTATCCCTATATTATCCAACGGGCACGGTGCCCAAAGAAAAAAGGCGGGGATGAAAATGTACTATGCCCATAGGCGGGATGATGGAAAAATGCAAACCCTGGAGGAACATTTGCAGGGAACGGCAAAACGCTCCGGGGCGTTTGCGGCGGCTTTTGGAGCAGAGGCCTGGGGACAGCTGCTGGGTTATGCCCACGACTTGGGAAAAGCCTCGGAGGCTTTTCAGAAGAGACTGCTGGGAGGCCCGAAGGTGGACCATGCCACAGCGGGAGCCCTGGAGTGTAAAAAAAAGAATTTAGACTTGATGGGGTGCTGCATAGCCGGTCACCATAGTGGCCTGCCGGATTACGGGAGCCCCAGAATCGATATGGCCGGGACTCCCACCTATGTGGGACGAATAAAAAAGGGTGAGGCTGGGGGAATCCCCCATTATTCCTGGCAGGGAGGGCTCCCCATGCCCGGGGAAATGCCTGGGTTTACCGACTGGTATCCATTGTCCCTGTGGCTGCGTATGCTTTTTTCCTGTCTGGTGGATGGGGACTATCTGGACACAGAGGCTTTTATGCTGGATGGTACTGTCCGCCGGGACGGGTATGATTCCCTTCCGGTACTGCTGGAGCGGCTGAAAGCCTATATCGCCCCTTGGTTTCCGCCCCAAAATGCGCTCAATGCCAGCCGGTGTGAAATTCTCCGGCAGTGTATGGAAGGCGGTGGAAATCCTGCGGGGCTGTTTACCCTGACGGTTCCCACGGGAGGAGGAAAAACCGTGGCTTCCCTTGCCTTTGCCTTGGAACACGCCCTGAAAAACGGTCTGCAAAGGGTCATTTATGTGGTGCCTTACACTTCCATTATTGAACAAAATGCGGCAGTCTTTCGAGAAATATTGGGGGAAAACAATGTGGTAGAGCATCACAGCGGCCTGGATTGGGATGGGGAGGAGGAGACGGATTCCCAAAACCAATTCCAGCGGCTGGCTTCGGAAAACTGGGACGCACCGGTGATTGTTACCACCGCAGTACAGTTTTTTGAATCCCTGTATGCCAACCGCCCCTCCAAATGCCGGAAACTCCATAATATTGCGGGCAGTGTGGTAATTTTTGATGAAGCCCAAATGATTCCTACCGGTCATCTGCTGCCCTGTGTGGGGGCAATCGCAAACTTAGTGGCCCATTTTCGTGCTACGGTGGTTTTGTGTACGGCCACCCAGCCGGTGCTGTCGGATTTGGTGACGGACTTTGTCCCCGGCTTGCAGGCTCGGGAGCTTTGCCCCGGTGCGGATGATTACGCCCGGCGTTTTTGCAGGGTTACTTACCGGGATGGGGGCGCCCTGACCCACCGGGAGCTGGCTGCCCGGCTGGAGCAGCATTCCCAGGTACTGTGCATCCTCAATACCCGGAAAGCTGCCCAGGAGGTGCTTGCTCTGCTGCCGGAGGCGGGAAGCTACCATTTGTCCACCCTTATGTACCCGGCCCACCGGAAGGCTGTACTGCGGGAGGTAGCGGACCGGCTGGAAAAAGGTCTGCCTTGCCGGGTGGTATCCACCTCGCTGGTGGAGGCCGGAGTGGACATGGACTTCCCTTGCGTATACCGGGAAATGGCCGGGCTGGATTCCATTGCTCAGGCCGCCGGCCGGTGTAACCGGAACGGAAAGCGTCCGGCGGAGGAGAGTATCGTAACCTACTTCCGGGGAGAAGAGCCGGTGCCCCTGCTCCAGAAAACCCGGGTGCAGGCTGCCCGGGAGGCTCTGGCAGGAGGGGGAGAACCGGCAGACCCTGTTGTTATGGAGCGGTATTTTACCGGCCTGCGAAAATGGATTGGGAAAGCCACGGACAAAAGCAGAGCGGTGGAGCATCTGCGCTATGGCTACAAAGGCTGCTTGCTGCCCTTTGCCCGGGTAGCGGAGGATTTTCACCTGATTGACCAGGCTACAAGCGTTGTATATATTCCTCTGGAGGAAGGAGAGGAACTTTCGCGACGGCTGCTTTCCGGAACGGCAGACCGGGACACATACCGAAAGGCCGGGCAATATGGCGTAAGCGTATACCAGGGCCACTTCCGCGCCCTCCTGGAAGCGGGGGATATCGTGCCCCTTTCGGAGGATAGTGCCGTGCTGGAAAATATGGAGCTTTACCGTGAAAAAACCGGGCTGTCCCTCCATTCCAATGTCATTAAGTTAGTGACATTGTCCTAATGCAAAGACGGATAAGAACGAGTGCATCCGGCGACGGATGCACTTATTCTGTAAAAAGGGCATGAAA
>CASFFN010000036.1 GCA_949293985.1 uncultured Eubacteriales bacterium | reverse complement strand
CACCAAGGAATCTCTTATGCCCAAGTCACACCGCCCCCATAGCCAGCATCCCAATGCACACACAGAGGAAGAATTAAGATGGATTCGGAATTACCATCGACGTAACCCCAACATTAGTATTTGTGCGCTGTATGGCAAGTTGCGTCAAGAAAAGCCCATTATTTCCGTCAAAATGCACGGCACCTGGCTCTGTACAGAAGCCACGCCCTATGTTATACTGATTTCATAGAAAAGGAGGGTGTCCAAAATGTATCTTCGAGAATATGAGTCGTCTGACTGCTCTGCCATGGCGGCGCTGTTTTATGATACGGTGCATCGGGTGAACTGCCGGGACTATGCCCCGGAGCAGTTGAATGTATGGGCCACCGGGCAGGTGGATTTGGATAAATGGAACCAGTCCTTTCTGGCCCACCATACCCTGGTAGCTATCCAGGACGGGATTCTGGTGGGCTTCGGGGACATGGACAGCACCGGGTATTTGGACAGGCTTTATGTCCACGCCGATTACCAGGGGCAGGGCATCGCCACCGCCTTGTGCGACGCCCTGGAAAAAATCGTCACAGGAACCGTCACCACCCACGCCTCCATCACCGCCAGACCTTTTTTTGAAAGCCGTGGCTACCGGGTGGTAAAAGCCCAGCAGGTACAGCGGCAGGGTATTTTTCTGACCAACTATGTGATGGAATTAAATGCCAATCCTCTTTGAAACGAAGCCCCGCAGCGTTTTTGCTGTGGGGCTTTCCGGTTACCACCAGATATTTTTTGTAATCAGCAGAAGATACATCGCCAGAGGGAAAAGGCCAAACAACCAGTCCAGGAAGGTAGCAAACCGCCGGCTTTTTCCATTCACCCCCTGTCGAATCCGAAAGAATACAAACTTTCTTCCAAAATCCTCCAGATTTCCGTAAATCAGGAAAGCCGTATCTACAACGATCATCTCCACCCCCAGAAGGGTTCCCAAAAAGGCAATGGGAATTTTCAGAAAGGGCACCCCGCAAAACAGGCTAAAAACCCCATAGCCTCCCAAGGTAAGAAGATATATGGTATTCAGGGGATACAGGATTCCCAGATTGCACTGCCGGGAAAGGTTTCGATACAGCCAGAAATTGGCTGCACCTTTGGTGTTTTTTTTGAAGAAGCTCCGGCTTCTACCGGAGACATGGCAGCAGGAGCTGACAGCACACCGCAAAATAAAATAGTAAAGCAAGCCCAGCAGAAGCAAACATACATTGGCCAGGACAAACATTCAATTTTCGTCCCCCTTCTCCCATGTTTACCCTTTGTTCCAGTACAAAAGGAAGGCGATTGCCAGCAGCAGAAGCACCACAAGAACCGCAATCAGGCGAACCGGCAGAGGTGATGTCTCCTCCCGGGGGCAGACATCCACCGGCTTTTTCTCCGGGAAAGTTGCCGTTGGGGTAGCAACCGTTCGTACCCTCTGCACTTTTTTCGGCTGGACCGCCTGACGATACAGGGCTAACGGATCCTGCTGATGCAAAATCCGGTCATAAAAATCCTCCAGCCAGTGGATATCCTCTGGCATGCACATATTCTCCTCCCTGCACCCCGGCTCATGGGCAATCTGGTTGCGTATCCAGCGGTAATGTTTCAGCCGCCGCAGGTCCTCCTCCCAGCCAGGTACCCCGTAAGCGCTGCCTGTCAGGCGTATCATCTCATCTATGTATGCGGAAAGCTTCCGGGAATCCCCCAGCATATCTCCGCATATTTTATCCAGATGCTTGTATTCATCCAAAAATCCCATAGCTTTTCTCTCTTTCTCTCAGAAGATACATACATTCCTCGCCGCCTGCGCCGCTTTTTCCCAGGTGTCAAAGACGCTTTTCCCGCCATCGTCCAGAGGCCGCCAGAAATACCAGCCACCCCCTCGTCATATTCCAAATACCTAATTTGGTAGGCATATCCTTGCCCTATCTGCCAATCTTTCATAAAGTAATCATATCACATTTGAACAATTTCCACAATAATGAAATCTGTTTTTCTCTCCCCTTTTTCCACTTCGGGGTTGCATTTGGGGGCAGGGTATGGCATGATGGTAGTAACACTGAGATTACAATTTCTCCAATCAGGAGGCTACCCATGATTCCTGAGAGAATTCTTCCCTTCTTTCTAACCACCCGAGAAAGGGAAAAAGACGGAAGTGTATACACAGAAGGCACTCTTTCCTGCTGCGGTAGGGATTGCTTTGGGGTGGATATTTGGGCGGAGGTGAAATCCGGGGGGGTTTTCCTATGTACCTGACGGAGGAAAATCACCGCCTTGTGCTTGGGGCCCGGTGCCGCAGCTGCGGCAAGTCTATTTTATTGTTTGACAGTGGCCGGGACGGCTATGACGCCTGTTCCCCCGCCCCGGAGGAAACACCGCCCCTCCGTCCTTTGGCCTGTAAAAAATGCGGAAGAGCGGATTTTTCCGTTTTTCTCCGGTATGAATACCCACCGGCCGAAGAACTGGAATTTCTGAACTTTCCCGACCCAACCAACCGGTTTACCTGGATTCAGGCCACCCTCCGCTGCAAAGGCTGCGGCGCAGTCCACAAAAACTTTTTGGATTGGGAAACCGGGTAATTTATCCTGTGTGAACAGGCAGGAGATATTTACAGCCGGCATATTCCTGAATAGAAAAATATCAGAACTTCAGAAAGGAGAAACAGTATGAAACAGGTGTATGATTTTTTGAAAAAGGCAGGAACCTACTATCTTGCCACAGTGGAGGGGAATCAGCCCAGAGTGCGTCCTTTCGGCACGGTGAACGAATTTGAGGGAAAGCTCTACATTCAAACCGGCAAGGCAAAGCCGGTGAGCCATCAGATTGCCGCCAACCCCAAGGTGGAAATCTGTGCATTTTCCGGCGGGGAGTGGATTCGCATTGCCTGTGAGCTGGTGGAGGACGACCGGGTGGAGGCCAAAAAGTCCATGTTGGATGCCTACCCCAATCTTCGGGGAATGTACGATGAAAAGGACGGCAACACCCAGGTGTTCTACATGAAAAACGCCACGGCGACCATCAGTTCCTTTACACATCCCCCCGTTGTCATTACATTTTGATTATAGCGGTTTGTCCATGGGTGCTGCTGACACCGCTGTGATGCATGGATTGCCGCAATCATCCCACAATTTAACAGAAAAAGTCGACTGTCATACAACAGTCGACTTTTTTCCATATTGGCGGAGATGTGGGGATTCGAACCCCAGCGCCGGCGGAACCGGCCTACCGGATTTCGAATCCGGACCCTTCAACCACTTGGGTACATCTCCATGAAAATCGGGGACAATTCATTATACCATTTTTTTCGGAAAATGCAATCCCCGATTCCGTTTTTCAGGGGTTTACCACATGGATGGGATTACCTTCCAGGAAGGCTTCGATGTTGTCCTGGGTGCAGCGCTGAATCCGACGGCGGCTTTCCACCGGGGCCCAGGCCATGTGGGGAGTAAGTACGCAGTTGGGCGCTCCCAGCAGGGGGTTCTCCGGGGACATGGGCTCCCGGCTGAGAACATCGGCGGCGTAGCCCCGGAGCTTTCCGGAGCCCAGAGCCTGGGCTACCGCTGCCTCTTCCACCAGGTCGCCTCTGGCGGTGTTAAGAAGAATTGCCCCGGTCTGCATTTGATTCAGGGTGTTCTCGTTGATGATCTTATTTGTCTGGGGGGTCAGGGGGCAGTGAAGGCTCACCACCTGGGATTTTTCCAGCAGCTCCTCCAGGGGCACATAGGAGGCGATTTTCTCCCCTTCCGGGGTACGGCTGCGGCTGTAGGCCAGCACCTCCATGCCGAAGGCTTTGGCCAGCTGCCCTACCCGGCGGCCAATCCGTCCGAAGCCGACGATGCCCATGGTTTTACCGGAGAGCTCCATCTGGGGCGTTTCCCAATAGCAAAAATCCGGGTTCCGGCACCAGTTTCCTGCCTGCACCCACCGGTTATGGCGGCCAATCTGGTGGCAAAGCTCTAAAAGCATCCCCATGGTAAACTGAGCCACGGCGTCGGTGCCGTAGTCCGGCACATTGCACACCGGGATTCCCAGCTCCCGGGCGGCCTGGCAGTCCACCACATTGTAGCCCGTAGCCTGGACACAGATGAGTTTCAGGTTGGGGCAGCTTTCCAGCACCTGCCGGGTCATGGCAATTTTATTGATCAAGACGATTTCCGCATCCCCAATCCGGGACACCACTTCTTTCTCCGGGGTGCGGGGGTAGACGGCTACCTCTCCAAAAGCTTCCAGCCAGTCCCAGCTTAAATCCCCGGGATTTACCGCCTGGCTGTCCAGTACGACCAATTTCATAGGGGGTCACCTCTTGCATTTTTACCTTAAATTTGTTACCATGAAAAGAAAACATGGGAGTTTTTTATGGATATTTTGTATCACGATGATGCCATTGTGGTTTGTGTCAAACCGCCCCGGGTGCTTTCCACCGACGAACCAGGGGGTATGCCGGAGCTGGTGCGGCAGGCGCTGAATCTGCCGTCCCATCAGGTGCGCACCGTTCACCGGCTGGACCGGGTGGTATCCGGGCTTATGGTGCTGGCCATTACCCCGGAAGCGGCCTCGGAGCTGTCCCGGCAAATCCGGGAAGATAGCTTTCAAAAGGAATACCTGGCAGTCATCCACGGCTGCCCCGAGGAAAAGGCCGGAACCTTGAAGGATTTGCTGCTGCGGAACAAGCAGGAGCGGAAAACCTACATCGTCTCCGAGCCGGGAAAGGGCGTCCAGGAGGCCATTTTGCACTATCAGGTTTTGTCCAGCCGGGAGAATCTCACCAAGGTGCGGATTCAGCTGGTCACCGGGCGCACCCATCAGATCCGGGCGCAATTTTCCGGGCGGGGCCTGCCTCTGGTGGGGGATCGGAAGTATTCCCTCCTGGAGGACAACTGCGAGATTGCCCTGTGGTCCTACCGTCTGGGCTTCTGCCATCCCGTCACAGGAAAGCCCATGGAATTTACTCTGGAGCCTCCTGCCGTTTATCCCTGGAACTGAAGGATCCCTTCCAACGCCTTTTGGAAGGCCGCATTCTGGGAGGGCTTCCGCTTCGCTGGGCCTTTCTGCCGGTTTCCGGCAGCCCGCCACCGGCTGCTCTCTGCCCGGAAGGTAAGAAGCCCGTCAATGTTTTCCTGGCGATACTCCCAGCCGTCCTGGTGGAGCACCCGCACCTTCCTTGCCAGGCACAAAGCCGCCAAACCATAGTCCTGGGTCACCACCACATCCCCGGGCTGCACCCGGTTGGCAATCACCAAATCGGCACTGTCCCGCCCCTTGTCCGTCTGCAAAAGGGTAACCCCCGGCAAGTCGAAGCTGTGGGCAGTGTCGCACACCAATGTGCAGTCCATCCCAGCCCCGGCACACAGCCGGGCGGTGAGCTTTGCCACAGGACAGCCGTCTGCATCCACAAATACACGCATATTTATCACCTGTAAGGATTGTATCACAAAAAAGGAGCAAGTACCATGCCCAACTACGATTTTAACCAAAACAAAGCCTGCGAATATTTCCCCTGCCACAAAACCGACAAGCCCGAGGAATTCAGCTGTCTGTTCTGCTACTGCCCCCTGTACGCCCTGGGGGACAAATGCGGCGGCAACTTCACCTACACGGAAAAAGGCATCAAAAACTGCACAAACTGCCTGATTCCCCACCGCCGGGAGAATTACCAGTACATTTTGAGCAAAATGGGCCCCATTCTGGAGATGGCGAAGAAGAAGGACTGACGCCCCTATATTATGCTTTGCACCTTCCAATGGGCCGTCAGGCTGTTGGCGTATGGTTTTTTTACGAACCCTGCCCTTTGGTACAGGCGGATGGCCGGTTCGTTATCCACATCCACCAGGAGCATCATGCCCTTTTGGCCATTTTCGGCCTTTGCCAGCAGCTTTCCTCCATAGCCCATGCGCCTGTATTCCGGCAGCACCAGCAGGTCATAAATTTCATTTTCTGCAAAGCAGCAGGTAACATCCAGGTAGCCCACCACTTTACCCTTATGCAGGGCAAGGTAGGTGCGAAACCGGTCGGTTTCCGCCGCCACCTTCTCCCCTGTCCAGTACATATCCTGATTGTGGATGGCAAAATACTGCCGGGCATACTGGGGTGTATAGGCTTCCACGCCGGAGGTATCCTCCGGCGGAATGGGATTTTCCAGCACCATCTTCTGCTGTTCCGGCTCAAAGGCTGCGCCTCTTTTTTGGAGGGCGCTTTTCAGCAGGTAATTTTCGGGGTTGAACACGAAATCGGCATCATATCCGGGATAATGCCCCTCCAAAAACTCCAGAATCTCCCGGTAACCATCCCGGTCACGGCATAAACCCACCAGCATTTCCAGGTACTTTTCCTCCCGCAAAATCAGGAAGGTAAAAAGCCCAATCATCTTCCCATCCCGGAAAATGCCCCAGGTGTAATGGGTTTCCGGCTTTTCCATGGCTCTGGCAAAGTTCCTTTGGAATTGTTCCTTGTCAGATAGCATGGGGTCTGAGAATTGGGGATCTTCATAAAATGTGCCCATAAAGTCCAGGCACTCCTCTGCCGATGTTATTCGTTGAATCATACCTGCCTCCCCTGGAAAAAGTCCTGCTCCAGCAGGCCATAGAGGTACAAATCCGTCCAGTTGCCCTGCAAGTCCCTGGTGTGGCTGCACTGGATACCTTCCTGCTGCATCCCCAGTTTCTCCATTAGCCCAACAGATTTGACCCCGTCTATGGTTTCCGCAAAAATCTTGTGGGCGTGCAATGTTTCAAAGGCATAGGCGATTACGGCTTTGCAGGACTCCAGAGCGTAGCCCCTGCCCCAGGTATTCCGGTTAAAAAACCAGCCCATTTCGTACACGCCTTCCTGGGTCTCCTTGAACAAAATATAGCCGATTACCTTGCTGGTTTCCTTACAGGCCACCGCCACCCCGCCGTGGCTGGCAATGCAAAAAGAATCCAGAAACTTCTGGGTCTGGGGAAGGGTATAGGCCGGTTCGCAGTATTGCATTGTTTCGCTGTCTCCCAGAATCTCCTGCAAATCCCCGCCATCCTCATGGAAAAAGTTTCGGATGAGCAGTCTGGGCGTTTCAAGGTGCATATTCTCTCTCCTGTCCCTGTTTCAAAAATGGTATCTGCATTCTGGGGTTATTATATCATACCCTTTCCGATTTTCTACTCTAATTCAAAAATAACCTTTTTGTTTTCCACACAAAATCACAGCAAAGGAGGCCGCTTTATGAGATTGCGCAAGATTCTGTGACCCAAACAAAATCAATTTATGGAGGTTACAGAAATGGAAATCCGAGAATACAAAATCTACCGGGAAGCGGAAATTCTGCCCCTTTATGCCGCCGTGGGCTGGACAGCCTACACAGACCATCCTTCGGTACTGGCTAGGGGTTTTGCCCAATCCCTTCTGACCCTGGCGGCCTATGAAGGGGAAACACTTATCGGGTTGGTGCGAACCGTGGGAGACGGCTGCACCGTGGTGCTGGTGCAGGACCTTCTGGTATTCCCATCCCATCAGCGCCAGGGGGTAGGCACGGCTCTGCTCCGGGAAATCCTGAACCGCTTTTCCCAGGTGCGGCAAATCCAGCTGGCAACGGACAACACCCCCAAAACCTTGGCCTTTTACAAATCCCTGGGGTTTTGGGAGATGGCCGAGCTGGGCTGCCGGGGATTTATGAGGATAAAAGTATGACACAGGCGACAGAAAACTACAAAATCGTTCCCTATGCAGAACCCTATCGGGATGATATGATTTTCATGGTGCTGGAAGCCAAGGATGCCCTGGGCCGGGTACCCAGGCTGAACCCGGATCTTTTGGATGTGCAGAAGCATTATCTGGACACCGGGGATATGTTTTGGCTGGCCATTGACCAGCAGAACCGGGTAATCGGCTGTATCGGCTACAACGCCATCCCCGGCACCACCGAGGTGAAGCTCCACCGGCTCTATGTCAAAGCCGCCCGGAAGCGCCAGGGCATTGGTTCCCGCCTGCTCCAGACGGCGGAGCGCCATCTGAAAGCCCAGGGGAAAACCGCTGCCCATGTCCATCTGGGGGGCAAAGAATACTTTGAATCCCACCACTTTTACCCCAAGCATGGGTACATAGCCTATGCCCCCAGCCAGATGAAGAAGGAACTGTAAGGAGAGGATGCAATGGACATTCGCAAGTTTTGGGAGGCTGTTCTGAAGCAGGATGCAGACGCCATTCGCAAATACTTCCATCCTGACGCCTGGGTAAACTGGCACAACACCGACGAGCATTTTCAGGTTGAGGAATTCATCCGGGCAAACTGTGAATATCCCGGCCAATGGGACGGTGAGGTGGAGCAGGTTGTCACCACCGATACCTGCATCGTTACCGCTGTTCATGTATTCAGTAAAGACGGGAAAATCTCCTGTCACTGCACCTCTTTCATTGGTGTAGCAGACGGCAAAATTCTCTCCATAGATGAATACTGGGGAGATGACGGCCCCGCTCCCCAATGGCGGAAAGACAAGCATATTGGGGTTACAATTCGTCAATGGAAGGAAGCAAAACTTCATGAAAAAGATTGAAATTCAATTCCATAGGATGGATGAGGCCATTTCCCTTATGCGGGAAGTCGCTGCTTGGGGGCGGGCGCAGGGGTATCGTGTCTGGCCGGACGAATGGCTTACACCGGAAGCCTTGCTTACACCCGATGCCCAGGCAGAGAATTTCTGCATTGGAATCCTGGAGGGTGAAATCGCCTGTGCTTTTATTTTACAATGGGCCGACAGGGACTATTGGCCTGCTTCTCCAAAATACGAAGCTGCCTATCTGCACAAGTTTTGTGTGCGGCGCAAATTTGCCGGCATAGGCATGACAAAATTGGTTACAGAAGCCATTGGGGCAGAGTGCCGCAAACGTGGTATTCCCTACATCCGTTTGGACACCGGTTTGGACGAAAAGACAGTCCGTAAGATTTACCTCAACGCCGGTTACAAAATCGTAGACATTCTGGACTACCCCAACGGAAACTCCATGGCATTATACGAAAAGGAAGTGTGAACCATGAACAGCAAGTGGATTGAAAAAACGGAAAGCTTCTTAAAGCGCACCTTTGCTGAAAGCACTTATCTTTCTGCCCATCCGGAGGACCGGGACTATCGGCTGGAGCATTCCTACCGGGTGGCGAACATTGCCAAAACCATTGCCGAGGCGGAGGGCTTCCCGGCGGTTTATGCGACTATCGGAGGACTGCTTCACGACATTGCCTACTGTGAGGAGATGAACGGGGAGGCGGATTGGAGAAATCACGGACGGCGCAGCGCAGCCATCGCCCGGCCTTTCCTGGAAAGTCTGGGACTTCCCCCGGAGGGAATCCGGGATATTTGCTATGGCATTGCTATCCATGTGGACGATGAAGCGGACTTTCCCGGGGAGCGGACGCCCTTTTGCGAAACCATCGGAGATGCGGACAACATCGACCGATTTGACGCCTACCGGATTTATGAAACTCTGCAATACATGGAATTCAGCAAAATGAAGCTGTCCCAGAAAAAAGAAGTGGTAGCTGCCACCCTGGGAAAAATGGAGCGCCTGAAGCAGCTGAAGCTGGCCACCCCCACCGCCAACCGGCTCTGGCAGCAGCGTCTTTCTGACTACGCCGCATTTTACGAGAAACTTCGGGCACAGCTGGACAACAGCAGCGGTATACAAGAATAGGAAGATTCCACTGCAAGATGAAAGCAGCGGTCGTGCCCATGGCACGGCCGCTTTTTCAAAATGTTAAGGAAACTCTGAATAAACCCCCGTCGGCTGGATGGAACGGGAAATCCACAAAGGATTCCTCCGTTTTCCAGTCTTTTGTCTGACGAAAAATCTCTCGCCACCAGCACTTGCGGATTTATCCAGAGCTTCCTTAAAAACTCTTGACATTTTGGATTTCCGGTGTATACTGATAAATGTAAAGATGTTTTAACATCTTGAATGCTTATGGGGAGGGAACCACCATGAAGAAAATGGACGAAATGGACAAGAACATTCTGCTCCGGGCCCAGGCTCTGGGGTACAAATGCACCCTCATTCTTCTGTCTCTCTGGACTTTTTACAACTGCTATCAGGTGCTGGCCAACGGCGCAAAATACAGCCCCCTGCCGGGGCTGATTGTCTGCTTTGCCGTATGCGTGCAAGGCTTTGCCCAAATGGTCATGAAGCGGAAAATGATTGCCGGGGACGAAGAATACCGGGAGCCCAACAAGTTCCTCTGGGCCATTGTAGCGGTGGTAGCCCTTTCTGCCATTTTGCTGTCTGTGGGCACATTTATTTTGATGAAAGTCTGATATACCATGAAGAATTGCATTAAACAGCTAAGAAAAGAGGCCGGGCTCCGGCAGGAGGATATGGCCAACGCCCTGGGGGTCAGCCGGCAAACCATCATCGCCATTGAGAACAACAAATACAATCCCACCTTGGAGCTGGCAATGAAAATCGCGAAGCTGCTGCAGCGGCCTGTGGAGGAAATCTTCTTTCCGGAAACATAATAGAAGGGGAAGCACGAGGCTTCCCCTTCTCAGACTGTCAATAAAGTCCCAAACCGGCAAAAGCAGAAGAAAATTGACGAGGCCTCCTATCGGAGAATGTGGCAGGAACGGAGATACACAGCTTCCGCCAAAAGCCCGAAAGTTGTTGCTGCGCAACGCTTTTGCCTTACTGCGCAAACGCCGCCCTACCGTACCCCATGTACGCCGACAGGCGGCGTTTGCTTGTCTTTGTGCCTTTCTTGACAGCCTGCCAGCGTGTCAAAAAGGTTTTTTGACACGCTGAGAAGGGGAAGCATTACGCTTCCCCTTCTATTTTATTCCTGCCATTCCAGGCTGCACTGGGCTTCGGCGCAGATCCTATCGTCCATCCGATACAGGGCGGTAAAGTAGGTATCTTTTTTCTGGTAGAGGGCCCGGTGGGTATCGGAAGCGGTCTGTTCCTCCGTAAGGATGTAAGCCGTTTCTGCCATAGGCTCCAGGCTCTCAGGCAATTCACCGGGGGTAAAGGTGTGGGTCTTCAAAATCTGGTGGTTTTCGTCCATTTCCAGTACCGTCAGGCCTTGGGAGAGATCCACATGGATGAAATTCACCGTGATTTCCGTGGTGTTCACAAGATTTCCTGCTTCCTGTTCGATGGTTGTGGTGGCAGTGAGGGTTTCCGATGCAATGGCCTCGGTGCTGGTGGAGGTGCCAGCATCATCCGGTTTCAGATACACCTCTCCATCCGGCCCCTGGTATACCGGATTCAGGTAGCACACCTGGGGACCTGCCTCCTTGGTCAGGTACAAGGTTGCCGTCAGTCCCACCTCTGCCCCGTTTTCGATAGCATTGTAGGAAGACAGGACACTGCACAGACCCTGGGAGCAATCCATGCTCCAGAATCCGCCGTTTTCCGGCTCGGTTATCCAGAAGGAGGCCAGCAGCAGTCCCTCCACCCCGGGGAAGGCATAACGGCTATCCTCCCCGGACACCTTCTGGGCCTGGATTCGGTCGGTGCCCGCTTCCAGGACTATGGGCTCCAGGGTGATGTATACCCCTGCCAACCGCTCCATCTGTACCGGGGATTCCGAAGCATCCCCCTGCGTCATTTGGGTATCATCTTGGGTAGTTTGGGTTTCCTCCGGCTGGGCCAACTGGCAGCCGGTAAGCATCAGTCCCAGGCACAAACACATGACAATGATTTTCTTATACATCACAATCCTCCTCATCCAAATTTCCGTCAAACTTCAAAATATCTCCTACATCGCACTGCAAATAGTAGCAAATCCGGTTGATGGTGTGGAAGCGGATACCTTTGGCTTTCCCGCTGCGAAGAATAGATAGATTTGCCTCCGTAATACCCACCTTCTGGCACAGCTCCTTTGCAGTCATCCCCCGCTGTCGCAAAATCTCATCCAAATGAGTAACAATCGCCATGAAATCCCCCCTCAGATGAACAGCCGGTTATCGTCCTGGAGCTGCTGCCCTTTCCGCAGCAAAGATGCCAGCACCAGAAGGGCAAAAACCAACGCCATGCTGGAGACAGGAAGCCGGAAGCCTACCCCCACCATATAGTAAATCCGGGAGGCGAAAATCACCGCCGCCACATTGAGGGCCGTCTGGCTCAGAAGCACCACCGCCAAGGTACGGCGGCACCAGCGGCACAGTCCCTCCGCCTTCCGGCAGGCCGCCTCCCCATAGGGGTCCTGGGAAAGGTCTTTCATAAGCCTTGCCCCCAACAGCAGCAGCCAACCGTTCAGACCGTACTCCAGCACGGACACCAGGAACCCCCCAAGCAAAAACAGGTAGGATGGCAGAAGATTCTGCCCCGGCATGGTGTTGCCGGATTCCAGAAGCTTCCAGGAGGTAACCAAACCGGAAGTCCGGGAGGCAATCAAAAACACCTGGGTTGCCGCACACAGATACAGGAAAATCCCCAGAGCCTTTATGAAATTCTCCCCGGTCATGGAGCGGGTGGAGCGAAGGAGCCGCAGCACCGCCCAGGAGAGAAACAGGCTGTAACAGCTGCCGCAAAGCAGGGTCTCCCCCAGGGTGCCACTGAGAATATCCGGAAGGATATAGGGGTTAATCAGCACATACAGGGTATACCAGATGGCGATGGAGGTGAAAATCAGCAGCGCATCCTCCGGGCCCCAGGACTTTTTCCACTTGAGAGCCAGGGGCAGCAGCCCCACCACCACAAGCAAGACGATGGCCACGGCGTTTCCCAGGCTGCCGGAAAGGCTCAGCTTCCGCAGCCCGGCAGCAGTCCAGGTGAAGGGCAGGCAGAGGGCTGCAAGGCTGTTTTCCGCTCCCAGAATACCGGAACAAATAAACAGAACCAGGGCCACTGCCACCAGCCCGGCTATGATTGGTTTTTTGTTCATGGCTATCCCTCCAATTATTGTTTTATTTAATTTCCATCTTCAGTATAGCAGTAAAATTATTGTTTGTCAATAATTTTAGAAAAAAATATTCTCTTTCAAAACAAGCGCCCGGTTCCAGAATAGCAGGAACCGGGCGCTTTCAGTTAAATGTCCAATGATTTCCTTTTCTTCCCGGAACCATATCGTTCCGCCAGTCCCTTCCACCGGGGATCCTGCTCCATATAGGCAAATTCGTCGCTTTCCAGAATATCCAGCAGGGTCTTTCGGACAGAATCCCTAAAATTCCCATCCAGGGGCTTGAATGTCATATGAGCATACAAGGGAGCATGGACGAAGCTTCCCAGGGTGTTTATGTTTTTCAGCATACCTTCCATGCAGGCCAGTGTTTTTTCCCGGTCCTGCTGCCCCTGGGCCAGCTCCAAATCCGCCCCAAAGGTCTCGTACGCCCCCATTTCGAAAAGCCGGGCAAGCTCCTTCTTTTTCTCCCCATAATACGCTGCCTTTTCCCAGTCTTTTTTCTTCAGCTCCATGCAAAAAAGATTCTGGAGCACCATGGAAAGAATCTGATGTTCCGCCAGGAGGATTTCCTCATAGACCTGGTAAGCTTTTTCCGGCTCTCCGGTTTTCTCGTACAGCTCCCCCAGCTTTCGCTTCCGCTCTGGATTTTGTATGGAAAGGCAGGAGAGCGCTTCTCTGGCCTTGTCGTATTCCTCCCGGCGGAAGTAATAGCCGTACAGCGCATCCGCCCCCGCCATGCGCATGGATTCCTCCTTGCTTTTCCCCAACCGCTCATAGCACCGCAGGATGAAAGCCTCCTGTTCCTCCCGGATTTCCAGATTCCCGGTAAGGCGGCGGGTGTCCATTTGCAGAGCAAGGCTGTGAATCAGAGGTTCGCAATCGGGATTTTGGAGGATTTGCTCTCTGGCCCAGGCGAAAGCCTCATCATAGCTTCCCTCCGAAAACCGTCTATCCCCTTCTTTCACCAAATTCTCAATCTCCTGGGGTGTCAGTTCCTCCCGAAAGGAAAGCAGTTCCTCCAGAGAAATGCTTAAGAGCCGGGCAATGGGCCCCAGGAGGGTAATATCCGGCAGGGCATTTCCCCGCTCCCATTTGTTCACAGCGGAAGCGGTAACCCCCAGGGCGCTTGCCATCTCCTCCTGGGTGAGTCCTTTTTCCTTTCTGTATTTCCGGATTACATGATGCAGCTGCATATGTGTTCTCCTTTCCCCTGTGTGATAGCGTTATTTTACCAAATCCCGGGGGAAATGGGTAGGGAATCGCCGTTAAGTTTGAAGGCTGCAAACTGGAGCAGCAGGCACATTCCCCTTAGAAAAATTCATTCTCCCTGTCCGGCTGGCAGATTTTTTCCAGCTTCTCCCGGAGCATTGCCAGTCTTTCCGGGTTTACCCCTCTGGCATTGTGAGGGCAGATATGGACGCAGCGCATACAGGAAATGCACTTTTCCAAATCCGTCGTTCCGGGGTTTTCCCGGGGGATGGCCTGCACCGGGCACTTTTCGGCACAGAGGCCGCAGCCCACGCAGTCCGCCCCGGTCTGAATCTCCATAGGAAGCACCCGGTATTCCTTGTAGGGGAAATTTCCCGGTACCTGGATTTCCTCCCGCTCCCCTTCCAGGCGTTTTTTCACCGTCAGAAGAAAGGCGTCCAGTTTTTCCCAATCCCCTTCGTTGGGGCGACCTGCCCCAATGGTGGGGACGATGGAATGGGGCGTAATCATGGCAGCTGCTCCCACGCATACAAAGCCCTGCCGGTTCAAAATATCTTTTAGCTCCCTCAGCGTATCTTCATAGGCCCGGGCACCATAGGTCACCAGAAGCAGCGCCGGGGTCTTTTGCCCCCGGAGGTTTTCCAGCCCCTTGGCGGCAATCCCCGGAACCCGCCCGCCAAAGGAGGGTACCGCTACAATAGCAAAATCTTCTCCGGTCATTTCCACCGGCAGAACTTCCCGGGAAAGGTCAATTTCCGCTCCCGGAAATTCCTTTCCTGCATATCGGACAATCCGTTCCGTGCCCCCGGTGGGGCTGAAAAAAACATGGTAATTCATCATAATCCCCCTTCTCCTACTGATGTTCCTTACAGGAAAGCTCCAAAACTTCCACCTGAAAAACGCAGGTCTTTTCCAGCACTGCCGGCGGAAAATCCCAATCCGTTTTGCCGGTATAATGGCCCATAATCTGCCGCAAACCATGTATTTTCTCCTGAGGCTTTTCCAGCAGGCTGGGAATTCCCGTGGCGATTACACTCTGGAATCTGGCGGTAAAGCTGCAAGCCCTTTCTCCTTCCCGGAGCTGGTAGGCGCAATCCAGCTCCAGTCCCACCGGTCTTCCCCTTTTCACCAGTTCTATTTTCCGTCCCTCCGGGGCTCCATGGAAATAGAAAATCCGCTTTTCCCCTGTGTTTTCATACCCAAAGCTGAGGGGAACCACATACACCTGCTCCCCATCGGAAAAGCCCAGGCGACAGCAATGGCACTGGGCTATAATGCTGTCAATCTTTTTCGAATCGGTTACCTGTCGGTCCTTTCGCCGCATATATTTTTTCCTCCTTATGTATTACCCTATCATTGCCATAAGCAGGGTTCCTGCCAGCATCAGCACCAGACCGGCTGCTGCTTTTTTACTGATTTTTTCCTTCAAATACAGATAGGAAAATACCACCGCCACCAGAATACTCATTTTATCAATGGAAACTACCACGCTGACCGTGCCGTTCCGGATGGCATAGTAGTAGCACAGCCAGGAGGCGCCGGTTGACAACCTTGGTAATGCAGTAGAGCATGGTCGGGTACAGTCGGAGGTTTTTCTTTCGGATTCTCGTAATGTCCAGCTTGACCGTCATGCTGTAAGTACAGGGAATTTCGGACATATAGCGCTCAAAAGATTCCCTTCGCTTCCAAGTTTTCAAATCAATCTTTTCAAATTTCATCTTCGTTCCCCTCCCTGCGCCAGCGGTTTTCGGATAAAAGGCGCCCGCACCTGCCGGTTCAGGAGCATTTGGTAGGCCCCCGGCTTTCGGTAAGCGTTGCCCCAGGTCTCCGTCGCTCTGTATTCCCGAATCTTCTCCATGTCAAATCGGGCGATGTAAATTTCCTGGGAGGTATCCTCCGCTTTTAGCAGGAGATTGTCCGCATATTTCCCTTCCCCGTCAAAAACCACCGGGGAATAGGCGCAGGATTGGCCCCAGCCCACGCCGGGGTAATTTGCCATGGCGACGCCCACCATGTTTTCAAAGGCCCGGGTACCCAGCTGCTGAAGTCTGGCGGGATTCATATCACAGGCATTGGGTACCAGAATCATTTCCGCGCCTTGAAGCATGAGAACGCGGGCGCTTTCGGGAAATTCCCGGTCGAAGCAAATCATAACGCCCAGGGTAATTCCCTCAAAGTCCACGGTGGAAAACCCCTCTCCCGGGGTCAGAAGGGCTTCCAGAGAAAAATCACAGGTGTGTACCTTGGCATAGTGCAAAAGAATACGGCCCTGCCGGTCAATAAGGATCGCCTTATTTTGATATTTCCCCTCCGCATACCCCAAAAAGGTAGCGCAAACGCCAATTTGACACCGGGCGGCAGCTTCCTGGGCTGCCCGGACATATGGGCTTTCCATGGTAACCGCCTGGGAAAACCACCGCCTCCGCTCCGCCTCAAAATCCGGATGGAGGGGATCGTCAAAGGCTCCCGGGAAGGGCGGCGCATACCCATTGGACCACATCTCCGGAAACAGCACCAAATCCGCCCCCTTCGCCTTGGCCTCTTCAATCCAATGGACCATGCGCTTTTGGTTTTCCTCCGGGTTATTCGGTAAAGCCTCCTTTTGTACCAGCGCCACCTGAAACACAGACATTTCGTTCCCTCCCTGTCGTTTCTTGATGGTAATTATACTAAAAAAGTGGTACGCATACAAGCTGAATAAAAAAGAAAAAGCACCAGGATTGCTCCTGGTGCTCTTTGTGTTGGCATTACCTATCTTCCCGGGCAGTCGCCCGCCAAGTATTGTCGGCGCAAGCGAGCTTAACTTCTGTGTTCGGAATGGGA
>CASFFN010000035.1 GCA_949293985.1 uncultured Eubacteriales bacterium | reverse complement strand
CAGACCATTACCCTCCCATTCTAACAGTTTAGGCAACGAGATGTCCCATGCCTATGGCTGGCTGCCATAAATCAAGGGGCAAATATATAGTAACAGGAGTAAGCCAACTATGGCACGAGAAAGGAAAGAATTCCTCACGGATGAATCGGTGGAGGAAGAGATTGCAAGGCTGCGGCAGTCCCCCTATGTGAAGCTGGCGCAGAAGGAAGAGCGGATTCGCAATCGCAGACGGCAGTTCATGTATGTGCTGCGGATGTACGAGCGGAAGGGACGGCAGTTGTCCGCAGATGGCTACACGATGGATTCCCTGGATGCCATGTTGGAGGATGAGATGGTTTCCATAGATGAGTGAATCCGCTAACCAAATTGAAACATTTGAAGGAGGTGAATCACATGCCGAGAATCAGGCAATATGCGGCAAAGTATGCCGATGAGGATTTCCGCAAAGAAATTCGCAGGCAGCAGGGGGTCTACAACTTGATGTCTACCCGGGCGCTTGGGAAGGATTTGGGAATCCCTCCCAGCACGCTGCACAGAAAAATCGAGGAACCGGAGAAGTTCTCCGTAGAGGATCTGCGGAAGCTCGTCGCCGGTCTGAAGCTGAACCCTGCGGCGGTTCTGGGGCTGCTGGGTTACAACCAGAAGGAAATCAAGAAAAGTTTGGAGGAGGAATCTGTATGAACAACAACGGCCTGTATCTGGCCCACAAGACGGACGACGGCGTCCGGGCGGTACATATCGATGAGGAGGTGCTGTGGTTTGCCCGGCTCAATCGGCTCACCAGAGGCCGCAGGGAGGCTGCCGGAAAGGCGCTTTCCATCCGGTGCAAAAATGCAGCCCGGTACCGCCGTGACTTTAGGGCTGCCTGCAAGGGAGCAGCTGCCAAGGCGGTTCTTGCCGCCGGTCTGCTGGCCGCCACCGGTGCCGGTTGGATTGTTCCGGGGCTGTCCCTGCCGGCTGCGGTGGTACTGCTGTGTGCCGCCAGCGCCCAGGTGGGGCACTTCCTGGGCAAAAGAAAAAGCCGCCCCGGAGCAGGATGGTACTCCGAAGCGGCAAAGAAAAATAACCGTATGTAATATACCACGAATTGGGAGGTTTGTCAAACAAATGCTAAAGGTTGAAATCGGTAACGGAACAACCAGGTGTGCGTGCTCCGGCGGATTGGATGTGGTCAACTTTGAAATCACTTTGCTGATGCATTGCTTGCATGACAACATTTGCCGGCATGACACCACCGCAGCAAAGGTTTTCCGTGATACGCTGAATGATTTTGCAGTGGATACGGATTCCGTGGATATGATGCAGTCAAACATTGGCGGTACGGAAATCTGCGTAATTATGAAAAAGCAGTGTGAGGAGAATGCAAAATGAAGAACATCACAATCAATCGTCTGACCTTGGAGAACTTTAAGTGCCACAGCCGTCTGAATCTGGTTTTTGGTGGTGGGAACGCCAGCATTTACGGCGACAACGCCACCGGAAAGACCAGTATTTACGACGCTCTGACCTGGCTGCTGTTCGGGAAGGACAGCGCCGGCAACGGCGAGAAGAACATGGACATCAAGCCTCTGGATGGTTCCGGGCAGGTTAAGGACCACCAGGCGATTACTTCCGTGGAGGCGGAACTTCTGGTAGATGGGGTGGGTATCACCCTGGCCCGTACATACCGGGAAATCTGGACGACCCGCCGGGGCAGCAGCGAGGCCGCTTATGAAGGGAATACCTCTGACTACTATGTGGATGGAGTGCCCCAGAAGAAGAATGCCTTTGATGCCAAAATCAAAGAGCTGGTGCCGGAGGATGTGTTCCGGCTTCTGACCTCTGTATCTTACTTTGCCAGTGAAATGAAGTGGCAGGACCGGCGGGCGACGCTGTTTGACATTGCCGGTACGCTGTCCGACAAGGAAATTATGGCTTCCAACAGCCAGTTCCAGCCGCTCCTGGACAGCCTGGGAAAACTGACCCTGCCGGAGTATAAAGCAAAGCTCCTCAGCCAGCGAAAGGGCTTCATTGGGATTCGGGACGATACCCCTACCCGGATCTCCGAGTGCCAAAAAACTCTGGAAGGGTTACAGGGGCTTGATTTTGAGGCTGCCAGGGAGCTGGAAAAGCAGCTCACCCGTCAGCAGGAGGAGATCTCCATGGAGTTGATTGCCCTGGAAAACAATGGGGCTCTGGCAGATTTGCAGTTGAAACTCCGGGAGGCAAATCTGGAACGGGACACCCTGGAATCCAAGAACCGTGCATATCGGGACAAGCAGTCCGCCCATGTACCCAATTCCAGAAGTATGGAAACCGTCCTGCGTTCCGAGCAGAATCGCCTGGAATCCCTGCGGCTTCTGATTACCAATGTTCAGGGGGAGATTGAACATTACCGGAAGGAGGTTGCCGCTACCCGTGATGAGTGGATTGCGGTCAACGGTGAGGCTTTTGCCGGTGGTATCTGTCCCACCTGTAAGCAATCTCTGCCCTTTGAACAGCTCCAGAAGGCCACCGAAGCCTTTGAAACCAACAAGAAGCAGCGGCTCCAGAAAATCATGGACAACGGCAATCGGCTGAAGGAACGCTGTGAAGAATCGGAAAAGCGGCTGGCAGATTTGATGGAGGAGGCGGCTGAACGGGAGAATCATATCCAGGAGCTGAGCGCCCAACTGGATGCGGCAAAGTCTACCACTGTGGTGATTTCCGACATGCCTGACTATGCCCGGCAGCTGCAAACCGTGCAGGAACGGATTGGCAGTCTGCAAACATCCATCAGCAGTCTGATGACAGATTCCGCCCAGGAACAAGACGCCACCCGCCGACAGCTGGAAGCCGTCAATGACCAGCTTCGGGAGGCCCGCAATGTCGTTGCCAAGGAGAGCGTGCAGTATTGGACGATGGACCGGATTGAGAACCTGCGAAACGAAGCCAGGAATGCAGCGGAGGCACTGGAGAGTATCGACAAAATGCTGTTTCTTATGGAGGAATTCCAGCGCTTCAAGGCACGGTTTGTGGAGGATGGCATCAACAGTCTGTTCCGCATGGCAACCTTCCGGCTGTTCCGGGAGCAGGTCAATGGAGGTCTGGAGGAGCGGTGCGATGTGGTCTTCAACGGCGTGCCCTACATGGGACTGAACACCGGCTCCAAAATCAATGTGGGAATTGACATCATCAACACCCTGAGCCGTCACTATGGGGTCACGGTGCCCTTGTTTATCGACAATGCGGAGGCGGTTACCAAGCTGCTGGACTGCAACGCCCAGGTAATTCGCCTGGTGGTATCTGAAATGGATAAGGAGCTGAGAGTGGTATGAAAATTCGTGACAATGTAAAGCCCACACTGCCACCTTTGCCGGGCGGCAGCTATCTGGGAATCCTCGTGTATTCCATCGGCATAGGCGAACAGCTGTGTGAGTTTGAGAACAAGAGCAAATCCTATAACAATCAGGTTTTGCTTGGGTTTGAAATCTGCGGACAGACGATAGAGATTGACGGGAAAGCAGAACCCAGGGTGCTTTCCAAGACCTTCAATGTATCAAAATCTAAGAAAGCCTCCCTAAGAAAGTTTTTTAATGCATGGTCTGCACGGGAACTTTCTGACGATGAGTTTCTCGACCTGGATACCAATGAATATGTTGGGAAAGCGGCCATGCTCACCGTTGTGCTGAATGACACTGGAGAATATTCCAATATCGACAATATTGCACCGATTCCCGTGGGTATCCCAATTAACATCCCGCAGCCTTTGAGCCAGCTGATTCGGTTCGATATGGACCCCTGGAACCAAGCTGCATTTGAGGCCCTACCGGAGTGGGCACAAGAGCGGATTAAGAAGTCCACGGAGTACCAGAAGGAGCATATTCCTGTGCAGGATGTGGCTATCCAACAACCTGTGGGACAGGTTCTTCAAAATTTCCAACAGTTTATGAGCCAGGCTCCGCAGCAACAACCGGTTGCCACGCAACTGCCCCAGCAGTTCCAAACGGTGGTACAGCCTTCTGTTGTAGGTGCGCAAAACACCGGTGGAGGTGTTCCGTTTTGAAATTTCAACCTTTGAGCAGTTCGTCCCATGGCAATGCCTACATAGTAAGTGACAGCGAGACCCACATTCTTCTGGAATGTGGGCTCTCCCACAAGAAACTGCAGCAGTTGTGCGGCTTCCGGCTGTCTGCCCTGGATGGGTGTCTGGTGAGCCATGAGCACAAAGACCACAGCCGATGCGTTGACAAGCTACTGGCTTCCGGGGTGCCGGTATATCTGAGCCAGGGTACGGCGGCCGCCCTGGAGCTGCCCGAGAAGCTGCTGGAACTGGCGAGGGAGATGGAAGCGGGCCGGCAATTCACCATTCAGTCCATGGATATTCTGCCGTTTCCCACCTTTCACGACGCCCAGGAGCCACTGGGTTTTGTGATGCAATCCCGGGTGGATGGGGATATTTGTGTCTTTGCCACAGATACAGTAAGTCTGCCGTACCGTTTTCCCGGCGTGAATATCCTGGCGGTGGAGGCCAACTTCCAGCAGGATATCTTAGACCGCTGCCAGCGTATGCCGGAGAAAACACAGCACCGGGTAGCGTGCTCTCATATGGATATTGATACCCTCTGCAAATGCCTTGTGCGCATGGATTTGAGCCGCTGCCGGGAGATTGTTTTGCTCCATTTATCCGATGCCACAAGCCACGAGGGGCAGTTTATCAACAAGGTAAAAAGGGTAGTCCCCCCCTCCGTTAGGGTGTGGGCGGCTGCCAGATAGGAGGTATCCCATGGCAGAACGGCGTATGTTTTCTGCAAAAATCACAGAATCTGACCCATTTTATTCTCTGCCCACAAATGCACAAGCATTGTATTTGCATCTGGTGATGCTGGCAGACGACGACGGCTTTATCAATAATGCCATAAGCGCAGCCAACAGAATCCCCGGAGGAAAGAGTGCGCTGAAAAGCCTGATTCAAAACAGATTCCTGCTACAATTCGATACTGTTATTGTGGTGAAACACTGGAGAATTGCCAATTCTTTGAAGAATGACAGGCTGAAACCTCTGTCTTACCCGGATGTGGCCAAGAGGATTTTTGTGAAGCAGAATCGCTCATACACAGACCATCCGGCGGGTGGGTGTAAATCGCTGTATGAAGTGAAAACTGGAATCCATTTGGAATCCGCTTGGAATCCGTTTGGATTCCCAATAGAAAAGAATAGAAAAGAACCGAAAAGAACCGAACCGAAAGGAACCGAACAGCTGGATTCCATGCCATGGTTTCAGAAATTATGGGAGGAATATCCAGAGGGACGCCGAGGAAAAAAGGCGGAGACAAAAGAAGCCTATGAAGCCAGTATACAGGACGACCAGAGTGGTGCAAAAGCATTTGAGATGTTACAGCTGTGGAAGCGGTCTGAGCAATGGGCAAAGGATGGCGGTCAGTATGTTCCGTATCTTGCCAACTGGCTAAGCCGTGGCACCTGGTCTGTCCGTCCCGGAAAGATGGCAATACCAACCGGCGGCTCCGGCAATCTGGGTGCTGCGGAGCTGGAGGCCATCCAGCGGGTATTACAAGAGGAAGGGGGCGGGCAGGAATGACCCAGACAGAAATAGAGCGGCTGCAGGAGCTTCTTGACCGCCGGCTGCGGCAGATTCACGGTGATCAGACCGTACCTTTCAAAGACCGGTATCCTTTATTGAAGAAACCCAACTACAACCATGGAAAGAAGGGGTGGCGCTGAATGTACATGACATACAAAGAATTGAGCGCAGAGCAGGAAAAGCCTCTGGATTACAAAATCGAGAAGGCAGTAGAAGCTTTAGCCCGCGGCTTTGCGGTTAGTAAACATACATGTGCCCTTGCATTCTCCGGTGGCAAGGATTCCACCGTTCTTTGGGATCTGATCCGCAGATTTCTGCCGGAATATGCTGAGATGTTTTATATCATTTACGGTAATACCGGTGTTGAATATCCGGAAAGCCTGCAATTCGCCAAGTGGCTTGGCAAGGAATGGGGCGGTAACCGTTTTAAGGAAACAAAGCCACTACCGCTTGAAAAGGATGGCTTGAAGTACGAGGCTCAGTGCGAAGTGCTCAAATACATGGTTGAGCATGACCGCCTTGGAGAGATACTAACGCACGAAGGTAAGTTGAAACGAACGGATATTCTGGACGATCTGTGTCCGCCGGATATGATGGAAGATTTCCGCAGACGCAAGTTGATTTGGAAAAAAGGAACTCCCAAGAATTACTACTGGTGCACAGATCAGTATGGTTATCCTCTGCTCGGTAAGTCCTTCTCCAAACTGAAGGCGCACCGTATCAACATCGATTGTTTCCTCACATATTCCAAGAGCAAAAGCGAAAAGCCGGAGCTGGCTGCCTATTACGATATTCTCCGCCAAGTGAAGATCTCACAGGCCTGCTGCGATATCTTGAAAAAAGAACCCAGTGAGAAAATGCAGGCAGAGCTGGATGTGGATGTGATCTTCAAGGGGTTGATGGCCGCAGAATCCCGAACCCGCCAAACTAACTTCCTGTCACGGGGGTATCTGTTTGAATCCAGCCGTGATCACCTACCGGATGGCGATAGCTTCTGGCATTGCAATCCGCTGTCAATCTGGACAGATGATGATATTTGGGAGTATATCCACCGCTACGATGTGCCCTATTCCAAACTGTACGAAATAGGGTGGGAAGATGAAAACGGTAATTTTCATGTGATTCCCCGGAATGGCTGTATGCCATGTGGCACAGATTTGCTTTATGCCAACAATCATCTTGCAACATTGCGCCGTACTCATCCGAAGGCTTGGAAGGTCTTTATGAAAGCCGGTACCGCAGCGGAGATCCAGAAGCTACAGCAAGCAAAGCGGAATGGCCAGTTTTCAGTACTGGACTTTATTGATGCTGATTACCTGATTGAGAACAGACCTTGCGCCTTTGATCGCATCGACAAACTGGTTATGGACGATCTCACCAAGGATAAGGGTGTCACCGACTACGATCCCGAAGAATTCGATGATATACCGGAGGATGTGTGAGATGGGACAGAAAAAACAAATAGACCGCTATCAAGTTAGCTGTTTTCAAGAAATTTTCGTGGATCTGTTTGCCGGTGGAGGAGGATCCTCGATGGGTATTGAGCAAGCTCTCTGTCTGCCAATATTCGCTGCGGTAAATCACGATCCAGACGCCATTGCACAGCATGCGGCAAATCATAAGTGGACAAAGCACTATCAGACCTCCGTGTGGGATGTAGAGCCTGAAACAATCTGTGAGGGCCGCCCGGTAGGATTGCTGTGGGCAAGTCCCGACTGCAAGCACTTCTCCAAAGCACGGGGCGGCAAGCCGGTCAACAAGAACATTCGCAGCCTGTCTTGGGTAGTCCTGAAATGGGCACTGGATGTCCGTCCCCGCGTTCTGATGATGGAGAATGTGGAAGAGATCCAGACCTGGGGACCGCTGATCTATGTAAAGCGCGGCAACCAAAAGGTATGGATTCCAGATCCCGAACATGCCGGTGAGACTTTTATGGCATTCATCGGTATGCTGACCACAGGCGTTCCGGAGGATCACCCGGCACTGGAGGAAGCCTGCTACTATCTGCATGTAAGGAAAGATGATCCCAAGCGGCAGCAGCTGATCAATGGACTTGGTTACAAAGTTGAGTACCGGGAGCTGGTTGCCGCCGATCTGGGAGCACCTACAACCCGAAAGCGGTTCATGCTCTGCGGTCGGTGCGACGGCAAGCCTATTGTGTGGCCTGCACGGACACATGCTCCCCGGAACAGCGAAGAGGTCAAGTCCGGCAAGCTGAAGCCGTGGCGCTCCGCTGCGGAGATCATCGACTGGTCACTGCCCAGCTATTCCATCTTTGACACCAAGGAACAGATCAAGGAAAAGTACGGCGTCAACGCAATTCGCCCCCTGGCAGACAACACCATGAAACGGGTTATCTGCGGTGTGGATAAACACACCCTTAAGAGCGCAGCCCCGTTTATTGTTCAACAGAAATTCAATAACCCGGCGCAAGATATCAACAATCCTTTAAGCACAATTACCTCTGTTGGTGCGCATGAGTTAGTAAACCCGGTAATAGCGCCAAATCTAATCCAGTACCATACTGAAAAGGATGGCGAAATTGCCCGGACAGCAGATCTGCAGAAACCTATCCCCACGATAGATGCAGCCAATCGCCACGGCCTTGTAACTGCCCAGCTGGTAGAGTACTACGGCAACGGTCAGTCCGTAGGTGTCAGTGAGCCTTTGCACACCGTTACATCCCATGACCGAGATGCACTGGCACTGGCCCATATTCAGAAATTCTATGGAGGGGTTGTCGGCTCTGAATGTACAGACCCTCTGCCTACGGTGACAGCCATTGACCATAATGCTCTGTGTGTTGCCCATGTGGTCAAGTTCAAGGGGCAAGAGTTGGGAACATCCCCGGCAGAGCCGCTGCCCACAATCACAGCGCAATCCTGCGCCGGTGGTTATGCGGAGTGTCGCTCCCTTCTGGTAAAAGTGGACAGCTGCCAGGGCCTTGGACACTGGCCAAAGATTCGTGCATTGCTGAATCAGTACTGCGGTTATCAACTTCAGGGAGATGAAATCATTTTGCTGATTATCCGGGGTGTTGCATACTTCATTGCTGATATTCTGCTGCGGATGCTGACACCCAGGGAACTGTACAATGCAATGGGATTCCCACCGGACTACATCATCGATGTGGATCATCTGGGCAAGCCCTACCCCAAAAGCAAGCAGGTTGCCCGCTGCGGTAATGCGGTATGCCCCCCTATGGCCAGAGCAATGGTGCAGGCCAACTTCCCGGAGTACTGTGTTGCGATTGATATCAAAACACTGGCTCAGTTTCATAGTCAGATCTGTGTGTAGGGGGTGCAAAGGAATGAAGCGATTTATCGCAACCCTCAACGGAGAATCGTATATCAACATCCCCGCAGACCGGATGGTTTTTAATAAGGACACCAACTTGGTTATGGTCTACAACGGCCAGGCACTGGTTGCCTGCGTGGATGTTTCGGTGGTTATCACTGCCCATATTTCGGATAAGGAGAAATGATATGGACTACAAAGACATAGCCAATCGGCTGAGAAAGTGGGCAAATGGGGAGACCTGCGAGGACTGCCCGGCAAAGACAGACCTTGCCTTTTGCGCAGCGGACGCTATCTATGATTTGCTCTCCAGAGTGGAGGCCATTCGCCCCGTCAGCCGGGAGCAGGTTGAGAAGGTGTGGAGGGGCAATTGGAAAAAAGATAGTTCCGTTCAGGTTTTGGCTCCCGGTGGGCAGAAGTATCATTTCCGATGCTCCAAGTGTGGATATATCACGAGATTGCATGATTTGAATTTCTGCCCTGAATGCGGTACTCCCATGACGGACGAGGCCGTGGAGATGGTGATGGAGAGATTGCGTGAAAATCGGACTAATTGATGTAGATGGACACCACTACCCCAACCTGGCCCTGATGAAATTATCCGCTTGGCACAAGGCTCAAGGTGACGATGTGGAGTGGTGGTGGGGTTGGAATCAGTACGACCGGGTTTATATGAGCAAGGTTTTCGACGAGACATATACAGGCAGGGTGCGGCGAAAGAAATTGCGGAATCATGGTAGGTCTTGATAGGAGGAATGAGCGTGGGGAAGCCAATAGAGCTCATGCACCGAAAATACGGTGTCATCGATGAGAAGTGATTTCGGATATCCAATATCGCTTGTCCGGGGCTTTGCGCCCCTGAAACCCCGCTGTAATGAAGGACGGACTACATAGATGCGTTTAGTTAGGAGGAATGAGAATGGAACGGTTGACTATTCCTGATGTAAGAATCGATGAAAAAACGCAAAAGAGAACAATCATTTGTGCAGATAAGGTCAATTCATATGTCATGGAATTTTACTGGCGCTTGAAGAAAATCGAGGACATCCTGGGCGAAGATTATGACCTGGATCGCCTCCGGGAACTGGTGGAGAACTATCGGGGAGCATTTGTGACCTTTGGAAATCGGGATGTTGGAAAAAGCGTATTCCGCACAAGAGAAGCCGCCGAGGCTGCGCTGAAAGGAGAAGCACATGAATGAAAATAGGTTTGATTGATGTTGACGGGCACAATGGCCATCCGAACCTCGCACTCATGCGATTATCTGCATACCACAAAGCAAACGGAGACAGCGTGGCCTGGTGGAATGGATTCGAGGAATACGATCGGGTATACATGAGTAAAGTGTTCACCTTTACGCCGGATATTGACACCGTCATCCGTGCAAAGGAAGTCATTCGTGGCGGAACCGGGTATAAAATCTATGATAGCCTTCCGGAAGAAATTGAATCTACATATCCGGATTACTCAATTTACCCGAACTTCAAAGCGGCTATCGGGTTTTTAACGAGAGGGTGCATCCGTAAATGCCAATGGTGCATTGTCCCAAAGAAAGAGGGGGCAATCAGGCCGGCAGCCACATGGGAACAAATCAAACGACCGGACAGCAGAGAGATTATCTTTCTGGATAACAATGTTCTTGCCTGTGAACACGGCTTAAAGCAGATAGAGAAGATGGGTGGACAGCCTGTTTGGGTGGACTTCAACCAAGGACTTGATGCCAGACTTATTACAGATTCCGTGGCGGATTTGCTGGCAAGGCTGCATTGGATTCGGTTTGTCAGAATGTCTTGCGATACGGAAGAAATGTTGCCGGTTGTAACAAACGCAGCAAATATAATGGCAAGGGCTGGGATTTCCCCCAGCAGGTTCTGGTGCTATGTACTTGTCCAGGATGTTGAAAAAGCACACAAAATTGTAATGGGACTTGATAGAAACGGTATAACCCCATTTGCACAGCCGTATCGTGACTATGATGGAGGGGAACCAACAAAAGAACAGAAAGATTTTGCAAGATGGGTAAATTGCAAACAGGTGTTCAGGTCTTGCTCATGGGATGAATACACAAGGAGGGACAAATGATGGATAACCCCTGCCGTTACTGTGTGCCGCCGGTTAGGTATCCGGGGTGTCAGGATATTTGCCCCAGGGGTGCCACCTGGAAGGCGGCGCACGAAGCCCAGGTTGCCGAAGCCAGAAGAAAGCGTGAAATTGCCAGCGGTGTTTATCAGCAGCGCAGTCAGGCCGTTACAAAGGCCTATCGCCGGCATGGGAGGAGGTGAAGGGGTTGGGGGAAATGGTTGACATTGTGCTTCTGGTGGCGCTCATCGGCGCCGCTGCCAGACTATTTTTGAATAAAAAGGGGTGATAAGTATGCGAATTACTGAAAATGCGGTGAAAAGATTCGGTGCAGCCAACCAAATCATGAAATTCTGTCAGGAGGTTGCAGAGTGCCAGGAAGCAGTACTGAAACGGGCGGAGGGGCGTGATTCCTTAAACCATGTAGCGGAGGAAATTGCAGACCTGGAAATCATGCTGGAACAGTTGGCGATTATCTTCCACTGTGAATCTCAGGTGCGACACTGGAAACGGCAGAAGCTGGAGCGACTCCGGAAACTGACCTGTGATTAGGAGGGGAGTGATGTGTCCAGCGGATCATATAAACAGGTGTATGTGCAATGTCCCTTCTACAAGTATGATGATGGGTCTCGGCGCATTGTCTGCGAGGGCATCATTGGAGAGGATAGCAGCACAGGTGTCATCTTTAAGCGGAAGTCTGACTATGCTGTTCAAATATCTGTATTCTGCTGCAAAAACTATCAGAAATGTGAAGTTTACAGGATGCTTTCCAGAAATTACGAGGATGTTTAATGGATAGATTTAAGCTAATCGTACCTGACCCGGATAGTCAGTTCAGACTGCGATCCTGCTGCTGCGGCTGCAATCGTGTGGGATATATACAGATTTATCCGGCATTATGGATTGTCCAATGCACTTTATGCGGAAGAACGACAAAAGAACATCGTTGCAGACACGATGCACAGATAGAGTGGAATACATAACAGGAGGGGCCTTCGGGCTCCTCTTTTCCGTTTCCCGTTGTGGATAGAGAACCACACGGCAGGTACGATAAAATGTGAGCAAACAGGAGGGAGGCTATGGTCATGGATTGGGAAAAGGCCAGAATTGAATATGTAACAAATCCGAAAGTGAGCTACCAGACCATAGCTGACCGATACGGTGTTTCCCGGACACAGGTTGCAAACCGTTCACGAGATGAAGGGTGGAGACAACTTCGGGATGATTATTTGAAAAGCGTTTGCACAAAAACACTGGATGCGCTTGCTGATCAGGCAGCAGACAGAGAGGTAAAGATTGTCAGAGTTGCAGATAAGCTGCTTAGCAAACTGGATCAGGCAGTGGATGGCTGCAATCCGGTGGATCTTTTGGGGAATCCCAAGTTGGCCCGGGCTCTGACTGGCGCTGTACTGGATTTGCGGACCATCTTTGATATACGCTCCCGTGCCGACAAGGATGAGCAGGAGGCCAGAATTGCCAAGCTGCATAAAGAGGCCCAAAAAGAGGAGCATGCGGACAACACTATCGAGGTGGTGTTCATCGGCGGCGAGGAGGCGTGGAGCGAATGAGCAGGCTGATTATCGGAAACAGAAGCCTCACCAGCGACAAACAGGCAGCTTTTTTTATGGCAAAGACGAAGCATGTGGGCTTTGGTGGAGCACGGGGAGGCGGCAAGAGCTGGGCTGTGAGGGCAAAATCCAAGATGCTTTCGGTACGGTATCCGGGCATCAAGATTTTGATTGTGCGCCGTACATACCCGGAATTGGTGAATAACCACATCAATTTTCTTCAGGTGGAATTGAACGGCATTGCCAAATACAACAAAACGGATAAGGCGTTTACATTCTGCAATGGCAGCACAATCAAATTCGGATACTGCAATGGTGACAACGACCTGCTGCAATATCAGGGGGCAGAGTACGATGTTATCTTTCTGGACGAGGCTACCCAGCTACAGGAGATGTGGATCAAAAAAATTACTGCCTGCCTCCGGGGTGCAAATAACTTCCCAAAGCGGATTTATTACACCTGCAACCCCGGCGGTGTATCTCATGGTTATTTTAAGCGGCTGTTCATCGACAAGCAGTATGAGGCCGGAGAGAATCCAGACGATTACACATTCATTCAGGCTCTGGCAACGGATAATCTTGCACTGATGGCTGCCCAGCCAGACTACATACAGCAGCTGGAAGCATTGCCTCCAAAATTGCGGGATGCATGGCTTTATGGCCGGTGGGATGTGTACGAAGGTCAATTCTTTGAGGACTTCCGCACGACGCCGGATTTGCAGCTGTGCCATGAGGCGGGTATTACCCAGGAGGAGGCACGCAAGCAGCACCGGTGGACCCATGTGATAGAGCCATTCGACCTCAAGCGCTCTTATGACTTCGGATACAATAAGCCCTTCTCCCTGGGCTATTGGGCGGTGGACTATGATGGTGTGCTGTACCGCATTATGGAGATGTATGGCTGCACACAGACGCCTAATGAGGGGGTCAAGTGGTCACCGGATGAGCAGTTTCGGAGGATTTCTGAGTTTGAGAGGGAGCACCCTTGGCTCAGAAACAGGAACATTGTGGATAGTGTTGCAGACCCGGCTATCTGGGACAGTTCCCGGGGCGAGAGTATTGCGGATACAGCCGCCAAGTATGGGATTTACTTCACTCCGGGGGATAACCAGCGGATACCTGGGTGGATGCAGGTGCATTACCGCCTACAGTTTGACAAAAACGGATATGCCAGGATGTATGTATTTGACAACTGCAAGGCTTTTATCAGGACAATGCCTCTGATGATGTACTCAGAGACACACCCGGAAGACTTAGACACCAAGCTGGAAGACCATTGCCCGGACGAAGTGCGATATATGTGTATGTCCAGGCCGGTCAGCCCCATTATGCACATCGAGCCGCAGCCGATTGTTTCGGATCCCCTTAACCAGTTTACCGATAGACAACGAGGATATATTTAACAGGAGGTATGTATGTATAACAAACCGGATATTTTGGACGCTACCAATGGAAATCCCATTGGAGAGGAGCAGCTGCGGCAATTCACAGATGTGCTGAAAGAGTACCAGGGAGCACTTACGCACACAAAAAGCCGCATCGTTGCAAGCGAGAATTGGTGGAAGCTGCGCAATACAGTGGAGGAGCAGAAGGAAAGTACCATTGGGACCGATGGAAGCTTCACCAGCAAATCCGGCTGGCTGCACAATGTGATTGTGGCCAAGCACGCAGATGCAATGGAATCCTACCCGGAGCCGAACATCCTTCCCAGGGAGGTGGGAGACCGGGCGGAGGCACAGAAACTTTCCTCCATCATTCCCTGTATTTTGGAGCAGAATCACTTTGAACAGACATACTCCGATGTAATGTGGCAGAAAATGAAAACCGGCACCGGTGTCTACAAGATTTTGTGGGACAAGTCCAAACTAAACGGACTGGGTGATATTGCTATTGAACGGGTGAACCTGCTGAACCTGTATTGGGAGCCAGGGGTTACGGATATTCAGGCGAGCCGCTTCTTCTTCCACCCGGAACTGATGGATAAAGATTTGCTGCTCCAACGCTATCCCCAGCTCCAGGACAAGCTGAAAGGCAACACTATGGTAAATACCAAGTTCCTTTACGATGATACCGTTGACACGGCAAATAAGGCAACGGTTATCGAGGTCTATTACCATAAGTATGTCAACGGCAAAAACACCTTGCAATACTGCAAATATGTGGAGGATGTGGTGCTTTACGCCACGGAAAATGAGCAGGACTATGCAGAGCGTGGACTCTATGACCATGGCCTTTACCCCTATGTGTTTGATGCCCTGTACCCAATAGAGGGAAGTCCTTGCGGTTACGGCTATGTGGATGTGTGCAGAAGTCCGCAGACTGAGATAGACATGATGAAAAATGCGTTTATCAAGTCTTCTCAGGTCGGGGCGATCCCCAGATTTTTCTCCCGGCAGGGGTGCAATGTCAACGAGGAAGAATTCCTGAATCTCAGGAATCCCATCATACATGTGGCAGGCAATGTGGATGATACAGCCATTCGGCAGGTGGATTTCCGGCCGCTGGATGGTGTGTATGTAAATCTGATGGACCGTACCATTCAGGAGCTGCGGGAAACCAGCGGAAACACGGAAACCAGTACAGGCAATGTGAGCTCCGGTGTTACGGCGGCATCGGCGATCGCTGCACTTCAGGAGGCATCCGGTAAAGGTTCAAGGGATTCTACCCTTGCTTCCTATCGGGCATATAGCCGGATCGTTGAGATTTGCATTGAGTTAATCCGTCAGTTTTATGATATGCCCAGACAGTTCCGCATCATTGGACAGTATGGCATGGAGCAGTTTATCAGTTACAGCAATTCCGGTATCCAACCACAGCACCAGGGGAACGATTTCGGGCAGGATATGGGCTATCGGCTGCCTGTATTTGACATCAAGGTTTCTGCCCAGAAGAAGAATGTTTATACCAAAATCAGCCAGAATGAGCTGGCAATGCAGTTTTTCAAGTTGGGTTTCTTCAATCCCCAAGCCACAGACCAGGCTTTGATGTGTTTGGACCTTATGGAGTTTGACGGGAAAGACACGGTTATGCAAAAGGTCGCTCAAAACGGAACCATGTACCAGAAGATGGTGCAATATATGCAGCTGGCGCTGACTCTTGCAGCCAAAGCAGCACCTGACATGGTTGCCGGATTGAGCCAGGATATTATGCAGACGATGGGTTCATCCGGTATGGCGGGGTCCGGTGCATCGGTACAGCAGTTGCAGGCAGACCATGTAGAGGGACTTCCGGGAGGAGAACCCGCAATGGTTGAAAACGCAAGGGAAAAATCCAATGCGGCATCCCAGCCGGATGGAGGTTCCGTTGTAAAGGAGAGAAAGAAATGATTAAAGTAACCTATCACAAAGAACATTGCCGAGTGACCATTGAGGGCCATGCATATAGCGGGAGTTCGGGGAACGACCTGGTATGTGCTGCGGTATCCATCCTTTCCTACACCCTTGCCGCTGACCTGGAACTTATGGAGGCAAGAGGGCAACTGAGAAGCTTTACAGCCGATATGCAGCCGGGACAGGCGGAAATTTACTGTACCCCGGTCAGGAATATGCAGGCGACTGTATCCCTTGTATTTGATTCTGTTTGCACGGGATTCGCTATTCTCGCAAAAGACTATCCACAAAACATCTGTATGAAAGTTTTTGGCGGGTAATGGGATAGAGAACCGGAAGTCCCAAAGGGTATAGTGTAGATAAAGCTATCAAAGCTTGTGCGGATTCGCCACCCCGAAAGTGGCAGATTATATCGGAGGATTTACTCATGATGGAACACAGATGGTGCAATCTTCAGCTGTTTGCCGGTGAAGGTGCCGGTGAAGGCGGTGGAGATTGCGCCGCACCGGGCGATAACGCTGTTGACGCCGGGCAGCAAAGACTGCTGGAATTGGGTGTTCCGGCGGAAAAACTTCGTAAACGGGCGAAAAGGACTGCCATCAATCAGCCTGGGCACGTTGCTGCAGCAGCTCCCAAGGCAGAACCCCAACAGCAGTCCAATGAGCAGGCCGCCGCTGCCAACAATACCCAAACGGACGAATCCCATACAGATAAGCCGGCCAGAATGAGCTGGAAGGAAATCATGGATGACCCGGAGTATAACCGGGAAATGCAGGCTACCATCCAGGCACGGCTGAGAACGGCAAAGGCTGCCGAGGATACCATGGGCAAGCTTGCGCCTGCACTGGAAGTGTTGGCCAGGAAATATAACCTGGATTCTGACAACATGGATTACGAAGCCCTTACCCAGGCAATCAACAATGATGATGGTTTCTATGAGAACAAGGCCCTGGAACTGGGTGTTCCCCTGGAGACTGCAAAAAAGATTGACCAGGAGGAACGGGCCGCCGCCAGACAGAAGCGTGAAGAAGCCAGAACGCTGGAGCAGCAGAAAATCCAGCAGCATATCCAGAAGCTGCAAGAACAGGGCGAGGCGTTAAAAAAGATCTTCCCGAATTTCGACCTCAGAACGGAATTGCAGAACCCGGCCTTTGCAAGAATGACGGCCCCCGGTGTTGGCATCAGCGTTGAAGACGCCTATTATGCCGTACATAGAAAAGAGATTCAGACTGCGGCCATGCAGGTGACAGCGCAGAAGACGGCTCAGAAAATCTCCAATTCTATCCAGGCAGGGCAACGGCGCCCCATGGAAAACGGCACATCTGCCCAGGCTCCGTCCGTAACGACATTCGACTATAAGCATGCTTCACAGGAGCAGCGAAACGAGTTCAAACGCAAGCTCCGTGAACGAATGGCGAGGGGAGAGAAGGTCTATCCGGGCCAGATCTGACCCTGCGGAAAGGAGACAATATGAACGCAATTATGAACCTTCAGCTTTTTGCTGACGCTGGAACGCTGGTCAACACCTCTGTAAACTATGTGAATGCCGGCACCGGTGCTACCACCAATTTTGACGGCACCAATACCCTGGCCGGCGAGCTGAAGACCTTTTACGACACTGAGCTGCTGGAAAATGCCCGGCAGGAGATGTACTACGCCCAGTTTGCCAAGAGGCAGCCGCTGCCCGCCAACCATGGGAAGACTGTGGAGTGGCGCAAGTGGAACACCTTTGCCAAGGCTTCCCAGCTCCAGGAAGGTGTCATTCCCACCGGTCAGAAGTTCGGCATGAGCTCCAAGACCGGTTCCATCAACCAGTACGGTACCTATGCAGCTATTTCCGATGTGCTGGAGCTGCGGGCCTATGATGATGTTATCCTGGGGGCCACGGAGGAAATGGGCGCTTCTATGGCGGAAACCCAGGAAACCCTGATTCGGGATGCCCTGCTTACCAATACCAATGTTATGTACTGCGACAACATCACCCTGGCTACCGGTGCTGTCGGTACGACCCCCAATTCCTGTGCAGAGATGGAGGCTTCTGCCACGGCTATGTCCATTCTGACAGCAACGATGGTCAACAAGGCTGTTACCCACCTCAAGAAGAACCGTGTTCCCAAGATTAACGGCAAGTACTACGCAGTGATTCATCCCAGTGTGGCTTTTGATCTGCGGGAAAGCCCCGGCTGGCTCGATGCCCACAAGTATGCCGCCCCTGAGGAACTGCTGAACGGCGAAATCGGTGAGCTCCACGGCTGCCGGTTTATCGAAAACACCTTTGCCCCTGTCCTTGGCGGTTCCACCTACCAGAATAAGGCTTCCACCAAGACCTATGCCACCTTCTTCTTCGGAAAGGATTCCTTCGGTATTATCGACCCGGATGGCGGTGCGGCGGAGATGATTGTAAAGGACAAGTCCCAGGTGGGCGGCCCTCTGAATCAGTTTTCCACTGTGGGCTATAAGTTCGAGACCAACGGCGCCACCGTGCTGTATCCTGAGCGGTTCCTGCGAGTGATGAGCTGCTCCGCTTTCAGCGCCGTGGACGATGCCAATTACACCGAAGACTGATAATGTTCAACGGCAAAAACTATGTGCTGCCCAGGGGCAAGACCAGCAAGGTCCCGAAATTTGTGGCAGATGAAATCAATCGGGCACGGGCCGCCCAGTCCCATCTGGACAGCACCATTGATGCCATGCTGGAAAACATGCAGGAAAAGGCAAACACAATCAAGTAACCGGGGGGCTGAAAAGCCCCCTTTTTTGGAAGGTGGGACATTATGACAATTCAAGAGGCAATCCAGCGAACGGATGAGCTGAAGCCCAATGCCTATACGCAGGACGAAAAAATCCTCTGGCTGTCCAAATTAGAGTGGATGATTGTGCGGAACATCATCCGCTGCCACAACGGCGATCAGATGGACAGCTTCAGCGGCTACAATGGGGGTACCGATTTGGATACCGTTCTCATTGCGCCGGAACCATTTGATACTATGTATCTGCGATGGCTTGAGGCACAGATTGACCTGGCCAATGCAGAGTACGGCAGATACAACGCTTCCATCGCCCTGTTTACCACGGAATACAACGCCTACAACGAGTTTTACACTTCCGAAAATATGCCCAAATCCAAAGGTGCATTTGTTTTTTAAGGGGGGATTGTATGCAGTACCCATACTTGCAGGAGATTTCTACCTCCAGACAGGTGATTCAGCAGTTTGGTGGATATAACCACAATCTGAGGATTTCCGACGGAGAATTCTATGACATGAAAAATCTGACCTCAGATTATTACCCTATTGCAGCCACCAGACCGCCAAGAGGTACATACGCCTCCCCGGAAAAAGCTTCCGGGCTTATCGCAAAGGATTCTCTTTGCTATGTGGATGGTTCCCAGTTTGTCATCAATGAGTACAGGGTGGAAATGGGACTGAGCGATACCCCCAAGACAATGGTGTCCATGGGAGCTTATGTGATTATTTTTCCTGATAAAAAATATATCAACACGGAAAACTTTGATGATTACGGCGATATCGAAGCATTTACCGTTGTTCCCGATGGCGCCGAGTTAGACCTCTGCCGGATAAATGGTGAGAAATACACGGATGTCATAAAATCATCCACACAGCCAGAAGATCCTAAAAATATGGACTTGTGGATTGACACGTCATCGTCACCCAATGTCCTAAAGCAGTTTTCTGAATCCAGCGGTATGTGGGTCACAATTGCCACAACCTACGTTAAAATTTCGTCCCCCGGAATCGGCGAAAAGTTTGGACAGCATGATGGCGTAACCATATCCGGGATGCCGGATGACCTAAGTGATTTCAATGGAAATTTTGTCATCTGGGAGAAAACAGATGACTACATTGTGATTACAGGCATGCTCGCTGAGTCTAAGACATTGGACCGAGCCATAACGATAGGTAGACGAATGCCCAACATGGACTTTGTAATAGAGTCCGGGAACCGGCTATGGGGTTGCCGTTATGGATTAGATCTCAATAATGAGATTGTAAACGAGATCTACGCTTCCAAATTGGGCGATTTCAAGAACTGGGCTTGCTATATGGGCATTTCTACAGACAGCTATACGGTCTCTGTCGGATCTGACGGACAGTTTACTGGAGCAATTACACACCTTGGATACCCGCTGTTCTTCAAGGAGACCTGCCTGCACAAGATTTATGGCACAATGCCTTCCAATTATCAGGTGCAGACAACGGCTTGCAGAGGTGTACAAAAGGGGAGCAGCAAGAGCCTTGCCATTGTCAATGAGGTTTTGTATTACAAGGCACCGCTGGCTGTCTGTGCGTATGACGGCTCTTTGCCAAGGGAAATTTCCGGACCGCTTGGAGAGGTGTACTATACCCATGCGGTTGCTGGGGGACATGGCAATAAGTATTTTATTTCTATGTCGGATTCTGACGGCGTGTATAGCCTGTTTGTGTATGATGCTGCCAAGGGAATGTGGCACAAAGAGGACGATTCCAAGGTGAAAGAATTTTGTGTCTGCCGTGAAAAATTGTACTACATTGATTCTGACGGAAAGATAAAATACCTTTCCGGAAATGACAATGAGACAATCCAATGGTCATTGGAAACCGGAATCCTTGGTACTGATTCACCGGATCAGAAATATTTATCCAAAATTACGCTACGCTTGTCGATGGAGCCTGGAAGCAATATATATGTGTATGCCCAGTACGATTCCGACAACAATTGGAGACCTGTTGCATCCATATCCGTAAAAGCATTGCGAAGCTTTACATTGCCAATACGCCCGAGGCGGTGTGACCACCTCAGACTCAAGCTGGAAGGCACCGGGCAGATGAAGCTATTTTCTATCGCAAAGACGACTGAGAATGGAAGTGATGTATGTGATTAGATTGCCCAATATTACCGGCGGAACTCCGCAGGAACAGATCTCACAAATCAATTCCTATTTATACCAGCTTGTCGGCGACCTGCAATACAGCTTGTCTGATACAGCAAAAAGCGTAGAAGAATTTAGGTTGAGTTTGCCCAATCCATCTGGCGTAAAAACTCCAGAGGACATCGAGAAAGAGTTCAACGATCTGAAAGCTTTGATTATTAAATCTGCGGACATCATTGATGCTTATTCTGAAAAGATTATCGGTTTGATTGATCTGAGCGGAAAATTTGTGGCTCAGTCTGACTTTGGAGATTACGTAGAAGTAACCAATGCCAGAATAGATGCCTCCGATAAGGAAATTGCCTCTACCGTTGAAAAGCTTGCTCTCATTGAGTCGGATGTGGACTTCGTGAGAAAAGAAACCAGCGCAATAAAACAGACGGCTGAGGAAATATCGTTATCTGTAGAAGATACAATAATCAAGCTGGAGAATTTATCGGTTGGAGGAACAAATCTACTGATAGATACAGACGCACCAAGTCTTACAAAAGTTGCTGCTGAGTACAATCGGACGTTCACTAGTATGGTAATAGCTGGGGATGCAACCGGGGTAATCGAACCCCTTTCCGATTCCCCGTGTGGTACCAAAAATGCAGTCAGAATCAGCATTGTAAACGCTGGTGCTGGCGGTATCGCTGGGTATCGTTTCTATAGAGCGACACAAGAAAACACTTTGGGAATTAGTTTTGTACCTGGCGAACAATACACTCTATCGTGTTATGCGAGGGCTCTGGATGGTGAGCCTCAAATCAATCTTGCCATCTGGGGCCTTACACTATGGGGATGGAAAGCTGTCCCTACAGAGTGGACTAAGTTCAGCCTGACCGTCACGGCAACGGAGGCGTTCAATTCTAAAACGGATGCATGGGCGGTGTTTCGGTCCAAAGAAGACATTGTTGGTACGATTGAATTTACTGGATTCAAGCTTGAGAAGGGCAATAAAGCAACTGATTGGTCACCGTCTCCAGAAGAGGCCCAGTATGCGATAGAAAACATCCTGGTTGGAGCTCGGAACCTACAGCTTGGAACTCAGTTCTGGGACGATACCTGCATCCGTCTCCCGGGAAACGCAGAGATAAATGGTGAGGAAATCACTATCCCAAGCAACACATACACGGAGCTGGAGAAAATCCAAGTGAAAAATGGTGAGGTATACACCATTAGTTGTGATGTGAAAAGCGATGTAGCTTACGACGGGAATAGTTTTCTCATACAGTTCTTCCATGAGTCTGGCACCCGGTTATCCTATGAATGGGCATCCGGCTCTATTGGTACAGATTGGAGCAGAATTGTTAAAACCATTCCGGTCACAAGGACGGAGGAACCTCTGTTTCTGGGCATTGGTCTTCGTGCCAACAGCGGCGTGGAAGGTGTTGACTGCACCCTGACTTATCGTCACATGATGGTGGAGCGTGGTACTAAAGCCACCGACTGGACACCTGCCCCCGAAGATACACAAGTCCAGATTGACGGTGTGGTAGAGGATGTTGGGAATCAAGGCATGATTATTGCATCCCAGGAATCCAGAATCGCCGGCCTGGAAATTTCCAATGAAACAATTTCCGCTGCGGTGGAAAAGGTTACCATCGAAACCAAGACAACCCTTGATGGCGTTATACAGTCTATTGAACAGTTGGAGAATCAGGCGAGTCTTGCAATCACGGAAGAAGCTGTGAATATCGCAATTACAGAAAAATTGCAGAATGCCGACGGAATACACATCAAAGGTAAAGGCTTTGGATTTGACAAAGATGGTTTATCCATCGAAAGCCCCGGTAAGCAGATGCGCAACCTACTGGACGATACTGGTATGTACGTTACTCGATCCGGAAACCCAGTGCTTACGGTTAATGACCAAGGCACCGTTGCCCTCAATCTTACTGCTGAGCAGTATTTAATCGCTGGAAGTAATGCAAGATTTGAGGACTATGAAGGAAATAGAACCGGATGTTTCCACATCGGAAAAGGAGAATTTTAATGGCTTTACAAACAAAAACTTTCACAAAACAGGGTGATAAAGGTTATAGCCTTAAACTGGTTCTTACGGAGATTAGCACCAATGTGGCAGCCAATACATCCCTGGTGTCCTATGCTTTTTACCTGGTGAGGACAAACTATGGCTTTTATGCCAGCCAGCCATTTTCTTGGAATATTTCCATAGGTGGCCAGACCATTGCAATCAGCGGATTTACATTTAACATCCCAACATCTGGGCCACAGGAGCAGCTGATAAAAAGCGGGCAGGTGTCCGTCTCCCACAATGGAGATGGGACAAAGACAATGAGCTTCGATGTATCGACACCTGATGCGAGTTGGATATCACCTACATATGGCCCAACGGAAATGCGGATGACTGGCACGTGGGCGTTGACCACGATTCCCCGGGCCTCATCCATATCTGCTATCAATGCGGACATTGGGGGTAACACCCTAATCACCATATCCCGTGCCAGCTCCAATTTTTTGCACACGGTTACATATAAATTCGGGTCTTTGTCTGGGACGGTCGCAACCAAAACCAATCAGACCTCAATCCCGTGGACAATCCCAGAGAGCTTCTTCGAGCAGATTCCCAATGCTAAATACGGCAATGTTACTCTGACCTGCAAAACATACTCCGGAAGCACCCTTCTGGGCGAGAAAACCACAACATTCCGGGCGATTGCATACGAGGACGAATGTAGGCCTACTGTTACCGGCTCTGTGGTAGCTACAGACACCAAGACCGCCCAGCTGACCGGAAGCACCGGGAAGCTCATCCGATATATCTCCACCGCCCGAGCCACGATTTCCGCCTCCGCAAAAAACAGCGCAAAAATCACGAAAAAGACCGTGAACGGCGTGGTGTTGGAGTCCACCAAGGACTTCCAGGCTGTGGAGACAGACACTTTTACCTTTGTCGCACAGGATAGCCGAGGATACACCGGAAGCAAGACGGCTGAGCCTGAGACCGTACAGTATATCCCCCTGACCCTGACCCCATCTGTCAAGCGGATTACTTCCACCGGGGATACCGTCTCCATTGCCTTGAAAGGTAACTTCTGGGACGGCAACTTTGGGGCGGTGGACAACGCTCTTACTATCTCCTATCAGTACCAGCAGGAGGGCGGCTCATGGAGTGCTGCTATTCCGATTACTGATGCGGTTATCTCAGGCAACAGCTACACGGCCGCTGCTGAGATCTCCGGAATTGACTACCGGGAAGGGTATGTGTTCCGTCTCACTGCCGGAGATTCTGCCATGGAACTAACCCGGGATGTCTCTATTTCCGCCGGTGTTCCAGTGTTTGACTGGGGAAAGGATGATTTTGCGCTACATGTACTGTTGAAGGCGGTGGAGGCCATCTTCTCCGGTACCGTGACACTGAGTAAGACCACCGATGCCTCCGGAACGGCAGACAACGGCCCGGCCCTGATTGTGGGTGGAACCAGAACGAAATCCCACCTGGAGATGGATTCCAACGAAATTATGGCAAAGTCTAACGGAACTACACCGTCTGCACTATACTTGAATAACGACGGTGGAGTCGTTGTTGTAGGTTCTGGCGGCTTGCAGCCGGCAAACCTGACTGCCAGCCGTGCGGTGGTGACGGACGGCAGCAAAAAGCTGATTTCCAGCGCCGTCACCGCCACGGAGCTGGGGTATTTGGACGGCGTGACATCCAACATCCAGACCCAGCTCAACGGCAAGCTGTCCGGCTCCTCCGCCTTCGCCAAGCTGATTTATGGGGGCACCATCTCCCAGAACGGCACGAAAACCGTGGACTGCGGTTTTACCCCTCAGTTTTGCACCTATTTTATGAGCGCTGCGAACAATGCGGCGCCCTGGGTGGGGGGAGCGATAAATTTCGGCAAGAATGGGCAGGAATTC
>CASFFN010000034.1 GCA_949293985.1 uncultured Eubacteriales bacterium | reverse complement strand
TTTCATGCCCTTTTTACAGAATAAGTGCATCCGTCGCCGGATGCACTCGTTCTTATCCGTCTTTGCATTAGGACAATGTCACTAACTTAATGACATTGCACGGCAGCCCCAACACGATTATTGTAACATACCTGTCCTGGATAATCAAGATGAAGTTATATAAATCATCTATATTCTGCCTATTATACAAGCCAGAATTAGAAAATTTATACAACATTCCCTGTTGCAAAATCCCACCCCTTGTGCTATCTTATAGTCAGAAAGGGTGATACCAATGATGAGGTAAATCCTTAACGGGAATGAGAATTTCCCGGTGGTGCAGTTCCCAAAAAGAGATCTTCATAAGCATAAAAACCGTTTTGGCAAGAAGTTTTGGTCGTTGTGAAGAGTCTGAAAATTCCAAAAATCTGTAAACAATCCATAGAAAATCCATAAAAACCCAGAAGAAAACCTGTTTTACAAACGCAAATCCAATTCGTTGCGTAAGGTCAAGAAGTCCTTTCATTTTCAGTTGGTTCGAAGTGGGTAAGGAAAACTAAGGAAACAGATCTCAGGAGGGAAGCCGCATCATAAACCGTAGAAAGGCAGGTTAACCAATGACTGAACCCAAGCATTCAGGAAATAACCCTTGACGAGCAAAGTGAGTGGTTGCATCGTCAAGGGTTATTTCTATATCTTCTCCCTCCTGTGCGGAGGGCTTTTTTATTGCAGCCGGCACAGGTCTGTGGTATAATAGCTGCAAATTGTGAAAACCACCAAGGAGGAATTTCTATGGTATTGGGATGGGGACGGCCCAGTGATCCGGCCGGGCGGCTGGAAAAGGAAATGCGGGTCTATGATTTTCTGGATGGTCTTGCCATCCAATACCTCCGGGCTGACCATCCCCAGGCCATGACCATGGAGGCCTGCCGGGAGGTGGACGAGGCGTTCGGTGCGCCCCTGTGCAAAAATCTGCTGCTTTGTAACCGGCAGCAGACGGAATTTTATCTTCTTCTGATTCCCGGGGACAAGCCCTTCAAAACCTCCCAGCTGTCCAAGCAGATTGGCTCCTCCCGGCTGTCCTTTGCCTCCGGGGAGGCGATGGAAACCTTGCTGGACATCACCCCCGGTTCTCTGACCCTCCTGGGGCTGATGAATGACCGGGAAAAGAAAGTCCACCTGCTCATTGACCGGGACCTGCTGGAGGCGGAGTTCTTCAGCTGCCACCCCTGTATCAACACCTCCTCCCTGCGGCTCACCACCCGGGATGTGCTGGAGGTAATCATCCCCGCCCTGGGGCACACGCCCCAATATGTCACGCTGGATTACCCCCAGGAGTAAGGAGCTTTCTATGGATTTTCAATCGTATTTTCCCATGTGGAATCAGCTGAACCGGGAGCAGCAGGCCCAGATCTCCGGCAGTGCTTTCCAGCGTTCCGTTCCCAAGGGCACGGTGCTGCACAACGGCTCTGCCGACTGTACCGGGCTTTTTCTCATTACCGATGGCCAGCTTCGGGCCTATATGCTCTCCCCGGAGGGGCGGGAAATTACCCTTTACCGGCTGTTTCCCATGGATATCTGCCTGTTCTCCGCCTCCTGCATCATGCGAAGCATTCAGTTTGAGGTGATTATCGAGGCAGAAAAGGACACGGCTATGTGGGTGATTCCCTCGGAAGTCTACAAGCAGGTTATGACCCAGTCCGCTCCCCTGGCCAACTACACCAACGAGATTATGGCCAGCCGGTTTTCCGAGGTCATGTGGCTGATTGAACAGATTCTGTGGAAAAGCCTGGACAAGCGGCTGGCAGGATTTTTGCTGGAAGAGGCGGCTCTGGAGAACACCAACAGCCTGAAAATCACCCACGAGCATATCGCCAACCACTTAGGCTCCGCCCGGGAGGTGGTCACCCGGATGCTTCGGTACTTCCAGAGCGAAAATCTGGTGCGTCTGACCCGGGGAACGGTGGAAATTGCGGATGCTCAGGGACTTTCCCGAATCGCCCAGGAATAAAAAAGCGGCCGCTGCATATGCAGCGGCCCAGTTTAAAGAGGAAAGAAAATGAAGAAACGATCCATGCTTTCCCCGGAAATCCGGGGGATTGGGGCGTTTACTTCCCCAAATCCAGAAATTCCTGGGGGTCAATGCTGGCGCCGTCCAGACTGACGCTGAAGTGGACATGGTGGCCCAAACTGCTTTCCAGCAGCGCCGTCTGGCCCACACAGCCAATCTCCTGGCCCAGCTTCACCTCGTCTCCGGGCTGCACCTTGACCTCCTGGTCAAGGCTTGCGTACTTGGTGGTGTAACCGTCCTGATGGCGGATGACCACGGTCATGCCCATGGTCTCGTCCTCGTAGACGGTATACACAGACCCTGCCGCCGCAGCCAGGACGGGGGTACCGGCCTCAGCGGCAATGTCAACGCCGTTGTGGACCCGCCAGTCTCTTGTGGTGTCGTTATACACCAGGCAGTCCATGGCATAATCCGTGATGGTCTCCCCGGACACCGGGGCGCCGGTTTTCAGAGGCTCCGGTTTTTCCGTAGGCTTGCTGGGATTGGTGGTGGAAGGCTCCGTGGCGTCCGTTCCCGGACGGGTGGCTACCGCCGGCACCGTCCCCTCCTGGGGGTTTTGGTAGAAGGAGGGGTCCTTGGACATACTCTCCTCCTGGTTGGCATTTCGGTAATACAAATAGCCGGAAATCCCGATGGCAGCTGCACACAGGATCAGGGCTATGTAGTAGCCCTTACCGCTCATGCTGCCGAAGAATTTGTTTTTGCTCATTTCAAGCACCTCCGAGGTACAGTATCCCCGGATTTTCCCAATCTAAACATTCCCTGGAAAATTTTTTGCGAAAGAATCCCCGGGAATCTGCCGATTCCCGGGGGTGGTTTGTTATTGGGGCTTGGCGTTGAAAATGACCCGGCTGCCGGTCCAGAGGTTGGACAGGAACTCCACCTCGATGACCGTGGCGTCCACCGGAACCTCGAAGGTAACGGTGCCGGAGGTTTTCCGTCCGGAGGACAAGGTGGCGCTGAGCATATCGTCCCGGATATAGCACCCGCTGCAGCTCAGGCCGTCGGCATAGCAGTCAAAGTCATACACCGTAATATACTGGTCTGCGTCGCTGAGATTCTCAAATTCAAAGGTGCAGGTAATGTACTGATACCCCTCCTTGGGCTTCACAAACATATTGTCGCTGGTATAAATCTCGCAGCCCTTGTACGTGATTTTCATGCTGTCGGATTCCACCACATCCCCCACCTGGTGTGCATCCTGGGACGGCGTGGTATCCGGCTCATACTGGAAGCCCGAATCTTTCTCTCCCTCAAACAGGAAGTTGATTTTCTCCGAGCTGAGGAAGAAATTGGGGGTGTACTCCACCTCGATTTCCTGGGCATCCTCCGGCACAGCAAAGCAGATATAGCCGGTGGTGCTCCGTCCGGGGGACAAGGTAGCGGAAAAATCCTCCTCATTCCAATAATGGGTTTCTGCTGCGTAGCCATCGGCATAGCAATCAAAACTGAAAGAGGAAATGGAAATATCCCCGGACTCTCCCCGGTTGGCAAAGGCGAATTGGAGGAAAATGTACTTCTCTCCCTCCTCAGGCTGAAGAATCTCATTTTCTTCTATATAGTCGCCGCTGGCAATATAGACAATCTCCATATCCCCATCCCGGAGAATATCCCCCACCACATACTGGGTTTTCTCCGGTGAGGTGGGCTGGGTGGGCTGGGTGGTGCTCTCATTTCCCGGGGTAGTCTGTCCCTGGGTGGAAGAATCCACCTCCCCTACCTTTTTGGGGTTATCCTGGGTGGCAACAACGGCGATAATCACCGCCACAATTACAGCCAGCACAATCCACTTTCCTTTTCCGCCCTTCACCCGTTTCCGGCAGTTGGGGCATACCTTGGCTGCATAGGGAATTGGGGTTTTGCAATGTTTACATAATTTTGTTCCCGGTGTTTCTTTCATGTTCAGCAAATCCTTTCTTTTTTATTTTAAGCCTCTCCCCTGCATTATAGGAAATAAAAACAGCCTTTTGTTATGCTGGCGGCATAACAAAAGGCTGGAATTTTCGGATATTATGCAATGGAACCGAAGATGGCAAGGCCTATGAACAAAGATACAATACCCAACCCCCGGAACAAAATCTTCTGACTTTTCCGGGAGGCATACCGGGTAAAGGGGAAACGCTCCCACACATTCAGAAAATTGTGAAAGCAGAAAAAGGGAATCACGGTACTGAAAAGCACAGAAACCGTGTGGACAGCATAACCCCAGGACGGTGTTTTCAGGCTCATATAGGACTGCACCACAGCCATTCCTGCCAGCAGGTACAGCAGTACCGCTCCAAAGGCCTGACCGCCTCTCCGGCTGCGAAAGCCGGGCAGGGTATCCAGCACCGTTTCCAGACCGGGCACAGCACTTCCGGACAGCTGGTTCATCAGCTGGTCAATGGAGGAAAACCGCTTTTGGGCATCGATTTCCACGCACCTGCGGACTACCGTCCCCAACTTCCCCGGTGCCAGCTGCTCATTGGGAAACCGTCCGGTAAGCAGTTGGTTCAGCAGTACCCCAACGGCGTAAATATCCGTCCGGGCATCGCTCTGCAAAAATCCAAACTGCTCCGGCGCCGCATAGCCCGGCGTTCCCAGAATCACCGTATCCCTGTTTTTTTCCTGCGCAAAGGAGCGGACAATGCCAAAATCGATTATTTTGACAACGTTATCCGAGGAGATTATAATATTATTGGGATTGATGTCCCGGTGAACCAATCCCCGGCGGTGAAGCTCCCACAATCCGAAACACACCTGGGTGCAGATGTCCCTGGCTTCCTCCTGGGAAAAGGTCTTACCCTCCTGGAGAAGTCCGGCAAGGCTTTGCCCCGAGACATACTCCGACAGCACGAAGGCAGTATCCCCCTCCTCCGTCACAAAAAGCACCGGAGCCAGGTTTCGGCTGTGGATAGACGCCAATGTGTGGTAGTAAGACACACAAGCCTGGGGAATCTCCTTTTTCACACACAGGGTATTTCTGGGGGGATACATACACAGCCAGGTTCCTTCACTCAAGGCTGTCAAGGGTTGGAGATTCTCATAAATGTAGGCATAACGCAGCTGTGGATTCAAAATTATTCACCCCCTGGGAGGTAAGATGTATGACCAAATCTACAAAGGATTTGCTGGAAACCATGGAAAAAAGCAGCAGCTATCGGGACTATCTGAAAGAGAACCAGGATCACCTGGAAAAAAACTTTATGAAGGTGGACCGGGTGCTCTCCGCCCTGCTTCAGGAAAGGCAAGTGAAAAAAGCGGATGTAATTGCCCGGGCCGGAATCGAAGTGCACTATGGCTACCAGATTTTTTCCGGCAGCAAGCTTCCCAGCCGGGACAAGCTGATTATGCTGTGCTTTGGGTTTTCCCTCTCCCCGGAGGAGGCCCAGCAGCTGCTGAAACTCACCGGGTATCCCCCACTTTATGTGAAAGTGGAGCGGGACAACGCCATTTTGTTTGGCCTGCAAAAAGGACTGGATATTATCAGCATGAACAGCCTTTTGTATGAATTGCATTTGGAGCTGCTGGTTTAAGACTCTCTTACGAAAAACGCCGTCCCGAAGGACGGCGTTTTTGGTTGTGCTTGAATTACAGCAGAGTGGAGAAGTGCTTGATGGTGCGGACCATCTGAGAAACGTAGGAGTTCTCGTTGTCGTACCAGGAAACAACCTGCACCTGGGTCTTGCCGTCGGGCAGAGCGCACACCATGGTCTGGGTGGCATCGAACAGGGAGCCGAAGCGCATGCCGATGATGTCGGAGGAAACGATCTCGTCCTCGTTGTAGCCGAAGGACTCGGTAGCAGCAGCCTTCATGGCGGCGTTGATCTCTTCCTTGGTCACGCTCTTGGAGCAGACAGCGTTCAGGATGGTGGTGGAGCCGGTGGGGGTGGGTACACGCTGAGCAGCGCCGATCAGCTTGCCGTTCAGCTCGGGGATAACCAGGCCGATGGCCTTAGCAGCACCGGTGGAGTTGGGAACGATGTTCACAGCGCCGGCGCGGGAACGACGCAGGTCGCCCTTTCTCTGGGGGCCGTCCAGGATCATCTGGTCGCCGGTGTAAGCGTGGATGGTGCACATAATGCCGGACTCGATGGAAGCCAGGTCATTCAGAGCCTTAGCCATGGGAGCCAGGCAGTTGGTGGTGCAGGAAGCGGCGGAGATGATGTGGTCGTCCTTGGTCAGGGTGTTGTGGTTTACGTTGTAAACGATGGTGGGCAGGTCATTGCCAGCGGGAGCGGAGATAACAACCTTCTTGGCGCCAGCGTCGATATGAGCCTGAGCCTTAGCCTTGGAGGTGTAGAAGCCGGTGCACTCCAGCACGACATCCACGCCCAGCTCGCCCCAGGGCAGCTCGGCAGCGTTGGCCTTAGCGTAGATGGTGATCTTCTTGCCGTCAACGACGATGTGATCCTCGCCAGCCTCAACAACATGGCCCTGAGCAGCGTAATTGCCCTGGGTGGAGTCGTACTTCAGCAGGTGAGCCAGCATCTTGGGGGAGGTCAGGTCGTTGATGGCAACAACCTCGAAGCCCTCAGCGCCGAACATCTGACGGAAAGCCAGACGGCCGATACGGCCAAAACCATTGATAGCAACTTTAACAGACATTATGATTTCCTCCATTTTAGTACTTGCCGCGCCAGCGGCATGATAGATTGGAAAACACAGGGCATTATGCCCCATACAGCCATATTATACAATAACAAAATCAGGATGTAAAGAGGCTGTTTGGGAAAAAGTGGGGTTATTTGAAAATAATCCATGAAATCTCCCAGGAATCAGGGGGCAACCTTCCACCCTTCCTGCCGGAAAAAGGCGGAAATTTCCGCTTTTCCCGCCGGGACATTTCCCTGGTACCAGCCGGGCTTTCCGCCGCCTCTGGCACCCAGTTTTTCTCTCAGGGCTTTGCCCAGAGCGGTGACCGCCTTCGGCGTCCCGGTCAGGCACAGGCTGCATCCGGCGCTCTCCCGGAAGGACGCCACCGCCGCCTGGGGACAGGTCTTTCCCAGCACCTCACACAGCTGCCGCACCTGCCCCGGCTCCAGATTTTCCGCAAAATAAAGTACAGAAGATTCTCCCTGATACGCCCGGGCGATGGCGGCAAACACCTGCAGCTGGAGTCCATTGGCACGAAAACGCTCCTCTTCCAGCTGCCGGTTCATCCGCCGGGCCGCCTCTCCCGTTTCCAGAAGCTTGGCGGAAAAGGCCTGGGACACCTGCTTATTCTGCTCATAAATCCGGCAAAGGTACGAAACCGCCCGGCCGCCGCAGAGCAGGTCCATCCGCACCCCTTGATGGAATTTTACGCAGGAAAGGAGCACCACCAAGCCAATCTCCCCGGTAAATGCCACATGGGTGCCGCAGCAGGCGCAGCTGTCCACCCCCGGCACCTCCACAATCCGCACCGGCCAGGGAAGGGCCTTTTTGCTCCGGTAGGCTACCCGGGGCAATTCCTCCGGGCTGGGATAACAGCACTTTACCGGCAGGTTCTTCCAGATGGCGGCGTTCACCTCCTGCTGGATGTCCGGCAGGGCCTCCGGGGGGATGGGGCCGTCAAAATCAATGGTAATCCTATCCGCCCCCATGTGAAAGCCCACATTGTGATAGCCGTACCGCCGGTGAATCACGCCGCTGACCAGGTGCTCCCCGGAGTGCTGCTGCATCAGGTCGAAACGACGCTCCCAGTCGATGGCGCCAACTACCTCCGTCCCCGGTGTCAGGGGGGCATCGCACAGGTGGAGAATCTCCTCCCCGGCTTCTTCCACCGACAGCACCCGGGCTTCCCCCAGGGTGCCGGTGTCGCTGGGCTGACCGCCGCCCTCGGGATAAAGGGCAGTCTGGTCCAAAGTCACTTCCCAGCCCCCCTTCCCTTCCCGGCAGCCGGTGACCCGGGCGGTGAAGGTTCTTTGGTGGCAGTTTTCATAATATAACTTTTTTACTTTCATATTCCTACTCCTGGCTTGTTTTCCCCATTGTACCACAGATAACGGCAGTTTGCAACGAGGCAAAAACAGGATAATGTCGATGAGTTTTTCAGGACTCATAGCTTGTTTCGTGGTTTTTCTGTAATATTTCGAAGTAAAATTACCATACAAAACCACCAAGGAGGCAGGCCCATGCAGTGCCAGAAGCTAAAAACCTATATGGAGACGGGACGGGTGGTATTTTTGCCGGCCAAGGCCATTTTGCCCAATCCCGCCCAGCCCAGAAAAATTTTTTCCGAGGAGGCGCTGGAGGATCTGACCCAGAGTATTCAGCGCCACGGAATCCTCCAGCCCCTTTCCGTCCGGCGGGTAGGCAGCAACTATGAACTGATTGCCGGGGAGCGGCGGCTCCGGGCCGCCCAGCAGGCAGGTCTGAGTGAAGTCCCCTGCCTGATCATGCGGATGGACGACAAGGAATCGGGACTTGCCGCTCTGGTGGAGAACCTCCAGCGGCAGGATTTGGATTTTATCGAGGAGGCCCAGGGCATCCGGTGCCTGATGGAGCGGTGGGGCTTCACCCAGGAACAGACCGCCCGGGCCTTGGGAAAAAGCCAGAGCGCCATTGCCAACAAGCTGCGGCTGCTGCGCCTGGGTCAGGGGGTCCTGGAGGCCATCCGGGAAGGGGGGCTGACGGAGCGCCACGCCCGGGCGCTTCTGAAGCTGCCCACGGACGCCCAGCGGATGAAGGCCATCTCCGTCATCGTCCAGCTGGGGATGAGCGTAGCCCGGACGGAGCGGTACATAGAAGGACTGTTGGAGGACCCCCAGCCCCCCAAGAGCAAAATCAATGTAGGGGCGTTTCTGTCCAGTCTCAACCAGTCCCTGGCGAAAATCCAGCTTTCGGGAATCCCGGCGGTTTCCGAGCGGCGGGAAACGGACAGCCAGATTGTGCTGACCATCACCATCCCCAAAAACGGATAATAGGTATCCGTCTACCTTCCGGACCATACAGGTGAAAAAGGCGTACCCGCCATGGGGTACGCCCTTTTTCAGGATTTCTTGTCGCCGGTAAGCTCCGTAACGGAAACGGCGGCGGTGTGGTCAATGGGGGTCCACTGGAACTTGTAGAAACCGGCCAGCACCGCAATGGGAGCCCAGGTGATCATGAAGATGGGGAAGCACAGAATGCTCAAAAGCTTCCACCGGGTGGGGGCGGCAATCCGCTTCCACTCCGTTGCCACCGTCAGGGCAGCCATGCCGGCGGTGGTGAGATAGGTGGTCAGCAGGGCGATGCCGAAGGCTTTCAGCAGGGCCACAAAGCCCAGCTCCAGAAATACCAGCAGCAAACCCAGCACACCGGCGGTAACGCCCACCGCCATGCCCCAGAAGGACAGAGTGAACATCTCAAAGGAGGAGTAGAGCGTCCGCAGGTGGGCCATACCCCGGAAAAACTCCCCAAAGTGCTTGAAGGACACCTGAATGCCGCCCTGGCTCCAGCGAATCCGCTGACGGTAGGACTGCTTCCAGGTGGTGGGCTGCTCGTCAAACAAAATGGCGTCGTGGCAGTAGCCAATCCGATAGCCCCGGGCGGCGCTGACGGCGCTGAACTCAATGTCCTCCGTCAATGTGAAGAACTTCCAGCCTCCCATCCGCTCCAAAAGCTCCCGGGTGAAGCCGAAGCCGGTGCCGTTGACGGCGCAGTTGGCGCCGATGATGCTCCGGGACTGGTTCAGGTGGGTGGAGTCGTGAAGATACCAGATACCGTATCCGGCGGAAATCCAGTTGGTGCCGAAGTTCTTGGTATTCCGGTAGCCGCAGAAGGCATCATACCCCTGGGCGCAGGTTTTGTTCATTTCCGTAAAGTAGTTGGGCAGCAGCAGGTTGTCCGCATCGAAAATCATGAAAGCGTCGTGATTTTCCAGGAGATTCTGCTCCTTCAGCTGGGTCAGCAGGTAGTCCAGAGCATAGCCCTTGCCCACCTGCACCTTGTTGAACCGCTCAAAAACCACGGCTCCATGCTCCCGGGCCAGCTTGGCGGTCTGGTCGGTGCAGTTGTCCGCCACCACATAGGTGGTAATCAGCTCCCCGGGATAGTCCTGGGCCTGGATGCTGTCCAGCAGGTGCGGAAGCACCGCCTCCTCGTTCCGGGCGGCGATGAGAATGGCAAACCGCCGCTTTGGCGCCTCTCCCCGAGGCTTTTTCTTATGAAACAGCAAAGGGATAATCAGATACAGGGGTTGATACAAGAACATTACCGTAACCACAACCGCCAGGACGGATACGGCAGTCCCCAAAAACTGGATAAACGATTCCATAGGTTACTCCTTGTTTTTAACCTTCCGCTACCACAATTTCCTTCAAAACCAGGCCGGGATTCCGGCGGCAGGTGAAATCGATGGCCCAGAAGCTGGAAAATACCAGAAGATTTCTGCCCCGGTAGTCCTCCAGAAGCTCCGCGTCGGAGCCCAGGTTCAAATCCTGCAAATCCCCGGGGTAGCTGTCAATCAGGCGGATTTCCTCGTAGGGCAGGCTCTCCATCCGCAAATCCACGCCGTATTCCGACTTCATGCGGAACTGGAACACATCAAACTGCAAGGTGCCTACCACGCCTACGATCACTTCCTCCATACCGGAGTTGGGGACCTTGAAAATCTGAATGGCGCCCTCCTGGGCAATCTGCTCCGTACCCTTGACAAACTGCTTCCGCTTCATGGAGTCCCTGGCGGACACCCGGCAGAAATGCTCCGGGGCGAAGGTGGGAATGCCGGAGTAGAGGAACTTCTTGGCGGGCACGGTGATGGTGTCTCCGATGGAGAAGATGCCAGGGTCAAAGACGCCGATCACATCTCCCGCATAGGCCTCCTCCACGATTTCCCGCTCCGCAGCCATCAGCTGCTGGGGCTGGGACAGGCGCATCTTCCGGCCGCTTTGCATATGGTAGTATTCCGCGTCCCGCTGGAACTTGCCGGAGCAAATCCGCATAAAGGCCAGCCGGTCCCGGTGGGCCTTGTTCATGTTGGCCTGGATTTTGAAAACGAAGGCGGAGAAGTCCGGAGAGAAAGCATCCACCACGCCGCAGTCCGCCGTCCGGGACAGCGGGGGCGGGGTAAGCTTCAGGAAAGACTCCAGGAAAGGCTCAATGCCGAAGTTGGTAAGAGCGGAGCCGAAGAACACGGGGCTGAGCTGTCCGCAGCGGACGGCTTCCATATCCATCTCCCGCCCGGCAGAGAGAAGCTCCACATCCTCAATGAGCTGCCGGTGCTTGGCTTCGCTGTCCAGAAGCACGGCTACCTGGGGGTCGTACAGGTCCACCTCCTGCTTGCCTGCCCGGTTCTTGCCGGAAACACCGGAGAAGAACAGCAGCTGCCCGTTCTCCCGGTCGTAAACGCCCTGGAAATCCTTGCCGCAGCCGATGGGCCAGTTCATGGCGTAGGTTTCGATGCCCAGCTCCCGCTCCACCTCGTCCAGCAGGTCGAAGGGGTCCCGGGTCTCCCGGTCCATCTTGTTGATAAAAGTGAAGATGGGGATGTGACGCATGGCGCAGACCTTGAACAGCTTCCGGGTCTGGGGCTCCACGCCCTTGGCGCCGTCAATCACCATGACGGCGGCGTCCGCAGCCATGAGAGTGCGGTAGGTGTCCTCGGAGAAGTCCTGGTGGCCGGGGGTGTCCAGAATGTTGATACAGTAACCCTCATACTGAAACTGCATAACGGAGCTGGTGACGGAGATACCACGCTGCTTTTCAATCTCCATCCAGTCGGAGGTGGCGGCCCGGGAATTTTTCTTGCCCTTGACCACACCGGCCTGGGCAATGGCGCCGCCGTACAGCAGGAATTTTTCCGTTAAGGTGGTTTTACCGGCGTCGGGGTGGGAGATGATGGCAAAGGTCCGGCGGCGGCTGATTTCTTCTCGTAAAGTAGACATAATATACCTCCAAAAATCAAATATGCGTATCATCTGGTTGCCGGAGGCTTCTAAATGGGTACGGCCAGAAACATAGCACCCTCCTGAAATGGTAAAATCGCTTAAAAGCAATTCATTTTATCACATTTTTCTCAGGTTTACAAGGGGTTTTCCGCAAAAAAGGCTCCCGCCGAAGCGGGAGCCGAAAATCGAGGTTCTATAATAAATGTTGGGGTCAGGCGATGAACCTGGCCCCAAAGTTAAAATATAATAGTTTGAACATAGAGACCAAAAACCTTACAATACAAGTA
>CASFFN010000033.1 GCA_949293985.1 uncultured Eubacteriales bacterium | reverse complement strand
ACATACTGCTTCAATAATTCCTGTGGTGCGCTCTGCATAATACTGGCTCCTTTGTCGTGAATGTTTATGATCATTCTTGACTTTGCCGCCAGTATTTATGCTGTCGATTACACAGAATTTTCTGCGGTCTCTCCTTCTGGAGCGAACAGAGCATTGGTACCCGATTATTGAAAAATACGGAATCCCTATACCTACTGTAGCTATTTGAAAAATGAAAACGTTGTGGGGGAGCTGCAGCGTAAATCGCCAAGTTATCACCTTTAATTTCTATCTGATCAAAGCAAGAGTTCCTTATATTGACTATGTGGTATTACATGAATTAACTCACTTCCTATATCCGAACCATAGTAAGCAGTTTTATATGTTTCTCTCAAATTATATGCCCGACTGGAAGGAACGCAAACAGGTGCTGGAACAGGATGTAGTACATGGGTTGTAATTGTATATTAAAATCAAAAAAGGCGGTGATCAAATGGACGAAAAAATGACACCCCTGCACCATGAATTGACCTCCCTGGTGCAGGAAGTGAGAACTGTGCTGGAGTCGGCCAGACAGAAGGTTGCCCAGCAGGTCAACAATGAACTGCTGAATACCTACTGGAGCATCGGTCGGATTATCTGTGAGTATGAGCAGATCTCGCCAGAGCGAGCCGACTATGGCAAGCAGACCTTGAAGGAGCTTTCCAAGGCACTCACAAAGGAGTTTGGCAAAGGCTTTTCTGTCTCGAATGTGCAGTTTATGCGTCGCTTTTATCAGGACTATCAAATTCAACAGACAGTGTCTGTTAAATTGAGCTGGTCTCACTACTGTGAGCTGCTGTCCATTTCTGACCCGGATAAGCGGAGCTTTTATGAAAAAGAGACCGTCAATTCTGGATGGTCTGTGCGGGAGCTGAAGCGGCAGATTGCCGGTTCCCTCTTTGAACGGCTGTTGCTCTCCAAGGGGGATGTGAACAAGGAGCAGGTGCTTGCTCTGGCCACGAAGGGCAATGAGATTGCTACTCCGGCGGACATTATCCGTGATCCCTATGTGTTTGAGTTTCTGGGGCTGCCGGAGGACAAGCCGATGATGGAGAGCGACTTGGAGCGTGCCCTGGTACAGCAGATTGAGAAGTTCCTGCTGGAGCTGGGTCGGGGCTTCATGTTTGTGGGCACCCAGCAGCGGGTGACTCTGAACAACACCCATTACTATGTGGACATGGTGTTTTACAACAAGATTCTCCGAGCCTATGTGCTTATTGAGCTAAGGAAACTCTGAATAAATCGTCTGCGGCTGGATAGCGGATCTTTTTCGCCATCACGGGAAATACATACAGTATTCCGCCGTTTTCCATTCTTTTGTCTGACGAAAAATCTCTCGCTACCAGCTCTTGCCTCTTTATTCAGAGTTTCCCTAAAAACCACCAAGTTGACCCCAGAGGCAGCAGGGCAGATTAACATGTATCTGAACTACTATGCAGCCGAGGTCAACGATTCAGACGACAACCCACCCATTGGCATCATCCTCTGCACGGATAAGGACAGCATCACAGCGGAATACGCTCTTGGCGGATTGGAGAACAACATCTTTGCCTCCCGGTATGTGCTGTATATGCCCAACAAGGATCAGTTGATTGCCCAGGTGGAGGCGGTTCTGGAGAAGTGGCACGAGAAGGCATGATAATCGAGAAAGGAAAAATTTATTTACCGAGCGGGCCATACAAAGGAGTGATACAATGCAAATCGGTTGTACCCAAAAACTGCTGGCTTATCTGAAGCAGGAGCCGGGGGCAATAGAGGATGAACTGGACGCTTTTTACAGCTGGTCGGCCACGCTTCTGACGATTCGGCGGCGTAAAACCATTGCGGTGGTGCACGAAGCCAGCCGGTGTGGTTTTGTGCTGTATGGGGTGACCGCCAAGCAGCTAAAACAGATGGACCAGCTTCTGATAGAAGGAATCCGGAGGATGCTGGAGGCAGAGTGCATTGCGCCGGAGGTGCTGGGGGAATATCTGCAAAGCTGCGGTCCGACCGTCCGCTACACAAAGACCAGGAATCGCTCCGCAGTTGCTCACCTGAATCGGTTTGTCCAGCGGGTAGAACAGCTGGCAGATGGTTTTCTCAACGAGAGCCTGTTTCAGCCCCAGATTCTCCTGCTGCTCAACAGCGACATCTTTTCCGCCGGAAAGGAATATGCGTTTACCCGGGAGCTGCTGCGGGACGGATTTGCAGCTCACTATCCCAACCGAACGGTATTCCTGTGTCCTATGGTAACGCTGGATGTTCGGCTCCATTTACACTCCCCCTGTTACCGCCGCATTCGTGTTCCCCTGCGGCAGTCGCTGTCTGACTTTCATGGGATGCTGCAGATTCTGTTTGGATGGAAGGACTATCATCTTCATAGCTTCGAGCTGGAGCCGGATTTGCCCCTGGATATTACGATGCCGGAGTATGCCTCCCTTGCTTGCCAGAATGATTGGGGGATGTGGGATACCGAGCCCATGGAGCGATGGATTCTCTTGTCGGAGGTTCTGGAGCATCATCCCCGCTTTTGGTACATCTACGATATGGGAGACAGGTGGGAACACGAGATTACATTGGTCGGTCAGGAAAATATGACCGCTTTTTCCGGACCGCAGTGTATTCTGGCTTTGGGGGATGCGCCGCCTGAGGATGTGGGTGGGGCGGATGGATTTGCAGAGCTGCAGGAGCTGCTGCAGCATCCCGAAGATCCGGAATACCTGGCAGCAAAGCAATGGCTGGAGGGGACTGGCTGGAAACCCCTGGACATGGAACAGTTACAGAATACATTGAACTGGCGGAGCAACTTACGGTAAAAACAGGGCGTGGTTACAGTACGGACAAGAACATCACTGCAGCAAAATATGCGTCTGGCGGATGGGAGAAAAATTCTCCTCTGGAAATCTCTGCGTATCTATGCTATAATACAGCCAAGCCCCACGCAACCTGCAACAAGCGCAACCAATGATAGCGGACAGGCGATAGCTTTTTGATAGCAGAATTTCGGATAGACCATAGGATAAGGATAATCTGTATCAAAATAAATAACACCGAACGAAATCCACTATACAAAAAAGTTTAGAAATGGATTTCACCCGGCGAGTGGGAGTAAAAATGCAAGGGAAACGGCTGAAAGATATTTCCGACCTTCCGCTGGATTTGGCTGTATAATGGCTGATACAATCTCTTCTGACCGGAGAAGTAAAATCATGTCCCACATCAAGCGCAAGGATACCAGCATTGCGATGATGGTACGCCGCCGCCTCTTTGCAATGGGATACCGGTACCGGGTCAATTATAAGGCGCTGCCGGGCAAGCCCGATATTGCCTTTACCAAGAAGAAAATAGCCATTTTAGAAAAGACGGTATCGTTTCTGTGATATTGCTGTTATCTGTTATCGTTTTGACGGTTCCGCTTGCGATATTATTTGACTGGCATGCAGTCGCGGTATCCGTATGTTTCGCTGCCGCGGCAGTGCTTTATGGGCTGAGAGCAGTCAAGTATGAAAAAAGATATGCCATAAAGACATTTCAGGAGATACTTGCGCTTTTGGAGCAAAAAAATTCCAATCATCTGGCTTGACAAGGAGAAGAACAGTGGAAATTGATCATATTGCCATGTATGTCAACGATTTGGAACGCGCGAAAGATTTTTTTGTGACCTACTTTGGGGCGGTATCCAACGAGGGCTATCACAACGCCAAAACAGATTTTCGGTCCTATTTCCTGTCTTTTGGCGGCGGAACAAGATTGGAGATTATGCAAAGGCCGGAAATGGAAAACAGCGCCAAAGCTTTGGCGCGAACCGGGTATATCCATATGGCCTTTCACACCGGCAGTAAGGAAAATGTTGACGCGCTGACGCGCCGCCTGCAAGCGGACGGGTATGAAGTCATCAGCGGCCCGCGAACGACCGGAGACGGATATTATGAAAGCTGTATCGTGGGTATTGAAGGAAATCAGATAGAGTTGACCGTTTAATGAAAGCATTGTAACGCATACAACTGTAAAATTGTGGCGGGTTGGGATAAACTCCTTACCCGTCTTTTTTTGCTCTCTTAAACGCTTAAACAGGGCGTTTTGACACCGAAAAGCGTTACATATTCCGTTTCACTGTTATAGCTGCTTGACAAAAAGCAGCTATTTCTATATAATAAGAAACAGATGTTGCGTAATAAATGTTGCACTAAGGAGATGAGCAAATGCCGCCGAAATTCAAGTTTACAAAAGAGGAAATAACAGATGCTGCTTTGAATGTAACACGGAAGAATGGAATATCGGGATTGACCGCAAGAGCGTTGGCTGCGGAGCTTGGCTGCTCAGTCAAACCGATTTTCGGACTGTTCAAAAATATGGAGGAAGTTGGGCAGGAGGTTTTGGCAGCTTCTGACCTGCTGTATCAGAATTATTTGCGTGAAGATATGGCTAAGGGGAAATATCCCCTCTATAAGGCAAGCGGCATGGCATATATCCGCTTTGCCAAAGAAGAAAGGGAGCTTTTCAGGCTGCTTTTTATGCGTGACCGAAGCCGTGAAAAAATAGAAGAAAACAAAGAAGAAATCAGACCCCTTATGCAGTTAATACAGCAAAATTTAGGGATTAGCGAAGATGAAGCGTATTTGTTCCATCTGGAAATGTGGCTTTATGTTCACGGCATTGCTACCATGATCGCCACTTCCTATCTCGATTGGGAAGATGAATTTATCAGCAGAGTGCTTACCGATGCTTATATGGGACTTAAATACCGCTATACGGAGGGAAAAGACAATGCAGGCAATTAAAACGGTTCAGCTTACAAAAAAATATAAGGATGTAACCGCCGTAGACAGCCTTGATTTGACGGTTGAGCGGGGCGAATTATTTGCTCTGCTTGGCGTAAACGGGGCAGGAAAAACGACCACGATTAAAATGCTTACTTGCTTGACAAAGCCCGATAGTGGCAACGCCTTTGTGAACGACAACAGCATTATTACTGATGTGGCTGCGGTGAAAAGCATCATAGGCGTATCTCCGCAGGAAACAGCCGTTGCCCCGAATTTAAGTGTAAGGGAAAACCTTGAACTGATGTGCGGTGTTCACGGCTTTTCAAAAGAGAAGATGCAGGCCAAAACCAAAGAGCTTTCCGAACAATTTGATTTAACCGCTATTTTGAGCAAAAGGGCAGGTAAATTATCGGGCGGTTGGCAACGCAGGTTAAGCATTGCAATGGCGCTTATCAGTGAGCCGCAGATACTTTTTCTTGACGAGCCGACATTAGGGCTTGATGTTCTGGCACGAAGTGACTTATGGGATACCATTCGTACAATAAAAGGGGAAATAACCATTATCTTGACCACGCACTACATGGAGGAAGCGGAAGCCCTTGCAGACCGTATCGGTATTATGAAGGACGGCAAGCTGCTTGCGCTCGGAACAGCGGCGGAGCTGAAAGCAAAAACAGGAACGGAAAAATTTGAGGACGCTTTTGTTTCTATCGTAAAAGGGGGTAAAAAAATATGAGACTGCTTGCCTTTTCGCTTAGAACGGCAAAGGAAATCCTGCGTGACCCGCTTAACTTGTTTTTCGGCTTGGGCTTTCCGCTTGTCCTGATCGGCCTGCTTACCGCAATACAGGCAAATATCCCCGTGCCGATGTTTGAGCTTGACCGTTTGACCCCCGGCATAATGGTATTTGGTTTATCCTTTATGACTTTGTTTGCTGCTGTCCTTATTTCAAAGGACAGAGAAAGCGCATTACTGCAAAGGCTCTATACCACCCCGCTTACTGCATCCGATTTTATTTTTGGCTATACCCTGCCAATTTTACCGATTGCGGTAGCACAGGGCGTCATTTGCTACATAGCGGCGGCTCTGCTCGGCTTGAAGCTGACAATTACCGTGTTATATGCCTTACTGTTTATCATCCCCGCAGCATTGTTTTACATTGCTTTGGGGCTTATCTGCGGAAGCGTTTTTAATTCAAAGCAGGTTGGCGGTATCTGCGGAGCGTTGCTTACCAATTTGTCTGCTTGGTTGTCGGGTATTTGGTTTGATGTAGAACTTGTAGGCGGTGTATTTAAGAAAATCGCAAATGCTTTGCCATTCATTCATGCTGTTGAATTGGAACGAGCTGTTTTTAGGGCGGATTATTCGGGCATCCTGCCGCACCTTTGGTGGGTACTCGGTTATACCCTTATTGCTGTTGCAGGGGCTGTGCTATTGTTTTTGCAGCAGATGAAAAAACAATAATCGTAGCCGAAAAGGAGTTTATAATGACAGTAAAATTACTGACAAGCGGAAAACGGAACGGTAACCGTGGGGAGATTGGTGAGCAGGCGGGGGAATGCTCCGGGAAACGCTGGTAAGGGCCGGCGTCCATGACGAATGGGTGCGCTGCCTGCCGGATACCCCTGTCCTATTTCTTCAGCCGTCTGCCGGGGACCGGGATGTTCCTCATCAGCCTGGCGGTTCCGGCCTCGGCTCTTGTGAATCTGCTGCTCTGTGTGGGATATTTCCTTCTTCTCACCCGCAGACGAAAGGCATAAAGCAAATACCCCCTGTACGAAAGTACGGGGGGTATTTGTTACAGCAGCGGCGCAAAGGCTTTCAGCAGGGGGCCCATTACCTTCCGTATGAGGGGCTCCTGCTTCATGCTCTCCCGGGTGACCCGCTGGCACTTGGAGAGGGTTTCCTGGAAGTCCCGGCCGATGTCCGGCAGGCAGGCGGCGCCGTACAGGTAGGCGGCGCACTCAAAGTGGTGGTAAAGGCTCCGGTAGTCCAGATTGATGGTGCCCACCACCGCCTCCCGGTCGTCGCTTAAAAACACCTTGGCGTGGACGAAGCCGGGGGTGTACTGGTACAGCTTCACCCCGGCGTCCAGAAGCCGCCGGTAGTGGGTGTAGGCCAGGGCGTAGGGGGAAACCTTGTCCGGGATGCCCGGCAGGATAATCCGCACATCCACCCCCCGCTCTCCGGCGTAAATCAGGGCGTCCTCCATGTCTCCGTCCAGAATCAGGTAGGGGGTCATGATATACACATACCGCTCCGCTCGGTTGAGGATGTCCATGTACACCTGCCGCCCCACCTTGTCCCGGTCCAGAGGGCAGTCCCCATAGGGAATCACAAAGCCGGGGGCGGGGGCCGCCGGGGGGATGGGCAGGTCCAGGTATTTCCGGTAGTCCATCTGCTTTTCGTCCAGGCACCACATCTGCAAAAACATCAGGGTGAAGCTCCGGGCCGCCTCTCCTTTGAGCATCAGGGCGGTGTCCTTCCAATGGCCGTGGAGCGTCTTTTGGTTGATGTATTCGTCGGCCAGATTGATGCCCCCGGTAAAGGCGGTGTGGCCGTCGATTACCAGGATTTTCCGGTGGTCCCGGTAGTTATAGTGGGTGGACACCATCAAACCGGCCGGGGCGAACATTTTGCACCGAATCCCCAGCTTCTCCAGCCGCTGGGGATAGTCGTGGGGCAGGGTGGAAAACTCGTTGGTGCCGTCGTACATGACCCGCACCTCCACACCCTGGGCGGCTTTCTCCGCCAGGATTTTCAGCACCGAGCCCCACATCAGGCCCTCCGCCAGGATGAAATACTCCAAAAAGATGAATTTCTCCGCCTTTTGAAGCTCCGGCAGCAGCCGGCGGAATTTGTCCTCCCCCAGAGGGAAGTAGGTAAGCCCGGTGTTTTCGTACACCGGATAGCAGCCGCCGCGGTGAATGTACCGGGCCATAGCCGCCGCCCCGGGACATTCCTCCCGGAGCCTGTCCAGGGTTTCCGGATTCTGGGGGATGGCCGACTGGGCTTCGTCGCTGCGTTTTTGTATCATACGGGCCATGGCCCGGTGGCCGATGTCCCGCTCCGTGAACAGGTACAGTAGGCCCCCGAAAACGGGAAGGAGCATAATGACCACCAGCCAGGTGATTTTTCCCGTGGGGTCCATCCGGCCGTTGAGCAGATACAAGATGACGAGAATGGAAAAAACAGAGCTGGCTCCGTAAATGCTGGGGAGCCACCGGTCAAACCAGACGAAGAGCCCCAGCAGCAGCACCACCTGCAAAAGCAGCAGCAACACCACAAGGGTCAGCCGGTTGAAAAGCAGCCCGGGGAGGGTGCGTTTCTTTTTCTCTACCAGGGTGAGAATGTTTGGGTTCTTTTCCAGGGCAGCCGCCTCCTTCTGGGGTGTTTCCCTTATTATACCACGGTTCCTCCAAACCGCAATACAAAAAAGCGGTTCTCCGGCATTGGGCCATGCCGGAGAACCGGGCGGGGCGGCGTGCCGCCGCCGGGCAATTTTCGTGAATCGGGAAGAAGTTCCGCCGGTTTTGCCTGCGGAATCCCCCCGGTTTGGCTTCGCCAAACCACCCCCCTTTCACAAGGGGGGCTTTGGGTGCGGTAACGATACCGGGCGGGTTTGGGAAGTAACAAGTAGTAGAAAGCCACCGTGCGCATTGCCTGCGGCGGCTCGCCGCCGATACCGGGCTTTGGAGGGGCAGTAACGATTCGCAGAAGATTATCGTGCGCATTGACACCGGGGGCACCCCGGCGTGCGAAATTGTCTGCGGGCACTGCCCGCCGGGCGGAGTGGTAACGATTTGCGGAAAGCCGCCGATACCGGGCGGGTCAGGGAAGTAACGAAACGTAGAAAGCTACCGTGCGAAATTGTCTGCGGGCACTGCCCGCCGCCTGCCTGTTAGGGGGTGAGGGAGAAGGTGTATTGGGCGGTGGGGTCTTGGAAGTTTTCGTTGGGAACCCACAGCACGGTTCTGTCCGTCAGATTGTAGACGGCGCTGTGGACGGTGCAGCCGTTGCCGTCGTCGTTGTCCCAGGTTCTCCGGCCTACCGCAGCCAGGACATCCATGGCGGCGTTCTCGTCGGCTACCACGCCGTCAGTCTTAGAGAGAATCTCGTAAATCTTCTCATACCGGTCATAGCCCTTCTTCTCCTCCGGGGCGCAGCCCTCGTAATAGCCGGGGGTGAGGACGAAGTTGGTAATCACCTGGTAGTCCGTGGAGCCTTCCAGCGCTCCCACATGGGCATCGTCGTCGTTGTAAATCACCCTCAGCTCCCGGGCGGCGCCGTCGTTGTCCGTGGCATCGGTGCCGGCCACCCACTCCAATATGGCGCTTTTGCCGGTGGAATCGGCTACCATGTAGTGATAGGAGGTGGCGGCGGAGTCGTGAAGGTCATAGCTTCTCGCAATTTCCACCGCTTCCTCCACAGAGTCCGCATAGTCCAGAATCAGCCGCAGCAAGGTGGTGGAGGTGAAGTCCGGCTTGTCCGTGTCCTGGTCGGTGGCCACGGTCTCCTCGCCGCCCTGGTAGGTCATAAAAATGCCGCAGCTGACCCCGGCGTCGTTGATGCCGTCCAGAGGAGCATAAGGGGCAGCCAGGCAGGTTACATAATCCATCAGCCCTTCCAGGCCGCTGTCCACATCAATGCCCAAAAATTGCAGGTCAACGGTGGAAATGCTGGCGTGGCGGCCTTCGTTCTTCTCCGTGAACACCAGACAGGTATTGGTCTTGGAGAAATCGTAGTTTCTGCCGAAGAGCACATCCCCCTCCGGGGTCTTTGCGGTGAAGGCGGAGCAGCCAATCTCCGGGCTTTCCATCCCTAAGTCAATGAGCCCCTTGGTGATGTTGCCGGTGATGAAGGAAATCAGCTCGGCGTCGCTGGACACGCCCCCCTGGGCCACAAATTCGTCCAGGTAGAAGCCCCCGTGTACCTGCATGGTATACACGGAGCCGTCCTGGTGGTCGTCGTTCCGGGTGCGGAGCTGGGTAATGCTAAAGGCGGTGGCCAGCTCATTGTGGAAGATTGCGTAAATGGCAATGCCCAGCGCCAGGGCCAGGGCCAGCAGGGTAATGCCGATTCCCAGCAGGATTTTGCCCCACCGGGGCATGGTTTTGGTTTTCATACAAACACTCCTTATCTTAAAAACAGCCGAACCAGCTTCCAGCTCAGCCCCTTTTTGTAGGGCTGGTACCGCATGGGCAAATCCAGCCAGGTTTTCTTATCCACAATGGCCTTTTGGTGGGAGAAGGCGGCAAAGCCCGCCTTGCCGTGGTAGCTGCCCATGCCGCTTTCCCCCACGCCCCCAAAGGGCAGGTGGCTGGTAGCCAGATGGATGATGGTATCGTTGATACAGCCGCCGCCGAAGTCCAGCCGGGCGGAAACCTCCCGGATGCGCTGTCTGTCCTGGGAGAACAGATACAGGGCCAGGGGCTTGGGGCGGTTCTGAAGCTGGGTGTATACCTCTCCAAAGTCCCGGTAGGAGAGGATGGGCAGAACCGGCCCGAAAATCTCCTCCAGCATCACCGGGTCGTCCCAGGAAACGGAGGTCATCACCGTGGGGGCGATTTGCAGGGTTTCCGCCCGGCTCTCCCCGCCGCAGACGGTCTTTTGGGGGTCCAAAAGCCCCAGCAGCCGGGAAAAGTGCTTTTCGTTGATGATTTTCCCGTAGTTGGGGTTATCCAGGGGATTTTCTCCGAACTGCTTTGTAATTTCGCCTTTCAGAGCCTCCACCAGCCGGGGCAGCACCTTTTCGTCACACAGGATGTAGTCCGGGGCCACGCAGGTCTGGCCGCAGTTGAGGAATTTTCCGAACACAATCCGACGGGCGGCAAGGGGAATGTGGGCGGTGTCGTCCACGATGCAGGGACTTTTCCCGCCCAGCTCCAGCACCACCGGGGTCAGGTGCTCCGCCGCCCGGCGCAGCACCTCCTTGCCCACCGCCTGACTGCCGGTGAAGAAGATGAAGTCGAACTTCTCCTGCAGCAGGGCGGCGTTTTCCGCCCGGCCGCCGGTAATCACCGTCACCAGCTCCGGAGGAAAAGCAGCGCTCACCAGGTCCCCGATGACCTTGGCGGTGTGGGGGGCGTAGGCGCTGGGCTTGACCATGGCGGTGTTTCCGGCGGCGATGGCCGCCGCCAGAGGCTCCATGGTGAGAAGGAACGGATAGTTCCAGGGGCTCATAATGAGGGTATTGCCATAGGGAGCGGGCTTGCGGAAGCTCCGGGCGGCAAACTGGGTCAGGGGCGTCCAGACGGTTTTCTCCCGGGACAGGCTCCGGGTGTGGCGGAGAAAATAGGAGATTTCCGAGAGGGTCAGCCCTACCTCGCACATATAGCTTTCAAAATCGCTTTTCCCCAGGTCTTTTTCCAGGGCCTGGAAGATTTCAGCCTCCCGGCTTTGCACCTGACGGTACAGCCGCCGGAGCATTTCCAGCCGGAAGTCTACCGGCAGGGTATTTCCTGCCTGGAAAAAAGCTTTCTGCACTTGTAATTGTTGGGAAATATTCATAGTTAACTCCAATCTGCAACTTGGCGGTAAAATGTTTCCAGCTCCCGGGCATTCATGAGCTTTGGCACCGGGTAGAGGGGATTGGCCTCCCGGGCGGCGTGCTTTGCCATTTTGGGGATGTCCTGGGGCCGGATGCCCGGAAGGGTCCGGGGGATGCCCAGCCGCCGGTTCAGGTCTTCCACGGCCTGAATAAAGGCCTCCGCCCCCGCTTCATGGCTCTGGGCCTCCTCCGCCGCTCCGGCGGCGACGGCCAGGGCGTGGAGCTTTTTGGCGGCGGAGGCTCCGTAGCTGCGCAGCACGATCGGCAGCAGCACGGCGTTGGCCAGCCCGTGGGGGGTGTTGTACTGTCCCCCCAGGGAATGGGCCACGGCGTGGACATAGCCCACATAGGACCGGGAAAAGGCCACCCCCGCCATATAGGCGGCTTTCAGCATGGCTTCCCGGGCGGGGGCGTTTTCCGGCAGGGCGTAGGCGGTTTCGATGTTTTCAAAAATCAGCTTTACCGACCGGAGCGCTAAGGCCCGGGTTCTTTTGGTGGTGGAGCCGCCGATATAGGCCTCCACGCTGTGGGTCAGGGCATCCATGCCGGTGGTGGCGGTGAGATGGGGAGGCAGAGTATAGGTTACCCTGGAATCCAGCACCCCATACCGGGGTATGAGGGTAAAGTCGTTCATGGTGTATTTGTGCTTTGCCTTCCGGTCGGTGATGACGGCGGTGAGGGTGGCTTCGCTGCCGGTGCCGGCGGTGGTGGGAATGGCGATGAGGGGCGGAATCCGCCGCAGGACCTTCAAAAGCCCCTTCATCCGGGAAAGGGTCTTGCGGGGGTAGGCCATGCAGGCCCCTACCCCCTTGGCGCAGTCCATGGAGGAGCCGCCTCCGAAAGCAATGAGGGCCTGACAGCCCTTTTCCAGGTACAGGGCTTTCGCCTCCGCCACATTGTCCGTAGTGGGGTTGGGGCAGGTTTGGGAATAGACGGCGCAGCGGATTCGCGCCTGCTCCAAAAGGGCAATGAGGGGCGCGGGAATCCCCTGGCGGAACACCCCCGGGTCCGTCACCAGCAGCACGGAGGCGATCTGCTTCTTTTGCAGCAGGGGAATCACATCCTCCACCCGGTGAAGAATCACCGGCTCCCGGTAGGGGAGGACCGGAATGGCCAGCCGGAAGGCAAATTGCACGCCCCGGCAGAGAATTTTCGCAGACAGCAGCATGGTACCGCTCCTTCCGAATCATGTTGACAAGTAAACTAAAGGGGATTATAATCACCGGCCGTCTATTTGTCAATAAAAACTTGCGGGGCGGCGGATTGACATTTTTCGGGGGCGGGCATACAATAAGGGTTCAGGGACTGCCGGATTGCGGGGATGAGGAGGAGATATTTGTGACAAAGCTGCTTTTGGTGCGCCACGGCCTGAGCCTGGCCAATCAGGAAGGGTTCTTCGCCGGGCAGGCGGATGTGCCCCTGCTGGACATGGGGCGCAGGCAGGCGAGGGCTGCCGGGGAATTCCTCCGGGAGCGCTACGCCGTGGACAAGGTATACGCCAGCGATTTGCTGCGGGCCGGGGAGACCGGGGCCATTTTGGCGGAAATCCTCTCCTGCCCCATGGAAAAGGACGGGGGCCTGCGGGAGATTTACGCCGGGCTTTGGCAGCGGCAGACCTTTGACTCCCTGACGGAGCGTTACCCGGACAGCTATGGGGTGTGGCGGCAGGACATCGGAAAGGCCCAATGCCCGGAAGGGGAGTCGGTGGCCCAAATGGGCTGCCGGGTGAAAGCCGCCCTGGAGAGGATTTGCCGGGCGAATCCCGGAAAAACCCTGGCCGTCGCCACCCACGCCACCCCCATCCGCGCCATGGAGTGCTGGGCGCGGTTTGAAGACTTTTCCCGGATGGGGGAAATTCCCTGGGTGTCCAACGCCTCGGTGACGGAGCTGTTTTACGACGGCGGGGTATGGCGGCTGGGCGCGGTGAGCCAGGACGCCTATTTGCAGGGCCTTCGCACCGTATTTCCCGCCAATGTATAGGAAAACTCTGAATAAATCGTCTGCGGCTGGAAAGCTTATCTTTTTCGCCAGCCATGCAGAATGAAAAACGGGAAATACATACAGTATTCCGCCGTTTTCCATTCTTTTGTCTGACGAAAAACTCTTCCTACCAGCTCTTGCCTATTTATTCAGAGTTTTCATAGGCTTTGCGTCCATACCGCCGGGGGGTTTCCGGCCGCGGGACCCATGAGAAACCGGGGAAAACCTCTTGCGGCCCGGGATGGTTCGTGATAAAATAAGGGAAACTCTGAATAAATCGTCTGCGGCTGGATAGCGGATCTTTTTCGCCATCCATGCAGAATGAAAAACGGGAAAAAAACGGGAAATACATACAGTATTCCGCCGTTTTCCATTCTTTTGTCTGACGAAAAATCTCTCGCTACCAGCTCTTGCCTCTTTATTCAGAGTTTCCTAAGCGGGATAAAGCCCGGAATCGGGAAAACGAAACAAGGAGGAATACCATGACTTCCAGCGAAGAGAAACAGCTGCGGATGGAAGCCTGCAAGGTGCGCATGGGTATCATCGAAGCGACCCACGGCGCGAAGGCGGGCCATCCCGGCGGCAGCTTGTCCGCGGCGGATGTGTTTACCTATCTGTATTTTAAGGAGATGAATGTCGACCCCCGGAACCCCAGGTGGGAGGAGCGGGACCGGTTCGTCCTGAGTAAGGGGCACACCGCCCCCGGCCTGTACGCCGCCCTGGCCCATCGGGGCTTTTTCCCGGTGGAGGATCTGCCCACCCTGCGGCACATCGACAGCTATTTGCAGGGGCACCCCAATATGAACACCGTTCCCGGCGTGGATATGTCCACCGGCTCTTTGGGCCAGGGCGTGTCCGTGGCGGTGGGCATGGCTCTGGGGGCCAAGTACCAGGGCAAGTCCTACCGGGTCTACACCCTGTTGGGTGACGGCGAGATTCAGGAGGGCCAGGTCTGGGAGGCCTGCATGGCCGCCAGCCACTACAAGCTGGACAACCTGTGCCTCATCGTGGACAACAACGGCCTGCAGATCGACGGCGACATCGCCAAGGTCATGAGCCCCTATCCCATCGTGGACAAGCTGGAGGCCTTCGGCTTCCATGTAGAGGCGGTGGACGGCCACGATTTCGGGGCTCTGGAAGCCGCTTTCCGGAAGGCCAGGCAGGTCAAGGGCGCTCCCACCGCCATTGTCATGTCCACCACCAAGGGCAAGGGCGTGTCCTTCATGGAGAACAACGCCGGCTGGCACGGCAAGGCTCCCAACGACCAGGAGTATGCCCAGGCCATGGACGAGCTGAAAGCCCTGATGGCAGAAGTGGAGGGAGAGTAATATGGAGATGAAAAAGATTGCGACCCGGGACAGCTACGGCAACGCTCTGAAGGAGCTGGGTGCGGAGCATCCCGACTTAGTGGTGCTGGATGCCGACCTGGCGGGCGCTACCAAGACCGGCACCTTCCAGAAGGCATTCCCGGAGCGGCACTTTGACTTCGGCATCGCCGAGGCCAACATGATTTGCGCCGCCGCCGGTATGGCCACCACCGGCCTGGTGCCCTTTGCCTCCAGCTTCGCCATGTTTGCCGCCGGACGCGCTTTCGAGCAGGTGCGCAACTCCGTCGGCTATCCCCACCTGAATGTGAAAATCGGCGCTACCCACGGCGGTATCTCCGTGGGCGAGGACGGCGCCAGCCACCAGTGCTGCGAGGACTTTGCCCTCATGCGCGCCATCCCCGGCATGACCGTCATCTGCCCGGCCGACGATGTGGAGGCCAGAGCCGCCGTCCGGGCGGCCTACGAGATGGAAGGCCCGGTGTACCTGCGGTTTGGCCGTCTGGCGGTGCCGGTGTTCCACAGTGAAGACTACCGGTTCCAGATTGGCAAGGGCGAGGTGGTGAAGGACGGCAGCGACGTGGCCATCATCGCCAACGGCCTGCTGGTTTACGAGGCTATCAAAGCCGCCGAGGCTCTGGAAGCGGAGGGGATCCACGCTATGGTCATCAATATGGCCACCATCAAGCCTCTGGACAACGACCTGGTGCTGGAAGCCGCCCGGAAGTGCGGCAGGGTGATTACCTGCGAGGAGCACTCCGTCATCGGCGGTCTGGGCGAGGCGGTGTGCAGCCTCCTGTCCGAGAAGCACCCCACCCCCGTAAAGCGCGTTGGCGTCAACGACGAGTACGGTCACTCCGGCCCCGCCGCCGCCCTGCTGGAGCAGTTCGGCCTCACCGCCCCCCACATTGTGGAAGTGGCCAGGGAATTCTGCGGCAAGTAAAGGAAACTCTGAATAAATCGCCTTCGGCTGGACAGCGGATCTTTTTCGCCATCCATGCAGAATGAAAAACCGGAAATACACAAAGTATTCCCCGG
>CASFFN010000032.1 GCA_949293985.1 uncultured Eubacteriales bacterium | reverse complement strand
TATTTCCTATGCCGATTGGAGGCAGCTGCCCAGTAAATTCGATGTCGGGTGTCGATGCCTATGAGCAGGTACCGCCCCAAAGCAAACCTGCGGCTCACCCCCGCTTGCTCCCTCAGACGCCTTCGGCGCCAGCTCCCTCCCGGAGGGAGCTGCGGCGTGCCGCCGCTGTCATTTTCGCACGGTAATCTTCAGCAAATCGTTACTGCCCCTCCAGTGCCCGGTATCGTTACCTTGCAGAGGGGTTCGTCTATACCTCCCTCCCGGAGGGAGCTATTTTTCGTTGGCCTTTGCGTTTTCGCATTGGGCTTCGGCAATTTGAAGGTGCCTGCCGTGAACCTCCAGGAAAAACAGAGATTTTTGCCAGCTCCCACAGGCCGGGGCGGCTTGGGTGGTGAAGCGCTTTACAGTATGTACATAAAAACCCCCTCCCGAAAATCGGGAGGGGGTAAGTGCTATGGGGTTTGGATTACAGCTGAGGACCGGCGGCAACCAGGGCCTTGCCGGCGTCGTTGCCGGTGTACTTGACGAAGTTCTTGATGAACCGGGCAGCCAGATCCTGGGCCTTGGCGTCCCACTCCTTGGCGTCGGCGTAGGTGTCCCGGGGATCCAGGATGCCGGAGTCCACGCCGGGCAGGGCGGTGGGCACAGAGAGGTTAAAGTAGGGGATGGTCTTGGTCTCGGCCTTCAGGATGGAGCCGTCCAGGATGGCGTCAATGATGCCGCGGGTATCCTTAATGGAGATACGCTTGCCGGTGCCGTTCCAGCCGGTGTTCACCAGGTAAGCCTTGGCGCCGGAGGCCTCCATCTTCTTTACCAGCTCCTCTGCATACTTGGTGGGATGCAGCTCCAGGAAGGCCTGGCCGAAGCAAGCGGAGAAGGTGGGGGTGGGCTCGGTGATGCCGCGCTCGGTGCCGGCCAGCTTGGAAGTGAAGCCGGACAGGAAGTAGTACTGAGCCTGCTCGGGGGTCAGCACGGAAACGGGGGGCAGCACGCCGAAAGCGTCAGCAGACAGGAAGATGACGTTCTTGGCTGCGGGAGCGGCGGATACGGGGCGCACAATCTTCTCGATGTGGTCGATGGGGTAGGACACACGGGTGTTCTCGGTGGTGGAGCCGTCAGCGAAGTCGCACACGCCATTGGCATCCACAGTCACGTTCTCCAGCAGAGCATCCCGGCGGATGGCGTTGTAGATGTCGGGCTCGGACTCCTTGTCCAGGTTGATAACCTTGGCGTAGCAGCCGCCCTCGAAGTTGAACACGCCGTTGTCGTCCCAGCCGTGCTCGTCGTCACCGATCAAAAGACGCTTGGGATCGGTGGACAGGGTGGTCTTGCCGGTGCCGGACAGGCCGAAGAACAGAGCGGTGTTCTCGCCGTTCATGTCGGTGTTGGCGGAGCAGTGCATGGAAGCCATGCCCTTCAGGGGCAGGAAGTAGTTCATCATGGAGAACATGCCCTTCTTCATCTCGCCGCCGTACCAGGTGTTCAGGATGATCTGCTCCCGGTCGGTGAGGTTGAAGATAACGGCAGTCTCGGAGTTCAGGCCCAGCTCCTTGTAGTTTTCCACCTTGGCCTTGGAGGCGTTGTAGCAGACGAAGTCGGGCTGGAAGTTGGCCAGCTCCTCAGCGGAGGGGGTGATGAACATGTTCTTTACAAAGTGTGCCTGCCATGCCACTTCCATGATGAAGCGGATAGCCATGCGGGTGTCGTGGTTGGCACCGCAGAACACGTCCATAACATACAGCTTCTTGCCGGACAGCTCCTTGAGGGCCAGCTCCTTGCAGGCCTTCCAGGCTTCCTGGGAAGCGGGCTTGTTGTCGTTCTTGAACTCATCGGAGGTCCACCACACAGTGTCCTTGGAAGTCTCGTCCATGACGATGAACTTGTCCTTGGGGGAACGGCCGGTGTAGATGCCGGTCATAACATTGACGGCGCCCAGCTCGGTTACCTGACCCTTGTCGAAACCTTCCAGAGAGGGGTCGGTCTCGGCTGCAAACAGCTCCTCGTAAGAGGGGTTGTGAACGATTTCGGTTGCACCGGTGATGCCATACTTGCTCAGATCAATCGTTGCCATAGTATATACCTCTTTCAATTAAGATGTTGCCATACCAAAGGGCTTCCGGCCCACCGGCAAAAAGCCCAAAGGTATCCAAACTTTGCAAATTTATCATACACGATTTTTTGCCAAAAATCAATGAAAATATTTTGAATTTTCCCCCCGGGCGACCCATAATATTTTTGTAACATTTTTGCGGATTTCGTATTTACTTATGGGGACGCTTGTGCTATTATTTATTCGGTGGGGGTTGGGCTAAACCGTATTATCCCGGCTTCCGCCTTGCCTTTCATCCTCTGAAAAGGCGGACTTTTCTGAGGAGAAAATCATCATTCTGACTGCTTTCGGGATAGTTTCCCCCTTGCAGCCCTGTAAAATATTCCTAACGGAGGTTATGCAACAATGGCAAAAAAAGTTCAGTTTGTGGAAACTGTTTTGCGCGACGCGAACCAGTCCCTCATTGCCACCCGTCTGCCCTACGATAAGTTCGAGCCGATGCTGGAAACCATCGACAAGGCAGGCTACTATGCCGCGGAGTGCTGGGGCGGCGCCACCTTCGATGTGTGCCTGCGCTACCTGCACGAGGATCCCTGGGAGCGGCTGCGGAAAATCCGGGCCAAGATGCCCAACACCAAGCTGCAGATGCTGCTGCGGGGCCAGAATGTCCTGGGCTATTCCCACTATCCCGACGACTTCGTAAAGCTCTTCGTCACCAAGGCTGTGGAAAACGGCATGGATGTCATCCGTATTTTCGACGCGCTGAACGATGTGAAGAACATGAAGGTTGCCATGGAAGCCACCGTCAAGGCCGGCGCCATCGCCTCCGGCACCATCTCCTACACCACCTCCCCCGTCCACACCCACAAGAAGTATGTGGAAATGGTGAAGGAGCTGAAGGAAATGGGCGCCGCCACCATCTGCATTAAGGACATGGCCGGTATCATGGGTCCCAAGGAAGCCTATGACCTGGTTTCCGCCATCAAGGACGCCGTGGACCTGCCCATCGACCTGCACACCCACTCCACCACGGGCCTGGCCTTCATGACCTACCTGAAGGCTGTGGAAGCCGGCGTGGACATCATCGACACCGCCATCTCTCCCTTCTCCGGCGGCACCTCCCAGCCCGCCACCGAGACCATGGCCTACGCCCTGCGCCAGCTGGGCTATGAGGTGGATCTGGACGACGCCTGCACCAAGAAGATCGCCGACTACTTCAAGGGTGTCCGGGACGAGTATATCAAGGACGGCACCCTCATGCCCAAGTCCCTGACCACCGACACCCAGTGCCTGACCTACCAGGTGCCCGGCGGCATGCTGTCTAACCTGCTGAGCCAGCTGAAGCAGATGAACGCCCTGGACCGGTTCGACGAGGCCCTGCTGGAGACCCCCAAGGTCCGGGCCGACATGGGCTATCCGCCCCTGGTGACCCCCACCTCCCAGATGGTTGGCGTACAGGCCGTGCGCAATGTTCTGGACGGGGAGCGGTACAAGACCGTTTCCAAGGAAATCAAGGCCTACTGCCGGGGCGAGTACGGCACCACCCCCGCTCCCATCAACCCGGAAATCCAGAAGAAGATTCTGGGGGACGAGAAGCCCATGACCGGCCGCTATGCCGACACCCTGGAGCCCATCGTGGACAAGACCCGCAAGCAGCTGGAGGGCGTGGCCCGTTCCGACGAGGATGTGCTGTCCTATATCGCTTTCCCTAACCTGGCTGAGAAGTTCTTCCAGGAGCGGAAGGAGAAGGAAGAGAACACCGCCACCTACTCCATCGTGGAAGCTTAAGGAGGGACTGGTATGCTGAGTTCTACTTTGGACAGCATCGGCATTCTGGACGCGGGCATCGTTGCGGTTCTGGGCTATATTGTGGTTTTCTTCGGCCTGATTCTTCTTATGGCGGTGGTTATCGCCATGAGCAAGCTCTTCACCATGAAGGAAGCCAGGAAGGCCGCCGCGCCTGCGGCGGAAGCCCCTGCCGCTCCCGCCGCTCCGGCTCCCACCGCTCCCGGTACCGCCGGCGATGTGAAGCTGTATGATGTTCCCCCCAAAACTGCCGCCATGCTCATGGCCATCGTGGCCGACAAGATGGGCAAGCCCCTCAACGAGCTGCGCTTCATTTCCATTAAGGAGGTCAAATAACTATGAAATACAAAGTAACCCTCAATGGCCGCACCTATGAGGTAGAGGTGGAGGCTGGAAAGGCCATGCTCCTGGACGAGTACGAGGCCGTTGTTCCCTCCGCTCCGGCCGCTCCCGCCGCTCCCGCCGCCGCCCCTGCCCCTGCCGCTGCCCCTGCCGCTGCGGCTCCCGCCGCTGCCGCGGTTACCGGCGCCGGCGAGGCCGTGAACGCTCCCATGCCCGGCACGATTCTCAAGGTGAATGTGACCCAGGGCCAGAAGGTTGCCGAGGGCGCCGTTCTGTGCGTCCTGGAAGCCATGAAGATGGAAAATGAAATCCTGGCTCCCAAGGCCGGTACCGTTACCCAGGTTCTGGCTGCCAAGGGCGCCACGGTGGATACCGGCGCTCCTCTGGTGGTTATCGGTTAAGGAGGCACTCCCATGATCGATATTGGTGAAATCTTACTGGACCTGTGGAACGATTCCGGCTTTGCCCGGATCTTCGCTGGGTTCTCCACCGGCGGCTGGCAGAATCTGGTCATGCTGGTGATTGCCTGCGTACTTTTGTACCTGGGCATTGTGAAGAAGTTTGAGCCGCTGCTGCTGGTGGGCATCGCCTTCGGGTGTCTCCTTACCAACCTGCCCGGGGCGGGCCTGTACCATCAGGAGCTGTGGGACGCCTTCATGGAAGAGGGCAACGCCGCTTACCACAGCTACGGCGCCATCATGCGGGATGGGGGCCTGCTGGACATCTTCTACATCGGCGTCAAGGCAAGCCTGTACCCCTGCCTGATTTTCATGGGCGTGGGCGCCATGACGGACTTTGGTCCCCTGCTGTCCAACCCCAAGAGCCTGCTGCTGGGCGCTGCCGCCCAGCTGGGCGTGTTCGCCGCCTTCTTCGGCGCGGTTCTCCTGGGCTTCACCGGCCCCGAGGGCGCTTCCATCGGTATCATCGGCGGCGCTGACGGCCCCACCGCTATCTTCCTCACCACGCAGTTGGCTCCCCATCTGCTGGGCGCCATCGCCGTGGCGGCCTACTCCTACATGGCGCTGATTCCCATGATTCAGCCCCCTGTGATGAAGCTGCTGTCCACCCCGGAGCAGAGAAAGATCAAGATGGTCCAGACCCGGAATGTGTCCAAGACCGAGAAGATTGTGTTCCCCATCGTGGTTACCGTGTTTGTTGCCCTGCTCCTGCCGGATACCGCTCCCCTGATTGGCTGCCTGATGCTGGGTAACCTGCTGAAGGAGACCGGCGTCACCGACCGGCTGTCCGACACCGTGCAGAACGCCATGATGAACATTGTCACGATCCTCCTGTCCACCGCCGTGGGCGCTACCATGGTAGGCTCCACCTTCCTGACTCCCCAGACCCTGATGATCGTGGTGCTGGGCGTGGTGGCCTTCCTGCTGTCCACCGCCGGCGGTATGCTGGGCGGCGTGGTGATGTGCAAGCTCACCGGCGGCAAGGTCAACCCCCTCATCGGCTCCGCCGGTGTGTCCGCCGTGCCCATGGCCGCCCGGGTGTCCAACCTGGAAGGCCAGAAGGCCAACCCCGCCAACTTCCTGCTGATGCACGCCATGGGCCCCAATGTGGCCGGCGTGATCGGCTCCGCCATCGCCGCAGGCTTCCTGCTGAGCGTATTCGGCTAAGCGTAAAACCGCCCCCGGAATTACTTCCGGGGGTGTTTTTTCCCCTTGTGGAGTGGCTGTCCCTGTGGTATCCTAAAAGAAAACCGCCTCCGGGCGGAGAAAGGCGGAAAATCCTATGGATGAAAAGAGAGACCGGGTTTTGGGGTGCCTGCTGGGGGGTGCCGTGGGGGACGCCCTGGGATACCCGGTGGAGTTTCTGTCGGAGCCGGAGATTCTCCGGCAATATGGCCCGGCAGGTATAACGACCCTGGCCCAGGCCGGAAGCCCTGCCCGGGTTTCCGACGATACCCAGATGACCCTCTTTGCCGCCAACGCCTGGGTTTATGGATGCAGCGCAGAAGGTTGGGATATCGCCACCGCCTGGCTTGCCTACCGGGAGTGGCTGGGTACCCAGGGGGACGAAAGCCGGATGGGTAAGCCCCGGATGTGGATTTACGGTGACCGCCGCCTCCACGCCCGCCGGGCTCCGGGGAATACCTGCCTGAGTGCCATTCGCTTCAGTGACCGGGGCGGCACCATGAAAAACCCGGTGAACAACAGCAAGGGCTGCGGCACCGTGATGCGGGCAGCCCCCTATGGGCTGATGCCCGGCTCCCGGGAGGCCGCCGTGGAACGGGCCGCTGCCGATGCCGCCCTGACCCACGGCCATCCCCTGGCCTGGGGCAGCTCCGCCTGGCTGGCCGCTTGTGTCCATACCCTTGTGCATGGGCAGGGCATGGATGGGCTGGAAGAAATCCGGCTTCCCCGGAAGCTGGACCCGGAGGGAAGCCTTCAGTACCTGGTGCAAAAAGCCATTGCCCTGGCAGGGGAAGCCGTGCCGGATCTGGAGGCGATTCACACCCTGGGAGAGGGCTGGGTGGCAGAGGAAGCCCTGGCTATCGCCCTGTTCTGCGCCCTGCGCCACCGGGACGACTTTGCCGCCGCCCTCCGGGCCGCCGTGAACCACAAAGGAGACAGCGATTCTACCGGCGCCATCTGCGGCAACATTCTGGGGGCATTCCTGGGAGCAGAAGCGGTAGCCAAGGCCTTTGACCTGGAGCAGCTGGAGCTGAAAGATATCATCCAAACCCTGTCCCTTGACCTCCTGCGCACCCACACCTTTATTCCAGCTCCCGGCGAGGATGCAGCCTGGGATAAAAGATACAGATTCTGACCCAATCAGCCAAGAAGAGTCCCCATAACTGCCAGATTTTTACTCCGATGCAGGATATCTGTTCTGCATCGGAGTGATTTTTTACCCAAAAGGAGGGGAGTAAAATAGAAATAAAAATTTATGGCTATGTCCGCGTTTCCACCAGGGAGCAAAACGAAGCCCGCCAGCTCGTTGCCCTCCGGGAGGTGGGCATTCCGGAAAAAAACATTTACATCGAGAAGCAGTCCGGCAAGGACTTTGACCGTCCGCAGTACAAAAAACTGCTGCGGAAGCTAAAAAAAGACGATCTGCTCTATATCAAGAGCATCGACCGTCTGGGGCGGAACTACGCCGAAATATTGGAGCAGTGGCGCTTCCTCACGAAAGAAAAAGGCATCGACATCGCGGTGCTGGATATGCCCCTGCTGGACACCCGGAGAGGCAAGGACTTGCTGGGGGCCTTCCTCAGCGACATTGTGCTGCAGGTGCTGTCCTTTGTGGCAGAAAACGAGCGTGCCAACATAAGACAGCGGCAGGCGGAGGGAATCGCGGCGGCAAAGGCCAAAGGCGTCCGCTTCGGAAGACCGCCGGAGCCGCTGCCCGAGAATTTCCCCTCGGTCTACCGCCGCTGGAAAAAAGGAGAAATCACCGGCACCGCAGCTGCCAAAGAATGTAAAATGCCTCTTTCCACCTTCCGCTACCGGGCGGAAATCTATAGAAAAGGCAAACTGTTGTGAAGAGAGGCTTTTACAAAAATGTGTACTTTTTTGCAAAAGACATCAATACTTATACAAATACATTATACCATGTGTCAGAAAAAATACAACACTGATTTGCTGTAAAACTGCAAAAATTAGCCAACAAAAATGTTTATATTATTCTTGCAAAAAAGTACACATTCTTAAAAAACAAAAAGGAGAAGATTACACATGAAAAAGTTAATGTGCCTTGTTTGTGTCATATTTACAGCGTTTTTACTGACAGCGTGTGGTACTTCCGAGCATGAAGCCACTTCATCAGTAGAAACAAGTGAGTTTGTTTCTGAAAGTCCGTCAGAGCAGCCGCATCCTACACAGCAGGAAGCAAGTAGAGAATTTGTCACCCTTTCTGCACGCCCGGTCAAAGCAAAATCTGATATGTTGATTCTTCAGAATCCGGAAACGCAGAAATATGGGTTATACGACACGACTGGCAAAGAAATTCTTCCCTGTGAATACGGTGATATGAAGTTTATTACCGTTAACAACTATAATCCTAAAGTTTATGTTGCGGTACAGACAAAAGGCTCGTATGGCGTCTATGATTTGAGCGGTAAGGAGATTGTTCCTCCTATGTATGATGATATTGCTGGAGGGATGTCGTATGTAGACTATATTATTGTTCAAAAGTCTGATGCATTTGGTGTCGTGGATTTAAAGGGAAATGAAATTGTGCCGGTGCAGTATTCTAATGTAGCTTGTTCTCCGCGAGGGGAACTATGTGCGTTAAGCAGAGATGGCACATCATTTACAGTGGAATTGTATTCTTTGGACGGGGTATTGCAGAACTCCTTTCCGGTAAAATTTGATTGGAACCAAACAATTAACACGAATAATCTTAAATCCTCTATATCATTCAATAATTGGGGGTCTTTTGTTACTGTTAATGCCATTTATGGTACCTCAAAATACACAGTATATTCACAGACATATGATTTGGCTGGAGCTTTGCAAAAACATATTATTGGATATGACTTTACAGGAAACAATTATTTTAGCTACATAGCTCAGAATGAGTTATCTATCATGAATGGAAAAACTGGGGAGAAAATAGTTTCAACAGCGTTGGAAGATGAGTCCTGTGCAATCTTTGCAGGTTCTCTCAAGGAAGATTCGGGAAGCGGAAATGCAGTGGGCATAGTCTCCATTGCTGCCTATAAAAATAATTTACCTGTCTCGGAAACACAATATATTGCCTGTGTAAATGACACTCCGTCAATTTCTGCCATACAGAAGTTTGATAAAGTCGGTCCGTTTTATCAGGATACTGCTTTTGTAGTGAAAGATGGTAAGCTCTTTGTCCTTGACGCATCTGGAAATGCTACGGAACTGGCAGCCCCATTCAATGCACCGAGTGATGCTTATCTTCTTTATGAGGGGTGTGCAGTCCTGAACAACAATGGGTATATCTATGTGGTGGATAAAGCAGGAAATACCATCTTATCTGAGGATGGTTATACAGATGTGGATTGGACATATTATCGCGGCGAAGGGCTGATTGTGCTGACTGCTTCTGACGGTACAACTCAGGTTATTGACACCTATGGAAATGAAGTTGTTCCACAAGGAAACAGCTATCAGCAGGTGGTTCTGCGTGATGTACAAGGAGAAGATATTGAAGATTATTCTCTGATTTATGATATGACGGCAGAAAAATATATCTTCACCGACAATGCAAATCTGCGTGCATTTGAATCCCACGATGAAATGAGCCAGGAGTTTGTTGATAAGTTATCGGCAGGTCAGGGCTGGGTGCTTTGGGATAATGTAGCGCAGTGCCTTATTGCAGTCGTTTCAGATGAAAACGGTTATCAGATTTGCGATGTGGCAGGATTGTCAAAGTAATATTAGGGATAGCTATGCTGGTTGTTTATGAATTGAGTTTATACAATTTCTTTCTAATTTCGAGCATGATATTTCATTTTATATAGCGTGTAAATTTTGGGCCTGCTGCAAAATGAATTTTGCAGCAGGCCCATTTTCAGCGATTCAGGTATTGCTCCAACCGGGGAAGGCTTTTTTGACAGTCTTTTACCCCCAGGTCGTAGACCTGTTGGAGCTTCCGGGGGTTTCGTTCCGTCCGGTGGATTTGGATGGGCTCTGAGGGGCGAAGGACATAGGCTTTGCCCTCCTTTTCCCATTGGGTGAGAATATCCAGGGCGTTGTTATAGGTTTCGTGGCGGTGGAGGAGCTGGCGGGCGATTTGGGGGTAGGAGCGGTGCAACAGCTTCAGGGGAAGCCGGGGCATGGGGGTTTTCCGGTAGGTTTTGTCCTGGGTCAGCACCACCACTAACTTTTCGTAGCCCTGGCTGTGCATCCACTTATAAGGTATGCTGTCCCCGATGCCCCCGTCCAGGTATTCCCGGGCATCAATTTTTACCGGGCGGGACACGAAGGGCATGGAGCCGGAGGCCCGGAGGACATCCATCTGGGCAAAAGCGCTGCGGATTCGGATGTATTCCGGCTCCCCGGTGGCGGTGTTCGTGACCACGGCGTAAAAGGGGATGCCGGAGGCCTGGAAGGCCTCGTCGTCGAAGGGGTCCAGCTCCCGGGGGACCTGCTCATAGGCATAGTGGGTGCTGATGAGGTTCCCCTCCCGGAGCAGCGGCCGCAGCCCCATATAGTTTTTGTCCTTGTTGAACCGCTTGTTGTAGCGGATGACCCGGCCCTTTTGCCCGGACAGGTAGTTGACGCCGAACAGGGCCCCGGCGGAAACGCCTACCACAGCATCTACCCGGATTCCTGCATCCAGGAAAGTATCCAGCACCCCGGCGGTATACATCCCCCGCATGGCGCCCCCTTCCAATACCAGTCCTGTTTTCATACCATTCCCTCCTGAAAAACGGCAGGCTGCGCTTTTTGCGCAGCCTGCTTAGACTGTCAAAAAAGTCCGTTGGACTTTTTTGACAAATTTTTACAGTCTGCTGCGCGCATATTTTGTCCCCCGCAGGGGGACAAAATCCACACTTGCAGCCTGAGATGTATTTTCCGCCAGGTACACGCCCCGGCGGAAAATGATTTTGACTTTATTTGCCGCTTGAGGCGGCAAACTCTGCGAGGCTTCTTTGACACGCTGGGCAGGCTGCGCAAAAAGCGCAGCCTGCTTGGATTTTGATAAGGAATTACACCAGAGCGGCGGTGATGATGGCCATCTTGTAGACCTCATCGGCGTTGCAGCCCCGGGACAGGTCGTTGATGGGAGCGGCCAGACCCTGCAAGATGGGGCCGTAGGCCTCGAAGCCGCCCAGCCGCTGGGCAATCTTGTAGCCGATGTTGCCGGCCTCGATGGTGGGGAAGATGAAGGTGTTGGCGTAGCCGGCCACAGGGGAGCCGGGGAACTTCAGCTGGCCTACCTCGGGAGCCACGGCGGCGTCAAACTGCATCTCGCCGTCGATGGCCAGGTCGGGAGCCATCTCCTTGGCAACGATGGTGGCGTCGTGGCTGAGCTTTACGGTGCCGCCCTTGCCGGAGCCGTTGGTGGAGAAGCTGAGCATAGCCACCTTGGGGTCGATGCCGAATACCTTGGCGGTCTTGGCGGTCTCGATGGCCACCTCGGCCAGCTTCTGGGCGGCGGACAGGGTCACATTGCCCTCCTTGTCCACGGAGTCCTCATAGCTCAGGTTGATGGCGCAGTCGCCCATAGCCAGCTTTTCCTCGCCCCGCACCAGGATGAAGCAGGAGGAGACCAGATGGGCGCCCTTCCGGGTCTTCACCAGCTGCAGAGCCGGACGGACGGTGTCGGCGGTGGAGTAGGTGGCGCCGCCCAGCAGGGAGTCGGCATAGCCCATCTTCACCAGCATGGTGCCAAAATAATTGCCCTTGCTCAGCGCGGCGCGGCACTCCTCGGGGCTCATCTTGCCCTTCCGCAGCTCCACCATCTTCTCAACCATCTCGTCCATGCCGGGGTAGGTCAGGGGGTCCAGGATCTCCAGACCCTCGATGTCAAAGCCGCCCTTGGCGGCGTTTTCCTTCACCACATCCACATTGCCAATGAGAATGGGGGTGAGGAAGCCGTCCTTCTTCAGGCGGGAGGCTGCTTCCAGGATACGGGCGTCATGGCCCTCGGTGAACACAATCTTGCGGGGATTGGCCTTGAGGGTCTCAATCATCGCTTCAAACATGATAACATTCCTCCAAAATATTTTCAGGCAATGCCCGATTTTTTACAGTTACAATTATACATCACCTTTATAAAGGGCGCAACCATCTTTTCCCGGATTTTCGGGAAAATTTCCCGAAAAAACCGGTTGACAAGGGGCGCGGGATGTGGTAAGATAGGCGGGTAATAAAGAAGGCCCGACATCCGCCTCACCTTAAGCAAAAGCGAAAAGGTCAATATTCCGGTGCTCCCCTTGGGAGTTATTGCGTGGATATGCGGATGCTTGGCATCCGCTTTTTTGTTGTTTATTTGGAGGTGCTTACCATAGCCAAGTTAGATCATCAGCTCAATGAGGAAATCCGGGACAAAGAGCTCCGGGTAATCGGTGCAGACGGCGCCCAGCTGGGTATCATGTCTGCCGCCCAGGCCCTGGCCTTAGCCGAGGAGCAGGAAATGGACCTGGTGAAAATTTCCCCCAACGCCGTTCCCCCCGTCTGCAAAATCATGGACTACTCCAAGTTCTGCTTCGATCAGAAGAAGCGGGAGAAGGAGGCCAGGAAGAACCAGAAGGTGGTGGAGATCAAGGAAATCCGCATGAGCCCCAGCATCGACACCAACGACCTGAACACCAAGGTGAAGAACGCCCAGAAGTTTCTGAAGGACGGCAACCGGGTGAAGGTCAGCGTCCGCTTCCGTGGCCGGGAGATGGCGCACACAAATCTGGGTGAGAAGCTGCTGATGGACTTTGCCCAGGCTTGCTCTGAGCTTGCCAACATGGAAAAGAACCCCAAGCTGGAAGGCCGTTTCATGGCCATGTTCTTAGCCCCCAAAAATAGCAAATAAACGAAAGATACGGAAGGAGAACCACCTATGCCCAAGCTGAAAACCCATAGCGGCGCAAAGAAGAGATTCAACCTGACCAAGTCCGGTAAGGTCAAGAGAGCCCGCGCTTACAAGAGCCATATCCTCACCAAGAAGGACACCAAGCGTACCCGCCGTCTGCGCACCACCGCTTACGCCGATGTGACCAACACCGCAACCATCAAGAAGCTGATCCCTTACAAATAAGCCTTAGGAGGATATTGAGAAATGGCAAGAGTCAAAGGCGCTATGATGACGCGCAAGAGAAGAAATAAGACCCTGAAGTTGGCAAAGTCCTACTGGGGCTCCAAATCCAAGCACTTTAAGATGGCCAAGCAGGCCGTTATGAAGTCCGGCAACTACGCTTTCGCGGGCCGTAAGCTGAAGAAGCGTGACTACCGCAGACTGTGGATCACCCGTCTGTCTGCCGCCGTGGCTCCCTACGGACTGAACTACTCCACCTTCATGAACGGTGTGAAGAAGGCCGGCATCGAGATGAACCGCAAGAGCCTGTCCGAGATGGCAATCCAGGACAGCGCCGCTTTCGCCGCTCTGGTAGAGAAGGCCAAGGCCGCTCTGAACTAAACACCCCAAACAGCACAGCCACCCGGCTGTGCTGTTTTTTACTGCGGCGGGCAGTGCCCGCAGACAATTCCGGCGGCCAGTGGCCGCAGCCAATGCGCACGGTGGCTTTCTGCGATTCGTTACTTCCCTGACCCGCCCGGTATCGTTACTGCACCCAACGCCCCCCTTGTGAAAGGGGGGTGGTTTGGCGAAGCCAAACCGGGGGGATTCCGCAGGCAAAACCGGCGGAAATTCTTCCCGATTCCCGATTCTCTATTCACGAAAAAGCCTTTCCCATTCCACATTGGCTTGTGCTTTCGGGAAAGTGCCTGCTGTAAATCCCTCAGTCACGGCGAAGGCCACCGGGGGCTCCCCGGCCGTGCCAGCTCCCACAGGCCGGGAGCCTTTGGGGGCAGTACCCGGCGGCACGCCGCCCGGTATCGTTACCGAGCAAAATGGGGAACGAAAACAGCCGCACCGAGCACGCATTGCCAGCGGCGGCACGCCGTCCGGTATCGTTACCATGCAGAAGGGCTTCGTTTATACCTCCCT
>CASFFN010000031.1 GCA_949293985.1 uncultured Eubacteriales bacterium | reverse complement strand
TTCATATCCCTGATCGTTCAGTGCTGCAATATCCCTTGGAAGGGTGCGGCGATCACAGACAATGCCCATGTTTCCAAGCTTCGTACAGATCTGCGTAGTAGAGAGAGGATGCTGCTCGTCTGTCTCATGGCGAAGCATATCCAATAATTTCAAAAGCTTGATTTTTCTATAATTATCCTGCGGCATAATATCTCCCAACTCCAGAGAATTTAACTCTATGGAATACTATTTTAGCACTATGTCTGTTAAAACACAACGAAAAAGCGACGCGTTTCGGCGACTCTTTGATGAATAGGCCAAAAACAGTCTGATAGTGCAGCCACCCCCTTTAACACAAATCGAAATCACCTTCAGCTCAAAGAGTCGTTGAAATACGACTCTTTTCTTTATATGCTATCTTATATGTTGACACACAACAGAAGTAGAAATAAAATATAGTCAAAGTGAAATAAATGTTTCATATATGAAGGAGGGGCATATATGAGGTCAAAAAACCCCGCTAACTTTGGGATTCTTGTTCAATTTATTGACAACTACATAGACAGTCACGGAAGATCTCCCTCCACTCAGGAGATTGCCGGTGGCACAGGTCTCTCACCAGCTACAGTTTCCCGCTATCTATCCCATATGCGAGAAAATGGTATGATTGACTATTCCGGTCATCGAAATATCGTCACGAAGCGGAACAGCATCCGTGCAGCTAAAACCAATAGTGTTCCTGTATTGGGAACAGTATCCTGCGGCATACCCAAGTTTGCAGAGGAAAATATAGAGGATTATGTCAAACTTCCGGTGGCCCTGTTCGGAAAAGGTGACTTTTTCCTTTTAAGAGCTTCCGGCAACTCGATGATCGAGGCTGGTATTGATGATGGGGATATGGTCTTGGTGAAACGCCAGGACTACGCACAACCCGGCCAGATCGTTGTTGCTCTAATGGACGAGGAAGCAACGCTCAAGCGTTATTTCCCGGAACCCAAAGCTGGATTGATCAGGTTGCATCCTGAAAACAAGGAACTTGATGATATAATCGTCAAAAGCTGCTTGATCCAAGGCGTTGCAGTGAATGTTATCAAAGGCCTGAGCTGAGGGACAAATCCACTTTTTAATTGGGGTTGGGAGGCATTTCTTTCCTGCACTGTGCGAGTTGATTTGATAACTATGAAGAGAAATGTGACACGAAGGGAGAACCGACGATGTGTAGAAGAAAATCCAAAGCCATGAGTTACATCAGCGCAATGTGCATTGGGCAAAATATGGATCCCGACCAATTATTTGAAAAATCAAAGCTTCTCCTGAGTGCATACAGAAGAGTATGCTGGTCCTCTTTGGGAACATTGCAATGGGAAAACAACGCTGATTGCTTTGTCTGTAATGATGGCATTGGGCAAGCGTTGGAGTATCTATACGAGTATTCTGCCGATATCAATCCCCATGAGTTTGAATGTAATTTGAAAATTCGTTTCGATTCCAGGTGGATTGTCGAACTGTTTGAGGACACCATGATACAGGTGAAGGAGTTTCCGGAGGGCGGAGAAATCTATTTTGATATTCTATACAAATTTTATTTGAGTAAATTCAAGTACAGTGAAGCGGATATGCTTGAAGCTCTTAATTTGGAAAGAAGCACCTATTACGATCGCAAGAAGGAGGCCATTTTGGTGTTTGGTCTTGCCTTATGGGAAACTGTTCTGCCCAAGCTCTCTATGATGCTCCGGCAGGTTGCCGAGAAGGACGACTGAATCCCGACTTTTTTCCGACCTTTTTCCCATCAAGTACGGACGAAAGTCCGACCAATGTGATACTGAAAACCCGACTTTTATTTGCTACAATATGTTTACCGTAGCAAATGAGAAAACATCTGCCAGTTGCTGCGTAAATACAGCAACTGGCAGTTTTAATATGAGGAGGTGAGCGTATTGGAACGGGATTACACGGCGGATCTGAGCTATATAGCAGAACGGATTCGTGAGGCAAGAGAATTGAATGGATGGAGCCAGGAAGAATTTGCAGATCGAGCTGAAATTTCCCGCAGTACGCTCTACCGTATTGAAACCGGAAAGTCCTTTCCTATCGATGTGTTTCTGAAAATACTTGACATTACAGGAGCGGTACCAACCGAACTGCTGCCTCGGAGACTGCAGGAAAAAGGAAATCTTCCGGCTGACTATTACCTTCTGAACGCCAAAAATAAAGAAGTTGTAATTAGCACAATGATTACCTTAGTTACTGGTCTTCTCATGACACAGTAGTACAGAGATATCAAGTACCACAAAATCTACTCCACCAGACCCCTTTACCGGATCTGGTGGAGTTTTTTGTTCTGAATTTGAAATGTGTCAAATTTGACACAGGAAACTGCAAAATTGCTTCAGTTCTGCTCGGGTGTTTTGGAATCTTATCTTATATAATGAAGTCAGTGATTCGGACACCTCTTCGAACCACGATGTTCCTTGAAAATTGAATGAACAGGCAAGTTCGCATATATCCCCGGGCAATGTGTGCGATGATATGAGCACGCCAACGTGGAGTACGCCGCTGAGATCCAGGGGCAGGAACGGAACTTGAGCAAACTGGCAGCAAAAAATACCGGGGTCCGGATTTCGGACCCCGTGTTTGTAGATTCACCTAATGACCATAAGCTGCAGTATGATCATTTGTTGAGTTTATAAACGTACATAAGGACAATTCCAACAAGGAGGAAACAATTGTGGAAATCAGGAAATCTATTACAGTGCTGGTTCCCAGCGAACTGATTTATCTGTTTGATGTTGACTGTGATCATCTGTTTGTTGTGGCAAGAGAACGGGGAAGAATTGTAGCACGGCCTGCTGAAGAACTTTACGGAAGTAAGGACTGCAGGCATTTGGTACATGGGCGCTGCAACGACTGCTCATCCTGCAAATGCTATGAAGACGGCTTTGATACCTGCCGGTATTACGGAGGAGTAGGGTGATGAAAAAGGAAAAGAACACACAGCTCAGAGGCATTGAGCTTTGTCTTTGTTCGGTCTGTGTCTCTCCCCTATTCCATTCCAGGCATTCAAAAATCTATCGTGCAGATCCACTTCAGGTTCGTATGGAAATGTGTGATTGTTGTCGCACCAAAAGAGGGTACAACTTCATTATTGCTCCGAACGATAGATAATGAGGTGCCAGGATGGATAAAAAGCTTTTTCCTAGAATCTATAGATGAGATATTTTTTATGTGGATTTCGGCAACCAACCTGGTTCTGTGGCTCATGGCATTCGGCCTGCAATGGTTGTGCAGAACGATACTGGGAACTGGCACGCACCCACATTGATTGTTGCGGCGATTACAACGGAAATAAAGAAACTTCGGCAGCCAACTCACATTGTAATCGGCGCACGATTTGGCTTGCCCCAGGAATCCATGCTGCTTCTGGAGCAATTATTCACGATTGACAAAACGATGCTGCTGACCTATGTGGGAACTGCTGATGACCAGTTTTTAGAATCCGTAGATAAAGCCGTTTCCGTGAGTGTGGGCGTTCACCCTACCATATGCAATAGTAAGAGAAAATATCAGAATAATAAGAAGAAAGGACAGTAAAGAACCATGATTTGCTCAATTACTTCTTACGATCAGCTTCCACTGACACTGTGCGCTGAGCATATCTCGCAAATCCTTGGCATCTCCCGCTCTGCCACATACACACTGCTGCGCTCCAAAGGCTTTCCTACTATCTATATCGGAAAGCGAATGGTGGTCCCAAAAGATAAATTCATTGCCTGGATCGAAGAACAGACAGCCGGGTAAGAGTGTGCTTGGTATGGACTACAGGAAAGCAAGCTACATCGGAGAAACGAAAAATGGATAGCATATCGGCAGTAGCTCCATGTTACTGCCGACATGCTGGGGCTCGAAACTATGGCGGTTTGCTTTTGCACATTTTACGAATACATAGTGTTGTTGTATAATGAGGACAGCGATACACTATGTGCCGGCAGAAAGGAGTTAAACATTGGCACGCAAAAGAGCGAACGGCGAAGGCAAGCTTCGCCAAAGGAAAGATGGTACTTGGGAATGTACCCTGATGGAAGGATATAAGCCGGATGGACGCCCCAACATGAAGTCGTTCTACGGAAAAACCCAAGCCGCAGCAAAAAAGAAAAAGCTGGAATACTTACTGGCGAAAGAAGCCGGTCTTTTGGTGGAAAAAGAGTATCTGTTCCCAGAGTGGGCGGACATGTGGTATGAAAGCCACAAAGATAATATTACCCCTACCACGCAGGAACACTACAAATACACACTCCGCATTTTGAAAGATGGTTTCAATCGCCGTAAGATCAAAGATGTAAAAGCCTATGATATTGAGCAGTTCTTGAAAAAGCTCAGAAGAGATGGCAGATCCGATTCTTCCATTGCACAATGTCGCGGCATGTTATATCAGATTTTCAACAAGGCCGAGGCAAACGATCTTGTAAGAAAAAACCCGGTTCGCTTTGCCGAGAAAATGAGAAAAACGGCAAAGAAACGGAAAGAGGCCTTTACTGCAGAAGAGGTCAAGCTTCTTATGGAAAAGCTTCCGGAGGATAAAATCGGTTGGAGCATTCGTCTGATGCTTGCAACCGGCATGAGAACCCAGGAGCTGCTTGCATTGGAGCCCAGACACATAACTGCAGACGGTTCATTTATCACGATCGAACAGGCGGTCGTCATGGAAAAAGGAACTTCTGTGATTGGAACACCCAAATCCTTCGATAGCTACCGAACGATTCCGGTTCCGGTTAATGTTCGCTATTGTGCAAGATTGCTTTGTGCGGGAAACACGAAATTTATTTGGGAAGTTGGAAGAGTAGATATGCCGTGTAATCCCTCCCACTTCCGGAAGAAATTTAAGGAAGCGCTTGCAAAGGTAGAAGGCGTTCGGGTGTTGACACCCCATTGCTGCAGACACACCTATGTTTCCCAAATGCAGGCACTGGGAGTTGACCTTGCCACGATCCAGAGTATCGTAGGCCATGCTGATGTAGATATGACAAAGCATTATCTGCATGTGCAGGACTCTATCCGGCAAGCTGCAATCGAAAAATTCAGCGAGGCGTTTGCTTGCGAAAAAACTGCGCATCATCACTTGGACCTAATAAAATCATCGTGATTAGGGTAGTAGATAGGGTGGTTGCAGTTTCGCAGAAAACCCGGTTTCGCTGCTGGATACAACATCACAACATTTGCAGGGCTAAAGCAAAGAAAAAGTCCTGAAATCTTTCGATTTCAGGACTTTTCTTCAGATGTTGCACACCTGATTTGGTGGAGATAAGCGGGATCGAACCGCTGACCTCTTGAATGCCATTCAAGCGCTCTCCCAGCTGAGCTATACCCCCAAATATTTGCGCTGCATCAGACATCTTCCGTATTATATCAGTATCGGGGGATTTTGTCAATAGCTTTTGAAAAAATTTTTTATAAAAAAGCAGCGGTAAATCGGGGCCGGGGCGGGGAGATATGCTCATTACCTGCGCCACCATCGCCCAGAGCTATCTGCTGATGATTACCGCCCCTATGCTGGGAATCAGCGGCGGAACCCAGGCGATTTTAAGCTTTAAGGAAACTCTGAATAAATCGCCTTCGGCTGGACAGCGGATCTTTTATCCATGCAGAATGAAAAACCGGAAATACACAAAGTATTCCCCGGTTTTCCATTCTTTTGTCTGACGAAAAACTCTTCCTGCCAGCTCTTGCCGATTTATTCAGAGCTTCCTTAACTACGGTGCCCAGCGGGCGGACCGGATCAAGCAGGCGGAAAAATGTATTCTGAAGCTGATGTGTGCGTTTACCACCGCCATGTTTCTGCTTTCCTGGCTGATCCCGGACTTTTCTGTGGGGCTGTTCACTTCCGATGGGGGGGCTTCCGGTTTTCCATCCGGGCCATCCATATCGTTACCCTGATGATCATTCCCCTGGGCTTTCAGTATGTGTTTGTGGACGGTCTGACTGCCATGGCCAAGACGAAAGAAGCCCTCATGCTCTCTGTGTTCCGAAAGTGCCTGTACGCCGCAGGCTGCGTGGTGCTGCCCATGCTGTTTACCGCGGAGGCGGCCTTTTACACCGAGCCTTTGGCGGATATTGTCAGCGCCACAGTGACCACCACGGTTTTTCTGCTGGTCATCAACAAGCATCTGCGTATGCGGCAGGCCGTTACGGTCTGAGTTCCCCGAAAACAGCGAACCGGCTGCGTCTCCTTTCCTTGGCGGATGCAGCCGGTATTGGTTATCTCAGGGACAGCAGGCCCAGAAGATTGGCGTCAGTAAGGGCAGGGGTCTCGTAGGCGGCCTCCAAAATGGCGTCGATGTTCTCCCAGCTGTTTTCAATCTCCTTGGACATGAGCTGGGCGGTGGGCAGCAGGCCGCCCCCCAGGGAGGCGGTGAGCAGGCACAGGCTCACCATGAGCTTGGCCCGGCACACCAAATCCAAATCCGACGCCGCCTGAAGCCAGTACCGCTGCACCAGGTACCGCAGCAGCGCCCGGTGCTCCGGCTGCCACTTTGGGGGCCGCGCCGGGGCCTGCAGCCGTTTCCGCCACTGAGGCGTCAGAATTTCCAGCCCTAAGAAAAAGGGCTGCAAGGGCTGTGTCCGGGAGGCGGCGTACTTCCGGGCCGCTTCTAAGCACCGCGCCTCCTCCAAAGGGGCAGGCGGCTCCCCGTCCAGCTCCCCCTGCACCTGGTGGGCGTAGAGCAGCAGCACGCCTAAGGACTGGGGCAGCGCATAGGTTTCCTTGTCCAAAAAACGCAAAAAGGCCCGGCGGGAATCCCGGAGGATTTCCATATCCTCCGGCAGATAATCCGGGGCTTCCTGCCCATCCTGCGTCTGCCGGACTTCCATCCGGGAGGCGGTCTCCCCCAGAATCAGCCGGGCGGCCTCCGGGCAGGAAAGCGCCAAGCCCAGCTCCGCAAAGGTTCCGTAATCGTGGCGCAGCCGGGGAAAAGTCCTGCACACCCGGCAAAGCGCCGCCTCTCCCAGCCGCTTCTGAATTTCGCACAGTCCGTCCCGGCGCCACATGGGGCACCGGCCCTCTTCCAGAACCATGACGGTTCCGTCCCCGGTATCCGTCAGCACCTGCCGCAGCCGCTCCCCCAAGGGGCCGGGAAGGCCGCGGTAATAGGCGGCGGAATCCGGGTCCACATCCACATCCCACTCCTGACAGCAGCTATCCGGGCAGGCGTCTGCCAGGCAGCGGAATTTTTCGTAATAGACAGGGGTAAAAATTTCCATAGAAAACCTCAAAAAAAGGGGGCGACGAATCGCCCCGGTAATCTTAGTCTTTGGGCTGCATGGCAGCCAGCGCTTCCGCGGAGGAGCGGAAGGTATCCTTGGTGGACAGCACCGTCCGGCGGTATTTCTCCAGCTGGTCCGCCAGCGCTTCCGCCAGCTCCTCGATCTGGGAGGACACCGCCTCCGCCCGGGCCGTCACATCCCCCAGCACCTCGTTGGCCTGGGCGCAGATGAGCTTGGCCCGCTCCTGGGCCTGGCGCTCGGCGCGCTCCGCCCGGCGGTAAGCCTCCAGCTCGTCCAGGGGCGTGGGCAGCTTCTCCTGAAGCTGCGCCGGATTCTCCCCGGCCTGCTCCAGCTCCCGCACTCTGGCCTGGGCGGCCTCCAGCTGGTTCCGCAGCTGCTCCAATTCCGTTATATGCCGGTTGTTCAGCATCTCGATATAATTCACCACATCCGTCCGGTTAAAACCGTTCAGAGCGGAACGAAAGGTTTGATTCGGCGCCATAATACCCTCCCAAAAGGTAAAATGTTGGATTTCTCTTGAAATTATACCACAATTCCCGGAAAAATACAACCATTTTCCCGGAAAAAGAAAAAAGGAAGAAATAAAAAATTTTCTCTTTACAAATCGGAAAACACCTGCTATAATAGCTTGGTCATAAGGTATGCGCCGGTGGCTCAATGGATAGAGCATCGGATTCCGGTTCCGAGGGTTGGGGGTTCGAGTCCCTTCCGGCGTACCAAAAAATCCAGACACCCATCGGGGGTCTGGATTTTTTATTGTCGGAAAGGGACTCGAAAGATAAAATCCCACAGTCCGGTGGACTGTGGGCGGCGCCGGCTGGACGGCGCCGAACCTCACAATTTGCCAAAGGCAAATTGCAACGAGTCCCTTCCGGCGTACCAAAAAAGCAGATACCCGTGTGGGTATCTGCTTTTTTGATTTATGGAGAAATGGGACTCGAACCATTATATCCCACAGTCCGGTGGACTGTGGGCGGCGCCGGCTGGAGGTTGCCGAACCTCACAATTTGCCAAGGGCAAATTGCAGCGAGTCCCTTCCGGCGTACCAAAAAACAGACACCTCCAGGGTAGCAGCGCATAAGACAGGTTTATAGCTTTAGAGAGAACAGCGTGGCGGAAGTCACGCTGTTCTGCTTTTTGCTGCGTGAGTGAGCATTTCGGCAATGATGCTCTCCGGCAGGAAACCAATGCAGGCAAGGCTGATATGCACATCCTGCACTCGCTGCCCGCTGCTCTTATCCGGCGCGGAAACATAGACCCTGTTCACAAGATCATGCAGCACAGCGGGCGTCAGTTCCTGCAAGTTGGGATATTTCTTCGCCCGGAGGATGAACTGCTCAATGCTGTCGGCTTCTTCCTCCTGCTGGGCAATCTCCTGTTCCAAAAGCTGCATCTTCTCCGTCAGCTCTGCTTGCTCATTTTCATAATCGGCGGACAGCTTTTCAAATCGGCTATCATTGATTTTGCCAGAGATATTGTCCTCATAGAGCCGTTTGAACAGGCGGTCAAGTTCCTCCATTCTGCGTTGCGCCTGCGTGAGCCGTCTGCGCTTTGCGGCGAGTTCTTTCTAGAAGTCCTCCTTGCGCTTTGCGCCCAGCTTATCGCGGAACAGATCCTCACAATCGGAGATATACCACAGCAGGATTTGCAGAAATTTCAGCACGCCTTTTTCCAGAACAACAGCACGGATAAAATGCGTCCCGCACATGTCTTTTCCCTTCTTGCGAGAGGTAGAGCAGACGAAATGATCCTGTCGCTCTTCAAAGTTCCGCGAGGTGCAGTAGTACATTTTTTCTCCGCAATCGGCACAGTAGGCAACGCCGGAAAAGAGGTTGCTCTTGCCCGTTCTTGCCGGTCTGCGTTTGTTGCGGCGCAGCTCCTGTACCCGCTGAAAGGTGTCCTCATCCACAATGGCTTCGTGGGTGTTGCGGAATATCTTCCATTGCTCCGGTGGATTCTCGATGGTCTTCTTGATTTTGTAGGACTGCCGGTGCGTTTTGAAGTTCACGGTATGCCCGCAATACTCCATCCGTTCCAGAATTGCAGCAACGGTACTGCCGTTCCAGTTGTATGGATTCTCCGGCAAAGCGCAGCGGACTTTCCGCTTCTGCCTGTCCTGATAAACGGTGGCGTCAACACATGATCCTCTTTCAGCATCCGAGCAATCTGCGTCGGACCGTTCCCGTCCAGGCAGAGGGAAAAGATGCGCTTGACCACCTGTGCCGCTTCCGGATCGACGAGCCAATGCTCTGAATTATCCGTGTCTTTGACGTAGCCATACGGGGGGATTGTAGTCAGATGCTTGCCGGATTCTCCCTTGAGCCGGAGTGAGGTACGCACCTTCTTGCTGCCGTCCCGAACATAGTATTCGTTGATAATGTTGACGAACGGGACGAACTCATTGTCCTGCTGGTTGGCGCTGTCTACACCGCTGTTGATGGCAATGAACCGAACGTTATTCTGTGGGAATGTGATCTCGGTATACATCCCCACTTCCAGATAATTTCGGCCGATGCGGCTCATGTCCTTCGTGATGATCATACCGATCTTTCCGTCTTCCACCAGCGCCATCATGCGCTGCCAATCCGGTCTTTGAAGGTTCGCGCCCGTGTAACCGTCATCCACAAAGAACTCCGTATTGCGGAAGCTGTGTTCCTTTGCATATCGGCTGAGATAGGTTTTTTGATTCACAATGCTGTTACTGTCGCCCTGTGATTCATCGTCACGGGAAAGGCGGCAATACAGCGCGGTAATTTTGTCAGACTGCTTCATAGTAGATTCCTTCATCATCTGAGGACAGTCTGCCAAGACAAGGTTGCTGTTGGTCACGATCACACACTCCCCTCGGAGTCGATCAGCTTCACCGCCTTTTCGGGAAGAGTGTGCGTTCCGTCAAAACTGGCAGTAAAGCGGTAGATGGTGTTTCCTTCTTTCAGGCGTACCGTAATCTGCGGTAACTCCTGCCAGAGAGGAACGGGGGCGCTGCGGCTGCCGTCCGATTCCACTTGGACGTTACGTTTCTTGTTATCCATTTGCACCTTCCTTTTCATTCAGATTTCCGAGCATTGCCGCATGAATCTCCCGGAGCAAAGTGCGTGATATGACCTATGGTTATTCAGTATATCACAGCAATTTCCGGGATTCCATTGGGCAATGTACCGGGATTCACAGGAGACTTACAGGCAGTTCGCCGGGTCGCACAGCCGCCCGTGCCAGTCAAGGAATCGGCTTCGCCTCGCTGTGCGTCCTTGACAGGCTCGTTCGCCTGTGCAAGCCGGTAATCAAGGCGACAATGTCGCCATTCGCCAATAAAAATCAGCTGCATTTCAAGGCTTTTTCAATCTCTCAGTTCAATTATAACAAGAACAAACGTTCGAGTCAATGTGATTCTTAGAGGAAGAGCAAGCACAGCAAGTGTAGCTACACTTGCGAAAAACGGCGTGGTTTGACCGGGATTTCCTTGCAGAGCAGCAAGCAAATCCGGTGAGTACCCACACCGAAAAAACAGGGCGTTCCGGCTGACCGCTGAAACGCCCTGTTTTCATTTTTGGGATAGTCCCAAGCCCTTATGTTTGTGAAAAATTGCGAAAGCTCACCAGCTATACTCTGATAACTGGAATGTGTAGGATTCGCCGGGAGTAATGTCATAGATCACAACAGAGTTATCCTTGAATTTATCTCCGGCGCTCAGAGAAGGTAGGTATATATTGCCGGAGTCTACCAGATAACCCGCACTGTCATACAACTTATAACTAATCATATCATACCCGGAATCACTGCTCCCGCTCTTCTTTTCTCCGGTAATCGTAATGGTTAGTTGTGGAGAATAGTCTTTGTCAAACTTAAATTCGGCTCCTTGAATTTGGATCACGGATGCCGTACTCCCCATGAAATCTTTCACCTTCAGATCCAGCGGAAATGAATCAAACGTCACTTGAACATCTTCAATAGGCAAGCAATACAGAGCATCGCAGTTTACTTCGTCAAACTGAACTGCGTTTTCCTTGTACACGGTGAAATAAACCTTCCCGCTTGCGGATTTTCCGGCTTTGATCTCAGCGGCAGGGATTCTCACATTGGCAAGATATTGCTCTCCGGCAGCTTGGCTGGTATAGTAGCTGAAATCATCAGTAGAAACGGACTTTGTACCAGTATAGACCTCTTCATCCGCATCATTTACGATTCGAATATCCACATCGACATCGGCTGACAGGGACTTATCATTTTTATCAGCCAAGCCAAAGAAAAGGCTGTAATCACTTGTCCCCTCGTTATACTGGAAAGACCAGCTTTTCAGTGTTTCAACACGGGATGCCGACGATCCGCACCCACTCAGCAACAATGCAATTACAAGTCCCCACATAAGAAAGAATCGTTTCATTTCTGCGTCTCCTTATCTGTCTGTGCCTTTATTGCACGGAACATTTCTTGTTTGAGCAAACGCTTTTTCTTTGGATCCATTGTACAGTAATTGCGATTGCACTGCTCGCTTAGAAAGCAAGTCTCGCAGATAAGCTGTTCAACTTCCTGCATAATCAGTTCATCATCACTGGGAAGTTCGTAGGCTTTGATCTTTTGGATGCCTGTCGGGTTACGCAGTCCGTAATCAATCAGTTTTCCATTTCCGGTTTTTACATAGCGATAGACCTCGGCACCAAACGAAACACTGTCACCAGCGTTGTACTCTTCAAAGCCGGATTTGTCCATCCAGACGTGATCCTCTTTATCATCAAACATTGTCCCATCGGTGTACATTCCACTAATGAAAATCCGCTTGAAGCAAATATGTTTTGGCTTGACTTTCTCAATCTGTCCTTTGAATTCAAGCAGATAATTAAATATGCCGTTTGCAAATCCGGAACGATAAGCGTGCCCTAAAGAAGCAAGCTGGACATCCAGATATTCATCATAGGACATCTTTTCTGCGCCAACGACATCCTTACGAGAATCCGGATTGAAAAATACGAGACCGTCTTCTTCATCTACGCATGTATCTTCTCCATAATTGATTGCCAAAAGCGATTTTTTATCTGGATACTTGGCAATCAGAGCAGCGGCTTTTTTGAGCCGATCCTGCCGCTTTTGCCTTTCGCAGCGTTCGCACTCATGCTGCTCCGCAAGAATGCGATCCTCTATGTGTCTGCTTTCGGCTTTTGTCAGCAACGGCGATAAATGGTCAACGCAATCGTAATCTCCATTTTCCATGCGCGTTTTGAAGCGGGCAAGAACTTCTTTAAGTTCCTCAGTGGTCAGATACCTTGCCTTGCTAATAGAACAGCTATGGTAACACCCCGTGTTTATGTTGCCATGCCCATCGCCGTACATAATGGCGGTATTCCATGGGCAAAAATAGTGTTCTTTCTGGACAAGCCTTCCTCGCTTCAAGCCCTCCTCAAATTCCGGAAAGACCGCTGGATTGCCACAGCCTTCGTGATCCTCCACCCAAAATCCGGAAGGACCCTTGTCCGCGTGACTAATCATCACATTGATTGCATCGACTGTAGCCTTTTTCGTTTGCTTGTTATTCATAACCCAAACCTCCGTTAATAAGTGCCGCCAGACAGCGACCTGACATGTTAACGTGGTCTTTTAGAGTATTTATAAAAATTATAGCATATTTCTTTGTGCTTGTCTATCCTACTTGCTCGGCAGGACAGGCAAAAACAGTTTTCAAATTCAGAGGTTTCTATCGCTGTAAATGATGTGCTGCTTATGGAAAGGGATTCCACTGTTCATTGGATGGTGAACAACTAATTGTAACCATGCAATAGCGAACGGAACGGTGAGCGCAGTACACGGATTGCAGAAGCGCGGAACAATGGACAAAATTATCGTTTCAGCAAACTTCTTTCCTATCCTCACAAGGATTGGTCTAAGTGAGGGATTTTTGACTACTTTTCTGAAAGATGACATCTCAGAAGTACCCTTATGAAACAGGTTGGAAATCGGCATTTAACTGACCTATGAGCTGTACTTGTGCAAGGTCATGGACGCATCATTGCCCATGATTTTTGCGTTGCTCACAGGGAAGCTAATTCCGGATTATCGACCTTAAATCGTACAAAATCCATCCTATCCATCTACCATCAACAAAGGCAACTGCAAAAGCAAAGGGGCATGTGCCTTAATGACACATACCCCTTTTGTCAGCAACCCTTGTCCAGCAACTGCCATAGTATTTGTTTCTCAAAACCTGTTTTATGGGCAGCTACCCCATGGGTGTCTGTTTTTTGATTTATGGAGAAATGGGCCTGGAGCCGTCCTGTCCCACAGTCCGGTGGACTGTGGGCGGCGCTTACGGACAATTTCGCACTGCCCCTCCCGCGCCCGGTATCGGTACCATCGTGAAAGCCCCCTTTTTATAGGGGGCTTGGGTGTTATTGGGCTCCGGCAATCAGGTTCTGCCAGATTTGGGTATAGGCGGCGGCAGCCTCCTGTGACCAGCCGCCGCACAAAGCTCTTCCGATATACAGCCCGGACAGCAGCTCCTGGCTGCTGCCGGTGACCGGTTCCCCATTGGAAATGCCCGTTTGGTACTCTCCCAGGGGAAGCGCCGCCAGCGCTTTGCAATCCTTCCAGGCGTACCACAAGGGCTCCCCCGCCCCGCCGCCGTCCTCCGGCTTTGTCCCGTCCCCATAGGTCAGCAGCCCAAACCGCTCCTGAAAGCTCTCCGGGTCCTGGAGCAGGTACAAAAAATTGTCATTGGCGGACAGGTGGGCAACGAGCGTCATCTGCTGATAGGGGTTGGCGGCGGTGTCCTCCGGGTCAACGGCATACTGGCGAATCTCCACAATGGTCTTTCCGTTGCCGTCCACATCCCCGATCAGCGGGGCCAGCTGGGTTTCCAGAGCCGCCACGGTCTCGTCCGGCAGAAGCGCCGCGCCGATGTAGGCGATCCGGCAGTCCGGCTGATTGTTCCGGTTGCGGACGGCGCTGAGCGCCACGCCCCCCACCACCAGCGCCAACGCCCCGCACAGCGCCACATGGAGCCAATGGTAATGCCACCAGTTGGCGCGTTTTTCTTTCTTTGTCAGCTCCTTGGGAGCCTCCCGCTTCACATCACGGGCTATCCAATTTTGGTAATCGCTTGCCACGGCCTGTTTTCTCCTTTTTCTGGGGGGTAATCACCGATATGGCGTGATGAACGCACCGGATTTCGATTTGATTGCAGCCGTTTTCCATCTCTCCGTCCAGGGTCCAGGGCATTTTCTCCGGGGCTTGCACCGAAAGGGCCGCCGTCTTTACAAAGGTCAAAAGGCTTCCGTTGTAGTTTTTCTGCTGCAAAGCCATGACGCACTCGCTCAGCTCCAGCAGGTTCCGGGGGGTGCGGATGAGCAGCAGCTCCAAACTGCCGTCGGACATATCCACCTGGGCGGCGTCCAGGGTGAGGATTCCGCCCACCCGGAAGGTGTTGCTCACCGCTCCGAAAATGAAGCTGTCCTGAATCACGGTACCGTCCTCTAAGGTAAACCGGAGGGGGTAGGATTTCAGCTGGGACAGCTCCTGAATCCCACCCAGGGCATAGGCGGCGTGGCCCAGGATATTCTTTACGCTCTGGGGGGTGGCGTAGCTGGCCTTGGTAAACACGCCGAAGGAGGCGATATAGGAAAAATATCTGCCGTTGAAGCTCCCCACATCCAGCTTCACCGGAGTCCCTTCCACCGTGTCCCGGGTAGCCTGGAGCAAATTGGTGGACAGCTTCAGACTGGCGGCAAAATCGTTGGTAGAGCCGGCGGGGATATACCCCAGGGGAATCTGGGCGCCGCTTTTCAGCAGGCCGGACATCACCTCGTTGAAGGTACCGTCCCCGCCGCAGCAGAGGATTCTGTCCACCTCCCCGGCGCAGCGCAGCGCCGCCGCCTCCCCGTCTCCCGGTGCCCCGGTAACATGGACCAGCACCTGGTAATCCCCCCGGTTCAGGATATCCACCATGTCCATCAAAAACCGCCGGGCCTTTTTCTGACCGGCGCAGGGATTGACAATCAGCAAAAGTTTTTTCATAAGAATCCTCTCCCCTTATGACTATATTGTAAAGAGCTTTCCTTAGCAATTCATCAACAATTTTTTAACATTCCCCTTCGGTATTGACGGAACCGGATTTTGGGAATAAAATAGTATCAGTATTTCCCGGAGCCCCACCTGCCCTACCCCTTTCCTCAACAAAAGTTGACCTTCCGTTGAGGGAAAGTTGCAAATCCCATGCTATGCTGTTGGATAAAATAGATTTTACAATGGGCAGGTGTGCAAATAGGATGAATAAGCTAAAGTTAGGACTGTATCGCTTTATCCGCTTCTGGGTGGCTCTGTTTTACCCCAAAATCACGGTGGAGGGACTGGAGAATCTGCCGGAGGAACCAAGTCTTGTGGTAGCCAACCACTGCCAGATGAACGGCCCCATCGCCGGGGAGCTGTACTTTCCCGGCAAGCACTATATCTGGTGCGCCGGGGAGATGATGGAGGCAAAGGAAGTGCCGGACTACGCCTTCCGGGACTTCTGGAGCCGGAAGCCCCGGTATATCCGGTGGTTTTACCGGATTTTGTCCTATGTCATCACCCCCTTGTCCGTGAGCATTTTCAACAACGCCCACACCATTCCCGTGTACCGGGACAAGCGGCTGATTATCACCTTCCGGGACACCCTGAAACGGCTGAAAGAGGGCGCTCATGTGATTATTTTCCCGGAGCATGAGGCCCCCTATGACCACATCTTGCAGGACTTTCAGTCCGGCTTTGTGGATGTGGCCCGGAGCTACTACAGAAAGACCGGAAAGCGCCTGCAATTCGTGCCCATGTATCTGGCTCCCAGCCTGCACAAAATGGTGCTGGGCAAACCCATCGCCTACTGCCCGGACGCCCCCCACAAGGAGGAACGGAGCCGGGTTTGCGATTATCTGATGGCGCAAATCAGCGCCATCGCCCGGAGCCTGCCCCGGCATAAGGTGGTTCCCTATCTGAACCTGCCGAAAAAAGACTATGTCTACAACATTCCCGGAGATGAAGTTTCCCATGAAAAAACCTGTGGTTGATTACCGCCAGTTCCGCCCGGGAAAGCTGAACGACCCCCAGTTCTCCCACCTGAAGCTGTTAGGCGGCTGGATTATTTATTTTATCCTGTATTTCCTGACGGAAAACCTGATTCCTCCGGAAAGCTGCACCTCCGTCCACATCTGGCTGGACGATGTGATTCCCTTCTGCGAGTGGTTTTTGATTCCCTATGTACTTTGGTATGTGCTGATTGTGTTCTCCCTGGGCTATTTTGCCCTTTACAACATCGACAGCTTCAAAAAGCTCTCCAAGTACATTATTATCACCCAGCTGGTGGCCATGGCCATCTACATTCTCTTCCCCAGCCGTCAGGATTTGCGGCCGGAGGTGTTCCCCCGGGAGAATTTCCTCACCTGGTGCATTGGGCTTATTTACAGCTTCGACACCAGCACCGGGGTGTGTCCCTCCCTGCATGTGGCCTACTCCATCGGCATTGCCTCGGTGTGGCTCCGGGAAAAGGGGGTAAAGGTGATTTGGAAGGTGCTGCTGGTGGTTCTGGTGATTCTCATTTGCCTTTCCACCATGTTTATCAAGCAGCACTCGGCGATGGATTTCTTTGCCGCCCTGCCGTTATGCGCGTTGGCGGAGATTCTGGTATTTCACAACCCATTGAGAAGAAGAAAGAGGTAATGCTATGAAACGGAAATTGGGCGATCGGAAAGACGGCGTGAAGCTTAAGGATATCCACGCCATGCACTTTGTCATGCCTCTGATGTACCCCAACCGGTGCGACAACGAGGCCTTTATCGCGGAGCGGATTGACCTGGAGGCGGTGAACGCCTACCTGGAAAAGAAGAACGCTGGGAATCCGGAGTACAAGTACAATCTGTTTCAGGTGATGGTCACGGCGGTTCTGAAAACCATCACCCTGCGGCCCAAGATGAACCGCTTCATTGCCAACAAGACCATGTACCTGCGCAACGAGGTCTCCGCCGCCTTCACGGTAAAGAAGATTTTCTCTGACAACGGCGCGGAAGCCTTAGCCCAAGTCCGCACCACCGGCTCCGAGACCATCGACGACATCCACAATGAGATTTTCCGCCAGGTGTCTTTGTGCCGCAGCGACAAGGTGGACGCCGGTACGGAGAGCCTGAACGCCGTGGCCAAGATTCCGGGGTTTCTGGCCCGGATGGTGGGCGCCGGGGCAAGATTTTTGGACCGCCACGGCTGGATGCCCCAATCCGTCATCGCCGGTGACCCCTACTACTGCTCCGTGGTGCTGACCAACTTAGGCTCCATAGAGCTCCGGGCCGGGTATCACCACCTGACCAACTGGGGCACCTGCTCCGTGTTCTGCGCCATCGGCGAGGCAAAGAAAATGCCCTTCTTCCAGGAGGACGGCTCGGTGCTTATGAAAGATGCGGTGGACATTGGCCTGACCATCGACGAGCGGCTGGCGGACGGCTACTACTATTCCCGGACGGTCAAGCTCCTGAAAAAGCTCCTGGAAAACCCGGAGCTGCTGGAAAGACCTCTGAACGAAGAGGTGGAAATCTGAAAATGCGCCCCCGGAAAGGCCTTGCCTTTCCGGGGATTTTTGTATTCCGGGGAATAAAACCAACGGTTCAAAAAATATTGGAATCATTATACCAAAGATGCCTTTTCTTCCGCCCCATTTGTGATACAATAGGCCCAAAGGAAAAGGAGGGGAGAAAATGGAGCTGACCCTTTCTCAAAATATCAGCAAACTGCGAAAAGAACATCATCTGACCCAGGAGCAGCTGGCGGAGGCGCTGGGAGTGACCTTTGCTTCCGTTTCCAAGTGGGAGCGGGGTGCCGCCACCCCGGAGCTGAACCTGATTGCCAAAATGGCGGATTTCTTCGGGGTGTCCCTGGACGCCCTGGTGGGCTTTGCCCTCCAAAACGGCAGCATTCAGGAGGCAGAGGAAGAACTTCACACCTTGCAGAAGGCGAAAAAATACCGGGAAGGCCTGGAAAAGGCGGAAAAAGCCCTGCTGCGCTATCCCAATGATTTCCGGATTGTCTACCGGGCCGGACAGCTGTATGCCATGGCGGGCATGGAGAAAAAAACAGATGCCTACCTGTACCGGGGAATTGGCCTTCTGGAGCAGGCCATCACCCTTTTGTCTCAGAATGAGGACCCCAAAATCAGTGAAGCTTCCCTTCGGAGCGAAATTGCCCAAAGCTATCTGGTGCTGGGAAAGAAGAAAACCGGGCTGGAAATTCTCCAAAAGTACAACATCGGCGGCATCCACAACGCCCTTATTGCCCTCAATTATGCCATAGAGGAAAACGGCTTTCCTACAGAAGCGGCAGAGCCCTATCTGGCTGAGGCCTTTCTGGGGATTATTACCACCGCTGTTCGCTCTATGCTTGCCTATTCCAATTATTACCTGCGGAAAAAGGACTATGCCCACAGCTGTCAGGCCCTTCTCTGGCTTTTGCAGCTTCTGGAAAGTGTCAAAGAGAACCGGGAGGCCGTATGCTATCTGGATAAGCTGGCGGCAGCCTGCTATGCAGACTGCGCCCTCCTCTCCCATCGTCTGGGAGACAAGGACCAGATGGATTCCTTCCTGCGCCGGGCCTATGCCCTGGCAAAAGCCTTTGATACAGCACCCACTTATCAGATGGATAATCTGAAATTCTCCGTAGGTCACACAAAAGAAGCAGCCATATACGACGATTTGGGAGAATCTGCCCTGGTATTGGCAGAGAAACAGCTTACCCAGGACGGTGAGCCACCCGCCGTCCTGGCCGCCTGGAAGAAGATTGCAGATGAGGAAAGAAGCGGAGGTATACAATGAAACAGAACAAAACGGATATCCGCCCCTACACGAAAGAGTTTTACCGGGGCAACCGGCTTCCCTTTCTGGCGGCTTTGGTGTGCACCCTGCTCATGTCCCTGGTGTCTTTGATGGTTTCCTGGCTTTTGCAGCAGCTGCTGGATCTGATGGGAGGCTATGAAACCGGCTTCACTCTGGAGCAGCTGCTTCTCATCACCCTGGGTATGCTGGGGCTTCTGGTTCTTGCCCTTTTCATCAACTACCATTCCATCCCCAGATTCAACACCCGGGGCATCCGTCAGTACAAGGCAAAAATCTTTCAGGAGCTGACGAAAAAGAACATCTGCGCCTTCTCCGCAGAAAGCGCCTCCACCTACATCTCCGCCCTCACCAACGACATCGCCGCCATTGAGCAGGGGTATCTGAAAAACGTCTTTTCCCTGGTGGAAAGCCTTCTGACCTTTGTGGGAGCCATGGTGCTGATGCTTTGGTACAGCCCCCTGCTGACCCTGGCGGCCATCGGCCTGACCCTTCTGCCCCTCATCACCTCCATTCTCACGGGAAACAAGATGGCCCAGGCGGAAAAGGCCATCTCCCGGGAAAATGAGACCTACACCGCCACCTTGAAGGACTGTCTGGGAGGCTTTTCCGTCATCAAGTCCTTTCAGGCGGAGGCCCAGATGCTGCGCCTGTTCCAGGGGGATTTGCAGCGACTGGCAGAAGCCCAGTGCCGCCGGCAGAAAATGCAAATCCTCATCAGCGCCTTAGGGTCCGTCGCCGGGGTGGTTGCTCAGCTGGGTGTGTTCTTAGTGGGTGCATATCTGGCCCTGTCAGGCAAAGGGGTCACCGCCGGCACCACCATGGTGTTCGTTCAGCTGATGAACTATGTTCTCAGCCCCATTCAAACCATCCCCACCTGCCTTGCAGAGCGGAAAGCCGCAAAAGCCCTGGTGCAGAAGGCGGCGGATTTGCTGGGGGCCAATGTCCGGGAAAACCCGGATACGGACGGTGCGCCCCTCCGGGACTGCATCTGCCTGAGGGACCTGTCCTTCTCCTATGAGCCGGAGAAGCCGGTGCTGAAAAATATCAACTGCACCTTCTCCCTGGGGAAAAAGTACGCCATTGTGGGGGCTTCCGGCAGCGGAAAATCAGCAAAATGTATTCATCTTCAACGCCACCATAAGGGACAACATCACCATGTTCTCCTCTTTCCCCCAGGAGGCGGTGGACAGCGCCATCCGGCTTTCCGGGCTTTCCGCCCTGATGGAAGCCAAGGGAGAGGATTACCTCTGCGGAGAAAACGGCTGCAACCTCTCCGGCGGCGAAAAGCAGCGAATTTCCATTGCCCGAAGCCTTTTGAAAAAGTCCCAGGTGCTGCTGGTGGACGAGGCCACCGCCGCCCTGGACGCCCAGACGGCCTTTCAGATTTCCAGCGCCATTCTGGACATGGAGGCGCAGACCGCCATTGTCATCACCCACGCCCTGGAGGAAAAGCTCCTGCGGCGCTATGACCAGATTCTCACCCTGAAAAACGGCAGCATTACGGAAATGGGTACCTTTCAGGAGCTGATGGAGAAAAAGGGCTACTTCTACTCCCTGTTCACCGTCTCCCAGTGACAAAAAAGACCTGCCGCATCCCAGAAGTTTGAAAAAAGTAAAACGAGGGAGAATCCCCAAAACGGGAGGTTCTTCCTCGTTTTTCCAATTTTTTCTATGGAAAACATGGGCTTTCCCCATGAATTTTCCCTTTTGACAGCGTCAAAGGCTCCCTCGCCAAACAGAGGTGTCACCACAGATGACTGAGGGATTCACAGCAGGCAGTTTCCGAAAGCACAGACTCATGCGGAAAGCCGGAAGCCTGTTATCCCCCGGTTTTGCCGGAGGCAAAACCACCCCCCAATGGCCCGGGGACTTTGGTCCGCGCTTCCGCTGCCACCGTAGCAACGATACCGGGCGGGTCTGGGAAGTAACGAATCGCAGAAAGCTATCGTGCGAAATTGTCAGCGGGCACTGCCCGCTATACCAGGCGGCTGCCGGGGGCGATGCCGTCGCTTACCATCACCAGGTGGAGCTTGTCCCCCCGCTGGGCGGAGAGGAGCATACCGCAGGACAGCTGGCCCATCATCTTCCGGGGAGCCAGGTTGGTCACGGCCACCAGGGTCTTGCCCAGGAGCTCCTCCGGCTGATAATACTTGGCAATGCCGGAGAGAATCTGCCGGGGGGTGCCGGTGCCGTCGTCCAGGGTGAACTTCAGGAGCTTTTCGCTCTTCTTCACCTTCTCGCAGGTGAGCACCTTCACCACCGTCATCTCCACCTTCTGGAAATCGTCAAAGGCAATCTCCGGCAGAGGCTCAGGCAGGGGATCCTCGTTTACAGGGGCAGCGGGCTTGCTCAGCTCTTCCAGAGCCGCCAGCTCCTTGTCCATGTCAATCCGGGGGAAGAGGGCGGGGCCGTTCACCGCGGCAACATTTGCAGGCAGCACCCCGAAGGTGCCCAGGCTGTCCCAGTCCATGGCAGGATTGCCCAGACGACGGCCAATCTCCTCAGCGGTCTGGGGCATGAAGGGGGTGAGAAGTCCGGCACAAATCCGAATGGTCTCCAAAAGGTTGTAAAGCACCCGTGCCAGCCGGGGCTTAGACTCCTCGCGCTTTGCCAGCACCCAGGGGGCGTTCTCGTCAATATACTTGTTGGCCCGGGAAATCACCTTGAAAATCTCAGAAAGGGCGTTCTGGAAGGCATAGCTCTCCATCTGAGCCGCATACCGCTGGCGCAGCGTCCCAGCCAGCTCCAGAAGCTCCCCGTCCTTTTCGGCATCTGCCTCCTGCACTTCCGGCAGCCGCTCTCCAAAGTACTTCTGAGCCATAGCCACCGTCCGGGACACCAGGTTACCCAGGTCGTTTGCCAGGTCTGTGTTGATGGTGGAAATCAGCAGCTCGTTGGAGAAGTTGCCGTCGGAGCCGAAGGGGAAGGAGCGAAGCAGGAAGAACCGGAGGGCATCCACACCGAACCGCTGGGCAAGGAGGTAGGGGTCTACCACGTTGCCCTTGGACTTGCTCATCTTGCCCCCGTCCAGCAGGAGCCAGCCGTGACCAAAGACCTTCCGGGGCAAAGGCAGGTTCAGGCTCATGAGCATGGCAGGCCAGATGATGGCGTGGAACCGGACAATCTCCTTGCCCACAAAATGCACATCCGCAGGCCAGAACTTTTCCAGGTCGTTATACTTGTCGTTCTGGAAGCCCAGGGCGGTCATGTAGTTAAACAATGCGTCAATCCACACATACACCACATGGCCCGGGTCAAAGTCCACGGGCACGCCCCAGCTGAAGCTGGTACGGCTGACGCACAAATCCTCCAGGCCGGGCTTGATGAAGTTGTTTACCATCTCGTTGACCCGGCTCCGGGGCTCCAAAAAGTCGGTGTTCTCCAGAAGATCCTGCACCCGGTCGGCGTACTTGGACAGGCGGAAGAAGTAGGCTTCTTCCTCGGCGTCCTGCACCTCCCGGCCGCAGTCGGGGCACTTGCCGTCCACCAGCTGGCTCTCCGTCCAGAAGGACTCACAGGGCTTGCAGTACTTGCCCTTGTAGGTGCCCTTGTAGATGTCCCCGTTTTCGTACATCTTCTTGAAGATTTTCTGGATGGCGGCCACATGGTAGTCATCGGTGGTGCGGATGAACCGGTCGTTGGAAATGTTCATCAGCTTCCACAGGTCCAGAACGCCCCCTTCCCCCTCCACGATGTTGTCCACATATGCCTTGGGGGTGACCCCGGCTTCTTTGGCCTTGTCCTCAATCTTCTGGCCGTGCTCGTCGGTGCCGGTAAGGAACAGCACGTCATAGCCTTGCAGCCGCTTAAACCTCGCCATGGCGTCGGTCGCCACGGTGCAGTAGGTGTGGCCGATGTGGAGCTTGGCGGACGGATAGTAGATAGGGGTGGTAATATAGAATTTCCCCTTGCATTTTTCACACATGAAAATAGCCTCCTTCAAAGAAAAAAGCCGCCCCTGAAAATCTCAAGGGCGACAAAAATTGACGCGGTACCACCTTGGTTCGCAGCTTCCGCTGCCTCGTTGGCGCAGTGACGGGCGCACCCGGGAATGACTACCTATCGCCACTCCGGCTCCCAGGCCATCTTCCGCTGCCGTTACCGCACCCCTTTCCACCAGCCGGGGCTCTCTGACCGGGCGACACAGCCTACTCTCCTGTTCACAGCCTTTTGTATTTCAAGGAATCTCTGAATCAATCGTCTGCGGCCGAGCAGCGGATCTTTTTTCCCATCCATGCAGAATGAAAAACAGGAAATACACAAAGTATTCCTCTGTTTTCCATTCTTTTGTCTGGGAAAAAATCTCTCGCTGTCGGCTCTTGCCGACTGAATCAGAGCTTCCTTACAATTTGTAAATATTATAGTGCTGAAAAGGCGGTCTTGTCAATGGTTTTCTTTCTTTATTCTTCCAGAATTGCCACCACCGCCGCGTCCATGGGGGCGTCCATGGACAGCCGGGCGGCCTCCTGTCCGGTCACCAGCAGCACCCGGTCCCCCACGGTGGCGCCTACCAAGTCCGCCGCCACCAGGGATTCCTGCCGTGTGTCCACCAGCCAGAACTGCTCCCCGGCAAGGCAGGGGGCTTTCCGCAGGTAGGTGACTTTTCCCGATATGGTTCCGATTTTCAAAGCGTTCCCTCCAATTCTCTGGGATAGACCTTAGTTTTTCCCGGAAAAAGGGGATTATGCAATGGGGGCAGGACCTGCGTCCTGCCCCTTGGCGGTTTATTTGCCAAATTCCTGGAGGCCTTCGGAGACCTCATAGTCGTAGTTGTCCCGGTTGGCGGTGATGATGTCGGCATACATCTCGGTGCCGTCCAGGTAGCCTTCGGTGGAGTAGTAGCTGTCCGGGAAGCTGTCGTAGCCCCACAGCTCATCCAGCTCGATGTAGGAGAAGCTCTCGTCCGGCATCTGGAACAGGCCCTTGAAGCCTACGGGATAGTAGACCACGGTGGGTTCAAAGTCCCCATCGGCATGGGACACGGTGGCGCTGTATACCGCCACATAGTAGTTCCGGTCCTCCAGGTCTGTCTCGCCCTTGGCGGCGAGGAGATACTCGCCCACAAATGTCAGTTCGGAAGCGGTCACTTCCTCGGCATAGTCGGCGATTTCCGCCTGGATCTCTTCCTGAGCGGCGGTCTGCAAGGTGGTGCGGATGCCGTCGCTCAGCTGGCTCAGGGCGGTGACGGCCTCCGCGCCGCCGTAGACCTCAAAGCCGTCGCCGGAAGTTACATGATAGTTGTCTCCGTAGTAGGTGGCAAGATCCTCGTAGCACACCACCGGATTCAGGTAGCCGTCGGTGCTGAACCAGTAGCCGCTGAGGGAAGCGTAGCCCCGGATGCCCTCCAGCTCGTCATAGGACATCTCACCGTTGGTGCTGAGGATATCCGTAAACTCCACGGGATAGTAGACCGTGGTGGCGGGCAGCTCCTCGTCCTTGCCGGTAACGGTGCCGGTGTAGATGAGGCACAGGTCATTGAGGGTGCCGTAGAAATCGGTGGCGCTGCTGACGGCGCTGAGAACATAGCCGCCGTAGGTCAGCTCGCCCAGGGTGTAGTCGCTGCCGTATTGCTGGGCGGTGTAGGCATAGATGGCGTCCTCCGCCTCCTTCTTCATGCTGTCCAGGAATTCCTGGGGAATGGCGGAGAAGTCGGTGACATACTCGCTGAGGCCCTCTACGGTATAGGTCTTTTCCATGACGGAGGGAATCTTGCCCAGCTCCATCAGGCAGTACTCTACCAGGTAATCGTCCAGGGTGATGGTGACGGTGTCCCCGTTGGCCAAACCATAGGCGGTGTCGCAGCTGAAGTCATAGGGATTCAGCTCCTCACCGGCGTACTCCATGTTCAGCTCGCCGTTGGTGGAGATCCCCTCAAAGGTCACGGTCAGGTCGGCGAAGGGGTCGAAAGTCTCGGCCTCCTTCAGGCCCTCCACGGTGTAGGTGCCCTCGGTGTACTTGAGTTTGCAGGACACATACTGGAAAAGCTCATCGTCAATGTCCCAGGTGTAGTGGATCTCGTCCCCGTTGGAAAGTCCCTCGTCGGTGTCCAGGGACACATCCACGGAACCCCGCAGGCTGTCAAAGGCGCTGATGCCGTCCAGGAACCCGCCGAAAGCGCCCAGCCCCTCCTTGGCCTCCTTGGAGAACTTCACCTTGTCGCCGTACTTTGCCTCCATGGCGTCCCAGTCCACGGAGATGAAGGCGGTGCCGTAACCGTTGTAGCCGTCTACCTCAATGGTCACAAAGTCGTTCAGATTGATGGTGGAGGTGATATTCGTCACGATAAGAATCACTGCCACAATGGCGGCAATGCCTCCCACCACCGCCAAATACACCCACTTGGGCAGGGCTTTCAGCTTGGTTACCAGGGGATTTTCCGGCTTGGGTTCAGTCTGAACCGCTACGGGGCTGCCCTGGAACTGGGGGGCCTCCTGGTAAGGGGCCGCATTCTGGAACTGGGGTGCTGCCTGATCGGGGGCAGCTTCCGGAGCGGGGGACGGCTGTTCCTCTGTGTCCAGAGGCTGTCCGCAGCTGGTGCAGAACCTGGAATTCCCTTCCTGCTGTGCTCCGCAATGTACGCAAAACACATTCTGCTTCTCCGGCTTCTGTTCCTCTGTGTCCAAAAGCTGTCCGCAGTTGGTGCAGAACTTGGAACCGTCTTCCTGCTGCGCTCCGCAATGCACACAAAACATTTTCATTTCCTCCCTTTATTTATATTTCCCGGCAGAATCTGCCGAAACTCACAGAAAAAAGGCCGCTTCAAACATTGTTTAGGAAACGGCAAGAGCTGACAGCGAGAGATTTTTCCTCAGACAAAAGAATGGAAAACAGCGGAATACTGTATGTATTTCCTGTTTTTCATTCTGCATGGATGGGGGAAAAAGATCCGCTGTTCAGCCGCAGACGATTTATTCAGAGGTTCCTTTACATTTACGGGTTTTATTATAATATTCCCGCAAGGCAAAAGCAACCCTTTTTTCTGGCTTTCCCGGAGGCAATCCAGGAAAAAAACAGTAGGAAAAACGGAAAAAATATGCTATGATAAAAGGTAGTTTCCGGGAAAGGGAGGGATAGCCGTGCGGATACTGGGAATCGACCCGGGATACGGGATTACAGGCTTCGGGCTGGTGGAGGCCCAGCGGGGGCAGACCCGGCTTTTGCACTGCGGCGCCATCACCACCCCGGCGGGGCTGGACTTCCCCGCCCGGCTGGAGATCATTTACGAGGATACGCGAAAGCTTCTGGAGCTGGCGAAGCCCCAGGAGGTTGCCATTGAGGAGCTGTTTTTCGGGCAGAATGTGACCACCGGCATCGGGGTGGCCCAGAGCCGGGGGGTGATTCTCCTGGCGGTGCGGCAGGCAGGGCTTCCCGTTCACGCCTACAAGCCCATGCAGGTGAAGCAGGCGGTGGTGGGCTACGGGGGCGCCACCAAGCGTCAGGTGATGGACATGACCAGAAGGATTTTGGGCCTTTCCCAGCTGCCCAAGCCGGACGACGCCGCCGACGCCATCGCCATCGCATTGTGCCACGCCCGTTCCAGCACATCCCTTCTGCGGCAGCAGGGGGCAAAAGGAGGATTTTAAGATGCTATACTATGTTTCCGGTACGGTCACGGTGCTGGAGCCCGGGCTGGCGGTAATCGACTGCGGCGGCGTGGGCTACGGCTGCCGGGTCACCGCCTACACCGCCGCCCAGCTGAGGCTGAACAAGCCCGCAAAGCTCTATATCACCGAGTCTGTCCGGGAGGACGCCTTTGACTTGTACGGTTTTATCAGCCGGGAGGAGCAGCGGTGCTATGCGCTGCTCACCTCCGTCAATGGCGTGGGCCCCAAGGCCGCCATGGCGATTCTGGCCTCCGGCCCTCAGAACTTCACCTTAGCGGTGATGACCGGGGACGAAAAGCTGTTGACGGCGGCCCAGGGCGTGGGCAAGAAGATTGCCCAGCGGATTATTCTGGAATTGAAGGACAAGATGGGAGGCGCCGGGGAGCTGGACTTTTCCGCCGGCCCGGCGGCAGTGGCTCCTGCCCAGTCCGGCGGGATTGCTCTGGCTCAGGCGGCACTCCAGGAGCTGGGCTACTCCCCGGCGGAGATTGCCGCCGCCCTGAAGGGCGCTGACCCCAACGCCTCCACGGAGGAGCTGGTGCGCTACGCTCTGCGCGCCATGGTGATGAAAGGATAAGCTATGAGTTTGGAATTTTCTCAGGAGCTGGAAGCTCCCATTGTGACCACCGCCTTTACCCCCCAGGACGCCGGGGAGGTGGGGCTGCGCCCCCGGCTGCTGGCGGACTACACCGGCCAGGAGAAGGCCAAGGGAAATCTCTCCGTTTACATTGAGGCCGCCCGGCGGCGAAACGAGCCCTTAGACCATACCTTATTGTACGGCCCTCCCGGTCTGGGCAAGACCACATTGGCGGGGGTCATCGCCAACGAGATGGGGGCAGGGATTCGGATTACCTCCGGCCCGGCCATCGAAAAGCCGGGCGACCTGGCGGCGCTGCTTACCAATCTGAACCCGGGGGACATTTTGTTCATCGACGAAATCCACCGGCTGAACCGGGTGGTGGAGGAGATTCTGTACCCGGCCATGGAGGATTTTGCCATCGACATCATCGTGGGCAAAGGCCCCTCCGCCAACTCCATCCGGCTGGATTTGCCCAAGTTCACCCTGGTGGGCGCCACCACCCGGGCGGGGCAGCTCTCCGCCCCCCTGCGGGACCGGTTCGGAGTGAGCCTGCGGCTGGAGCTGTATACCCCGGAGGAGCTGGCACGGATTGTCAGCCGCTCCGCCGCCATTTTGGGCATGGAGATTGACCCGGAGGGGGCCATGGAGATTGCCTCCCGGAGCCGGGGCACCCCCCGGATTGCCAACCGGTTCCTCCGCCGGGTGCGGGACTTCGCCCAGGTAATGGGAGACGGGGTGATTACCAAAGAGGCGGCGGACCTGGCCCTGTCCCGGCTGGAGGTGGACAAGCTGGGCCTGGACACCATCGACCGGCGGATGCTCACCGCCATCATCCGGAATTACGGCGGCGGCCCGGTGGGCCTGGAGACCTTAGCCGCCACCATCGGGGAGGAAGCGGTGACATTGGAGGATGTGTACGAGCCATACCTCATGCAGCTGGGCTTCCTCACCCGCACCCCCAGAGGCCGCTGCGTCACCGGCCTTGCCTATGAGCACCTCCACATCCCCTACGAGGGCCAGCAGCAGTTTTCTATCTGACAAAAAGCACCCTGCCAAATGATGAGGTTCCGTAACGAATGTTTTGAAAACAAGCGATAAAGACGATCGGTACGGTATATTGCAGAAAATCTAAGGAAACTCTGAATAAAGAGGCAAGAGCTGGGAGCGAGAGATTTTTCGTCAGACAAAAGAATGGAAAACAGCGGAATACTTCTTGTATTTCCCGTTTTTCATTCTGCATGGATGGCGAAAAAGATAAGCTTTCCAGCCGCAGACGATTTATTCAGAGTTTCCCAAGCTTTTTCAGCCTCTATTTTTCGATTTCTAACAGAAACGAAGGAAGATGACAAAACCCTTGATAGAATGATGGAAAATGCGATCTAAACATATTTTACGAGAAATCAGGAAATTCATTGAGATTTCGCAAACTTTGTGCTATACTACCTTTATCATAACAATGAGGTGAACCGTATGGCAGTACAATATAACAAGCTGTGGAAGCGGCTGATCGATATGAAAATAAAAAAATCTTCCTTAACGGAAATGGCAGGTGTTTCGGCTTCCACCATTGCAAAGCTCAGCCATGACGAATATGTGAGCCTTGAGATTTTAGAACGGATCTGCCGGGCGCTTCACTGCGAAATCGGCGATGTGGTGGAACTCAGTAAGGAGGCAGAATCATGAAGCGGCAGAAACTTACATCCTCAGAGCTGCTTTGCGCAATCTGTTTTGCGTTATGTTTTTTTGCCTTTATGCTGACGGAGGCGTTTATCAACGAGCGCTGTGCCGTGATTCTCGGAAGCGGTGCCGTAAATCCCGTATATACCTTTGGGCTTGTCTGCACCGGATTTGGTTTTCTTTCGTTTTCCCTGCTGCGGCGACTGTGTAAAAAAGAAAAGTCCAGGAAAACGGCGCAG
>CASFFN010000030.1 GCA_949293985.1 uncultured Eubacteriales bacterium | reverse complement strand
ACTTGTATTGTAAGGTTTTTGGTCTCTATGTTCAAACTATTATATTATAACTTTGGGGCCAGGTTCATCGCCTGACCCCAACATTTATTATAGAACCTGTTTTTTGGACAAACAGAAACCGGCAGGTTTCCAAAAGGAAATCTGCCGGTTTTGCATGGCAAAAGACAGGGTGATTTGATGAACTACGCTGGAAAAGAGACTGTGATCAGCAAAGATTTTTCGTCCCGGGGGACGGCGGCCCCGGTGATGAGAAAGGCCCGGAAGGAGCGCATTTCCCGGCTGTAATCCAGAAAAATGATATGAATTTCCCCATTTGTTTCGTAGACGGTGTACCGGTAATCGTCCGCGAATCCCCGGTCTTTTCCTGCCGCAAGGGCAGAACCGGCGTAGCGGATGGCGGTATCCGTATCCACAGCGGCGATTTTACCGGTGTTGACGGACAGAACCCTGCCCCCGGAGGTCAAAAACACGGAGAAATACCGGGTCTCATAGGGCAGCTCCGGGGAAAAGCGGTGATCTCCCATGGGAGGCTTTCCGTCAGGGGAGGGGAAATCCGAAAACCTGCCGTCGTTGGACTGGAGCAATGAGAGAATGCTGTCCGCGTCGGCGGTAATTTTTTGATAATTCAGGATTCCCACAACGCCAAAAATGACGGTCAGAACCAGCAGCAATGACAGCATGGCAGCAAGAATCAGCTTCGCGCGCAGCTTTCCAATCATGGCGTTTCCTCCAAAGTATATCCGGCGTTGCGCAGGGCTTTGATTTGGATGTTGGCGTGGAGGGCGGTGAGATTTTTCCGCAGATAGGAAATATACACCCACACCACATTGAGTTCTGTCTCACTGTCATAGCCCCAGATTTTTTCCAGGAAACGCTCCGAGGAGATCAGGCTCCGGGGGTTGGCCATGAGCAGCTCCATCATCTGAAATTCCTTGTTGGACAGCCGGAAGGAGCCGGTGGGGGAGGACAAAAGGAAGGTGGCTCGGTTCAGGGTGATATTTCCCAACTGGAGTACTGAGTCCGGCTGAGCCGTCTGGGATCGGGTCATTGCCCGGATACGGGCCAGCAGTTCCCGGGAGTGAAAGGGTTTTGTGAGGTAATCGTTGGCTCCCGCGTCCAGCCCCAGCACCTTGTCGTCAATTTCGGATTTGGCGGTGAGAAGCAGCACGGGAACCCGGCTTCCCCGGCTGCGCAGCTCCCGGAGCACCGTGATACCGTCTTTTTTGGGCAACATGATATCCAGAATTACCCCATCGTAGTTGTCGGACTCCAGATACTCCAATGCGGTCTGACCGTCAAAAACCGCATCCACGGAATAGTTGTTCCGCTCCAATATAGCGGTCAGGGCTTTGGAAAGGGCCTGCTCGTCCTCGGCCAGCAGCAATCGCATAGATTTCACCTCTTGTTCCTGGCGTTTTTTATTTTGATTATAGCATAAAACCCTTTCCTTAAATAGAAATAAAAATCAATTTTATAACACGGGCTTGTCTTGCCTTTTCTTTCTGCCTGTGCTATCATCAGAAAAAAGAATCCGTCCCCGAGAGGGACGGCAGGAAGGAGAAATGGCTATGCCCCGTATGGATGTGACCCAAATGGCTTTTGGGAAGGTTTATCCCTTGCTGGTTGCCAAGGCAGAGAAAAAAGGCCGCACCCGGCAGGAGGTGGATACGGTTACCGGCTGGCTTACCGGCTACACCCCGGAGGCGCTTGCCCGGCTGGAAACCTCGGACATTACCTACGGGGATTTCTTCCGCAATGCCCCGGGCCTCAACCCGGATTTTACCAAGATTACCGGAAAAATCTGCGGCATCCGGGTAGAGGAAATCCCCGATTCCCTCATGCGGCAAATCCGCTGCCTGGATAAGCTGGTAGACGATCTGGCAAAGGGAAAGCCTTTGGAGAAAATTCTTCCCTGATTTGGGGGTGGCTCCGCCATTGACAGATGCCCCAGCGATTTTTGCAAGTTGCAATACTTGCCCATAAAAGGAGAATGACTGATGAAAAAGGTTCTTTGTGTGGGGTTGCTTTTGACTGCGTTCCTTTTGGCGCTGTCAGCCTGTGATCAGGGGCGGGGCAATTCTATTGATGCTGAAGAAACAACGCAGGAATCTTTTGTGACCGAAGCTACGGAAAATTCCGCTAATTCCACCACCAGCGAGAGTACCGGTGAAGCGAAAAGTGGGGTGGATTGGAGCGGAATTACGGAAAATGGTGTAGATGAGGATATTGTCTTCCAGAACCTGGATATTGGGGTTTTGGAGGAAATTGCCCAAAAACTGCAAAATCGGGTAAAAGAAGCGGGAATTGCAGAGGTGGAAGATCCGGCCTTTACATTGGAGGGCAAGTGGTATTCCTTTATGTTTGACAGTGAAGCCTATAAAGAGGTTGTGGCACTGGGAGAAAAGGCAATGCTGCCCCTTTTCTGGATTCTCTATAAAAGTCCCAATGCCGGTTTATACGAATACACCTGTGCTTCTGCCCTGGCGGAACTGTCGGAGGTTTATTTCGGGGATGAAGCCGCTTTTTCCGATTGGAAAGATTCCCGGGACTTTCTGGAACAATTTATAAAACGAATTGCAGAAGAAAACAGAACATGAGTGAAATACGCAATTCTTGTGGATATATCCCTTCATGTTTTTTGCTTTCTTTTGGGGGGCGTTTCTCCCAGCGCCTTGCAGGTAAGCCGAACCAGGGCGGCAAGGCTTTCCCGGTTGTCTATGTCCTCTATGAGAAAATAGTTTCTGGCGCCTGCATAAGGCGGGGCTTTGGAAAGCCCGGGAAAAGCAGCTTCCGCCTCCGGGGTGATTTTTACAAACAGCTGGTCTTCACAAATGACCCCAAAGAAAATGCCGTCGCAGTAAACACCATACTCCCCGAACATTTTCCGAAGCCGGATGTTCCCGGCCTGGGACAGCTGTTCGGCGGCGTAAGCAGCAAAATCCGGATGGGTACGCATAGAGCTTCCTCCTGATTGTCACCGCTCCTCCTGAGGAACGGTGATTTTTTCTATGGAAATGTGTCCTTGTTTTACTTCTGCCAGCATCAGGGTGATTTCCTGGTGGAACCGCCGGGGACCGCAGGAGCCGGGATTGAGCCACAGCACCCCGTCCTTTTCCTCCTGAGCATATTTGTGGGAATGGCCGAAAACCACCACATTTACCCCCTGGGGAAGCTCCCCAATCTCTTTTTTGTTGTGAATCATATAAAAGGTTACCCCTTCCAGGGAAAAGGTAAGCTCCCGGGGAATCTCCTCTGCCCATTCCTTGTCGTTGTTCCCCCGGACAACCCAAAGGGGCGCATATGCTTTGAGCTTTTCCACAATCTCCGGACGGTTAATATCCCCTGCGTGGAGAATCCCGTCCACACCGTTTAAGTATTCCGCTACCTGGGGACGAAGCAGCCCGTGGGTGTCAGATAAAATTGCCAGCTTCATGGATTTCCTCCTTCCGCGTCATCTTCCAGGGCTTCCACCAGAAACGTCACCGGACGAAAGCCGTCATTACAGGACAGCATGGCGGATTTGGGATTTTTCATCCAGCCGTCATAAAAGTTTTCCCCGCCATGGCTCAGGGCCAGAACGAAAGGGGAGAGGGTATCCCAGGCGCTTTGACAGAAGCCCTCCGGTTTTTCCCAGCCGTTGGCAATGAACACCTGCCCCACTTCCATGGCACAAGGTGCTTCCATGGGGTTTTCGTATTGGGCCATCAGGTCTTCATACCGGGTGATACGCATAACGGTGATTTTGCATTTTTTCATATGAGAATCCCCTCGCAGTGGTCAATTTCATGCTGGATAATCTGGGCGGTCCAGCCGGAGAATGTTTTGACGCGCTCCTGGAACTTTTCATTCTGCCAGCGCACCTTGATTACCTGATACCGGGTGGTTTTCCGGCTGCCGGGCAGGGACAGACACCCTTCCTCTGTCTCATAGGGCTGGGATTTTTTGAGAATCTCCGGGTTGAACATCACCATATAGCCTTCCTGATTCTCAAAAGCGATAATCCGCTTGCACACCCCAATCATATTGGCGGCCATGCCCACGCAGCCCTCTTTGTGGGCCAGCAGGGTATCCAGCAAATCCCGGGCCAGGTCAATATCCACCGAAGAGGCGGCCTCCGCCTTCCGGGATAGGAAAACAGGATCCTTGCAGATTTCACGAACCATAGTCTTTTCTCCTTGCAGCGTTCAGGGAAACGGCGTTTATGCAAAAATCCCCCTGAAACCGAACATTTCAGGGGGCTGGTCCGGATGACAGGATTCGAACCTGCGGCCCCATGCTCCCAAAGCACGTGCTCTACCAAACTGAGCCACATCCGGATAAAAGAACGAGTAGTATTATACAGGAGTTTTGGGAAAAATGCAACTGAAAAATAGAAAAATCCTGCATGAGAGAGCGGAATCCTCTGGCTTGACTATCTTTTCTATTTTGGCTATACTAAGGGGTAAGCGAGCGTCACGGCTTCGCAACTACCAACGGAGGTTTTTATGAGAGGTATCCCTTCCCTGATTACGGATATTCGGAAGAATGTATTTACCCAGGTGGCCAAAATGGCCTATGCCGGCGGCGATTACTCCCATGTGGAGGATTTGCCCTACCTGATTGTCCCCGGCGACCAGCCTTTGCACCGAGAATCGGTGTTTCTGGAGCGGGCCATTGCCGGTGAACGGGTGCGGCTGGCCATGGGCCTTCCCATCCGTCCCATCCAGACCCGGACCCTGATGACGGAAGGAATGGATGCGGCTGCGGTGGCGGAGCAGTATTATGAGCCGCCCCTGGTGAATATTATCCCCTATGCTTGCCACGCCTGCCCCACCAAGCAGTACCGGGTGACGGAGAGCTGCCAGAATTGCCTGGCTGCCTCCTGTCAGAAGGTATGTCCCAAGGACGCGGTGCGCTTTGTCAACGGCAAAAGTGTTATCGATCCGGAGAGGTGCGTCAAATGCGGCAAGTGTGCCAAAGCCTGCCCCTACAATGCCATTATTTATATGGAGCGGCCCTGCGCCGCTGCCTGCGGTGTGGATGCTATCGGCTCCGACGAGCATGGACGGGCGGTCATCGACCAGGACAAGTGCGTGTCCTGCGGTCAGTGCCTGGTGAGCTGTCCCTTTGGCGCCATTGTGGACAAAGGACAGATTTTCCAGGTGATTCAGTCCATTTTGAAGGGGGACAAGGTGATTGCCATCGTGGCCCCTGCCTTTATCGGACAGTTCGGCAAGCATTCCACCCCCGGAAAGTTTATTGCCGCCATGAAGCGGCTGGGCTTCCAGCGGATTGTGGAGGTGGCGGTGGGCGCGGATATGTGCACCATCGAGGAGGCCAGGGACTTTGTGAAGAAGGTACCGGCGGAGCAGAAGTATATGGCGACCTCCTGCTGCCCTGCCTGGCACTCCATGATTTACAAGCTGTTCCCCGGAGAGGCGAAAAATATCTCCATGACCCTGACTCCCATGGTCTATACCGCCCGGCTGATGAAGAAGAAGTATCCCGGCAGCAAGGTGGTGTTTATCGGCCCCTGTGCCGCCAAGAAGCTGGAGGCCATCCGGGAGGACATCCGCTCCGATGTGGACTTCGTGCTGACCTTTGAGGAGCTGCAGGGAATGTTCGAGGCCAGGGAGATTGACTTTGCCACCATTGAGGAGCTGGAAGACCTGAACGAAGGAACGGCAGCGGGCCGGGGCTTTGCGGTAGCCGGCGGTGTTGCCAAAGCCGTGGAGGATATGATTCGGGCGGAACACCCGGATATGGAAGTGAAAACTGCCCGGGCGGAGGGTTTGCGGGAGTGCCGGAAGCTTATGACCCTGGCCAAGGCGGGAAAATACAATGGTTTTTTGCTGGAGGGCATGGCCTGTCCCGGAGGGTGTGTCGCCGGGGCCGGAACATTGCTTCCGGTGGATTTGGCTGCCGGTGTGGTGGGCAGGTACCAGAAGGAGGCCGACCGGTTAAGCCCTCTGGACAGCGCCTACCGGGATCAGGGAAAGAGCCTGGAAGAGCAATGATTATGGAGAAGGAGCGTGGCTGGCTTATGGAAGAGTTTAATGATGTGTATGATAAAAACAGAAATTTGACAGGCCGCCTCCATCTCCGGGGAACCCCCTGGAAGCCGGGGGAATACGGCCTGGTGGTGTGCGTGTGGGTGTACGACGGAAAGGGCAACATCCTGCTTACCCGCCGGGCACCGGAAAAGAGCTTTGCCGGCACCTGGGAAAATTCCGGGGGTGCTGCCAAGGCGGGGGAGACCAGCCTCCAGGCCATTGCCCGGGAGCTGTTTGAAGAAACGGGCATCCGGGCAGGGGAGGAGGAGTTCCTTCTTCTGGACCGGGGCCGGGACAGCTTTACCCACTATGACTACTACTGCCTGAAGCGGGACACCCCCATCCGGGACATTGTGCTGCTGCCCGGGGAGACGGATGACGCGCGGTGGGCCAGCTTCTCTGAGATTCACCGGCTGATTGCCCAAAAAAAGATTTGCCGGGTCATTGCCGGCCAGTTTTTCCGCCAGGAGCAGACCCTCCGGCGGCTTCAGGAGACAGAACCATAAAAATCCCACGGAGGAAAGTCCTTCCGTGGGATTTTATATAAATATGCACAAAAAAACCCAGGAAATCCCTGGGAAAACAGAGAGGTGTCCATTGACAATCACAAAAAGCCGTGATATAATGTTCTTCCATATGTGGTATTGTGCCGCGGCAGGCCATCCTCCGACACGCATATCTTACCACAAAAACATGGCGATGTCAAGCGGGTAGTTTATTTGCTGGCAACGGAACCGAGCGTATCAAGTAGCGAACACATGATTCCGGCTTCGGCCGAAAGAAAGGCTGTGATGATCTATATGGCAATGGTCAAAGACCAAATGTTTGGCAAGACTCTGCGTAAGAGCTACGCAAAGTATCAGGAAATCCTGAAAATGCCGAACATGCTGAAGATTCAGAAGGACTCCTATCAGTGGTTCCTGGATGAAGGCCTCCGGGAGGTTTTCAAGGATGTAGGCGTCATTACTGATTTCTCCGGCAAGCTTGAGCTGAGCTTCCTGGATTATTCCATGAACGACAAGCCCAAGTATACCATCGAGGAGTGCAAGGAGCGGGACGCTACCTACGCACGGCCCATCAAGGTGCGGGTTCGCCTGCGGAACACCGAAACCGACGAAATCAAGGAGCAGGAGATCTTCATGGGAGATTTCCCCATTATGACCAATGGCGGCACCTTCGTTATCAATGGCGCCGAGCGTGTCATTGTCTCCCAGATTGTCCGTTCTCCCGGTATGTACTACGGCCACGAGGTGGACAAGGCCGACCAGCACACTTACACCGCCACGGTGATTCCCTACCGGGGCGCCTGGCTGGAGTATGAGACCGACCTTTCCGATGTTTTCTGGGTTCGCATCGATAAAAACCGGAAGCTGCCCATTACCTGCCTGATTCGGGCCCTGGGCGTGGATACGGATGAGAAAATCAAGGCCATGTTCGGCGAGGATCCCCGGATTCTTGCCACCATTGAGAAGGATACCTGCAAGACCCGGGAAGAGGGCCTGCTGGAAATCTACCGCCGCCTCCGTCCCGGCGAGCCTCCCACGGTGGAGACCGCCGCCGCGCACCTGGACGCCCTGCTGTTCGATGCTCACCGTTATGATGTAAGCTCTGTGGGCCGGTACAAGTTCAATAAGAAAATGGACATCTGGACCCGGCTGTCCGGTCAGGAGCTGGCGGAGCCCATCGCCGATCCCATGACCGGTGAGATTCTGGCGATGCCTGGCGAGATTATCAGCCGCGCCCGGGCCATGGAGCTGTCCGCCAAGGGCGTGAATGAAGCCGTCCTGAAGGTGGGCGATCAGCGGGTAAAGGTGTTCTCCAACGGCATGGTGGACATGGCCGGCTTTGTGAGCTTTGACCCCAAGGAATATGGCGTCAAGGAGAAAGTCTGCTTCCGGGTGCTGAAGGAAATGCTGGAGACCGTTCCTGCCGATGGCTGGAAGGAAGCCATCGACCAGCGGATGGATGAGCTGATTCCCAAGCACATTGTGGTGGACGACATTATGGCCTCCATCAACTACCTGAACTGCGTCGCCATGGGCATCGGCACCCCCGATGACATCGACCATCTGGGCAACCGCCGTCTGCGCTGCGTGGGCGAGCTGCTGCAGAATCAGTTCCGCATCGGCTTCAGCCGTCTGGACCGGGTAATCCGGGAGCGGATGACGGTTCAGGATTTGGATGCGGTGACCCCCCAGAGTCTGATCAACATCCGGCCTGTTACCGCTGTTATCAAGGAGTTCTTCGGCTCCTCCCCCCTGTCTCAGTTCATGGACCAGAATAACCCGCTGGCTGAGCTGACCCATAAGCGCCGTCTGTCCGCCCTGGGCCCCGGCGGTCTGAGCCGTGAGAGAGCGTCCTTTGATGTCCGGGATATTCACTATACCCACTACGGCCGTATGTGCCCCATCGAGACTCCGGAAGGTCCCAACATCGGCCTGATTAACTATCTGGCTACCTTTGCCAAAATCAACGAGTACGGCTTCGTGGAAGCCCCCTACCGGAAGGTGGATAAGGCCACCGGTAAGGTGACCGACCAGGTGGACTACATGACCGCGGATGTGGAAGACGAGTTCTACATCGGCCAGGCCAACGAGCCTCTGGACGAGAACGGCTGCCTGAAGAACGCCCGTATCACCTGCCGCCACAGAAACGAAATCATCGCTGTGGACAAGAACATGATCGACTACATCGACGTGTCCCCCAGAATGATGATTTCCATTGCCACCTCTTTTATTCCCTTCCTGCAAAACGACGACGCCAACCGCGCGCTGATGGGCGCCAACATGCAGCGTCAGGCTGTGCCTCTGCTTACCACCGAGCCGCCTATCGTGGCTACCGGTATTGAGCACGCCGCCGCTGTGGACTCCGAGGTCTGTGTAAAGGCCACCGGCGACGGCACCGTTACCGCCGTCTCCGCCAACTCCATCACCGTCCGCTATGACGACGGCCTGAGCGAAACCTACCAGCTGACCAAGTTTGCCCGGAGCAATGCCGGCACCTGCATCAATCAGCGGCCCATCGTTAAGGTAGGGGAGCGGGTGGAGAACCAGCAGATTATTGCCGACGGCCCCTCCTGCTCCGGCGGTGAGGTTGCCCTGGGTAAGAATGTGCTCATCGGCTTCGTTACCTGGGAAGGTTATAACTACGAGGACGCCATCTTGCTGAACGAACGGTTGGTTCGTGAGGATGTGTTCACCTCCATCCATATTGAAGAACATGAAACCGAGGCCCGGGATACCAAGCTGGGACCGGAGGAAATCACCCGGGATATTCCCAATGTGGGTGAGGATACTCTGAAGGATTTGGACGAGAACGGTATCATCCGTGTCGGCGCCGAGGTTCACGCCGGCGATTACCTGGTGGGTAAGGTCACCCCCAAGGGTGAGACCGAGCTGACCCCCGAGGAGCGGCTGCTCCGGGCCATCTTTGGCGAGAAGGCCAGAGAGGTGCGGGATACCTCTTTGAAGGTGCCCCACGGCGAAAGCGGTATCGTTGTGGATGTGAAGGTATTTACCAAGGAAAATTCCGATGACCTGGCCCCCGGCGTTACCAAGTCTGTTCGGGTTTATATTGCCCAGAAGCGTAAGATTTCCGTGGGCGATAAGATGGCCGGCCGTCACGGCAACAAGGGCGTTGTGTCCCGGGTGCTGCCGGAGGAGGATATGCCCTTCCTGCCGGACGGTACTCCTCTGGATGTGGTGCTCAACCCCCTGGGCGTGCCTTCCCGTATGAATATCGGTCAGGTGCTGGAAGTTCACCTGGGTTACGCCGCCAAGGCTCTGGGCTGGCATGTGGCTACCCCCGTGTTTGACGGCGCCGACGAGAAGGACATCCGGGAGACCCTGAAGCTGGCGGGCCTGCGGGAAGACGGCAAGACCATTTTGTACGATGGCCGTACCGGCGAACCCTTTGATAACCCCGTTACCGTTGGTTATCCCTACTACCTGAAGCTCCACCATCTGGTTGACGATAAGATTCACGCCCGTTCCACCGGTCCCTACGCTCTGGTTACCCAGCAGCCCCTGGGCGGCAAGGCCCAGTTCGGCGGTCAGCGTTTCGGTGAAATGGAAGTTTGGGCTCTGGAGGCTTACGGCGCGGCCTATACCCTCCAGGAGATTCTGACTGTGAAGTCCGACGATGTGACCGGCCGTGTCAAGACCTATGAGGCCATTGTCAAGGGCAGCAACATCCCCAAGCCCGGCGTGCCGGAATCCTTCAAGGTTCTGGTGAAGGAACTGCAGGCGCTGTGTCTGGATATCCGTGTGCTGGATGAAAACGGCAATGAGATTGAGTTGAAGGACGACGATGACGAGGACGAGATTGTCTATGCCGGTGACATGGGCGCCCAGGTGACCGGTTCCGCGAACGAAGTGCTGGACGCCGGCTTTGTCATTGACGAGGACAGCCCGGAAGATATTATGGATGTGTTCGATGAGGCAGAGGATGCCGATTCCGACACCTACGAAGAATAAGGAGGCGTGAGTATGGCAGATGCCACCTTTGATGCCATTAAAATTGGCATTGCATCCCCGGAGATGATCCGGCAGTGGTCCTTCGGCGAGGTCAAGAAGCCGGAGACCATCAACTACCGCACTCTGAAGCCGGAGCGGGACGGCCTGTACTGCGAGCGGATTTTCGGACCCACCAAGGACTGGGAGTGCCACTGCGGCAAATATAAGAAAATCAAGTATAAGGGCAAGATCTGCGACCGCTGCGGCGTAGAGGTCACCAAAGCCAAGGTTCGCCGGGAGCGGATGGGCCATATTGAGCTGGCCGCCCCCTGCAGCCACATCTGGTATTTTAAGGGTATCCCCTCCCGGATGGGCCTGATTCTGGATATCAGCCCCAAGATTCTGGAGAAGGTACTGTACTTTGCCTCCTACATTGTTACCGATCCCGGCGACGCGCCTCTGGCTCTGAACCAGGTGCTTTCCGAGAAGGAGTACCGGGATATGCGGGAGAAGTACGAGGATGACTTCAGGGCCGGTATGGGCGCCGAGGCCATCAAGGAGCTGCTGGAGCAGATTGATTTGGACGAGCTGTCCAACCAGCTGCGGGAGGAGCTGAAGACCGCTTCCGCCCAGAAGAAGCTGCGCTTGGTGAAGCGCCTGGAGGTCGTGGAAGCCTTCCGGGAATCCGGCAATAAGCCCAGCTGGATGATTATGGATGTGCTGCCGGTGATTCCGCCGGATATCCGTCCCATGATTCAGCTGGACGGCGGACGGTTCGCCACCTCCGACCTGAACGACCTGTACCGCCGGGTTATCAACCGGAACAACCGTCTGAAGCGGCTGATTCAGCTCCATGCCCCTGACATCATCATCCGCAACGAGAAGCGGATGCTCCAGGAGGCTGTGGACGCCCTGATTGACAACGGACGCCGTGGCCGTGCCGTTACCGGCGCCAACAACCGGGCCCTCAAGTCCCTGTCCGATATGCTCAAGGGCAAACAGGGCCGGTTCCGTCAGAACCTGCTGGGTAAGCGTGTGGACTATTCCGGCCGAAGCGTTATCGTCGTCGGTCCTGAGCTGAAGCTGTACCAGTGCGGCGTGCCGAAGGAAATGGCCATTGAGCTGTTCCGCCCCTTCGTGATGAAGAAGCTGGTGGCTGACGGTCTGGCCAACAACATCAAGTCCGCCAAGAAGATGATTGACAAGGGCAAGACTGAGGTTTGGGATGCTCTGGACGAGATTATCAAGGACCGTCCCGTGATGCTGAACCGCGCGCCGACCCTGCACCGTCTGGGTATTCAGGCCTTTGAGCCCATCCTGGTGGAAGGCCGGGCCCTGAAACTCCATCCCCTTTGCTGTACCGCTTTCAACGCCGACTTCGACGGCGACCAGATGGCCATCCATGTGCCTCTGTCCGCCGAGGCCCAGGCGGAAGCCAGAATGCTGATGCTCTCTGCCAATAACCTCCTCCGTCCTCAGGACGGCAAGCCGGTTACCGTGCCCACCCAGGATATGATTCTGGGCGCCTACTACCTGACCTATACCCGCCTGGGCAAGGCAGAGAAGGGCGCCGAAGAGGTGTTCGTCACCGATGCGGGCGAGACCAACCTGCCTGCCGGACAGCTGGTGGATGCGGACGAGTTTGTAGCCGCCAACAAGCAGGCCAAGGCAGAGGGAAAGCAGCCCGCCTCCTTCCGGCCCAGGCTGAACTACTCCAGCGTGGACGAGGCCATTGCCGCCTATGCTGACGGAGATGTGGGCCTCCACGCTCCCATCCGCGTCCGCTACAGCAAGAAGATTGACGGGGAAGTACAGACCCGGATTATCAACGCCACCGTTGGCCGTCTGATTTACAACGAGCCTATCCCTCAGGATTTGGGCTTTGTGGACCGTACCGATCCTGCCCACGCTTTCGACCTGGAAGTGGACTTCCTGGTGGGCAAGAAGCAGCTGGGTAAGATTATCGACAAGTGTATCCGCAAGCATGGCTTTACCATTGCCACGGAGATGCTGGACCGCATCAAGGCCCTGGGCTATAAGTACTCCACCAAGGGCGCTATCTCCGTGTCCATCGCCGACATGGTGGTGCCTGAAATCAAGTATCAGCTGGTTCGTCAGGCGGAGGACAAGGTTCTGGAGATTGAAAAATTCTTCCGCAAGGGCTTTATCACCAATGACGAGCGCTACCGTCTGGTGGTTCAGCAGTGGGAAAAGACCACCAATGAAGTTACCGGCGCACTGCAAGGCAATCTGGATGAGTTTAACCCCATCTACATGATGGCGGACTCCGGTGCCCGTGGCTCCATGGCTCAGATTCGTCAGCTGGCCGGTATGCGTGGCCTGATGGCCGATACCGCCGGCCGTACCATTGAGATTCCCGTTAAGGCAAACTTCCGTGAGGGTCTGTCTGTTCTGGAATACTTCATTTCCTCCAGAGGCGCCCGGAAGGGCATGACGGATACGGCTCTGCGTACCGCCGACTCCGGTTACCTGACCCGCCGGATGGTGGATGTCTCCCAGGACGTGATTGTCCGGGAGCACGACTGCCATACCACCCACGGTATCTGGGTGGGCGCGGTGTACCAGAACGGCGATGTGATCGACACCTTCGGCAACCGTATCCGGGGCCGTTACCCCGTCAGCGATGTGCTTGACCCGGTTACCGGTGAACTGCTCCACTCCAAGGATAAGATGATGATGCCCGAGGATGCGGAAAAGTTTGAAAAGCACGGTATCGATAAGATTTATATCCGTACCATCCTGGGCTGCCGGGCCCGCAGCGGCGTCTGTGCCCGGTGCTACGGCATGAACCTGGCCACCTCCAAGGAAGTGGACCTGGGCGAAGCCGTCGGTATCATTGCGGCTCAGTCCATCGGCGAGCCCGGTACTCAGCTGACCATGCGTACCTTCCACTCCGGCGGCGTTGCCGGCGACGATATCACCCAGGGTCTTCCCAGAGTCGAAGAACTGTTCGAGTCCCGCCGTCCCAAGAAGATGGCCCAGATCGCGGAGATTACCGGCGTTGTCAGCATTGACGACACCCACCGCAGCGCTCAGCGTAATATTACCATTACCGCTGAGGACGGAGAGGTAAAGACCTATCAGGTGCCCTACTCCATGGGCCTGAAGGTCACCCCCGGCAAGGTCATCCAGAAGGGCGAGCCCATCACCGACGGCGCTCTGTATCCTCAGGATGTGCTTCGGATTTCCGGTGTGGAAGCGGTGCAGGATTACCTGGTGCAGTCTGTTCAGGCGGTGTACCGTCAGCAGGGTGTAGAAATCAATGACAAGCACATTGAGGTTATCATCCGTCAGATGATGCGCAAGGTCAGGGTGGAAGAGCCCGGCGACTCCAACCTGCTGGCAGGTACCGTAGTGGACATTTTCGAGTTTGAGGATGCCAACGCGGCGGTGCAGGCCCGGATTGACGCCGGCGAGACTGACCTGCAGCTGGCCACCTCCTCCGCGGTCCTGCTGGGTATCACCAAGGCCTCTCTGGCTACGGACTCCTTCCTGTCCGCCGCTTCTTTCCAGGAAACCACCAAGGTCCTGACGGACGCGGCCATCAAGGGCAAGGTAGACCACCTGGTTGGCCTGAAGGAGAATGTCATCATCGGTAAGCTGATTCCCGCCGGTTCCGGCCTGGCTGCCTACCGGGATTACCAGCTGACCTCCGTCCCTCAGGAGGAGGAAGCTGAGGAAGTCCCTGTGCAGGAAGAAGAGGTACAGGAAGAAACGGAAGTAAGCGAAGATACACTGTAAGAAACAAAGGCAGCGCAGCCCGAAGGACTGCGCTGCCTTTGTTATGCAGCGCCGGAAAAAGTGTTTTGCAACAAAAAAATTCCAGAATTTTTGTTGACATTTACAAGAAAATGCGTATAATAAGTAACTGTATGGACACTCAAAAGGATACACCTCAGGGGATGGACCGGGCGACGCTTTTGGCGGCCTGTAAGGGCCGGAAAATGATCGCCGGCGCCAAGCAGCTGAAAAAAGCCCTTGCTTCCGGTAAAGCGGAAGCGGTTTATCTTGCGTTGGACGCAGACCCTGGGATGACGGAGCCCATTGGGGCTTTGTGCCAAGTCAATCATGTAGAGGTTTTCTGGGTTCGCTCCATGGCGGACTTAGGATACGCCTGCGGGATTGATGTGGGCGCGGCAGCAGCCGCAGCCTTGAAATAATCCTGGTTCTACCGGGCACAGCCCGTAGAATATACCCCGCCGAAAGGCGAGAATGTAAGAAAGGAGAAAATCGATGCCTACTTTTAATCAGCTTGTAAGAAATGGCCGTAAGCAGGTAACCTACAAGTCCACCGCTCCCGCTCTGCAGAGAGGTCTGAACACTCTGGAGAACAAGGCTACGGATCTGCCTTCCCCCCAGAAGCGTGGCGTTTGCACCGCTGTTCGTACCACCAGCCCCAAGAAGCCGAACTCTGCTCTGCGTAAGATCGCCCGTGTGCGTCTGACCAACGGTATGGAAGTTTCTGCTTATATCCCCGGTGTTGGCCACAACCTGCAGGAGCACTCTGTTGTTCTGATTCGCGGCGGTCGTGTAAAGGACCTGCCTGGTGTGCGTTACCACATCATCCGCGGCACTCTGGATACCCAGGGCGTGCAGAACCGTATGCAGTCCCGCTCCAAGTACGGTGCCAAGCGGCCCAAGGCCGGTAAGAAGTAATCTTCTTATCCAAACCAATTTGAATTGACTCTACGCCGATTCGCAAGGCAAGGCCTTGCCAAAGCGTTTTTATATATGTATAAAAACCTCTGGCCAGGCACAAACGAAAGGTTCACTTTCGAGTACCGATGAAATCATTTTATTTATTATGAAGGAGGGAAGCAAAGTGCCCAGAAGAGGTAATGTTCCCAAGAGAGAGGTCCTTCCGGATCCCAATTACAATTCCGTTCTGGTTACCAAGCTCGTAAACAGCATCATGCTCGACGGCAAGAAGGGCGTTGCCCAGAAGGTCGTTTATGGTGCGTTTGAAATCGTTGAGAATAAGACCGGCAAGAATGGCCTGGAGGTTTTCCAGCAGGCCATGGAGAACATCATGCCCGCAGTGGAGCTGAAGGCTCGCCGGGTGGGTGGCTCCACCTATCAGGTGCCTATCGAAGTGCGTCCTGACCGCCGTCAGACCCTGGGTCTGCGTTGGCTCACCACTTACAGCCGCGGCCGCAGCGAGAACACCATGAGAGAGCGCCTGGCCGCTGAAATCATGGACGCCGCCAACAACACCGGCGCTGCTGTTAAGAAGCGTGAGGACACCCACAAGATGGCCGAGGCCAACAAGGCGTTCGCCCATTTCCGTTGGTAATAAAGGAGTTACTTTATGCCTAGACAGTATTCTCTGGAAAATACCCGCAACTTCGGCATCATGGCTCACATCGATGCCGGTAAGACCACTACGACCGAGCGTATTCTTTACTACACCGGCCGTAACTACAAGATTGGTGAGACCCACGACGGTTCCGCTACCATGGACTGGATGGCCCAGGAGCAGGAGCGTGGTATCACCATCACTTCCGCCGCTACCACCTGCTTCTGGAAGGGCTGCCGGCTGAACATCATCGACACCCCGGGCCACGTGGACTTCACCGTTGAGGTGGAGCGGAGCCTCCGGGTGCTGGATGGCGCCGTCACCGTTCTGTGTGCAAAGGGCGGCGTGGAACCCCAGACCGAGACCGTGTGGCGTCAGGCCGACGAGTACAAGGTTCCCCGTATGATCTATGTGAACAAGATGGACATTATGGGCGCCGACTTCTACCGCGTGCTGCAGATGATTGATGACCGTCTGAAGTGCAACGCCGTGCCTTTGCAGCTGCCCATCGGCTCCGAAGCCTTCTTCAAGGGCAATGTGGATTTGCTGAAGATGAAGGCCATTGTCTTCTATGATGAACTGGGCAAGGACTTCCGTGAGGAAGAAATCCCCGAGGATATGGTGGACATCTGCAACGAGTATCACGAGAAGCTGATGGATGCCGTTACCGCCCTGGACGATGACCTGGCTATGATGTATCTGGAAGGGGAAGAGATTCCCATCGATATGATCAAGGCTGTCATCCGCAGAGCTACCATTGCCAACGAGATGGTTCCCGTTGTGTGCGGTACCTCTTACAAGAACAAGGGCGTTCAGGAAATGCTGGATGCTGTGGTGGACTACCTGCCCAGCCCCCTGGACAAGAAGGGCATCAAGGGTATCAACCCCGAAACCGAGGAAGAGGATTTCCGTCCCGCTTCCGACGACGCGCCCTTCTCCGCTCTGGCTTTCAAGATTGCTACCGACCCCTATGTGGGTAAGCTGTGCTACTTCCGTGTGTACTCCGGTGTTCTGGAGAAGGGCTCCACTGTTCTGAACTGCACCAAGGGCACGAAGGAACGCCTGGGCCGTATTCTGCAGATGCACGCCAACCACCGGGAGGACATCGACATTGTTTACGCCGGTGACATCGCCGCTGCTGTGGGCGTGAAGAACACCACCACCGGTGATACCTTCTGTGATGAGGAGCATCCCATCATTCTGGAGTCCATGGTGTTCCCCGAGCCTGTTATCGACGTCGCTATCGAGCCCAAGACCAAGGCCGGTCAGGAGAAGATGGGCCTGGCTCTGGCTAAGCTGGCTGAAGAGGACCCCACCTTCCGGACCTACACCGATCAGGAAACTGGCCAGACCATCATCGCCGGCATGGGCGAGCTCCACCTGGAAATCATCGTGGACCGTCTGCTCCGGGAGTTCAAGGTGGAAGCCAATGTCGGCGCTCCCCAGGTTGCCTATAAGGAGACCATCCGCAAGGCTGTGGAGCAGGATACCAAGTACGCCCGTCAGTCCGGCGGTAAGGGCCAGTACGGTCATGTCAAGATCCGCGTGGAGCCCAACGAGCCTGGTAAGGGATACGAGTTTGTCAACGCCGTTGTGGGTGGTGCGATTCCCAAGGAATACATTCCCGCAGTTGATGCCGGTATCCAGGGTGCTATGCAGGCCGGTGTTCTGGCAGGCTATCCCGTTGTGGATGTGAAGGTCACCCTGTTTGACGGCTCTTACCACGAGGTTGACTCCTCCGAAATGGCCTTTAAGATTGCCGGTTCCATGGCGTTCAAGGAAGCCTGCCGGAAGGCAAACCCCGTCATCCTGGAGCCCATTATGAAGGTTTCCATTGTCGTGCCCGACGAGTATATGGGCGTGGTAATCGGCGATGTGACCGCTCGCCGCGGCAACATCCTGGGCCAGATTACCCGTACCGGCAGCGTTCAGGTGGATGCCAATGTGCCTCTGGCCGAGATGTTCGGTTACGCCACCGACCTGCGTTCCAAGACCCAGGGCCGCGGCCAGTACTCCATGGAGCCCAGCCACAACAGCGAGCTGCCCAAGTCCAAGACCGAGGAGATTATGAAGCTCCGGGCCAAGGGCTAATTTCGGGATATTTTTTCAAAAAATATCTTGTATTTATGATTGGAATGTAGTACAATCATCCCATGAGTGCGTTTATCTCTAAACCCCAAATTATTTTTAGTATTCACTAACAGGAGGAAATTTCAAATGGCAAAGCAGAAGTTTGAAAGAAACAAGCCCCATGTTAACATTGGTACTATCGGCCATGTTGACCACGGCAAGACCACTCTGACCGCTGCAATCACCAAGTACCTGTCTCTGAAGGGCCAGGCCAGCTTCGAGGACTACGCTTCCATCGATAAGGCTCCCGAAGAGAAGGCTCGTGGTATCACGATTAACACCGCCCATGTTGAGTACGAGACCGACCTGCGTCACTACGCTCATGTGGACTGCCCGGGCCACGCCGACTATATCAAGAACATGATTACCGGCGCTGCTCAGATGGACGGCGCTATCCTGGTTATCGCCGCTACCGACGGCCCCATGGCTCAGACCAAGGAGCACCTGCTGCTGGCCCGTCAGGTTGGCGTACCCTCCATCGTGGTGTTCATGAACAAGGCCGACCTGGTGGACGACGAGGAGCTGCTGGAGCTGGTTGAGATGGAGATTCGCGAGACTCTGTCCTTCTATGAGTTCCCCGGCGACGACACCCCCATCATCAAGGGTTCCGCTCTGAACGCTCTGATTTCCGAGTCCAAGGATGTGAACGCACCCGAGTATGCTTGCATCAAGGAGCTGATGGACGCTGTTGACTCCTATATCCCCACTCCCGACCGTAAGGCTGACCAGCCCTTCCTGATGCCCGTTGAGGACGTGTTCACCATCTCCGGCCGTGGTACCGTTGCTACCGGCCGTGTGGAGCGTGGCGTCATCAAGAAGAACGAGGCCGTCGAGATCGTTGGCCTGCGTGAGGACAAGCAGAACACCGTTGTGACCGACATCGAAATGTTCCACAAGCTGCTGGACTACGCGGAAGCCGGCGACAACATCGGCGCTCTGCTGCGTGGTATCGACAAGAAGAACATCGAGCGTGGTCAGGTTCTCTGCAAGCCCGGCTCCATCCATCCCCACACCAAGTTCTCCGGCCAGGTTTACGTCCTGTCCAAGGAAGAAGGCGGCCGTCACACTCCTTTCTTCAACAACTACCGTCCTCAGTTCTACTTCCGTACCACGGACGTTACCGGCATCATCTCCCTGCCCGAGGGTGTTGAGATGTGCATGCCCGGCGACAACGTTGTTATGAATGTTGAGCTGATCACCCCCATCGCTATCGAGAAGGGTCTGCGGTTCGCTATCCGTGAGGGTGGCCGTACCGTTGGTTCCGGCGTTGTTACCGACGTTCAGGAGTAATTCCCAACAAAATCAAGCACCCGGTCTTCGGACCGGGTGTTTTTTGGTTCTATAATAAATGTTGGGGTCAGGCGATGAACCTGGCCCCAAAGTTAAAATATAATAGTTTGAACATAGAGACCAAAAACCTTACAATACAAGTAT
>CASFFN010000029.1 GCA_949293985.1 uncultured Eubacteriales bacterium | reverse complement strand
CGGCTTAAGGGGAAAACAACTCACTCCCGTTCGGTGTTTTCCCCTTAAGAATCCCCCCTAACCATCGGGAGATTGACCCTTCGCTTTGGCTCGGGTGGTAGGTTTCAGCCCCTACCCCCGTTTTGGGTTGTGGTTTTTGGAGTATTTCTTCCCCACGCTGTCGATTGAAAGCACGAAAAAGCCCGGTATCGCACATAGAACGATACCGGGCGCAAAAAGGCTCCCTTGCCAAAGGGAGCTGGCAAAAATCTTTGATTTTTGACTGAGGGATTCCACAGCAGGCACTTCCCATAAGCACAAACCCATGTGGAAACCTGCCAGCCCGCGGAATCCCCCCGGTTTGGCTTCGCCAAACCACCCCCCTTTGGCAAGGGGGGCTTTGGGCGGGGTAACGATACCGGGCACTGGAGGGGCAGTAACGATTCGCAGAAGGCTACCGTGCGAAATTGTCAGCGGCGACTCGCCGCCGATACCGGGCTTTGGAGGGGCAGTAACGATTCGCAGAAGATTATCGTGCGCATTGACACCGGGGGCACCCCGGCGTGCGAAATTGGCTGCGGGCACTGGCCGCCCGGCGTACCAGCAGAAAGGAGAACCGCCATGAAGAAAATTGCTTTGGGATATGGGATTGCCCTGGGACTGTTGGTCTGGGGTTTGCTTGTGTATCTGTTTGTTGGGGGGTGCTCCTTTTTGGGGCTGTTGTTCATAGGGACAGGCTGTGCGGTTGCCCTGTATCAATGGCTGCATGACCGGAAAGGACAAAAGCCCTGGAAAATTCTCAGACTCTGCTTTCTGGCAGCCGTTGCCCTTTTGCTGGTGCTGGCCCTCATCACCGGGGTAGTTGTGTACCGGGCCGGCCTGGGAAGCCCGGAGATTTCCTGCGACGCCATCATCGTCTTAGGGGCGGGGGTCAACGGGGAGGAGCCGTCTTTGTCCCTGTGGGAGCGGATTCAGGCCGCTTACGACTACTTGGAAGCCCATCCGGACTGCGTGGCCGTCCTCTCCGGCGGCCGGGGAGACGGGGAGGACATTACGGAAGCGGAATGTATGTTCCGGGAGCTGACGGCTCTGGGCATCGACCCCAAAAGGCTGATTTTAGAGGAAAAGGCCGAAAACACCCGGGAAAATCTCGCCTGCTCCCTGCCCCTGCTGGAGGAAACCGGCTTCGAAACCTTGGGGCTGGTGTCCAGCGACTACCACCTGTGCCGGGCGGGCCTGATGGCAAAAAGCCTGGGACTGTCCCCGGTGGGCATCCCTGCCCGCACCACCTATCCCCATCTTTATGTAAACTACTTCCTCCGGGAAATTGTGGGAATCTGGTACTATATGCTGTTTGGAGGTTAAGACCATGATTACAAACGAATACGCGGATTACGCCTGGGAGCAGGCGGCCGCCCTGTTGGGGGTGGATTCCCCCTCCGGCTTTACCCATAACGCCGCCCGGTGGGTTTTAGAGGCCTTCCGAAGCCTGGGTATTGACGCCCACCTCACGGGAAAAGGGGGCGTTCTGGCTGACTTAGGCGGCGAAAACAGCCAGGATGGGCTGCTGCTGGCCGCTCACACCGACACACTGGGCGGCATGGTGTCCCAGATTAAGGGCACCGGACGGCTGACCGTCACCCCGCTGGGGGGACTGAACCCCAACAACGCCGAGGCGGAAAATGTCCGGGTGTATACCCGGGAGGGAAAGGCGCTGGAGGGCACCTTCCAGCTGTGCAACCCCTCCGTCCATGTAAACGGTGCTTACTCCACCACTGTCCGGAGCTTCGATGTCATGGAAGTAGTGCTGGACGAGACGGTCACTACCAAGGCCGAGACGGAGGCGCTGGGGGTGCAGGTGGGGGACATTGTATGCTTTGACCCCCGCACCCGGCGAACCCCGTCCGGCTATCTCAAGAGCCGGTTTTTGGATGACAAGCTGTCCGTGGGCATCCTCCTGGGCCTTGCCAAGTACCTGAAAGACCAAAATATCCGTCTGCCCCGGCGCACCTATGTCCATGTGACGGTGTTCGAGGAAGTAGGCCACGGCGGTTCCGCTTCCGTGCCCCAGGGGGTGACGGAGGCCATCTCCGTGGATATGGGCTGCGTGGGCGACGGTCTTACCTGCACCGAGCGGCAGGTTTCCATCTGCCCCAAGGATTCCGGCGGCCCCTACCACTATGAAGTGGTGGGCAAGCTGATTGAAGCCGCCAAAAAGACCGGCGCGGACTACGCCCTGGATGTGTACCCCCACTACGGCTCCGATGTGGAGGCCACCCTCCGGGCCGGCTACGACCTGCGCCACGGCCTCATCGGCCCCGGTGTCTACGCCAGCCACGGCTATGAGCGCAGCCATATTGACGGCGTCCTCAACACCCTGAAGGTGCTGTGGGGATACCTGAATCTGTAAAAAAGCGGACTTTCCAGTGGGAAGGTCCGCATTTTTTATACCAGCTCCGGGCCCCGGCTGATGGACAATTTCAGCAAAATGGGGGTCACGAGAGCCGAGGCAATCACGCTCAAAACGATGGCGGGCAGAATCGCCGGGTCAATCATTCCGGCGGCAATGCCCTTCTGGGCCACCATGAGCGCCACTTCGCTTCTGGCCACCATGCCGATACCCACCACCAAGGCCTGATGGTTGGTCATGCGGCAGAGCTTTCCACCCAGGCCGCAGCCGATGATTTTGGAGATGACCGCCGCCACCACCAGCAGCAGGGCAAACACCAGAATCTCCCCATTCATGGTGGTAAGGTCGGTTTTCATGCCCACGCTGGCAAAGAACACCGGGGTGAACACCATGTAGGAGGTGACGGTGAACTTCTTGGCCACGAATTTCCGGGACTTGGTGACGTTGCAAAGAATCAGGCCGGCAAAGTAGGCGCCGGTGATGTCCGCCACCCCGAAGAGGGCTTCGGCGCAGTAGGCCATAATCAGGCAGAAAGCCAGGGCCCACACCGCCACCCGGCGGCTATGCCAGTGGTCCTCGGAGATAAATTTGAAGAGCTTGCGCACCACAAAGCCCACGGCAAAGGTAAAGACAAAGAACAGGCCGATTTTTCCCAGCACCAGCAGGGGGTTCTCTCCCCCGGAGCTGAGGCCGCTGAGGATGGACAGCACCACGATGCCCAGAATGTCGTCAATCAGGGCGGCGCTTAAAAGGGTGGTGCCGGTTTTTGTTTTCAGCTTGCCCATCTCATTGAGGGTTTCCACGGTGATGGACACGGAGGTGGCGGAGAACACAGAGCCTACAAAGGCCGCTTTCAGAATGTCATAGCCGGTAGCCCCCTGGGCAAAGAACAGAAAGTACAGCCCGCCGCAGAGAAGCAGCGGCACGAACACACCGGCACAGGCGATCACAAAGGCCTGCTTGCCGGTCTGCTTTACCTCCTGCAAATCCGTATCGATACCGGCGGTGAACATCAGCATAATCACGCCGATCTCCGCGGTTTTGGTCAAAAAGTCCGTGCTTTCCAGCACCCCGAAGCCGCTGGGCCCCAGGATAATGCCCGCCAGCAGCGCGCCCACCACCTGGGGCATATGAATCTTCTCCGTGGCCAGGCCGAACACCTTGGTGGACAGCAAAATCAGAGCCAGAAGAAGCAAAAAGGTATAAGATTCCATAAATTACCTCCCAATTTCTTCTATCCTAAGGAATCTCTGAACAAATCGTCTGCGGCCGGACAGCGGATCTTTTTCGCCAGCCATGCAGAATGAAAAACAGGAAATACATACAGTATTCCCCTGTTTTCCATTCTTTTGTCTGACAAAAAATCTCTCGCTGCCAGCTCTTGCCGATTTATTCAGAGCTTCCCTAATCAAACCTACCTGATTATAGCACTCCCCCTTCGGGTGTCAAGAGAAATTCCTCCCTTTTTCCAAAAGAAAAGGCAAACGCCGCCCCGGGTGAGGTCCGGAACAGCGTTTGTATATAGGAAGGAAAACAAATCAAATGGAAGCGCGGCTTTTTCGTGCCGGGGAATTCCCGGTTCCGCTTTATTTGTCCCCATTATAACGACATATGTCCCCCAAATCAACCCCTTTCCCCCGGATTTCTCCATATTCTGCCTTTTGACTAAAACTATTAAGTTAATAATTTACTAAATTTAGATAAATTGGATAAAGAACCGCCGGAAGGGTCACCCCTTCCGGCGGATTGTGCGCAGGTATTCTTACAGGCGCATTTTGAAATCCCGGTAGCCGAAGTCCGTCAGCTGTTCCAGCCGGCCGTCCTCGCCTCTGCGGTAGATGTTGGGCAGGGGCATACCGTTGAAGGTGTTGTTCTTGCAGGTGGTGTAGATGGCCATATCTCCGAACACCAGGATATCCTCTTCCCGCAACTCTCCCGGGAAGGAATAGTCCCCAATCACGTCCCCGGCCAGGCAGGTAGGCCCGGCCAGACGGTAGGTACAGGGCAGCGCTCCGGGCCGGGCGGCGCCGTACAGGGGCGGGGTGTAGGGCATTTCAATCACGTCCGGCATATGGCAGGCGGCGCTGGCGTCCAGAATGGCGATTTTCGTATCCCCATTGGTCACAATGTCCAGCACCCGGCTCACCAGATACCCGGCGTTCAGCGCCACCGCCTCCCCCGGCTCCAGGTACACCTCCACATTCCACAATCTCTGGGCCTTGCGGATGCACCCTTCCAGGGTCGCCATATCGTAGCCCGGGCGGGTAATGTGGTGGCCGCCGCCCATGTTCAGCCATTTCATCCGGGGCAGGACGTCTCCGAAGCCCTTTTCCACCGCTTCCAGAGTGGAGGCCAGATCCGGGGCGTCCTGCTCGCACAGGGTGTGAAAGTGGAGCCCGTCCAGCAGTTCCAGAAGTTCCGGGGTCATCTCCTGGTCCCACACTTCCCGGGTCACCCCCATGCGGCTGCCGGGGGCGCAGGGGTCGTAAATGGCGTGGCCCTCCTGGGTGGAGTGCTGGGGATTGATCCGCAGCCCCAGGCTCTTCCCAGCCGCCTTGCCCATCTCCCCGAATTTTTTCAGCTGGGAGACGGAGTTGAACACAATGTGGTCGGCGTATTGGAGAAGCTCCCGGAAGTCGGCCTCCCGGTAAGCGGCGCAGAACACATGGACTTCCCCTTCCGGCATTTCCTCCCGGCCCAGCCTTGCCTCAAACAGGCCGCTGGCCTCGGTACCGGCAAGATATTTGCCAATGAGGGGGTAGCACTTGTAGTTGGAAAAGGCCTTCTGGGCCAGCAGCACCTTACAGCCGGTGCGCTCCATAAGACCGGCAAGAATCCGGCAGTTTTCCTCCAGCTGTGCCTCCTCTAAAACATAGCAGGGGGTCGGAAGGCTCTGAAACGCTTCCGGGCTTTTCACCCGGGCAAAGGCAGGTCTATTCTCCATCAGGGCACCAGCACCGGGTCAAAGTTCTCCTGCCGGGGCAGGCCGTACTTATCCAGGGCATCCAGGAAGGGATCGGGGTCGAACTCCTCCACGGTGTGAACGCCGGGCTTGTTCCACTTGCCGGTAAGGAGCATCAGAGCGCCGCACATGGCAGGTACGCCGGTGGTGTAGCTGATGGCCTGGCTCTTGACCTCTTTATAGCATTCCTGGTGGTCGCACACATTGTAGATATAGTAGGTCTTGTCCTTGCCGTCCTTCTTGCCGGTGAAGATGCAGCCGATGTTGGTCTTGCCGTGGGTGCGGGGGCCCAGGCTGGCGGGGTCGGGCAGCAGGGCTTTCAGGAACTTGATGGGCACAATCTCCTGACCCTCAAATTCGATGGGGGTGGTGGAGAGCATACCCACATTTTCCAGACACTTCATATGGGTCAGGTAGCTCTGACCGAAGGTCATGAAGAAGCGAATCCGCTTCACCTCCGGGATATTCTCTGCCAGGGACTCAATCTCCTCGTGGTGCAGCAGGTACATATCCTTCCGGCCCACGGCGTCGAAGTCATACTCCCGTTTGATGGACATGGCGGGAATCTCCACCCAATGGCCGTCCTCCCAGTAGCTGCCGGGGGCGGACACCTCCCGCAGGTTGACCTCCGGGTTGAAGTTGGTGGCAAAGGGATAGCCGTGGTCGCCGCCGTTGCAGTCCAGAATGTCAATGGTGTCGATGGTGTCGAACTGGTGCTTCTTGGCATAGGCGCAGTAGGCCTGGGTCACACCCGGGTCAAAGCCGCAGCCAAGCAAGGCCACGAGGCCAGCCTTCTCGAACTTTTCCCGGTAAGCCCACTGCCAGGAGTAGTCAAAGTAGGCAGAAAAGCCCTTCTCCTCACAGCGCTTTTCGTAGATTTCCCGCCAGGCAGGGTCGTCCGTGTCCTCCGGCTCGTAGTTGGCGGTGTCCATATAGTTGACCCCGCAGGCCAGGCAGGCGTCCATAATGGTCAAATCCTGATAAGGCAGGGCAATATTCATCACCAGGTCGGGCTGGCAGCTTTTAATCAGGTCAATCACCTGGTTCACATCGTCCGCGTCCACCTGGGCGGTGGTGATGCGGGTAGCGGTCTTGCCGGAAAGCTCCCGCGCCAGAGCGTCGCACTTTGCCTTGGTGCGGCTGGCGATGCACACTTCGGTGAACACCTCGCTCACCTGGCAGCACTTCTGAATTGCCACGGAGGCCACGCCGCCGCAGCCGATTACCAATACTTTACTCATAGCCAAATCTCCTTCATGGTTATTTGTGTAATGCCAAAATCAGTTCCCGCAGCACCTTGCAGGCGGTGGCGGTGGATACGCCGCTGGCGTCCAGCATGGGTGCCAGCTCGTTCACATCCGCCCCCACCACATGGGTCTTCGCAACGGTTCGGATAGCGGAAAGCAGCTGCAAAAAGCTTACGCCGCCGGCTTCCGGGGTGCCGGTGCCGGGAAAGGCGGAGGGGTCTAAGCAGTCCAAGTCAATGGTGAAGTACACGGGAGTTTTTTCCTCCGCCAGCCGGGAGCAAAGCTCCTCCAGGCCGGAAAAGTCAAACTTGTGCATATCCGTGTGGGCATCGGCAAACCGGAATTCCTCCCGCTCGCCGCTGCGGATACAGAACTGGTGGATTCTTCCGTCCCCCAGAATGTCGTGGCACCGGCGGATGACACAGGCGTGGCTAAGCGTAGCCCCCAGGTAATCCTGGCGCAAATCCGCATGGGCATCAAAGTGGATGATGTGCAAATCCGGGTACTTTTCCGCCGCCGCCCGGACAGAGCCCAAAGTCACCAGGTGCTCACCGCCAATCAGCAGGGGCAGCTTCTCATCCTCCAGGATGGTCTTGGCTCTTTCCGTAATGTCCCCCAGGGCTGCTTCTGCGCTTCCGAAGCACAGCTCCAAATCCCCGCTGTCAAAAACGGCGCAGTCCGTTAAATCCCTGTCCTGATAGGGGCTGTAGGTTTCCAGGCCGAAGCTTTCGTGGCGCATGGCGGCGGAGCCGAACCGGGCACCGGGGCGGAAGCTGGTGGTGGAGTCAAAGGGCGCGCCAAAAAGGACGATTTTCGCTTCCTCATAGGGGGAATCGCAGCCGATGAAGGTTTCTATATTTGGGGTAAGCATCATTCCACCTCCTGGAGCATTTTCTCCAGAAACGCCGGGAGATAAAAGGCGCCTACATGGAGCTTGGTGGTGTAGTATTTGGTTCCCAGGTTGAGAGACAGCCACTTTTCGGCGTTCAAATCGTCAATGGGATGGTATTTTTTGCTGGCAAAGCCAAAGAGCCAGTAGCCGGCGGCGTAGGTGGGGATATGGGCCTGGTACACCCGGCTGATGGGGAAGGTGGTGACAATGCGCATATGGCTGCGCTTCATGGCCTCCGCATCGTGGCTGTAGAAGGGGCTGCCCTGCTGGTTTACCATAATCCCGTCCTCCCGGAGGGCGTTATAGCAAATGCCGTAAAACTCCCGGGTAAAGTACCCTTCCGAGGGGCCGAAGGGGTCGGTGGAGTCCACAATAATCAAATCGTACTGGTTGGTACACCGGCGGATATACCGCAGGGCGTTGTCGTAGTAGATATGCACCCGGCTATCATTCAAACGGCTGGCGTTTTCCGGCAGGTAGGCGCGGCAGGCGTCCACCACATCCGGATCCATTTCCACCAGGTCAATCCGCTTCACCTGGTCGTATCTTGCCAGCTCCCGGACAACGCCGCCGTCACCGGCGCCGATGACCAGCACATCCTCGATATGGGGATGGACCGCCATGGGCACATGGGTAATCATCTCGTCGTAGATGAATTCGTCCCGCTCCGTCAGCATCACATTGCCGTCCAGAGCCAGCACCCTGCCGAACTCCGGGGTCTCAAAAATATCAATCTGCTGATATTCGCTTTTCTTGGAGTAATAGTGCCGGGTCACCCGCATGGAATGCTTCACATCCGGGGTGTGAAATTCGCTGAACCAAAGTTCCATAAGAAAGCCTCCTTACACCAGCACGTTCAGGTGGAGAATATCCGGGTCCTCCGGGCCGGTCATGGAGCAGCCCTTTTCCTTGGCGTAGAGGATGTAGTCCAGAATATCCTTGGTAATCCGCTCGCCGGGAGCCAGAATGGGGATTCCGGGGGGATAGCACATAACAAACTCGCTGCAGACCCGGCCCACGCTCTCCAGGAGGGGCAGGCTCTCCTTCTGGGCGTAGAAGGCCTCCTGGGGGCTGGCCACCACCTCCGGGTCGATGTACTCCTGATTCAGAAGCCCGGAGCCGTCCTTCTGGTACCGGCGGCGAATCTCCGCCAGGGCGCTCACCAGCCGCTCCAGCTCCTGGGGACGGTCGCCGATGGAAAGATAGGCAAGGATGTTGCCGATGTCGCCGAACTCAATCTGAATGTCATACTCATCCCGCAGGATGTCGTACACCTCAATGCCAGCCAGGCCAATGTCCCGGGTGTGGATGCTGAGCTTGGTGGGGTCAAAGTCAAAGACGGAGTTGCCGTTGATCAGCTCCCGGCCGAAGGCATAGTAGCCCCCGATTTCGTTGATCTCCTCCCGGGCGTAGTCTGCCATGGCGGAAACCTTGGCGAACACCTCCCGGCCCCGCTGGGCCAGGTTCCGGCGGCTGATGTCCAGGCTGGACATGAGCAGGTAGCTGCCGGAGGTGGTCTGGGTGAGGTTGATAATCTGCCGCACATACCGGGGGTTGATTTTGTCCCCCACCAGCAGCAAGCTGGACTGGGTCAGGCTGCCGCCGCTTTTGTGCATGGACACGGAGGCCATATCCGCCCCCGCCTCCATGGCGGAGACGGGCATCCCGTCCCCAAAGTAGAAGTGGGTGCCGTGGGCCTCGTCCGCCAGGCAGTACATTCCGGCCTTGTGGGCCATCTTCACGATTGCCCGCAGGTCGCTGCACACGCCGTAGTAGGTGGGGTTGTTCACCAGCACCGCCACGGCGTCGGGATGCTCCGCAATGGCCTTTTCCACCTGCTCCCGGCGCATACCCAAGGAGATACCCAGCCGGGGGTCCACCTCGGGGTTTACATAAACCGGGATAGCGCCGCAGAGCACCAGAGCGTTAATCACGCTTCTGTGGACGTTCCGGGGGAGGATAATCTTATCCCCCCGCTTGCAGGTGGAGAGCACCATGCTCTGCACGGAGCTGGTGGTACCGCCCACCATCAAAAAGGCGTAGGCAGCGCCGAAGGCCTCCGCCGCCAGCTCCTCCGCCTCCCGGATAACCGAAATGGGATGACACAGGTTATCCAGGGGCTTCATGCTGTTCACATCCACCGCCACGCACTGCTGCCCCAAAAAGGCAGTCAGCTCCGGGTTGCCCCGGCCGTGCTTGTGTCCGGGCACATCAAAGGGCACCACCCGCATCTCCCGGAACCGCTGGAGGGCCTCATAAATGGGGGCACGGTTCTGGTCCAGAGAAATCTTTATTTCTTCCATATCACACCTCACCAAAGAAAAAAACGCAGGCTGTATGTAACAACCTGCGAAAAAATCCCATAGCGCACAGGACACCCCGGGCGCACCCGGAGCGAAAATCCCATATGCAGAACACAGAGTCTATATAGCAACAATACTTTTACTACTCTTTATTGACTGTTTCACAAGTTTGCGCAGTTACGCATTTCGGTTATGAAGTAACCAACTTATAAAATAGAGCAAACGCCCAATCAACAAAGGCGGCAAGCCGCCAACGGCAGGACTGTCCGTATGGCTTAACCTCCCGGAAGGAGGCGGTCCCGTAAAAATCGCTTGGAAAGACTCTATGGGGAGACATATTCCGATTAAAATATAGCATAAACGGTCGTACTTTGTCAAGCAAGCGGGGCACATTCAAAAATTTTCTTTCGTTGACATTCTCCCGGGTTTATGATACCCTGAAAGTAACCGGCAGATTCCCCGATTTTCCCTTTTTTGGAGGTTATTATGGTCGATTATCTTATGAAGCACAAGGGTCTGAGCATCGCCATTTTGGCGCTGTGCCTGCTCGTTGTGGTGGTATGTATGTTCTTTATGCAGCAGGGTCAGGAGTTGACCGCCAAGGCGGAGTTTGAGGCCATCGTGCTGGAAAACGACACCCAACTTCTGGTGGAGCCGGTGGAAGGCAGTCCCGAGCGGAACTCCAGCGACCAGATTGTCCTGCACCTGCCCCAGGCCCTGGAGAGCCTTCAGCCCGGCGACCGGATTATCGTAGGCTATGACGGCGAAATCGCCGAGTCCTACCCCGCCCAGATTTTCAACGTGGCCTTCATCAAACGGGCCCCGGAAGCCACCGAAACCACCTGAGCCCAGGGACTTCCGAAACCGGAAGTCCCTTTTACTGTCGCAAATCTGCAAAGCCCGCCAAAGGCTCCCTTGCGAAAGGGAGCTGTCAAAAATCTCTGATTTTTGACTGAGGGATTCACGGCAGGTACCATCATTCTATAAAAAGACCAATGCGGAGAGGTAATAACCCAGTTTGAAAATCGGGTATTACCTCTCCACATTGGTTTTTTGCATATTGTGAGTGCCTGCTGTTATCCCTCAGTCACGGCTGCGCCGTGCCGCCGCTGTCAATTTCGCAAGGCTGGTGTGTACCCTGCCTCGCCCGGTATCGTTACTGCGCAAAAGCCGAAAGGAGCCTTTAACCCCCGGCGGATGGTCCGCCGGGGGTTGGGTTTTATGGCAAGGTGCTTTCAATCTTTCCGCAGATTTCCTCCACCATGCCGTAGGCGTTCCGCCCGGTCAAATCCTTGCTCTGGGTTTCCAGGGCCTTCAGAATCTCTTCCATATGGGCCTGGCAGGCCTCCGGCTGGCTGTACAGAAGCTTTTGCAGATTGGCGTATCTTGGCATATAGGTGTAAACCACATCGTCCTTTTCCCCGTAGTAAAGCTCCTGCCAGGCGAAGAGGAACCGGTCAAGCCACCGGGCGCCCTCCCAATAGTCCGCCTCGTCCCCGGTGTCCAGGAAGCTCCGGAAGCTCTCCAGGGTGTATTCCATGCCCATGGTGCAAATCGCCGTCCGCTTTTCCCGGAAGGAATCCTGTTCCTGCCGGAGGCCCATCCAACGTCCCAGGGCAAAGGCCCCCAGAACACACACCAGGGCGGCGACGACTGCCAGGTATTTTTTCATATTCTTTCATGCTCCTTTCCCAAAAACGGATTCAATAGGGCAGAATAATCTTCCGGCAGGAACGGCAGGCATAGGCGGTGGGAAACTTTTTCCAGTTGAAGAAGGCAACATACCCTTCTCCTTCTATTTGGGTTTTGAAATACCCATAAAGCAAGGGACTTTCCGTGCCGTCTCTTACAAAACAGTAGGTACCGCCTCGCAGCAGCCCCTTTTCCAAAGGGCCGCCGCACCAGGGGCAGCGGTGTTCCTTTTCTTCCATGTTCCCCACCGCCTTTCTCTTGTTTGTGCTTTCATTGTACCACGGTAAATGAGAATATGCAACAAAAACCGTGTGCAGATTCTCTTATCTTCCGGCAGATTGCATAGATGCCATCTCCCAGGCGAAAGAAGTCTGTCCCGAAATTCCCTATATATTGGGTTACCATAATTATACAACCACAATATATTGTGGTTTCCCCTTGACAAACGCCCCGAAAAGGCGTATACTGGTTCTCGACAACGGCGAAAGGAGGCTTTTTATGGATATTGCCGGTCTGCAAAAAAACACTCTGCTGGACTACCCGGGGAAAATTGCCTGCACGGTGTTCCTTGCCGGCTGCAACCTCCGGTGCCCCTTCTGCCACAATCCGGCCCTGGTGCTGCCAAACCGGATAGCGCCCCCGGCCATGACCCAAGGAGAGCTGCTCTCGTTCCTGGGAAAGCGGCGGGGCCTGCTGGAGGGGGTGTGCGTCACCGGCGGGGAGCCTACCTTGTACCGGGATTTGCCCCGGCTGTTGGAGGCCGTCACCGCCCTGGGATATCCCGTGAAGCTGGACACCAACGGCTCCAATCCCCAAATGCTCCGGGAGCTTCTAAGCGGCGGGCTTCTTAGCTATGTGGCCATGGACATCAAAAACGCCCCGGAAAGCTACCGGGAAACCTGCGGCGGGGCGGATGTGCTGGAAAAAGTCCGGGAAAGTGTGGAAATCCTCCGAAATGCCGGAATCGACTATGAATTCCGCACCACCGTGGTAAAGCCCCTGCACACGGCAGAAGGTATGAAAGCCATAGGGCAGTGGCTTTCCGGGGCAAAGGCCTATTTTATTCAGAACTTCCGGGACACGGGGGATTTGGTGGGACAAGGCCTCTCCTCTTTTTCGGAGGAGGAGCTAAAGCAGCTGCTTTCGGCAGTGCAGCCTTACCTTCCCAATGCCCGGATATCGCCATCCATGCAGAATGAAAAACAGGAAATACATACAGTATTCCGCTGTTTTCCATTCTTTTGTCTGACGAAAAATCTCTCGCTACCAGCTCTTGCCGATTTCATCAGAGCTTCCCGGAAAAGGAGTGAAGAAAATGTATCAGGTGACCAAGCGGGACGGCAAGACCGTGGATTTTAACATCACCCGGATTGCCAACGCCATTACCAAGGCCTTTGAGGCCACTGGGATTCCCTACAATCCCGACATCATCAATATGCTCTCTTTGCAGGTCACGGCGGACTATGCGGGAAAAATCATGGACAACGCCGTGTCCGTGGAATCCATTCAGGATTCCGTAGAGGCGGTTTTGCAGCGGGCAGGCTATGCCGATGTGGCCAAGGCCTACATCCTCTACCGGAAGAACCGGGAGAAGCTCCGCTCCATGAGCTCCACTATCTTAGACTACAAGGGACTGGTGGACGGCTACCTGAAGGTCTCCGACTGGCGGGTGAAGGAAAACTCCACCGTCACCTACTCCGTGGGCGGTCTGATTCTCTCCAACTCCGGCGCCATCACCGCCAACTACTGGCTCAGCGAGATTTACGACCAGGAGATTGGGGACGCCCACCGGAACGCCGACCTGCACATCCACGACCTGTCCATGCTCACCGGCTACTGCGCCGGCTGGAGCTTAAAGCAGCTCATCCAGGAGGGTCTGGGGGGCGTCCCGGGGAAAATCACCTCCGCCCCCGCCAAGCACCTGGCGACGCTGTGCAACCAGATGGTGAATTTCTTAGGGATCATGCAAAACGAGTGGGCAGGGGCCCAGGCCTTCTCCAGCTTCGACACCTACCTGGCTCCCTTCGTGAAAACCGATAAGCTGACCTACAACGAGGTGAAGCACTGCATCGAGAGCTTCATCTACGGCGTGAACACCCCCAGCCGGTGGGGCACCCAGGCGCCCTTCTCCAACATCACCTTAGACTGGACGGTACCGGCGGACCTGGCAAACCAGCCCTGCATTGTAGGGGGCAAGCCCCAGGACTTCACCTACGGCGACTGCAAGGCGGAGATGGACATGATCAACCGGGCCTTCATCGAAGTGATGATTGAAGGGGACGCCAACGGCCGGGGCTTCCAGTACCCCATCCCCACCTACTCCATCACCCGGGACTTCGACTGGAGCGACACGGAGAATAACCGGCTGCTCTTCGAGATGACCGCCAAGTACGGCACACCCTATTTTTCCAACTACATCAACTCCGACATGGAGCCATCCGATGTGCGCAGTATGTGCTGCCGGCTGCGGCTGGACTTGCGGGAGCTGCGGAAAAAGAGCGGCGGCTTCTTCGGAAGCGGCGAATCCACCGGCTCCGTGGGCGTGGTCACCATTAACCTGCCCCGGATTGCGTATCTGTCCGCCACCCCGGAGGAATTTTACAAGCGGCTGGACCGGATGATGGACATTGCCGCCCGGAGCCTGAAAATCAAGCGCACCACCATCACAAAGCTGTTGGAGGAGGGGCTCTACCCCTACACCAAGCGGTATTTGGGAGGCTTTGACAATCACTTCTCCACCATCGGTCTTGTGGGCATGAACGAGGCTTGCCTCAACGCCTCCTGGCTGCGGAAGGACCTGACCCACAAGGACGCCCAGGATTTCGCGGTGGATGTGCTGAACCATATGCGCAATCGCCTTTCCGACTATCAGGAGGAATACGGCGACCTGTATAACCTGGAGGCCACCCCGGCAGAGTCCACCTCCTACCGCCTTGCCAAGCACGACAAGAAGCGCTACCCGGACATCATCACCGCCCATGAGGGAGCTACCCCCTACTACACCAACTCCTCCCACCTGCCGGTGGGCTACACGGAGGACGTGTTCGAGGCCCTGGACATTCAGGACCGGCTCCAGCCCCTCTACACCAGCGGCACGGTGTTCCACACCTTCCTGGGTGAGAAGCTGCCGGACTGGAAGGCGGCGGCGGCTCTGGTGCGGAAGATTGCGGAAAACTACGAGCTTCCCTACTACACCATATCCCCCACCTACTCTGTGTGTGTCGACCACGGGTATCTGCCCGGGGAGCAGTACACCTGTCCCCACTGCGGTAAGAAAACCGAGGTTTACAGCCGGATCACCGGCTACTACCGCCCGGTGCAGAACTGGAACGACGGCAAGTCCCAGGAGTTCAAGGACCGGAAGACCTACCGCCCGGACATCTCCCGCGCCCCGGAAAAGGCTCAGCCCCAGAAAATCCAGAAGGCTTTGGCGGACAAGCTGTACCTGTTCACCACCAAGACCTGCCCCAACTGCCGCATTGTAAAGCCCATGCTGGAAAGAGCCGGGATTTCCTATGAAGTGATGGACGCGGAGGAAAACCTGGAATTGGCGCAAAAATACCGCCTGACCCAGGCCCCTTCCTTAGTGGCGGTAAGCGGCGACGGCTTCGCCGTTTACCCCGGGGTCGCCGCCATTCAAAATTATATTTCCCATTGATAATCCCAAATAAGCCCCCCTTTTTCCGGGATTTCCGGAAAAAGAGGGGCATTTTATTGTTTTTTCAACGAGCCTGCCCGGTTCGCCAGGGGGGAGCGGCGCGGACGGGGAGGCTCCCTCCCCGTCCGGATGGTTTTAGGGAAGCTCTGAATAAATAGGCAAGAGCTGGCAGGAAGAGTTTTTTGTCAGACAAAAGAATGGAAAACAGGGGAATACTGTATGTATTTCCTGTTTTTCATTCTGCATGGCTGGCGAAAAAGATAAGCTTTCCAGCCGCAGACGATTTGTTCAGAGATTCCTTAGTTGATGAAGGTTTCTTCCAAAGTCTGGGTTTCCAGGTTCAGGATGTACTGCTTCTGGTGCAGTCCCTTGGACTGGCAGAGGTAGACCTGGTTTTCTCCGTGGTACCGGCAGTCCACCATGGCTTCGGCCTCCAGAAGCGTCCGCTGCCGCATATGGATCAGATCCAGCTGTACCAGATAGTCCCCGTCCAGCAGGTATACCATGCCGCACTGATAGTCCACATCCCGGAGCTTGCCGTACCGGGCCTTGTAAAGCGTATTGCGGACGCTGCCATCTACGCTCAGCTGCATGAGCTTACCGTCGCAGGTGATGGCGTAGATGTAGTACTGGGAGTTTTCCCACTGGGTCACCGGCTCCGCCAGCACCTGCGCCAAAGGCTCGCCCGGGTTTCCGGCGTAGAGGGTGGGGAACTCATAGGGGTTGGCGTAGAGCAGGCCGGAGAAGGCGTCCTTATCCATCGTCTCCGCCAGCAGCTCCTCCTTGGTCTGGGACAGCGGCGCTGCCCCCATGTCCTCCCAGTCCCCGAAGTCTGCCTCGGGAACGGCGGGGGCTTCCGCCTCGGGGTCATAGTGGTCATGCCGCAATCCGGTGCCGGTGAAGCAGTCGTCAATGGCCCCAAATTCCTGGGAATATTCGTCCGTCTGGGGAGCGTACCAGCACCGCACCAGGGCAGGCGTTCCGGACTTCTCCTGAATGGCCTGGAGAATGCTCCGTACCAGGGGATTGTTCTCCCCGTTGGCGTCAAGCATCCCCGGCTGACCCCACACATCGGAAAAGTCAAACTTCTGGCTGGTGTTCTTATACACGCTGTCGGGGTTATTGTATTCTTCCGTGAGGATTTCCATAATTTCCGGGTTCATCATGGTCCAGCCGATTTTTCCCAGGGTGGTTTCCGGGGCAATCAGCCGAAACTCGCTGGCAGGGTATACGGGGATGTCGTCGTAAATGGCGTCCGTTTTCCCATCGGGAATGTACAGCCGGTAAATGGCGGCTTTTCCCTCGGCTTCGCTGGCATAGTAAATCACATCATAGCTGACCATTTTCGCAGTCAGCAAATGGTCGGCTTCCACCAGGGTTTTCACTTCCTCCGTCTGCAAATCCACGGAGGCAATCCGGGTGTCGGTGGCTACATAGCCTACCCGGCCGTCTCCCCCCAGGGCCACGGCTGCCGCCAGGTCCTCCGGGAGCGTAATGGTGTGGGCCGGATCCCCAAAGCTTTGCACATCCCGCACTTCCAGCATTCCGCCGTTGACCGTAATTTCATAGACGGCAGCGCCCTTCTCTCCGGAGATCAGCCATTTCGCCCCGGAGTAGGGCAGATCCTTGGTGGTCAGGTCCTCATAGGAAACAGGGGCAGCCGCCTCCGGGGCATACCAGGCGGCCTCTTCCGTGGGAGGCTCCGTGGGGGGTTCCGTGGCGGGGGCTTCCGTGGTTGGGTTCTGGGCGTCGGTAGTGGACGGCTCCGGGCCGTCCTTGGGAGCGCAGGCGGAAAGCAGCAGCATAACCGCCAGCGCCAGGGCCAATCGCTTCTTCATTGGGATACCTCCCTTTTCCAACAGATATTTTATGTTCCAGTAGAAGCTATATCATCCAATGATGATAGGGCCAGAACCGGTTGTTGAGCCGCATACCATACACACATGGCCTGTTGAAGTCGCAACATTAGGGAATCTCTGAACAAATCGTCTAACAGGAAATACATACAGTATTCCACTGTTTTCCATTCTTTTGTCTGACAAAAAATCTCTCGCTGCCAGCTCTTGCCTATTTATTCAGAGCTTCCTTAGAATGTTGTTCCACAATATATGCAGCACAACCGGATGTCGTGCAAGAAACCCAATCTTAAATCATCTTTGGTTTGGCGTCAGCGTATTGCAATAATTATCATTAGAACATTGGATTCACCCTCTTTTGCGTATGGATTTTCCCGGCAGCCTCTGTCTGTCACCGAAGATAAAGCGATGAAGATTTACGGCGTTGGACGGCGGCGTATACCGGACGGTTTGCGGGAGCAGGCCGCGAAAATTTTTACCCGCCAATTTCTATGAAACGGAAATCGATTCCATGCGGCAGCTTCTCTTTTTTGCTTTCCTCAATCCTATCTTATCAGAGTCCGAAAGAAAAAGCAACTGTTTTTTATCAACTTGTTATTATTTTCGTTGTAAATTTCCAAAAATTTTGTGTAATATCATCAGCAGAGGGGCAATGCGGCCGCAAGGGGCGTCGCGGGTGCCGTCATATCGTCTACAGCAGGCAATTCCGCGGGCGCAGAAAACGCTGCGGCAGCCCCGTTGGGCGGCGCGCCGTCCGCTCCGCGTGACGCAATCGCAAATCCCAGCCCCTGAATACCTCTCGACTATGGCCCCCGCTTATGATATACTATGGGGAGTATACAATCATGAGAGGGGGCGTTTTCGTGGGCGGCCAGGAAAATGCAAACGCAAAAACCAACATTTGCGTGGGTCTTCTGGCCCATGTGGACGCGGGAAAGACCACCTTGTCGGAGGCCCTTTTGTATGTGGCGGGGGTGCGGCGAACCTTGGGGCGGGTAGACCACCGGGACGCTTATCTGGACACCCACGAGCTGGAACGGGCCCGGGGCATTACCATCTTCTCCAAGCAGGCCCAGCTGCCGGAGCAGCATATCACCCTGCTGGACACCCCGGGCCATGTGGACTTTGCCCCGGAGGCGGAGCGGGTCATGCCGGTGCTGGACTGCGCCGTACTGGTGATCAACGGCGCCGACGGGGTGCAGGCCCACACCCTCACCCTGTGGCAGCTGCTCCGGCGGTACGCCGTGCCCACCTTTTTGTTCCTAAACAAAATGGATTTGCCGGGCAAGAGCCGGGAGGAACTGCTTTCTCAGTTGCAAGAAGCCTTCGGCTCCGGCTTCGTGGACTTCACCCAGCCCCAGGAAACCATCTGGGAAAACGCCGCCCTGTGCGACGAGGCGCTGCTGGAAACCTATTTGGAAACGGGAACCGTCACAGAGGGGAATCTCCGGGAGCTGATTGCCCATGGAAAGCTCTTTCCCTGCTGCTTTGGTTCCGGGCTGAAGCTGGAAGGGGTAGACATTCTCCTGCGGCTCCTCACCGCCTATGCTCCCCGAATGGATTACCGGCCGGAATTTTCCGCCCGGGTCTACAAAATCTCAAGAGACCCCCAGGGCAACCGCCTGACCTGGCTGAAAGTTACCGGCGGTTCGCTGTCCGTCCGCACCGCCCTTTCCTACGAAACGGCAAAGGGGGAAAGGGTAGAGGAGAAAATCCAGCAGCTGCGCATCTACTCCGGGGAAAAATTCACGGCGGTGCAGCAGGTGCTCCCGGGACAAATCTGCGCCGTCACCGGCCTTTCCCAGACCTGGATTGGCCAGTCCTTAGGGGCAGAGCCGGAGGGTCAGCCGCCTGTGGTGGAGCCGGTCATGTCCTACCGGATTGCCCTGCCCTCCGGCACCGACCCTATGACCGTCCTTCCCAAGCTGCGGCAGCTGGAAGAGGAAGAACCCCAGCTGCGTATTTCGTGGGACGGATGGCAGATTCACGCCCAAGTCATGGGAAAGGTGCAGCAGGAGATTCTCAAAAGTCTTATTCATCAGCGGTTTTCCCTGGAGGTGCAGCTGACAGACCCGAAAATCCACTATCGGGAGACCATCGAAAATACCGTGGAGGGGGTGGGGCATTTTGAGCCTCTGCGCCACTATGCAGAAGTCCACCTCCTTCTGGAGCCTCTGCCCCAGGGGAGCGGCCTGGTATTTGACACCCGGTGCCCCGCCGATGTGCTGGACCTCTCCTATCAAAAGCTAATCCTTACCCATTTGCAGGAAAAGACCCACAAGGGGGTGCTCGTGGGCGCGCCCATTACAGACATGAAAATCACCCTTCTGCTGGGAAAAGCCCACCAAAAGCACACGGAGGGCGGAGACTTCCGCCAGGCCACCTACCGGGCGGTGCGTCAGGGGCTGATGCAGGCAAAATCCCGGCTTTTGGAGCCCTGGTACCGGTTCACTTTGACCGTACCCGCCGCCCAGCTGGGCCGGGCCATCACCGACATCCGGGCCATGGGCGGCCTGCCGGAGCCACCGGAAAACCGCCGGGAAAACGCCGTCCTCACGGGGACGGTCCCGGCTTCGGAGCTGGGGGACTATGCCCAGCAGGTGGCGGCCTACACCCAGGGAAAGGGGCAGCTCCACCTGAGCCTGGACGGCTACGCCCCCTGCCACAACACGGAGGCTGTGGTGGAGGCGGCGGGTTACGACCCGGAGGGGGATTTGGAAAATACCCCGGATTCCGTGTTCTGCGCCCACGGAGCGGGCTTTACCGTCAAATGGAACCGGGTTAAGGAGTATATGCACTTAGAAAGCGGTCTGCGGGAGGAAAAGCCCCCGGAGCTTCTCACCCGGAATCTCCGGGTGGACGACAAAGCGCTGGAGGCCATTATGCTCCGGGAGTTTGGCCCCATGAAGCGGCCCCTCTACCGGGCCCCGGAAAACCGCCCGGCAAAGGAGGAAATTTTCATCCGCCCGCCCCAGCAGCGGTGCCTGATTGTGGACGGCTACAACATGATTTTCGCCTGGGAAGAGCTTTCCCAGGCGGCAAAAAGCGATTTGGACGCCGCCCGGCGGCAGCTGCTGGACAGGCTCTCCAGCTACACCGGCTACACCAAGTGCCGCACCGTTGTGGTATTTGACGGCTACAAAGTCCCGGGAAATCCGGGAGAAAAGGGACATTTTCACAATTTGCAGGTGGTTTATACCAGGGAGAACCAGACGGCGGACGCCTACATCCAGTCCCTTGTCCGGGAGATTGGCAAAAACTACCAGGTGCGGGTCGCCACCTCCGACGCCCTGGTGCAGCTCAGTTCCCTGGGCAGCGGCGTTCTGCGGATGTCCGCCCGGGAGCTGGAAGAAGAGGTTGCCCGGACTGCCAAGGAAATGCAGGCCCATTTTCAAACCACCTGACATAGCGCAAGCCGCCCTCGGTGAGGGCGGCTTCGTGCTTTATTGGGCGGCGGAGGCGGTTTCCTGCTTCACCTTGTGGTCGATTACGCGGCGGGAGGCCAGCTCCCGGCGGATTTCCTCCGGGGTGATACCAGCTTCCACCATCAGCACCATGGTGTGATACATGAGGTCCGCAATCTCGTAGATGGTCTCTCCCTTGTCCTGGGCTTTTCCGGCGATGATCACCTCGGTGCATTCCTCTCCCACCTTTTTGAGAATCTTATCAAGCCCCTTCCGGAACAGGTAGGTGGTGTAGGAGCCCTCCGGCAGGTCTTTTTTTCGCTGCTGGAGCAATGCATAGAGGTTATCCGTGGAGAAAGGCGGGTTTTCTGCCTCCACCAGGGGATTTGTAAAGCAGGAGTGGGTGCCCAAGTGGCAGGCGGGGCCGTAAGGCGTGACCTCCACCACCAAAGCGTCCCGGTCACAGTCGGCGGTGATGGACACGATGTCCTGATAGTTGCCGCTGGTCTCCCCTTTGCGCCACAGGCAGTTTCGGGAGCGGCTGAAAAAGCAGGTGCGCTTTTCTTCCAAAGAGATTGCCAGGCTCTCCCGGCTCATGTAGGCAAGGGTCAGCACCTGCTTTGTGGCGCTGTCCACCACAATGGCAGGAATCAGACCCTTTTCATCGAATTTCAGTTCTTCCGGTTTTACCATGGCTCTTACCTCACCAAAATATGATTTTCCGCCAAAAGGCGTTTAAGCTCCGGGATTTCCACCTGGCCGTAGTGAAACACCGAGGCGGCCAGACCCGCATCCACCTGGGGCACGGTCTCAAACAGCCGGAGAAAGTCCTCTGCACACCCGGCGCCGCCGGAAGCAATCACCGGGAGGCTCGTGACCTTACATACGGCCTCCAGAAGGGGCAGGTCAAAGCCCTGCTTCACCCCGTCCGTATCCATGGAGTTGACCACAATCTCCCCGGCGCCCAGGGCTTCCCCCTGGGCAATCCAGGAGAGGGCCTCCAGTCCTGTGTCCTCCCGGCCCCCCTTGGCAAAGACCCGGTACTGCCCATCCACCCGCTTCACATCCACCGACAGCACCACGCATTGACTGCCGTACCGCTGGGCAGCCCGGTAGATGAGCTCCGGGTCCCGGATGGCGGCGGAGTTGACGCTGACCTTGTCCGCCCCGGCCTTCAGCACCCGGTCAAAATCCTCCAAGGAGGCAATACCGCCGCCCACCGTCAGAGGAATAAAGATTTGGGCGGCAACCTCCTTTAAGATGTCCGTAAAGAGCCGCCGCCCCTCGCTGGAGGCGGTGATGTCGTAGAACACCAGCTCGTCCGCCCCGGCCTGGGAGTAAAACCGCCCCAAATCCACCGGGGAGGCAACATCCTGCAAATTCTGGAAGTTCTGCCCCTTCACCACCCGGCCGTCCCGCACATCCAGGCACGGAATAATCCGCTTGGTAATCATCTGGCCACCTCCAGTGCTTCCGTAAGGTCAATGGCCCCGGAGTAGTAGGCTTTGCCCACAATGGCCCCGGAGAGGCCCATCTCCTTCAGGGCGGCGATGTCCGCCAGGGTGCTGACCCCACCGGAGGCAATGAGATTCCCGGAAAAGTTCTGGGACAGCCGGGCGTACAGCGCCCGGTTGGTGCCGGACATGGCACCGTCTTTGGAAATGTCCGTGCAAATCAGGGTTTTTACCCCCAAACCCTCCATTTCCCGAAGAAATGTATCTGCCGGGTAGGGGGTTTTCTCCTGCCAGCCCCGGATGGATACAAAGCCATCCCGCAAGTCCATCCCCAGGGCGATTTTCTCCCCGAAGGCGGCAAGGGCCGCTTTCAGAAACGCCCGGTCGGTGACGGCGGCGGTACCCAAAATCACCCGATCTGCCCCGGCGTCCAGGCAGGCTTTCAAAGAAGCCATGGAGCGGATGCCGCCCCCCACCTGGGTAAAGCCTCCGAAGGCTTTTATCAGCCTTTGAATCAAGGGAAGGTTCTGAGGGCTTCCGGCTTTGGCCCCTTCCAGGTCTACCAGGTGCATATGGGTGGCACCGGCTTCCCGGAAAGCCTCCGCCAGCTCCTCCGGGTGGTGGCTGTAAACCGTCATCTGTCCGTAGTTCCCCCGGAAAAGCCGCACTGCTTTTCCGTCGTATAAATCAATGGCAGGATAAAGAATCACAGACCATCTTCCTTTCTGTCAGTCTTGCAAAACTCCTGAGAATCCGCAGCCCGGCGGGGCCGCTTTTTTCCGGGTGGAACTGGCAGCCGAAAATGTTGTCCTGCTCCACCGCCGCCGTCAGGGGAATGCCGTAATCCGTGGTGGCGGCCAAAGCCGCGCCGCAGCCCTGGGCGTAGTAGGAGTGGACAAAGTAGACAAAGTCCCCCTCCCGGGTGTCTGCCAGCAGTCGGCTGTCCTGCTTCTCCAGATGGAGCCGGTTCCAGCCCATGTGGGGCGTTTTCAGCCCCTGGGGAAGCCGCTCCGCCATGGAAACCACCTGTCCCGGCAGCAGCCCCAGCCCGGGGTGATTCCCAAATTCCAGGCTTTCGGAAAAGAGCAGCTGCATCCCCAGGCAAATGCCCAAAAGGGGCGTCCCGGCTTTGGCCCGCTCTTTTACCACCTGGTCAAGTCCGGAAGCGCAGAGCTTTTCCATGGCTCCGGCAAAGGCTCCCACCCCGGGCAAGATAAGAGAATCGGCCTTTTGCAGGGTCTCCGGCTCCCGGGATACGGTAACCTCTACTTCCAGGGAACGGAGGGCACAGGTGAGGGAAAAGAGGTTTCCCACGCCGTAATCCACAATCCCAATCATTCCAGCACCCCCTTGGTAGAAGGGATTTTGTCCCCCTGAACCACCAGTGCCGCCCGGAGAGACCGGGCCAGGGACTTAAAGGCCCCTTCTGCAATGTGGTGGGAATTCTCCCCCGCAAGCTGGCGAATGTGGAGAGCTATGGGGAAATTCCGCACAAAGGCCAGGAAAAATTCCTGCACCAACTGGGTGTCAAAGCTGCCGATTTTCTCCGTGGGGAAGGTAAGACCATTGCAAAGGCAGCTTCTGCCGCTTACGTCCACGGCGGTGAGAATCAGGGCTTCGTCCATGGGGAGGATGCAGTTTCCGTACCGGGCGATGCCCCGCTTGTCCCCCACCGCCTGGGAAAAGGCCTTCCCCAGGCAGATGCCCACATCCTCCACCGTGTGGTGGTCGTCCACCCAGGTGTCCCCCTCACAGGTCAGGCTCAGGTCAAAGCCGCCGTGGGCGGCAAAAAGGGTAAGCATATGATCCAAAAAGCCGCAGCCGGTTCTCACTTCGCTTTTTCCTGTTCCTTCCAGGGTCAGGGCAAGGGAAATTTTCGTCTCTGCGGTGTTTCGTTCAATCTGGGCTGTTCTCATGGCAAATCTCCTCCAATGCGGCGGTGAGTTTCTCCATTTGTTCGTCGGTGCCGATGGTGATGCGAACATATTCCCCGATTCGCTCCTGGGGGAAGTGGCGCACCAGTATGGCTTTTTCTTTGAGGCTTTGATACAGGGTCTCCCCGGAAAGCTCCGGGTGGCGGGCAAAGAGGAAGTTTCCCAGGCTGGGAAGCACGAAAAAGCCCAGCTTTTTCAGGTTATTTTCCGTATCATCCCGGGTTTTTTGAATCTTTTGGCAGATTTTCCGGTAGTAATCCTCCGCCTCCACCGCAGCCTCTCCCAGGGCCAGAGTCAGGCGGTTGAGAGCATAGGGGTTGGTGGAGAATTTCAGCCGCTCCAAATCGGCAATGATCGCAGGATTTCCCAGGGCGTAGCCCAGCCGACCCCCAGCCAGGCACCGGGACTTGGAGAAGGTGCGCACCACCAGAAGGTTCTCGTATTGGGAAAGGAGCGGATAGGCGCTTTCCGCCCCAAAGTCCACATAGGCCTCGTCAATCACCACCAGGCTGTCCTGATTGGTGTCCAGAATCCCCTGGATTTCCCCGGGGGTGAGGGCAAGGCCTGTGGGGGCGTTGGGGTTGGCAATGACAATGAGGCTTTTTTGGTGGTAGTAGTCTCGGGGGTTCAGGGAGAAATCCGCTTGTAAGGGAATCTCCCGGTAGGGTACCCGGTGAAGCTGGGCAAAGACCTTATAAAAACCGTAGGTGATGTCGGGAAACACCGCTCCCTTTTCTCCCGGAAAGCCCCAGAACACAAAATTCAAAATGTCGTCAGAGCCGTTGGCCACGAAAATCTGCTCCGGGGTCAGGCCGTAAAGACCCGCCAGCTTCTCTTTCAGCCCCCGGCAGGCAGGGTCCGGGTAAAGCCGCAAATCCGCCACCGCCGAAGCGTCCAGAAGATTCTGGACAGCCGGGGCAGGAGGATAGGGGTTTTCGTTGGTGTTCAGCTTGATATACGCCCGGTTTTGGGGCTGTTCCCCCGGGGTGTAGGGTTGGAGCCAGGAAAGAGAAAAGTATCTGCTCATAATCCTTCCTCCCGGATGGTAACGCTCCGGGCGTGGGCTTGCAGTCCCTCCGCCTGGGCAAAGGCGGCAATTTTTTCCCCGGCTTTTTGAAGCGCCTCCTGAGAATAGGCGGTGTACTGGGACTTTTTCACAAAATCGTCCACGGACAGGGGACTGGAAAACCGGGCGGCGCCGCCGGTGGGGAGGGTATGGTTGGGGCCTGCCCAGTAATCCCCCACCGCCTCCGGGCAGTACCGCCCCAAAAAGACGGAACCGGCGTTGGTTATGGAATCCAGATAGCTAAGGGGACTGTCCACCATCAGCTCCAGATGCTCCGGGGCCAGGCGGTTGGCGATGGCAATGGCCTGGGGGATGGAGGACGCCAGGATGATTTTTCCCTGTCCTTCCAAGGAAGCCCGGGCAATTTCTTTTCGGGGTAGCTCCAAAAGCTGGGCTTCCAGCTCCTTTTGCACCTGCTCCGCCAAACCGGCGCTGGTGGTGATGAGGACGGCGCTGGCCTGGCGGTCATGCTCCGCCTGGCTCAGCAGATCCGCCGCCACATGGGCGGGGTTGCTCTTTTCGTCTGCAATGATGAGGATTTCACTGGGGCCCGCAATCATATCGATGGCCACCTGCCCGAAGACCTGCCGCTTGGCCTCCGCCACATAGGCGTTGCCCGGCCCCACGATTTTATCCACCCGGGGGATAATCTCCGTTCCATAGGCCAGGGCGGCAATGGCCTGGGCGCCGCCCACCCGGAAGATTCTGTCCACCCCGGCGATTTTGGCGGCGGCCAGGATGGCCGGGGGGATCCCGTCTTTTCCCGGCGGGGTGACCATGACGATTTCGCCGCATCCGGCGATTTTTGCCGGGATGGCGGTCATGAGCACCGTGGAGGGGTAGGCGGCGGTGCCCCCCGGCACATAGATGCCCACCTTCTCCAGGGGGGTGATTTTCTGCCCCAGCACCACCCCCGGCTCCGGGGAAAAGGAGAATCCAGTGCGCTTTTGCTGGCTGTGGTAAGCCTTGATATTCTCCGCTGCGGAGGTGAGTATGGAAACAAGTTCCTTATCCGCCTTTTCCATGGCATCTTCCAGTTCCTCCCCGGTTACCTCCAGGGAGGATACCCCCACCTTGTCAAAGAGACGGGAATAGGCAAACAGGGCCTGGTCGCCCTCCTTGCGGACCCGGGCGATAATCTCCCGCACCGGCTCCGTAACCTGAAGATTCGGGGTAGTTCTCTGGAAAATAGGGGATTTTTCCGTTTTTTCGTAGTCCAAAATGGGAATCATCGTGCATTCACCTGCTTTTCAAGACCCCGGAGCAGCTCCGGAATCCTGGTATTTTCAAATTTCATGGCGGCCATGTTGGCAATGAGCCGGGCGCTGATGGGGGCTACCGTGTCCAGTACCTCCAGGCCGTTTTCCCGGAGGGTCTCCCCGGTCTCCACAATGTCCACAATCACATGGGACAGCCCCAGCAGGGGCGCCAGCTCTATGGCGCCATTGAGATGGATGATGTCAATGTCCCGGCTTTGCCCGGCATAGTACCTGGCGGCAATCTCCGGGAATTTGGTGGCCACCCGCAAGGTGGTGCCGGTGGGGTTCCGGAAGCCCCGGGGAGCGGCCACGGCCATGGTGCATTTTCCCAGACCCAAATCCAGCAGTTCATAGACCTGGGGGGCACCCTCCAGGAGAATGTCCTTTCCCACAATCCCCACATCCGCAGCGCCCCGCTCCACGTACACCCCCACATCCCAGGGCTTTACCCAGAAGTAGCGCAGCCCCAGGGCGGGGTTTTCAAATATCAGCCGCCGTCCCCCGGCTTCCAGCTCCGGGCAGGGAAACCCGGCGTTTTTCAGCAGGGCATAGACCCGCTGCCCCAGCCGCCCCTTGGGCAGGGCAATGTTCAGCATGATTCCTTCTCCCCTTTCCGAAAGTCCAAAAGCCGCTTCCAGGTCCGGTCCTTGGGGGGCTGGGCGGCTACCAGTACCCGGCCTTCCCGGGAAGCCTCCCGGGTCAGGGCCAGTATCTCCTCCGGAGTCTGCCGGGGGTCGCGGAGAATCAGAAGGTCTAAGTCATAGGCGCTTTCCGCCTCCTGGAGCAAATCCAGATACAATGCAAAGCCCATGGCCCGGCACCGCTTGCCCATATGCTCCGGCAGCCGGTCATACTGTCCCCCGGAGAGAACGCTCGACGGCGCTCCCTGGGCATAGCCCTTGAACACAATGCCGTTGTAGTATTTTAATTGGTTGCTGACGGAGAAGTCCAGACGAATCCGGCAGGTGCAGCCGCTCTGGGAAAGCATCCGGCACAGCCGTTCCAGCTGGGAGACCGCCACCGCCTCTGCCGGGGCGGTGAGCTGAGCCTTCAGCCGGGGCAGCACCTGCTCCGGGCCGCCGCTGCAGGAAATCAGCAGCTCCAGCTTTTCCTTGCCGTGGCAGGAAATCCCGGAAAGGCCGTGGAGGCTCTTCCGCTCCAGAGCGGCGAGCACCTGGGGGCGGTGCCGGATGCCGACCCGGCAGCTGTCCAACACCTGGGAGATAAGCCCCATATGAGAGATATCCAGCACCGACTCCCCCGGAATGGCGGAAAGGCTCAGCGCCGCCAGCAAAAGCACCTCCGCCTCCTCATAGCTGCTCAGATCCCCCACGCATTCCAGCCCCGCCTGGGGCAGTTCCCGGATGGGGCCGCCCTCTGGCCGGGAGCGGTACACTTTTTCCAGATAGTACACCTTCTCCACCACTCCCGGAGCCTCCGGGGCGTTTTTTACGATGGACAAGGTGATGTCCGGCTTCAGGGCCAGCAGCCGTCCGTCCTCCCCGGGGAAGGTGATGATCCGTTGGGAGAGAAGAAAGTCCCGGTTCTGGACATACAAATCATAATCTTCAAACCGGCTCATTTTATAAGGCAGATACCCATAACTTTGATATAGGGCGGAAAGCTGCCGCGTCCAGTCGGCAATCATGGCAATTTTCCCCTTTCTTTCAGCCGCTGCAAGACGGTGGAGTAGCCGCCGTCTCCGTATTGCAGGCACTTATTCACCCGGCAGATGGTGGCGGAGCTGACCCCCGTATCCTCGTACACCTGCTGGTAGTTTTTGCCGGAGCTGAGCTGCCAGGCAACGGCAAACCGCTGGGTCAGGGCTTCCTGCTCCTTGATAGTGCAGATATCCTCCAAAAAACGGCGGCATTCTTCCGGGGTTTGCAGGGTGAGAATGGCTTCCAGGAGCAGCTCCAGCTCCGGGCCTTCCATAGACTTCATAGGGATGGCTCCTTTTCTGTTTTTTGGTATTTTATCACTTTATCGTGCTAAAGTCAAGGGGATTTTCCCGGAGGAAAGGGAGAGTTTTCCGTTGCATTTCCCCGGATTTCCCATTATAATAATGAAGAAAAAACCACAGGAGGACAGGTATGATTTGGTGTGTAGAGGATGATCCCAGTATCCGGGACATTGAAGTATATGCCCTGGAAAGCTCCGGCTTTTCCGCCCGGGGCTTTGAAAATGGGGACGATTTCTGGGAGGCGCTCCAGACCGCCCAGCCGGAGCTGGTGATTCTGGATGTGATGCTCCCGGGGCAGGATGGGGTGACCCTTCTGGGGAAAATGAAGAGCCACAAGGCCTTTTCCCAGATTCCCGTGATTATGGCCACCGCCAAGGGCGGAGAGTTCGACAAGATTCAGAGCCTGGATCTGGGGGCGGACGACTATCTGGTGAAGCCCTTTGGGGTGATGGAGATGGTGTCCCGGGTGAAGGCGGTGCTCCGCCGGTGCAGGCGGCAGGAGGAAAAGCACCTGCTGACCCTGGGGGATCTGGTGCTGAATCAGCAGGCCCACACCGTGTCCATCGGGGAGGAGCGGCTTCCTTTGACCTTCAAAGAATATGAACTTTTGCGGCTGTTTCTCCAGAATCCGGGCATCGCCTTTACCCGGGAACAGCTGCTTTCCAGCGTGTGGGACGCGGACTATCTGGGGGAAACCCGGACGGTGGATATGCACATAAGAACCCTTAGACAGAAACTGGGGGACTACGGCAGGCGGATTGAGACGGTGCGCAATGTGGGCTACCGGTGGGAGACGGGCCATGACCAGTAAAATCTTCCGGGCGATTCTCTCCACCGCCGCCGTAGTGCTGCTGTGCGGCCTTCTGGTGTTTTCCTTTGTGATGTACGGCTATCTGGACGACAGCCAGCAGGAACGGCTTACGGACGACCTCTATCTGGCAGCCGCCGGCACCCAGCTGGCGGGCCGGGACTATCTTCTGGGGGTGCAGCGGGAGGACTTCCGTCTCACCTGGATCGACGCCCAGGGGAATGTCCTCTACGATTCCTGGGAGGACGAGGCCCGGATGGATAACCACGCCGCCCGGGAGGAGGTGCGGGAGGCGCTGGCAACCGGCTCCGGCAGCAGCGTCCGCTATTCCGACACCCGGATGGAAAAGACCGTCTATCAGGCGGTGCGGCTCTCCGACGGCACGGTTCTGCGAATTTCCGGCAGCAGCATGACCACGCTGTCCTTAGCGCTGGGTTTATTGCTGCCGGTGCTGTGGGTAGTGCTGCTGGCCATTTTGCTCTCCGCCGTCTTTGCCCGGCGCATGGCACGGCGGATCGTAAAGCCTCTCAACGAACTGAACCTGGAGTATCCTCTGGACAACCGGGTTTACGAGGAAATCGCGCCGCTTTTGCACCGCATCGGGGAGCAGCACCGGCAGATTTCCCGGCAGATGAAAAATCTCAAACAAAAAACCGAGGAGCTGGAGCAGATTACAAGAAATATGAAGGAGGGTCTGGTACTGCTGGACAAAGACTGCCTGGTGCTGAGCATCAACCCCGCCGCCAAGACCCTTTTCGGGGTAGACGACAGCTGTGTAGGCCGGGATTTTCTCACGGTGGACAGGAAGCAGGAGCTGCGGAAGGCCGTGGAGACGGTATACAGCAAGGGACGCAGCGAGGTGCACGCCCGGCGCAACGGCCGGGAGTACCTGTTTGAGCTGAGCCGGATTGAGTCCCAGGGGAAAATCATGGGCGCTGTCATTCTGGCTCTGGATGTGACGGAGCAGACCCAGGCCCAGCAGAACCGGCGGGAATTCTCCGCCAATGTGTCCCACGAGCTGAAAACTCCCCTGCAGTCCATCATCGGAAGCGCCGAGCTGCTGGAAAACGGCCTGGTAAAGCCGGAGGATCAGCCCAGGTTTTTGGGCCATATCCGCCAGGAGGCTGCCCGGCTTGTGAATCTGGTGGAGGACATCATCCGCCTCTCCCAGCTGGACGAGGGGGTGGAGCTTCCCAAGGAGCCGGTACAGATTGGCCCCGTTGCCCAGGAGATTTTCCAGTCCCTTACCCCGGTGGCGGAGCAGAAGCAGGTAACGCTGAAAATGACCGGCGCGGGCTTTACCATGCTGGGGGTGCGCAGGCTCCTGTATGAGATTCTGTACAATCTCACGGAAAACGCCATCAAGTACAATCGGCCCGGGGGTTCCGTGGAGGTATTTCTGGGCATGGAAGCCGGCAGCAAGGTGATTCGGGTGAAAGACACCGGCATCGGCATCCCGGCGGAGCACCAGGCCCGGATTTTCGAACGGTTCTACCGGGTGGACAAGAGCCATTCCAAGCAGTCCGGAGGTACCGGGCTGGGGCTTTCCATCGTCAAGCACGCCGCTGCCAGCCACAGAGGCGTCATCACCCTGGAGAGCCAGGAGGAGAAGGGCACGACAGTAACGGTGAAGTTCCCATAAGCCCCGGGACTTTACACAGATTTTACATTCTTCATATATTTTCTATGTAGTCTTTACAAAAAATATATTTTATACTATACTGGTAGCGGATACAAAAAAATAACGCAGAAAGATAGGTAAACGCACATGAGTATGTATATCCTCAAGCTCATTTCCCTGCTGGGCGGACTGGCCCTGTTCCTTTTCGGCATGGATGTGATGGGCAAGGCCCTGGAGCGCCAGGCCGGCGGCAAACTCCAGACCATTCTGGCCAAGATGAGCTCCAATGTGTTCAAAGGCTTCTTCTTAGGATTGGCGGTAACCGCCGTGATTCAGTCCTCCTCCGCGACTACGGTCATGGTGGTGGGCTTCGTCAACTCCGGCATTATGGCCCTGAAGCAGGCGGTGGGCGTCATCATGGGTGCCAATGTAGGCACCACCGTCACCGCCTGGATTTTGTCCTTGACCGCCCTGGAGGGCGAGAGCCTGGTGGTTCAGATCTTCAAGCCCACTACCCTGGCGCCTCTGCTGGGCATCGTCGGCATTGTGCTGTATATGTTCACCAAGAGCGAGAAGAAGCAGGGCATCGGCACCATTTTGCTGGGCTTCATGGCCCTCATGACCGGTATGTCCCTCATGAGCGACTCCATGGCCTTCCTGGAGAATGAAAAGTGGTTTGCCGACCTGATGGTGTCCTTCACCAACCCGATTCTGGCTATCGTCGTAGGCGCCGTGCTGACCGGCGTGATTCAGTCCTCCTCCGCCTCCGTGGGTATTTTGCAGAGCCTGTGCTCCACCGGCCTTGTCACCGGCGGTGTGGCCCTGCCCATTATCCTGGGTCAGAACATCGGCACCTGCGTCACCGCTCTGATTTCCACCATCGGCGCCAACCGGAACGCCCGCAGAGCCGCTATGGTGCACCTGTATTTTAACCTCCTGGGCGTTATCATCTTCGCTGCGGTTTTCTACGGCGTCGGCGCCTTTGTGCCCTGGGGCTTCCTGACGGAGACCATGAGCGAGGTGAACATCGCCATAATCCACACCACCTTCAATGTGGTAACCACGCTTATCATGCTCCCCTTGCACGGTGTGCTGGAGAAGCTGGCCACCCTGTCCGTACCCGAGGACAAGGAGCCGGAGAGCACCGCCCTGCTGGACCAGCGGCTCATCGCTACCCCGGCCGTGGCTATCCAGAGAGCCCAGGAGATTGCGGCGGATATGGCCAGGACCGCTTCTCAGGCCCTGGACGGAGCCATCGGCCTGCTGGAAAAGTTTGATTCCAAGGGACTGGAAAGCGTCAAGGCTCTGGAGAACAAGACCGACGAGTACGAGGACGCTCTGGGCACCTACCTGGTGCAGCTTACCGGCACCAAGCTTTCGGTGCATGACAACCGGGAGCTGAACATCCTGCTTTACACCATCAGCGATGTGGAGCGGATTGCCGACCACGCCGTGTCCATCGGCAAGGCGGGCGAGGAGATTTACCAGAAGGACATCGCCTTCTCCGAGGCCGCCAAGAGCGAGCTGAAGGTGCTGAGCAAGGCGGTGCAGGCGGTGGTGAAGAGCACCGTGGCCGCCTACTGCGGCGGCGACCTGGAAAACGCCCGGCGGGTAGAGCCTCAGGAGCAGGTGGTGGACAGCCTGGTAAAGGAAATCAAGTCCCGCCATGTGCGCCGCCTGCGGAACGGCCAGTGCAAGGTGGAGTACGGCTTCGTGCTGGAGGACTTGCTCACCTCCTACGAGCGGGTGGCTGACCACTGCTCCAACATCGCCGTGGAGATGCTCCAGGTGTCCGAGGGCAAGCTGGAGGCCCACGAGTACCTCACCGCCCTGAAAGCCGGCGAGTTGACGGAAAGCGCCAAATTCGACGAGCGCTTCGAAAAGTACCGCAAGCAGTACACCTTCCCCGACGAAGAGTAAAACAACAACAGGGGCCGCCTTCGGGCGGCTCCTGTTTTCCTCACTCCCCCGCAGAACCTATTTCCCCCTGCCGAAAAAGCTTTCCCTTCCCCGCGCCGGCTTTCTGCGCTTCCTTACTTCCCTGCCCCGCCCGGCGGGCAGTGCCCGCAGACAATTTCGCACGGCGGACAGTGCCCGCAGACAATTTCGCACGGCGGCTTTCAGCGTATCGTTACTTCCCTGACCCGCCCGGTATCGTTACCGAGCGAAATGGGGAACGAAAACAGCCGCACCGAACACGCATTGCCAGCGGCGGCACGCCGCCCGGTATCGTTACCGCGCCCAAAGCCCCCCTTTCACAAAGGGGGGGTGGTTTGGCGAAGCCAAACCGGGGGGATTCCGCTGGCAAAACCGGCGGAACTTCTTACCGATTCACGCTTCCCTATTCCCGAAAATTGCCCGGTATGGGCACCCCGGGGGCCATCCGTCCATAAAGAAGGGAAACTCTGATTAAATCGGCAGAATGGAAAACAGCGGAATACTGTATGTATTTCCTGTTTTTCATTCTGCATGGATGGGGAAAAAGATAAGCTTTCCAGCCGCAGACGATTTATTCAGAGATTCCGAAGAAAGGCGCAGACCGGTTTTGGTCCGCGCCTTGGTTTTGTATTTGGAATAGCTCCCCGTTACTGTGCTTAGGATGACCGGTTTTTCAGGGAACGCAGCAGCCTGCGGAAGCAGGGCCGGAGCCGGGGCAGGATTTCCAGCACCAGCAAAATTCCTACCAGCCAGACAAAATATTTCCGGGCATCTATCATCATCTCCATGGCCCAGGTCCAGAGGCCGGCGTCAAAGGTCTGTCCTTCGTTGGCAAACATGGTGAACATGGCAATCACCAGGCCGGTGCACCACATAACCACCAGAAAACCGAAAACCAGAATCCCAATCCAACGGAAGCCGGATTTTTTCTTTTCGGGAGCTTTTCCCCCGAAAATCAGCTGGTCGGTGGTGACCCCAAAGAACCGGCTCATGCTCACCAGCTTTTCCACATCCGGCATGGACTGTCCCGATTCCCACTTGGAAACAGCCTGCCGGGTGACATTCAGCATCTGGGCCAGCTGCTCCTGGGAGATATTGCTTTTCTTCCGCAGCTGCACCAGATTCTCGCAAAAACGATAATCCTCCATTTATCCCATCTCCTTTTTCTTTTCCATGGCTATACCATAGCATTTTCCTGCGTTGCATACAAGGAAAATGCAGTTGCATTCCGCAAAATCAGGTTGCGCCAGGAAATTTTTTCCCAAATCCCACGCAAAACGACGGTCTTTCGCCTGGGCAAAAGACCGCCGCTGCAATAGAAAGTTTTATGCCTGCCGGAACCGGGCCAGGAAGTCCCGGGTGGGCTGCTTCTGGGGATTTTCAAAAATCTCCTGGGGCGTTCCCTGCTCGCAGATGACCCCGTCGTTCATGAACACCACTTGGGTGCTCACATCCCGGGCAAAGGCCATCTCGTGGGTGACCACCAGCATGGTCATGCCTTCCTTGGCCAGCTCCTGCATGACGGAAAGCACCTCTCCCACCATCTCCGGGTCTAAGGCGGAGGTGGGCTCGTCAAAGAGCAGCACCTCCGGGTTCATGGCCAGGGCCCGGGCGATGGCCACCCGCTGCTTCTGGCCGCCGGAAATCTGCCGGGGCTTGGCGTGGATATAGGGGGTCATGCCCACCTTATCCAGATAGTACAGGGCGGTTTTCTCCGCCTCCTCCCTGCTCTTTTTCAGCACCTTCATCTGCCCTACCATGCAGTTTTTCAGCACGGACATATTGGCAAAGAGGTTGAAGGACTGGAACACCATGCCCACATGGGAGCGGTACTGGGCAGGGTTGATGCCGCTTACATCCTCTCCATGATAGAGAATCTGCCCGGCGGAGGGGGTCTCCAGCAGGTTAATGCACCGCAGGAGGGTGGACTTGCCGGAGCCGGAGGCTCCCAGAATGGAGGTCACATCCCCCTTCTTCACCGTAAAGTCAATATCCTTCAGCACCTCATGGTCTCCGAAGGACTTGGAAAGATGCCGAACCTGTAAAATTTCCATATCAGCCCTTTCCTTTCTTCCGGGACTTCTCCCCGGCAAATTCCTTGCTCCGCTCGTCGAAGTTGCTGCCCCGCTTGGGGTGGTTGTAGGTACCGGCGGTGAGGGTCAGGCTGTCAACCTGCACCAGCTCGTAGTGGTCGGAGCCGTCCATCCGCTTCTCCACAAACCGCAGAATCACGGAGGCAATGAGGGTCAGGGTCAGGTAGCCCACCATTTCAATGGCCGCAGAGGGGAAGTACAAAAGGTTCAGACCCACGATGCTATTGTGGGCGCCGAAGAACTCAATAAAGCCGATGACGGACATGACGGAGGTATCCTTGATGTTGATGATCAGGTTGTTGCCAATCTGGGGAATGATGTTCCGCAGGGCCTGGGGCAGAATCACCGCTGTCATGGTCTGGACATGGGTCATGCCGATGGCCTTGGCACCTTCCGTCTGGCCCGGGTCGATGGAGATAATGCCGCCCCGGACAGACTCTGCCATGTAAGCGCCGGTGTTGATGGACACCACGATGATGGATGCCTGCCAGATGCCCTCCAGACCCTTGAAGGCGATTTTTCCGTCGGTGAAGTAGGACAATCCGTAGAAGATGAACACCGCCTGCAAAATCATGGGGGTGCCCCGGAACACTTCCACATACACCCGGACAATGCCCCGGATCAGCCGCACCAGGCACCGCTTCCACAGCTTATCCTGAGGCCGGCAGGGAATGGTGTTGAGAATGCCGCACACCAGGCCGATGACACAGCCGATGGCGGTGGCAACCAACGCCAGAATGATGGTCTTTTCGATACCGGAGAGGTACAGGGGCCAGTAGTTTACCAGCAGTTTCCCAATGTCCTCTGCCAACTCTGCAAATTTATCCATGCCCGTCAATAGGCTCCTTCCTGTTTATCAGACCTTGGGCTGAATGGAGATGGCCTCATCCATCAGCTGGGTAAAGTCCTCCTCGGTCATCTGGCTGAGGATGGCGTCAAAAGCCTCCTTCAGCTGGGTGTTGCCCTTGACCACGGAGATGCCGATGTTGATCTCCCCCTGGGGAACCACGAAGTTGTCATCGCTTCCGGAGAAGTCCAGAATCACCAGATCGTCATAGGTGGCGCAGGCGCCCCGGGCGGTGGGCATATCGGTGCAGATAAAGTCCACCGTGCCGCTCTCCACAGCCATGATCATGGCAGGAGCGTCGTCGGAGGGGGGCATAATTTCTGCATCGGCGATCTGGGGCAGGCAGGAGTCATACCAGATGGTAGCCTGCTGAGCGGTGCAGATGCCGGAGAGCTGGGAAATGCCGGTGGCAGAGGCCAGGGGGGAATCCTTCTTGGTGACGCAGACGATGGAGGCGTAGTAGTAGGGGCCAGCCATATCCACCTCAGCCAGCCGCTCCTCGGTCATGGACTGTCCGGCAATGGCGGCATCGATGGTGCCGGCCTTCAGGGCAGCGGAGAGGCCGCCCCACTCCAGAGCCATGACCTCCAGCTCCCAGCCATACTTCTCGCAGAACTTCTTGGCCATCATCACATCGTAGCCGTTGGCGTAAGCACCGGGCTGGTTGACGATGGGCACAGCGCCGTTGGAATCGTCCATCTGGGTCCAGTTGTAGGGGGCGTAGACGCACTCCATGCCCACGGTGAGCACCCCGTCCTCCAGTCCGGGAATGGAAGAGCCCTCCCCGGAGGGAGCGGTGGTCTCCTCCTCACCGCCGCCGCAGGCCGCCAGACTAAACACCATCGCAAGGGCCAACATCAAACAAAACAACTTCTTCATAACTTTTCACCTTTCCTTTTTCATTTTTCGGTTTCTCTCTTGGGAAACTCCGGGAAAACCCACCTTTCAGGCGGTGCCAACATAATCAGAGCTTCCGTTTTGGGCTGACAGGAAGCTGGGAAGCCACGGGCAAGAAGCCAGGGCGAGAGATTTTGTTCCAAAGGAAAGTATGGAAAACAAGGGAATACTGGATGTATTTCCTGTTTTTCATACTGCACCTTTGGGGCAAAAGATCCGGCCTGGGTCGCAGACCGTGGGTTTCCAGTTTCCGCTAAAAAAATCGGATCGCTTTGTCAAGCGATCCGTCAGTTACAATACCGAAAATGCGATGGGATAAGGCTCCGGCAATCACTGCAATCGATAGCGCTTCACAAAACTGTGACAGTCCGGCAGATATTCTCTGACGGCCCAGGCAAAGTGCAGCAGGCCTGCGGCTTCCCTTCGGCGGCATTCCCTTTCCCCCGGAGCGGCTGCCTGGCCTTGCCCCACGGTACTGATGAATCCCGCACCTCTATCTAAGCGATTCAATTTTGCATATCATAGCATACCTCTCTCCGTCTGTCAAGGAGAAAAATTCATAAGGTTCAAATATTTTTGTAGCGTTACAATTGATGTGAGACCAAGTGAATAGAAAAAGGCGATTGCGTTTGTTAGAATAAAGTCACCACAACCCAAGTCTAACGAAAGGAACGCA
>CASFFN010000028.1 GCA_949293985.1 uncultured Eubacteriales bacterium | reverse complement strand
CATAAAAATGACCGTGACGGTGAGGAAGTAAGCTACCTGGTACTTGCCTGTCCTCTGGGTGAACAGGATTAGCCCCAGGGAAAAGGCAATCAGAACGGCAGCCAGTCCTGCGGTTTCCCACATGCCCATGATCAGGCTGATAATTACCGTAAAAAAACTGATGGCGATGCCGCCAAAGGCCAGTATGTGAAACAGTCGGACACGAAAATCCAGAGGCCAGTCGAAAAACCGGATATGAATTTTCTTTAAAAGCGACTTCAAGGTGAGACCTCCTCTGCATTTGGTTGGAATTTACCTGTATTCGGTTCCTGCTGCAAACGACACATCATACGTCTTTCTCTTTTGTGCGGTTTGCTTTCCGGGGATCCGCCGGTTTTACGGCATTTTCCGGGATCGCCCAGGACCGTCCGAAACGCTCTGCGCCGGGAATGCGCCCTTGTGCGCAATACTGATTCACACGGCGCTCCGATACGCCCCATTTATAGGAAATTTCCCGGATGGAAAGATATCCTTTCATACGCCGCCCCCTTTCGGTTGATACAACAATACAAATTACATTATATACGAATATCCGTAGCTTTACAAGCACATAAGCCGCGATTTTTCTTAAACTTTGGTTCTATAATAAATGTTGGGGTCAGGCGATGAGCCTGGCCCCAAAGTTATAATATAATAGTTTGAACATAGAGACCAAAAACCTTACAATACAAGTATACCCCCTACACGCAATTGAAAGGATGATCTCTATGTTCACGAATGATTATACCGCACAACTTCTCAGTTTGGAAGATGTAATTATCACAAATGTGGAAAATATCTACGAATATGCATCCCCAAATCCCGGTGTTTGGGCAGCAAAAAACCCCGATAAAATCGGGGTTTATGCGGAACATATCTTTTTTATGTTCCTATTATGGTGGGGGAGGACGGATTCGATTTGCATTTTCGCCGGGGGCGAAAATAAAGGTATCCACCAGTGTTTGCACTGGTGGGAGCAACACCCCACCGGGGTGTTGCACTGCTATGGGTTCGAATCCGCCCGACCAATACCCATACCACAAAAAAGACCAGTCCGTCGGACTGGTCTTTTTTGTGTGTAAGGACTATAAAAAAGATATTTTTGCCGTTTTCGCGTATGAATTCGAACTCTTGCAAGTTTTCAACTCCAACCATATTTGATGATGTGATATATAACATATGCCCAGCTTAAAACACCATGTAAAATCGCCCACCCGATAGACTGCCATTTAACATAAGAAATGATCATTGCTAAGGCCGCGCCAAATGATAAGCCTTTAGTGATGTTTTTTGTAATGTGTTGAGTTGTATTATTAAAAACATTTGTTCTCTTGTATCCGTAGATTAATTCTTCTACCGACACTTCCAATATTGATGCAATTTTAATTAACGTCTCAATATCAGGTTGTGTTTTTCCTGTCTCATAGTTTGAAATTGCTTGACGAGTAACTGATAATTTCTCCGCCAGCTCTTCTTGAGTTAATTTCATATTTTCTCTGATTTTTTTAATGTTTTTTCCTACCATGATAATTAACAATCCTTTCTGATTTCGTTAATACAATAATACCATGAAACACACTATAAGTCGAGCAACAATTCATTGCTTTCGAAATAACGATACATAAATTGCTTTGCGGAGCAAAGCTACCTTTTCTCTTCTCTTTTCTCTCTTATCTTTTATCTGGAAACGACAATTTTAGAGAAGAGAGAAGAACGAATAGAGAAAAGTGAAGAGAACAAAAGAAACGACAATCTTCTGTCGAAAATTGTCGTTTCTTTTTGGTGGGGGAGGACGGATTCGAACCATCGAAGCGATACGCAGCAGATTTACAGTCTGTCCCCTTTGGCCGCCGGTAGACGGACTCGAACCCCCGACCTACTGATTACAAATCAGTTGCTCTACCAACTGAGCTATACCGGCGGCTCAAACAGAACACGCTTATTATAAACAGGAAGGTCTTTTTTGTCAAGCACTATTTTCCCGTTTTCACAATTATTTTGGTGCCTGGGAGGAAGTCTCCCAGGCACCGGAAAATCAGAACTTGCCGCCACCGCCGCCGTGGCTCCGGCCGGAGGAGCTGGTGTGGCTTCCGGAGGAGCTGCTCTTGGGTTTGGCGGTTACGGTATGGGTGCGGTACAGGTATACGTCCCGGCTGGTGGTTACATGGAGGCTTCCGGGGCAGATGTAGCTGGCGGCGCTGTGCTGGGGCCGGACGGACTTCATCTGAGACCGCATGGTAAAGGTGACAATCAAAGCCACCACCACACCGATGGCGATGCAGATTACCGCTCCCAGAAAATAGGCCGGGGTCATCTGCTTTTCGCAGGACTTACCGAAGGCTTCAAAGGCGGCGTAGTAGGACCCGGAGGACAGGTGGCTTACCACCGCATCTTCAATCTTATCAGAGGAAATCTCGTCCTCGCACTTGCCGCTGGTGGATACCCACCAGTCCCGGAACTCCATGCTCACCAGGAACAGGGCGCCGTCCGGCAGGAAGCCATAGGTGTCATAGTAATCGTCGGCATAGGACCTGGGGCTCTTACCCCCCAGAGAGTCCACCGTCACCACCACCAGGGAGATGTCCAGTTTCTCTCCCAGGCTCCTTAAATAAATTGTGAGCTTTGCCTCCTGCTCGTCTGTGAGCAAATCCGCGCCGTCATCAATCAGGCCGTAGGTTTTGACCCCCTGGGAGGCTGCCGCCGGAAGGGCAAGGAAAATTCCCAGAACAAGCACCAGAAGAAGGGCTGTGATTCGTTTTTTCATGGGGCACCTCCTTAAATCAGTCCGGTGAGCAGGCCCAGGACGTAGCTTACCACCGCCACGCCTCCGGCAATGCCGGCAAAGAAAGCGGCAAAGCGGCCCGGGTCAATGGGCAGGTTTCCCACGAACTTTCCGGTCTGGCCGTTCATGGCGAAGAGATAAGTCTCCCCCCGGAACTTGGTGGTCATGGTCCACACAGGCAGGAGGGCGTAAGCCACATGACCCTTTTCCACATGGATGGTACTCTTCTCCGGCACTACCGTATTGTAGCCCTTGACGGTCTCCCGGAAGGCCTCCTGGGTGCTGTTTTTGATCCGCTCGTTGGCTCTGGGGGCGCAGGTTTCCGCATCCTGGTCGTATTTGTCCGCCAGGTAGCCCGCCAAATAGGCCGTCTGGAAATCCACCCCCTGCTTCCAGTCGAAGGGCTCGATGGATTCCATCAGATCGTCGGGCATTTTGGTGGAGCCGTCCACCGGCACGTCCGCAAAGCTCAAATCCCCCTCCCGGAGAATGGCGTAATGGCTGGTCTCCGTGTGGATGTGCTCCGAATCGCTCCAGGTGCGCACCCGGGTGCCCCGGAACCGGAGGCTGGCGTCGGCCTTGCCGTCAAAGAGCCAGAAGGGCACATACATTCCCTGGATTTCCTGGATTTTGTTCTCGCTTTTGAACACCTTGGGAAGCAGGGGCTTTTTCAGCAGGTGCTTCTTGAAGGCCTCCATGGCGGCTTTCTTGTCCAGCTTGAAGGGAATCACCAGCTCCGGCTTCAGGGCCCCGGACAGCCGTCCGGAGAGCACCACCGCATTGCCGCAGTAGGGGCAGCTGGTAGCGGCGGTATTCTCGTCCGTCACCAGCTCGCCGCCGCAGGAGCGGCAGACGTAGTGGTTCACCGGCTCCTCCCACTGGGGCTTTTCCTGGGTATCCCACTCCATGGTATCCTCGGCGCTGGTCTCTTTCAGCACCTCGTCCATTTCCTTCAGGGACTGGGTTTCAAACTCCGTGTCGCAGTAGGGGCACTTCATCTTCTGGGCTTCGCTGTCAAAGCTCAGGGTGCCGCCGCAGCAGGGGCATTTATATTCCAATAGCGTTGCCATAGGCATAGCCTCCCTTACTGAATGTCCTGATTGTCAAAGGGGTCGCCGCACTCCGGGCAGAACTTGGGGGGATGCTTGGGGTCTGCCGGTTCCCAGCCGCACTTGTCGCACCGGTAGAGGGGCGCTCCGGCGGGGCGCTTGGCGCCGCACTCGGAGCAGAAGTTGCCCTTGTTCACAGCGCCGCAGCTGCACTTCCAGCCCTCCTCCGGCTTCTTGGCTCCGCAGCCGGTGCAGAACTTTCCGGTGTTCTTGGTGCCGCAGGTGCAGACCCACTCACCGGCAGCCTTGGGCTCCGGCTTCTTGGCACCGCAGTTGGGGCAGAACTTCCCGGTGGCGGTGTTGCCGCAGCTGCACTTCCAGGAATCCCCCTGGGGCGGCTGGGGCTGTTGCTGCTGACCCATGGCATAGAGGTTCTGGGCGTTCATGGCGCCTCCGGCGTTCATGGCCATACCCATGCCCAAAAAGCCCGTCATGGCACCGGCAGAATTCCCTGCCGCCGTCTTCATGGCCTCGGACTGGGCGCCCACCAAAGTGGCTGCCGCCATGGTGGGGTCCCGGAGGATGGCGGTGCGCTGAGCCTCCTTGATCATCTGGGCGTCTTCCTCCGGCAGGGTGACAGACCCCAGGGCGATGCTCACAACCTTCAAACCCCGGAGGGCTCCCCATTTCTCAGACAAAGTGGCGTTCATGGCGTTTTCCAGGTCGGTATTGTGGGCTACAATCTGGTTGGGCCGCAGCTCCATATCCGACAGCCGTCCGAAGGCGGGCTGCAGGGCGCTGATAAACTCGGTTTTCAGCTGGCTGTCCAGCTGATCCCGGGTGTAGTCCCCTTCCACATTGCCGCACACATTGGTATAGAACAGCAGGGGGTCGGCAATCTTATAGGAGTAGACACCGGAGCACCGCACCGACACATCCACATCCAGGCCGATTTTGGAGTCCACCACCCGGAAGGGGATGGGATTGGGGGTGCCGAACTTGTTGTCCAGCAGCTCCTTGGTGTTGATGTAGTACACCCGCTGGTCCTTACCGGTGTCGCCGCCGTAAGTAAACCGCTTGCCGATGGTCTTGAAGGTCTCCAGGATGCTCTTGCCCAGGCTCCCGGCAAAGATGGAGGGTTCGGTGGAGGAATCGTAGGTAAACTGACCCGGCTCGGCGCAGACCTCCACGATCTTGCCCTGCTCCACAATCAGCATACACTGGCCGTCCGCCACGGCAATGCCGGAGCCGTTGGAGATAATATTGTCGCTTCCACGGGTGTTGGAGGAGCGGCCGCTGGTGCGCTTGACACCCTTGGTCACCAAAAGCTCCTTGGGCATGGCCTCACAGTAGAAAAACTCTTTCCACTGGTCCGCCAGCACACCGCCGACGCTTCCCACTGCGGCTTTTATCAATCCCATAGATATGTCTCCTTTCATCTTGGGGCTTTTGCCCAATTTTCCCGTTTATTGTACCACAGTTTTTGCTCTTTTGCCACTACTTTTTTCACTGCCGGGAAATTTACAAATTGTTTATGAGATATTCAGCAAGTGTTATTATTTTCCCTGGAAAATAGGGCTATCAATATTAAGAAAAAGGTGAAACCTATGGAAAACAACTTTGAATCTTATGAACAAAGCGAAGAGCCCCGGCAGGAGGCATACACCCAGTCTTATACCCAGCCGGAACCTCCCGTCCAGCCGGAGCCTCCCATCCAGGCTGCCCCGAAGAAGAAATCCATGGGCCCCAAGCTGGTTGCCCTTTCTTTGTGCTTTGCCCTGGTTGGCGGTGTTGCCGGCGGCGCCGGCGTGCTGTGGTATACCGGCGGACAATCCCCGGTGAACAATACTTCCAACGCCCTTATGGGGAACCGGGAAAACAGCGTGATTGCCCTCAATTCCGTGGACACCGGCAAGGAGCTCACCGCCGCTGAGGTCTACGCCCAGAACGTCCGCTCCACCGTGGGCATCACCACCTCCATCACCACCAACTTCTGGGGCTACCAGACCGTCAACGCCGCCTCCGGCTCCGGCTTCATCGTCACCGATGACGGCTACATCCTCACCAACTACCACGTGGTGGAAGATGCGGATTCCATCACCGTTTCCATGTATGAAGGGGAGACCTATGACGCCAAGCTGGTAGGCTTCGACGCCTCCAACGACGTGGCGGTGCTGAAAATCGAAGCGGAAGGTCTCACCCCCGTGGTGCTGGGAGACTCGGACAACCTGAATGTGGGCGACAATGTGGTAGCCATCGGCAACCCCCTGGGCGAGCTGACCTTCTCCCTCACCTCCGGCGCTATCAGCTCCCTGAACCGGAACATCACCATGTCCAACGGCTCCACCATGAACCTGCTGCAAACCGACTGTGCCATCAACTCCGGCAACTCCGGCGGCGCCCTCTTTAATATGTACGGCGAGGTCATCGGCATTACCAATGCCAAGTACTCCTCCAACGGCGGCGGGGAGGCCAGCATTGACAACATCGGCTTTGCCATCCCCATCAATCTGGCCTGGGAGATTGCCCAGAGCATCATCGAGAAGGGCTATGTGTCCACCCCCTATATCGGCGTCACCGTGTCCGACGTGGGACAGCAGTTCCAGAACTACGGTCTGCCCCAGGGCGCGGCGGTGCAGTCCGTGGTGGAGAACAGCCCTGCCGAGAAAGCCGGACTGCGGCCCAACGACATTATCACCCACATTAACGGCGAGGAAATCACCGGCTACGCCCAGCTTTCCCGGTATATCCGGGAGGCCGGAGTAGGCGGTCAGCTGAAGCTCACCGTCTTCCGCCAGGGCGAAACCCTGGAGCTGACGGTAACCATCGGCGAAACCCGCCAGCAGAACAACGGCCGATAAAAAACCCCCGTGCAAGAAACGGCGCAGCCGAAGCTGCGCCGTTTCTCAGTATAAAAAGTCTTTTATCTGTCGCTAACAAATCGTATCGGATAAACGCTTATCCAAAAACGGTATGTCCGTTTTTCCTTGCGCTCTATATGACCGCTGCCCTGATTCACGCTGCGGAAGAAGCGGTTTTACGCTGTCCACAGCGCCGGGACGATTTATCCGATTTTTACCGGATTTCCCGGGAGGCCAGGTACTTGCGGACCATGAGGGCGACCTTGAACACGATGGCGTGGTCAAACAGCCGCAAATCCAAGCCGGTAATCTTCTTGATTTTCTCCAACCGGTACACCAGCGTGTTCCGGTGGACAAAGAGCTTCCGGGAGGTTTCGGACACATTCAGGTTGTTCTCGAAGAACTTGTTGATGGTGAACAGGGTCTCCTGATCCAAAGCATCGATGGAGCTCTTCTTGAACACCTCGGAAAGGAAGATGTCGCACAGGGTTGTCGGCAGCTGGTAAATCAACCGGCCGATGCCCAGATTTTCGTAGCTGATGATGCTCTTTTCCGTGTCGAACACCTTGCCCACATCAATGGCGGTCTCGGCTTCCTTGTAGGAGTCCGCCAGCTCCCGCAGGTGCTCGGTCACGGTGCCGATACCGATGACGGTCTTCACATACAGCTCATTTTTCAGGGTATCCTCCATGGTCTGGGCGATTTTCTCCGTGGCCTCAGGGGTCGCCCCTGCCGCCACCTGCTTCACCACCGCCACATCGGTTTCGTTGATGCTCACCACGAAGTCCTGGGAGCGGTCCGGGAACAGTCCGGAGAGAATATCCACGGCAGCCACTTCCCCATGGCCCAGCTGCCGCACCAGAAATACCACTCTGGGGGCCTCCGTGGCGAAGTGGAGTTCCTTGGCCCGGATGTAGATGTCGCCGGGAAGGATGTTATCCATCAGGATGTTCTTTACAAAGGTGCCCCGGTCGTGCTTTTCCTCATAGAAATTCTTGGCATCATTCAGGGCGATATAAGCCAGGGAGCAGTAGGTCTGGGCCAGCTGGTCATCCCCGGTGCAGAACACCGCATACTCAAAGCAGTTGGTGCTGCTGAGGATTCCCCGGAAGGTCTTGCCCTCGAAGGTCTGCACCAGGGTGGGATTCTCCGCCACCCGGACAGCCGCCTCCGGCCACCGCTCTCCCAGAAGCATCACATCGGTGCAGGAAATGACGCAGCCGTCGGTGTCGATGACGCCAAAGGTGCAGCCGGCGGCCTCCTTTAACTGCAAAATTACGCTCTGAAAAACACTGTTGGACATTTTCCAGCCTCCTTACTAATATTGCACAAATACGCATTTCACAAATCAGCATGGATATTATATACTTCTTTTGCACAAAATGCAAGTACCTTTTGACATATTACTGCAAAATGTCTTATCTTTTTTAGTGAAAATCCCCACCGGGTTTCCATATATGGAAGGTTCTTCCATAACCCGCCCGGCAATGTGCCTATTTTCCCTCCAGCGCAGCCACTTCCTCCTCCGTCAGAAGCCGCACCCCGCCTCTGGGAAGGTCTCCCAGGGCAAGGCCGCCCTCCTGCTGCCGCGCAAGATAGGTCACGGGCATCCCCCGGCTGGCCATCATCCGCCGCACCTGGTGGTACTTCCCCTCCCGGACGGTGACGCGGCTCTCCCCCGGTCCCAAAGGCTCCAGCCAGGCAGGAAGGCACCGGGTTCCGTCCGCCAGCACCAGCCCCTCCCGGAAGGCCGCCACATCCGCCTCCCCGGCAGTGCCCTCATGCCGGGCATAGTAGATTTTCGCCACCTCATTTTTGGGGCTGATGAGCCGGTGCAAAAGGTCCCCGTCGTCGGTAAAGAGCAGCAGGCCTTCCGTTGCCTTGTCCAGCCGTCCCACCGGACGGAGCTTCCGGTGGGCGTATTCCCTGGGCAGAAGCTCCATGACGGTCCTCTCCCGGGCGTCCTCCGTGGCGGTGACGAAGCCCTCCGGCTTGTTGAGCATCAGCACCACCCGGCGAACCTTCGTAAGCTCCTCTCCGTCCAGGGCGACGCGCTGGCTCTGGGGGTCGATTTTCCGGCCGCCGTCCCCTTCCGGGACCCCGTCCACCGTGACTCGTCCGGCTTTCAAAATATTTTTCACCTGGCTCCGGGTGCCAATTCCCTGACTGCTTAAGAATTTGTCCAATCTTTCCATAGCTCCTCCGTTCTAACCCGTCCACAGGCGTAATAGGCTATAATGCCAACATTGCTTAGGAGGGATTTTCATTATGATGGTTATGACCGCCAAGGTGGATAAGAAAAAGATCCTCATGGTACTGGCGGGGGTGGCAGCTGCCATTTTGCTGCTGCTTCTGGTGTTCGGCGGCGGCGGGGAGACCCAGGACCCCACGGTTCAGACCGCCACAGGCAACGACAAGCGGGTGGCCTTTCTCCAGGAATTCGGCTGGGAGGTAAACGCTTCCCCCGTTCAATCCGGTGAAGTGCGGATCCCAGAAACCCCCACCCAGGCCTACGAGCGCTACAACGCCCTGCAAAAGAGCCAGGGGTATGACCTGACCAAGTACGCCGGACAAACGGTGATGCGCTATGTCTACAAGGTGACCAACTATCCCGGAGCCACCGACCCGGTGTATGCCACCTTGCTGGTACACAAGGACGCGGTCATCGGCGGGGACATCACCGACACCTCTGCCAAGGGCAAGATTCACGGCTTCCAGATGCCCCAGTCGGTGAAGGAGCCTACCCAGCCCGCCACCCAGGGCACCGAACCGGCTCAGGACGCCACTTCCCCCACCACCGATACGGACGCCACCACGCCTACCCAGCAGGAGACCAAAGCCCCGGCCGCCTGATTACCCTGATTTTATCACACCGGCAGGGACTTGACAACCGGCCCAAAGCGTGGTAATGTGTAAGACAGCAACGGAATATGGATATCTTCAGGGCAGGGTGCGATTCCCGACCGGCGGTAAAGTCCGCGAGCGCTTCGGCGTTGAATCGGTGTAACTCCGATACCGACAGTATAGTCTGGATGGAAGAAGAGCGGCAGGAAACAACGGTCTTGTTACGCCTGGGGTATCTGTACCCTGGGCGTATTTTTATTTGCGGAAACTCCGATAAAACCGTCTGCGGCTGGGAAGCGGATCTTTTCCGCCATCCATGCAGCCGGAGTTTCCGAAAAAACAGAAAAGAGGTTTTTTGTCATGTCCCAGCTTCTCTCTGACCTGCAACAGAATTTAAGTTTTGTGCTGGTCTCCGCCCTCATTGTGGCGGTCATCGTCCTGCTGTCCCGGCTGGGGGAGCGGTTCCTCCCGGATTTGCACCGTCCCGGCAAGGCCCGGACCGTCACCATCGTGGGCATCTGCGCAGCTCTGGCGGCGGTGCTCTACACCCTGGACTTCCCCCTGCCCTTCCTGGCCCCGGACTTTTACAAGCTGGACTTTTCCGAGCTGCCGGTGATTCTCTGCGGTTTCTACTTAGGGCCCACGGCGGCGGTGTCCTGCGAGGCCATCAAGATCGTCCTGAAATTGCTTCTCAAGGGCACCACCACCGCCTTTGTGGGAGACCTGGCTAACTTCGTGGTGGGGTGCAGCTTCGTGATTCCGGCGGTGATTCTCTACCACATCCACAAGACCCGGAAATGGGCCGTCTGGGGTCTCGTTGCCGGCACCCTGGTGATGACGGTGTTCGGAAGCCTGTTCAACGCCGTGTACCTGCTGCCCAAGTTTGCCCAGCTGTATTTCGGCTCCGATCTGTCCCGGATTATCGCCATGGGCGGCGCCGTAAACCCGGCCATCACCTCCGTCACCACCTTTGTGGCGCTGGCGGTGGCCCCCTTAAACCTCATCAAGGGCCTGCTCATCTCCGTCCTTACCCTGCTCCTTTACAAGCGGGTGGCCCGTCCCCTCTTCGGAAAATAAGTGCCAAAACGGAAGAAGCCGGCGTTCGGCTTCTTCCGTTTTTTGGTATAGGCCCACCGGAAGAAGGGGTAAAGGCAATCTTTCCGATTGCCTTTCCGGGCTTTCCGAAGCGCCCCTTTCGTCGGAACGCCAAAAGTTCCGAAATCCATGGTTTTTCCATTGACTTTCCCACTTTTCCGTGATATAAAAATCTTAAGGATGGATTTCTTTATCGGACAAATCGAGACTTTTGGGTTTGCGTTTAACCAAGACCCCGGACACATTGACGAATTCATTTGGCTCTATTAAGGGAAAGGAGGAACCCCCATGAAACGATTACTGGCATTTCTTTTATGTCTGATGTTACTTTCCGGTCTGGCAGGCTGTGCCCTCCCCACTGGGCATATGGAGGAAACAGGCATCTTTGTCCGCACCCAGGAGGGGCTTCCGGTGTTTCTCTGCGAGCCCCGGCAGGATGGAACCCAGTACATCCTCCTTCTGGAGGAGTGGGGGGATGACTGCAAATCCACGGAAAACCTGCAAACCGGGGATAAGCTCACCGTCACCCTACCCACCGTTCCTTACGAAGAGGAGGGACTGACGGAAATCTACCTGATCAAGTGGCGCAAGCACTGGTTCGGACACACGGAGGTATCCCAGGAGACCCTGGACAAAATCGAATCTCTGGTGGCAGACCACAAAGCCCAATAATCCCCCAACGCCGTACCCACCCCCGGGTACGGCGTTTTTTTGCCTTGCGGCAGGGTGCTTTGGGTACCCCCCAAAGCATCCTTGTTAAGGGGAACTGGTACCACAGGCATCTGAGGGATTCACAATCGGCGCCTTCCCATCAGCATCAGCCAATGTGAAAACGCAGAAGCCCATAGCTCCCTCCGGGAGGGAGCTGGCACGGCGTAAGCCGTGTCTGAGGGAGCCAGCGGGCGATAAGCTGCCAGTTTGCTTGCGGGGTGGTACATGATAGAGGTTATCAGAACCCCTGGGGAGGTACCATTCCCGGCAGTCCAACAGTCCATGCGCCCGTCTTGGGGCTGCGCCCCAAGCCACCTCCCTCCCGGAGGGAGGTATAAACGAAGCCCTCCGCAAGGTAACGATACCGGGCACTGGAGGGGCAGTAACGACTTGCAGAAGATTATCGTGCGAAATTGTCAGCGGCGACTCGCCGCCCGCTTGACAGAAATTTTACATCCTGGGGGCTGGCCATCCCTTGACGGAGGAATACCCCTATTATAAAATAGTATCAGATACAAAAGGAGGGATGCCTATGGCCATCCGGCTGGCGGTTCACGCCGACCTGCCCCAGATTCTGGAAATTTACCGTCCCTATGTGGAAAATACCCCCTACAGCTTCGAATACCGCTTGCCCACCTTGGAGGAATTTACCCGGCGGTTTGACGCCGTCACTGCCCAGTTTCCCTGGATCGTGTGGGAGGAGGCGGGCGCCGTGCTGGGCTACGCCTACGGCAGCGCCCCCTTCGAGCGGGCGGCCTTTTCCTGGTGCGCGGAGCTGTCCATCTACCTGTCCCCGGCCGTCCAGGGCAAAGGCGTCGGACAAACGATGTACCGGGTTTTGGAGCATATTTTGACTATGCAGGGTTATACCAGAGTTTATGCACTGATTGAAGGCTCCAACCGCCCCTCCCTGGCCTTTCACGAAGCCATGGGATATCGGCAATTTGCCGATTTTTCCGATTGTGGGTACAAATTGGGGGGGTGGCGCCACATTATTTGGATGGAAAAGCTGTTGAACCCTGTCGAAATGCCCAGTAAATTCCCAACACCGTGCCCGCTCGTTGTGAAAAACAACATATCTTTGGGGAAGATTTTAGATATTTTGTCCATTTCCTAATCTTCAAATTTGTGCTATGCTATAGCTGGATATTTACACAGCAGACCGCCATTCTGACCTGCGGATTTGCTGAATCAAAAAAGGAGAGGTGCTTTTCTATGTACTTCCAGAAAAAACGCTGTATCGCCATGCTTTTGGCAGGCGGCCAGGGCAGCCGTCTGAAGGTGTTGACCCAGAACACCGCCAAACCCGCCGTCCCCTTTGGCGGCAAATACCGCATCATCGATTTTCCCCTGTCCAACTGTGTCAATTCCGGCATTGACACCGTGGGAATCCTCACTCAGTATCAGCCCCTGGAGCTGAACGAGTACATCGGCAACGGCCAGCCCTGGGGCCTGAACAAGTCCCACTGCTGCGCACAGGTGCTGCCCCCCTACGAGCGCAACGACAAAAAGAGCGGCTGGTACAAGGGCACCGCCAACGCCATCTACCAGAATCTGGCTTTCATCGACCGGTACTCTCCTGAGTATGTGGTGGTGCTGGGCGGCGACCACATCTACAAGATGGACTACGCCGCCATGGTATCCTTCCACGAGAAGTCCGGCGCCAGCTGCACCATCGCCGTGCGGAATGTCCCCCTGGAGGAGGCCAGCCGCTTCGGCATCATGAACACCAACCCCGACGGCTCCGTCTACGAGTTTGAGGAGAAGCCCAAGGTCCCCAAGTCCACCAACGCCTCCATGGGCATCTATGTGTTCACCTGGAAGGTGCTGCGGGAATTCCTGATTGCCGACGAGGAGGATCCCAATTCCTCCAACGACTTCGGCAAGAACATCATTCCCAATATGCTCTCCGCCGGTCACAAGCTGATGGCCTATCGGTTTGACGGCTACTGGATGGATGTGGGCACCATCAACTCCCTGTGGGAGGCCAACATGGATCTGCTGGGCAAGGAGCCGGTATTTGACCTGCGGGGCGGCGAGCACAGCAAGATCTACGCCCGGAACAATGCCTATCCCTCCAGCTATATCGACACCAACGCCATCACCGTCAACTGCTTCATCGCAGAGGGCTCCAAGATTTTCGGCACCGTCCGTCACAGCATCATCTCCATCGGCTCCTATGTGGGCGAGGGAGCGCTTGTGGAGGACTCGGTGATTATGCCCGGCGCGGTCATTGAGTCCGGCGCCATCGTCCGCCACGCCATCATCGGCGAAGACAGCCGTATCCGCAAGGGAGCCGTGGTAGGCGGCGCTTTCGGACCGGGAGAAAACAAAAAGATCAGTGTGACCCGCAAGGGCGCGGTGGTGGAGACCAACACCGTGCTGCTGCCCGGGGAAATGCTCTAAGGGAGGAAACGACTATGAATGCAATGGGTATTATCTTCGCCAACATCTATGACAGCTCTCTGGGCGAATTGACCAACAAGCGCACCATGGCCAGCCTTCCCTTCGGCGGCCGCTACCGCCAGATCGACTTCATTCTCTCCAACATGGCCAACTCCGGCATCCGCCGGGTGGGCATTATTTCCCGGTACAAGTACAACTCCCTGATGAACCACATCGGCTCCGGCGAGGAGTGGGATTTGGAGCTGCAGCAGGGCGGTCTGGAATTCCTGAACCCCTACTTCACCGGCAACGCCCCCAGCTACCAGGGCAAGCTGGACGCCCTCCACTCTGTGGCAGACTACCTGGAAGAGGGCAGCAAGGACGATTATGTGGTGCTGGCTGACCCCAGCGTTCTTTACAACATCGACCTGAACAAGGTGCTGGAAGCCCATGTTTCCAGCGGCAAGGACATTACCGTGGTCACCAAGGCCGGAATTGCCAACGGCAAGAAGCGGCTGGACCTGGCCATCAAGCTGGACGAGGCAGGAGAGATTTCCGACCTGACGGTGGATCTGGCAGCCCCTGAGGGGTATCTTGCCTCCATGGGTCTTTTTGTCATCGCCAAGGAGCTGCTGCTGCACCATGTCCGGGAGGCAGTGGCCCGGAACCGCTACCGCTTTGAGCGGGACTTCCTTTCCTTGCAGTACCACGAGAACAACCTGACTGTGGGTGTATACCAGCACGAAGGCGTGGTGCTCTTCAACGAGTCCACCCAGGAATATTTTGAGAGCAATCTGGCTATTCTCAAAAGAAGCGTATACCAGGATCTGTTCTTCGGCAATCATCCCATCTACACCAAGGTCCGGGACCGGGTCCCCACCTACTACGGGGAGAACAGCCAGATTTCCCACTGCTGCGTAGCCGACGGCTGCGTGCTGGACGGCTCCGTGAAGGACAGCATTCTGTTCCGTCAGGTGCAGATTGCCCCCGGCGCTCAGGTGGAAAACTGCGTCATTATGAACGATGCCGTGGTGGGCGAGGGCTGCGTCCTGAAGAATGTGATTCTGGACAAGGATGTGGTGGTGCGCCCCGGCGCGACCCTCATCGGTTCCCCCGCCACTCCTGTGATTATCAAACGAGGTGAAGTTGTATGAAAATCGCCATGCTGGCCTCCGAAGGCGCGCCCTATATCAAGTCCGGCGGCCTGGGAGATGTGATGGAGGCTCTGCCCTCCGCCCTGGCCCGGATTCCCGGCAACGAGGTGGTGCTGATTCTCCCCTACTACAAGAAGATTCTGGACAACCCCAAGTATGAGGTGGAACAAGTTTCCCAGTTTTATGTAAGCCTGGGCTGGCGGAATCAGTACGCCGGTGTATACCGGCTGAAAAACCGGGCCGATGGGGTGCGGGTGTACTTCATCGACAGCCTGTACTACTTCGGTGCCAGAGAGGGCGCCATCTACGGCGACATCGACGACGGCGAGCGCTTCGCTTTCTTCTCCAAGGCCTGCCTGGACACCCTGGTGAATCTGGACTTCATCCCCGATGTGATCCAGTGCAACGACTGGCAGACCGCCCTGGTTCCCACCCTGCTGAAGGCCCAGTATCAGCCCCTGCTTCCCGACACCAAGTGCGTGTTCACCATCCACAATGTGGAGTATCAGGGCTGGGCGGAAGGCAGCTTCTTTGACGACGTGCTGGCCCTGCCCTGGGAGTGGCGTCCCACTCTGGATATGAGCGGCTGCGTCAACATGATGAAAGGCGCCATTGAGACCGCCGACATGGTTTCCACCGTGTCCGAGACCTATGCCCGGGAGCTGATGTATCCCTACTACGCCCATGGGCTGGACAGCGTGCTGTCCCCGGCGGCCTGGAAGCTCACCGGCATTACCAACGGCATCGATGTGAATACCTTCAACCCGGAGACCGATCCGGCTCTCCCCGCCCACTACAACGCCGACACCTTCCGGGAAGGGAAAGCCGCCTGCAAGGCAGCCCTCCAGAAGGAAGTGGGTCTGCCCCAGGCGCCGGATGTGCCCCTCATGGTGATGGTCACCCGGCTGGTGGGGCACAAGGGACTGGACTTGCTGTGCCACATCGCCCGGCAGCTCATCTGGGAAGAAAACGCCCAGCTGCTTATCTTAGGCACCGGCGAAGCCCGGTTCGAGCAGTTCTTCCGGGAGCTGGCGGAGGAGTTCCCCGACCGGGTAGCCGCCAAAATCACCTTCAACTTAGGGCTGGCCTCCCGGATTTACGCCGGCGGCGACATCTACCTTATGCCCTCCAAGTCTGAGCCCTGCGGCCTGAGTCAGATGAACGCCATGCGCTACGGCACCGTGCCTGTGGTTCACGCCACCGGCGGCCTGAAGGATACCGTGCCTCCCGTGGACGAGAACGGAGAGAACGGTCTGGGCTTTACCTTCCAGAGCTACAACGCTCATGACTTCCTGAACGCTTTGAAGCGGTGTCTGGCGCTGTACCACCACAACCCCCAGGCCTTCCAGAAGCTGCAGTATGTGGATATGTGCCAGGACTTCAGCTGGGATGTCCCCGCCCAGAAGTATATGCAGATGTTCACAAAGGTCTGCGCCGGATAATCCCAACCCAAAAGGGGCGAGGGTTCCCCCTTCGCCCCTTTTTTTATTGTAAAAATTCATCTTTCAGGAGCCTTTTATGCGTATTTTATACGATTCCAAAGAGCGTATGTATAAAGACCCCTTCGGGACGCTCACCCCCAGCCAAAGCTGCACCCTGCACATCCACATCCCCTCCTCCGTGCAGACCACCAAGGTCACGGTGCAGTTCTGCCATCAGGATGGCACGCCCAGTCACACCGTCCCCATGCACTACCAGATCAAGCGGGGGGCCTATGACATCTACCAGGGGAAATTCTCCATGGAGCATACCGGACTGTATTTTTACTATTTCTACATCACCACAAAAACCGGCGGGTTCCGGCTGTTCAAGCAGGGCAACGACACCAACATGGAGGCCGGGGACTGCTGGCAGCTCAGCTGCATTCCGGCGGACTTTACCACACCGGACTGGGCCAAAGGCGCGACCATCTACCAGATTTTCCCCGACCGGTTCTGTAAATCCGGCCGCTGCGACCTTACCGGCAAGCTGGAGCCCTACACCGTCCACAATGACTGGTACGAGGAGGTCTCCTGGAAACCCACGCCGGAGGGACTGGTGCTGAACAACGACTTTTTCGGCGGAAATTTCCGGGGTATCACGGAGAAAATGGACTATATCGCCTCCTTAGGGGCTACCATTTTGTACCTGAATCCCATTTCCAAGAGTTTTTCCAGCCACCGCTACGATACGGGGGATTACAAAACCCCCGACCCCATGCTGGGTACGGAGGCGGATTTCGCGGCCATGTGCAAGGCCGCCCATGCCCGGGGCATCCGGGTGATTTTAGACGGGGTCTATTCCCACACCGGCTCCAACAGCCTCTACTTTGACAAGGAGCGGACCTTCGGAGGCAAGGGCGCTTACTGCACCCAGGACTCCCCCTATGCCAGCTGGTACACATTCTACCAGTGGCCGGACAACTACAACTGCTGGTGGGGCTTTGACACCCTGCCCACCGTGAACAAAATGGACAAGAGCTTCATCGACTACATCATCACCGGGCCGGATTCGGTGCTGGAGCACTGGCTGAAGCTGGGGGCGGACGGCTTCCGGCTGGATGTGGTGGATGAGCTGCCCAACGAGTTTGTACTTTTGCTTAAAAAGCGGCTGCGGGAGCTGAAGCCTGACGCCCTGCTCATCGGCGAGGTTTGGGAGGACGCCTCCAATAAGGAGGCCTATGGCGTCCGCCGCCGGTACTTTGTGGACGGAGTACTGGACGCCTGTATGAATTACCCCTTCCGCACCGCCATTTTGAACTTTATGCGGGAGCGGGACGGCGGTCAGGGCCTGAAAGAGACCGTCATGACCATCGTGGAGAACTATCCCCCCCAGGTGCTTTCCTGCAACATGAATATGCTGGGCACCCACGACACCCCCCGGATTCTCACCGCCCTGGTGGACGACTTTGACGGCACCTGGGAGGAGAAATCCAAGCGGCACCTGTCCCGCTCCCAGCGGGATCTGGCCCTGGAGCGGCTGCAAATGGCCGCTTTTCTCCAGTACACCCTCCCCGGCTCCCCCAGCCTGTACTATGGGGACGAGGCGGGGATGGAGGGCTACAAAGACCCCTTCAACCGCCGCACCTACCCCTGGGGCCGGGAGGACCGGGAGCTTCTGGCTTTCTTCCAGCAGCTGGGGCAGCTGCGGAAGGCGCAGGAACCCCTCCGGCTGGGTGATATCACCTTCCTTGAGGCCGGCGACGGAAAGCTGAGCTTCACCCGAAGCCTGAACGGGCAAAAGCTTCATATCTATGTCAACCACAGCATGGATGCCTGGCAGGTGCCGGTAAACCGGGTGCTGTTCGGCCACCACATCCACACCTTAGCGCCCACCTGGCTGTCCCTTGCGCCCATGGGCTTCTGTGTCACCCGGGAGGAATGAGCGTGGAACAAGAAAGCTTCCTCTCCGGCTACTGCCGGTGTATGGACGGCAGCCGGATGGTGGCCGTGGTGACAGAGGACCACACCCTCACGGAAACGGATTGCGGCTACCCGGACTGCCCCTACACCAACGAGTGTGTCATCGCCGCCGGAATCCGGGAACTTCTGAAACCATAACAAAAGGAGCGCCTCTGCATGAAGCGCTCCTTTCCGTTTATCCGCCCGGGGTCAGGGCCGGAACAATCCGGTGGACAGGTACCGCTCCCCGGAGTCGGGGAGGATTGCCACGACAGTTTTCCCGGCGTTTTCCGGCAGCTTCCCCAGGGTCAGGGCGGCGTACAAGGCCGCTCCCGAGGAAATGCCCGCCAGCACCCCCTCTTCCCTTGCCAGAAGCCGGGCGGCGTCCTCCGCCTGGTTCTGGCTGACAGGAATCACCCGGTCATAGATTTGGGTATCCAGAATCTCCGGCAGGAAGTTGGGGCCGATGCCCTGAAGGCCATGGGGTCCGGTTTTCCCCCGGGACAGGAGGGGGGAATCCGCCGGCTCTGCCGCCGCGATGAGGATACCCGGATTTTTCTCCCGGAGGAACCGGCCGACGCCGGTGATGGTGCCGCCGGTGCCCACCCCGGCTGCCAGAATATCCACCTGCCCATCCGTATCCGCCCAAATCTCCGGGCCGGTGGTGCGGTAATGGGCCATAGGGTTTGCCGGGTTTGCAAACTGGTCGGGAAGGAAGCTGCCGGGGGTTTCCGCCGCCAGCCGCCGGGCCTCCGCCACCGCCCCGGCCATCCCCAGCTTCCCGGGGGTCAGCACTACTTTCGCGCCGTAGCTTTCCATCAGCTGCCGCCGCTCCGGGCTCATGGAGTCGGGCATGACAATGACCGCCCGGTATCCCCGGCTCCGGGCCACCCAGGCCAGACCAATGCCCGTATTGCCGGAGGTGGGCTCGATGATTACCGCCCCGGGCTGTAACTGCCCTGCCTCCTCCGCCGCCTGAATCATGGAAAGGGCTGCCCGGTCCTTAATGGAGCCGCCGGGATTAAACCCCTCCAGCTTCAAAAGCAGCCGGCAGGTTAAATTTTGAGATTTTTCGAGATTTTTTGCCTGGAGCATGGGGGTCTTTCCCACCAATTCCCACAGCGATGTATAGATTCCCATAAGCGCCTCCTGTTTTTTAGAAAATTATAGCCCGGGGGAATTCCCCTGTCAATGGGAACATTGACAATCCTTTGTCCGTATGATATAACGAAAAAAAGCCCAGGAGGATGGAATATGGAAGATTTTTCCCAGAAGATTCAGGAGGCGACCCAGGCCATTTTGGAGGATTACCGGCTGGGCCGGGACATAGATAAAATGGAGCCGTTTCAGAAGCCCGACGCCGATGTGATGGTGCAGATTCTGGAAAAGCTCCGCAGAATCCTTTTTCCCGGCTATTTCCGGGAGAAAAACTACCGGATGTACCATGCGCAGCACAACCTGTCCCTGCTGGCGGAGGATGTGATGTATCACCTGTCCAAGCAGCTTTCCCGGATTTACGAGGGGCAGGGGGAGCCTCCGGAGGCGGCCATGGCCCACGCTCAGGAAATCGGTCTTGCCTTTTTGCGGCAGATTCCCCAAATCCGGGCCACGCTGCAAACGGATTTGCAGGCGGCCTTCGACGGGGACCCGGCGGCCGGGAGCATGGCGGAGATTCTCTTTGCCTACCCGGGGATGTTTGCGGTGTTCGTCTACCGGCTGGCCCACGCGCTGTACACCCTGGGGGCGCCGATGCTGCCCCGGATGATGACGGAGCACGCCCACAGCCTCACCGGTATCGACATCCACCCCGGGGCCACCATCGGGGAGTACTTCTTCATCGACCACGGCACCGGCGTGGTGGTGGGCGAGACCACCGTAATCGGCAGTCATGTAAAGCTGTACCAGGGGGTCACCCTGGGCGCGTTGTCTACCAGAGGGGGACAAAAGCTCCGGGGAAAGCGGCGGCACCCCACCATCGAGGACGATGTGACCATCTACGCCGGCGCCAGCGTGCTGGGGGGCGATACGGTGATTGGCCGGTGCAGCGTCATCGGCTCCAACGTGTTCATCACCAAGTCCGTTCCCCCCTGCACCACCGTCACCATCAAAAGCCAGGAGCTCCACCTCCGCCCTGCCGGGGACGCCTGCCAAAAGTGCCGGGAAGGCATTTTTGAAGTCTGACCAGAAAAATTTGTGGGATAATCCTGCCGATGCTGGGGAAAACTGCCGCCGTAGGGATTTAGTCCCCGGGAAGATTTATGAGAAGTTTTTCCAATTCCATACCCTGCTCCGGGTCGATCTTCCGCCAGGGCCGCTCATCCCGGTTAAAGTACAGTCCCCGGCGCAGGTGATACACAGTGCTGCTGCCGTCTGCCAAACGAACCTGCAAGTTTAGAACCTCCCCCGGCAGCCGCTCCGGGTCGGTTTCCGGCAGTCCGGTAAAGCCCAGGGTGCGCAGCTTCAGCAGCACCTTCTGGAGCTTTTCCGGCCGGGTGTACCGGCGCAGCTGTCGGTTCTGTCCGTCCCGCACCAGAATCTGCACCCCTACATGGGGCGGTTCCGCCGTCTCCGGGGGCGAACACCCCCAAAGAAGCAGAGCGGTGGCGGTCAAAATCAGTATTTTTCCAGGTTTTGCCATTCCAATCCCTCCTTTTGTCCATAGGATGCCAAGGATTTCTGGGGAATATGGCCGGAAATTTCCGTCAAAAAAGCGGTGCAATCTTAACACAAGATTGCACCGCTTTTTCAATGTTTTCTGTTTTTTCCGGTAATCCGGAAGGTCCGCTCCGTCATAGAAACCATCAGCGCCGCAAAGACCAGCAGATACACGGGAAGAATCCAAAACCCGGCAATTCTTCCCAGTACGCCAAACGCCAAAGGCGTGAGGGTAGCGCCCAGGTAGGCGGAAGCCATCTGAATGCCGATGATAGCCCCGGAGTTCTCCTGCCCGAAGTTGTAGGGGGTGGAGTGGATAATACAGGGGTACACCGGGGCGCACCCAAAGCCGATAATCAAAAACCCGGAAAAGGCCAGGGCGGTGCCGCCGGGAATCAGCAGGAGGACGCAGCCGCAGGACAAAATCAGCGCTCCCAGCAGGATCATCCGCCGGTCTCCCAGCCGGTTCATCACAAAGCCCCCCAGGAACCGTCCCGCCGTAATGCCGATGTAGCACAGGGAGGCAAACCGGGCGGCCTGCTCCGGGGCAATTCCCTTGGCGGAGACAAAGTAGGTGCTGGCCCAGTTCATGGCGGTGGCCTCAATGGCGCAGTAGGCGAAAAAGCCCAGCAGCAGACCGGGAACCCCCTTGATTTTCAGGGCTTCCAGAAGCCCCACCGCCTTTTCCTCTTCCGAAACTCGTCCCGGAACCTTCTTCCACACCGGCAGGGTCAGAAGCAGCACCAGGGCGATGCCCAGCTGCAAAAAGCCCACGATCCGGTAGCCTCCGTTCCAGGCCCCCAGGGTCAGGGCGTGGCTCATCACAAAGGGGCTGATGATGGTGCCTACCCCCCAGAAGCAGTGGAGCCAGCTCATATGCCGGGAGGAGTAGTGCTGCGCCACAAAATTATTGAGGGCCGCGTCGATGGCCCCCGCCCCCAGTCCGTAGGGGACGGCAAAGAGCATAAGCAGATAAAACCGGCGGGACGCAGAAAAACCCAGCAGGGCGGCGGCGGTGATGAACACGCTGGCCACCGTCACCCCGGAGGCGCCGAACCGCCGGGTGAGGCGGCTGGAAAAGAGGCTGGATACGATGGTGCCCAGGGAGATGATGGTGGAGAGAATGCCCATATAGGAGACAGGGACGCCCAGCTCCAGGTGCATCACCGGCCACCCGGAACCCAGTAAAGAGTCCGGCAGCCCCAGGCTTATAAAAGCCAGATAGATTAGACACAGCAAAAGGGTATACATGGATATGCTCCTTCTTTTCATTTCCCCTCAATTTACCCCAATCCCACCGGATTGTCAATCGGTTGGGAAAGAAAAATTTAACAAATTCCGGTGGACAAATTTTCCCCACAGGCTATAATATTCTTATCTGTCAAAAAAGGCGCGATAACCATGCCGGGCGGTCTCTTCTTCCAAAAGAACCCGCCGCGCCATGCAAATCGCCATAAGAAACTTTGGTTTGCGCGGGAGGATAAAAAATGAAAGAAAACAAATACGACAACCCGGTGTTTTTTGAAAAGTACAGCCAGATGCTTCGTTCCCAAAAGGGCTTGCAGGGGGCGGGCGAATGGTCGGAGCTGGAAAAAATCCTGCCGGACTTTGCCGGGAAGCGGGTGCTGGATCTGGGCTGCGGCTATGGCTGGCACTGCAAGTATGCACAAGAACACGGAGCGGCCCGGGTACTGGGTACGGACATTTCCGAAAAAATGCTGGAGGCCGCCCGGCTGCGAAATGCCGGGCCGGGGATAGAATACCGGTGCGCTGCCATGGAGGACCTGGATTTCCCGGAGGATTCCTTTGATGTTGTGCTCAGTTCTCTGGCCTTTCATTATGTCCGGGACTTTCCCCAGATGGTTTCCCGGATTGCCCGGTGGCTGACCAGAGGCGGCAGCTTTGTCTTTTCCGTGGAACACCCGGTGTTCACCGCCTACGGAAGTCAGGACTGGTACTACGACGAAAACGGGAAAATTCTCCATTTTCCCGTGGATAACTACTATTATGAAGGGTACCGGGAGGCCATTTTCCTGGGAGAAAAGGTGGGGAAGTACCACAGGACCCTTACCACCTACCTGAATACCCTGCTGGAAAATGGCTTTCGCCTGACGCGCGTGGTGGAGCCTCAGCCCCCGGCGGAAATGCTGTCCCTTCCCGGTATGCGGGACGAAATGCGCCGCCCCATGATGCTCCTGGTAGGGGCAGTCAAGGAATAACAAACAAGCCTCCCAAGATGGGAGGCTTTTCCTGTTTCTCCGGTGGGTATCGGTACCCGGTTATAACCTTTCAGTCTGTTCTCTAATCGGTTTTCTGCAAGCGCTTGCCAGCGGGGCCTTCCTTTCTTGCTCCGGCAAGAAAGGAAGCAAAGAAGCCGGCTTAAGGGGGGAACAACTCGCTCCCGCTCGAATTGTTCCCCCCTTAAGAATCCCCCGGGTGGAACCAACCGGGATTGACCCTTCGCTTTGGCTCGGGGTGGTAATCGCTTGCCCCTGCCCCCATTTGGGTTTGTGGGTTTTGGGACTGCTTTGTTCCCACGCTGTCGATTGAAAGCTGGAAAAAGCCCGGTATCGCACCATAGAACGATACCGGGCGGGTCAGGGAAGTAACGATACGCAGAAAACTGCCGTGCGCATTGGCTGCGGGCACTGCCCGCCGATACCGGGCGGGTCAGGGAAGTAACGATTTGCAGAAGATTCCCGTGCGAAATCGTCAGCGGCGACTCGCCGCTATTTGCCGGCGATGGAGAGGTTCTCTACCAGCACCCAGGGGGAGCCGAAGGCGGTTTTGCCGAAGGCACGGGGAAGCTCTACCTTGTCGCCTACGGCGGTGATGTTCTTCAGCAGGTCGTAGAAGTTGCCTGCCACGGTGAAGGACTTGACGCGGACGGTCTTTTCCCCGTTTTCAATGAGATAGCCCTGGCTTTGCAGGGAGAAGTCACCGGTAATGGGGTTGGCGCCGGCGTGAAGGCCCCCCAGAGAGGTGATGCATACGCCGTTGCCTGCCTTTTTCAGCAGCTCCTCCTGGGAGTATTCCCCGGCTTCCAGGTACATGGTGAAGGGGCTGACCACCACAGTGCCGTCGTAGCCTGCCTTGGAGGCGTTGCCGGTGGTGGTCTTTCCTGCCACAGCGGCGGTTTTCAGGTTATACAGCAGGGTCTCCAGCTTGCCCCCTGCAATGACATTCTTTCGGCTGGTGGGGTAGCCCTCGGCGTCGAAGGGCATGGGCATGGGGCTGTCCTTGTAGAAGGGGTCGTCCACCAAAGTGACGGCGGGAGCGGCGATGACAGACCCTTCCTGGCCTGCCAGCCGGGAAAGACCCTTCTGGGCGGCCTCGGAGGAGAATACGCCATAGAAGGTTGCCAGCAGGTCGCTCATAGCCTCGCCGGTGAACACCACCGGGCAGACCTGGGTCTGGGGTACCTGACCGATGAGCTTCTCCTTGGCGGCATTTACCGCCTTGGAAACGGCGGCCTGGGTATCCAGGGTATCCAGCTTGCCCACCTTGAACTGGTAGTCGTCCTCCATCTGGGTGCCGTCGGACACCACGGCGCTGACCACCAGGGCGGACAGGGTGTTCTCGTAGGACACATCCAGCCCCAGGGAGTTGCAGATGGCGGTTTTCAGGGACAGGGAAATGCCCTGGGTGGCACAGCCGTCCACCACCATGGTATCGGCGGCGTAGAGCTTCTCCTGGGTGGCCAGTACCGTGTCAATGAGAGCCTGGGTCTCGGGGAGGGCGTAGGGCTCCCGGTTCAGGGGGGCGTAGGTCTTGCCGCCCTCCACCAGAAATACCTGCTCCTCCGCCTCCAGAGCGGCGGCGTTGTCCATAGCCCGCTCCACAATGGCGGAAGCCTGGCTGGCGGTCAGCGCCTGGGTGGAGGCGTAGCCCATTTTGCCGTTTACAATGCACCGGAAGCACACGCCGCCATCCGTTGAGGCGGAAAACTCGTTGATTTCATGCTGGAACGCGCTGACGGAGGTGGAAGCTTCCGCCTGGTAGTACAGCTCATAATGTGTCAGACCCATGGCTTCCGCCTTCCGGGTCACAAGGTTCTTAAATTCCTGAAATTCCATTGTTTTGCCTCCTTATCTGCCGCCTACGGTGATGGAAGATACCCGGATGAGGGGCTGGCCCACATTGGTGGGGACGGAGCCGCTGGAGGAGCCGCACATACCCTGACCCATGTCCAGGTTCTTACCCACCATGTCAATGTTCATAATGACCTCGCTGCCCTTGCCTACCAGGCTGGCGCCCCGGACAGGCTCGCAGATCTTGCCGCCCCGCACCATGTAGCCCTCGGTGACGGCGAAGTTGAACTCGCCGGTGACGGGGTTCACGGAGCCGCCGCCCATCTGCTTGGCGTAGAGGCCATACTCCATGGAGGCGATGATGTCCTCGTTGGAATCCTCGCCGGGGGCGATGTAGGTGTTGGTCATCCGGGAGGTGGTGGTGTAGGCGAAGCTCTCCCGCCGGGCGTTGCCGGTGGATTCCATGCCCATCCGCCGTCCGTTGAACTTGTCAATCATGTAGGACTTGAGGATGCCGTTTTCAATCAGCACATTCTTCCGGGCGGGGGTTCCCTCGTCGTCGACGTTGATGGAGCCCCAGGCGTTGGGGATGGTGCCGTCGTCGATGGCGGTGACCTTCTCGTTGGCAATCTGCTGTCCCAGCTTGCCGCAGAACTGGCTCTGCCCGTAGGCCACGCTGGAAGCCTCCAGGGAGTGGCCGCAGGCCTCGTGGAAGATAACGCCGCCGAAGCCGTTGTCAATGGCCACAGGCATGACACCGGCGGGGCAGTACCCGGCCCCGGCCATCACCACCGCCTGCCGGGCGGCCTGACGGCCTACCTCCCGGGGGTCGATGGTGCGGAACATTTCCAGGCCCATCCGCCGTCCGGGACTGCAGGAGCCGGTCTGGGTCTGACCGTCCTTCTCCGCCACGGCGCTGATGGCCATGCGGGTACGAATCTGCCGGTCCTGGGCGTAAACGCCCTCGGAGTTGGCAATGAGAATCTGATGATCCACATCCAGGAGGGTTCCGCTGACCTGGGAAATTTTCGGATCATATTCCTTGGCGGCAAAGTAGCCCTCCTTCAGAATGTCCACCTTCTCCCCGTTGCCCACGGTGCTGGGGACAATCTCAACCGGGTGGATGTCCCCGAACAGCCGCTCCTTCAGCACAATGGAAATCTCCGCCGTACCCTCCCCCAGAGCCTGGGCGGCCTGGTAAGCGCACCGGAGAAGCCCCTCCAGAGAGGTGTCCACGGTGGAGGCCATGACGCTGCGCAGTCCCTTGTAGACCCGGATACCGGCGCCTGCCACCACGGCGTCCTTAATGGAATCCACCTTGGAGGCAATCATGGAAATGGAGTGGTTGACGGTGTTTTCCGCAAAAATCTCCGCGTAGTCCGCGCCGGTGGAGGCAGCCGCCTCCAGAACCTGGCTGCATACTTCTCTTGGTATCATATAAGCTCTCCTTTTCTGGGGTGGGAAAATCCCATCCCTGGAATTTTGCACGGACCCATTATACCATGAAGCTCCCCCTCTGGCAAGCAAATGTTTTTCTTCCACGGAACTTTTTCGGGTAAGACAGAATAATTTACAATTTCGCCACCGGTTTGCGCTTTACTTTTGACGAGAAACCTTGTATCATAGAGGGCAAAGGAGTGATACCATGAAGCGTTGGATTCTCAACGGATTGATTGTGATTTTTGCGGCGATTTTTCTGGTAAGCGGCTACTTCCTGGTGGATTACCTGCTGGAATCCAAGAAAACCTCTGATTTGTACAATGAGCTTGCCAACATGGTGGACAATGCCACCACCCCCACAAAAGACGGAGAGCAGGATCCGCAGGATCCCTCCAATCCCGGCATTACCATCGATTCTCTGGTAGAGGTCACCAACTCCGACACCGGGGAGAAAGAAATGGTGCTGCGGGAGTACGCGGATGTTTACGAGCTGAACAGCCACACCGTAGGCTGGATCCGCATTGAGGGCACCCCGGTAAACTACCCGGTGATGCATATGCCGGAGGTGGAGAACTACTACCTGTACCGGGATTTCAACCGGGAGAACAATAACCACGGCTGCCTGTATATCGAGGAGGCCTGTGATGTGTACGAGCCTACGGACAACATCACCATCTACGGCCACTGGATGCGGGACAAGTCCATGTTCGGCAGCCTTCAGTCCTACAAGGATGAGGAATACTACAAGCAGCACCAGATCATCCAGTTCGACACCATGAAGGAGCACCACACCTACGAGATTATCTGCGTGTTCCGCACCACCGCCACCGCCGGGAAGGGCTTTCCCTACAACCAGTTTGTGAACGCCGCCAACGAGGAGGAGTTCAACGAATTTATGGAAAAGTGCCACTCTTTGGAGATGTTCGACACCGGCAAGACCGCTCAGTACGGGGACAAGCTCATCTGCCTGTCCACCTGCGAGTACTCCCAGACCAACGGCCGTCTGGCAATCGTAGCCAAGCGCATCGCGTAATGAAAACCGGCAGGGCTTCCCTGCCGGTTTTTCAGTGTGTCAAAAAAGCCTAATCATTTTCCGCCGGGGCGTGTACCTGGCGGAAAATACATCTCAGGCTGCAAGTGTGGATTTTGTCCCGCAGGGACAAAATATGCGCGCAGCAGACTGTAAAAATTTGTCAAAAAAGTCCAACGGACTTTTTTGACAGTCTAAACCGGCAGGGCTTCCCTGCCGGTTTTTCCTGCGGAATCCCCCCGGTTTGGCTTCGCCAAACCATCCCCCCTTTTCACTATGGGGGCTTTGGGTGCTGTAACGATACCGGGCGGGTCTGGGAAAGAAGGATTACAGACCAGCTTGGTGCGAAATTGTCAGCGGCGACTCGCCGCCCGCCGGTTTTACCGGCGGTTTTTTGTTGACAATTTTCGGCAAATCCTTTAAGATTGTCTTTGCGAATTTTATAAGAAAGAGAGTAAATCGTCCCATGCAGAAAAATCCTCCCCTGTCCTCCGAGGCCTTTACCTTTGAGGGCAAGCTGCCCCTGCGGCAGGCCATTCCTCTGGGCTTGCAGCATGTGCTGGCCATGTTTGTAGGGAACCTCACGCCCCTGCTGATTATCACCAGCGCCTGCGGTCTGGTGGGCAGCGAATTTGCCGGACTGCAAATCAGCCTGCTGCAAAACGCCATGCTGGTAGCCGGTCTTGTGACCCTTTTGCAGCTGTTCGCCATCGGCCCCATCGGCGGCAAGGTTCCCATCATCATGGGCACCTCCTCCGGCTTTATCGGGGTGTTCCATTCCGTCACCGCCTCCATGGGCGGCGGCATCATCGCCTACGGCGCCATTATGGGAGCCTCCATCATCGGCGGTCTGTTTGAAACCGTGCTGGGCGCTTTCCTCAAGCCTCTGCGCCGGTTTTTCCCCAGCGTGGTCACCGGCACCGTGGTGCTGTCCATCGGTCTGAGCCTGATTGCCGTGGGCATCGACTCCTTCGGCGGCGGCAGCGGCGCTGTGGACTACGGCTCCGTGGAAAACCTGCTGCTGGGCGTGTTTGTTCTGGTAGTGATTCTCGTTTTCAAGCACTGCCCCAACCGCCTCCTCAGCTCCTCCTCCATTCTCATAGGCATCATCGCGGGCTACATCGCCGCGGGTCTCATGGGCCTGTTTCTCCCCACCACCGGGATTGCCGCCGACGGCAGTACCTTCACCAAGGCTTGGGTGCTGGACTGGAGCAAGGTAGCGGACGCCTCCTGGTTCGCTATGCCCCAGCTGATGCCGGTAAAGCCGGTGTTTGATATGCGGGCCATCGCCCCGGTGCTGATTATGTTCATCGTCACCGCCGTGGAGACGGTGGGCGACATCTCCGGCGTGATGGTAGGGGGTCTTAACCGGGAAGCCACCGACAAGGAGCTGTCCGGCGGCGTCATGTGCGACGGCCTGGGTTCCTCCTTTGCCGCCCTCTTCGGCGTGCTCCCCAACACCTCCTTCTCCCAGAATGTGGGGCTTGTGACCATGACCAAGGTGGTCAACCGCTTCGCCCTGGCTACCGGCGCCGTGTTCCTGGTGCTGTGCGGCCTGATTCCCAAGCTGGGCGCTCTGGTGTCCATGATGCCCCAGGCGGTACTGGGCGGCGCCGCGGTGATGATGTTCTCCTCCATCGTCATTTCCGGCATTCAGCTTATCACCAAAGAGCCCCTCACCCCCCGGAATCTTTCCATCGTGTCCGTGGCTCTGGGTCTGGGCTATGGCATCGGCGCGAACCCGGGCGTGCTGGTGCACGCGCCCCAGTTCGTCGCCCTGATTTTCGGCGGCAGCGGCATCGTCCCCGCGGCTCTCGTAGCCATCCTTCTGAATGTGCTGCTTCCCAAGGAGAAAAAGCAAGCGGAGAATGTATAACAAAAAGCCATGGGCTGCTGCCCATGGCTTCAGCGTGTCAAAAAAGCCTCGCAGAGGGCAATTCACCTTCTGTACCTGGCGGAAAATACATCTCAGGCTGCAAGTGTGGATTTTGTCCCGCAGGGACAAAATATGCGCGCAGCAGACTGTAAAAATTTGTCAAAAAGTCCAACGGACTTTTTTGACAGTCTAAAGCCATGGGCGGCTGCCCATGGCTTTTTTAGCCGGTAAAGTCGATGCGGATGCTGCCGATTCCGCCGGTGACGGCAAGGGCGTTGCTTCCGCTGCCCACAACTTCCCCATCAGAGGCGGATTCCCCGGCAATGCGGATGCTTCCCAGGCCCTTTTCCACGGAGAAGGTGTAGTCCTCCTGGCTTCCCGCCAGGTGCATTTCCACAGAGCCCACGCCGCAGTGGAGAGCGCTGCTGCCGGTAAAGCTGCCGGAAAAGTCCAGGGTTCCTACTCCCAGCTCCAGCCGGAAGTTGTGAAGGGCGGCGTTTTCCAGGGTGATTTTTCCCGCGCCCCCTTCCAGCTTGCCGGAAGTGAGGGCCGTCAGCCCTTTCAGCTCCGCCTTGCCCGCTCCCAAAAACAGGTTCAGCTCCCGGGCGGAAAGACCGTCCACAGCCACCTCTCCGGCGCCGGTGGAAATCCGGGCTTCCTCCAGCACACAGTCCTCCGGAACGGTCAGGGTAACCATTCCGTCCCACCCCAGGGAGAACCAGCGTTTGTCCGATTCCCGGATGGTGAGCCTGCCGCCCTCCTGCCGGACCTCCAGCGTTTCCAGATTGCTCTCCAGGGAGAAGGCCTCCCCGGTTTCCACACGCAGCCGGGCGGCGGAGATGTCCAGCTCCAGGCTATTCACATCCTGGGCGATGGGATAGGTTCTGGGCGTGTCCAGCACATCCCCGTCCCCTAACAGGTGGAAAAATCCCAGAATACTCAGAAGCCCTCCGGCGATGGACACAATCAGGAAAATGCCGAAGGCAATGGCCGCGTATTTGATCGCCTTTTGTACGCCACTCATTTCACATCCACCCCGCCGAACATACAAGCACCTGTGACGTACAGGGTGGGGCAGCCGGGCATGGGGGTAACCTGGTTGTCAACGCCCCCGAAGATGGAGGTGCAGTTCACCACCACGTTCACATTCTCCGGCACAAAAATGTCCACACCCCCGAAGATGGCGGAGACCTTGAGGCCGCAGTCTGCCGTGATCAGGGCTTTGCGCAAATCGTACTCCACGCCCCCGAACACGGCACTGACCTCTGCCCCTTCAAAGTTTTCCTTGTCTACCACCACCGTCTGACCGGAGAAGGCGGCAAAGGTGTTCCGGTTTCCCGGATTGCGGAAGATAAATGTCTTGGAGGTCTTTTTGCCGAAGATACCCCGGAAAACCATCTTAAGGCCGATAATCACAATAATGGCCGGCACCAGCAGTTTCCACAGCATATCAAAGCCCACCACATCCTGGCAGGCCAGGAGCAAAAACACACCGATGGCAAGGCCCACCAGGTTTCCGGTTTTGTCCCGGTCGGTTACCACACCGATGGCGCAGGGGACGATGAGAAACAGGGTCCACCAGCCGTCAAAGAAAATGGAAAAATCCACAATGTCCAGCGCCCGCAGCCCCAGCAGCACGCCAAAGGCCGCCAGCACCAGACCCCAAAGAATGCTTTTCGCTTTTTTCATAGTCCGTTCTTTCCTTTCTTCTTTCTGCCCTCCCGGGACATATCCCCGACCCAGGGAAGGGCTCGGGGATATGATAGCAAAAATATGTGGTTATGGGAAGCCCTTATTTACTTACAGCAGAGAATTTTTCGGGGCTTCCGCTTGACAACCGGTCTGCACCGCAGGTTCATGTTCGCCAGATCCTCCGGCTCGCAGTTCCAGCAGCCTTCACTTTCGTACCATTGCCGGGGGTGCTTGTTCTCCTTCATAGGCTGCTCCTTTCTTACAGCACGTAGTCCGACGCATTGACCACCTTGGTATCCAGGACGCCCTGAATCCCCTTGAGGACGCCTCCCAGCAGACCGCCGACCCCTTCCGGAGTGGGCTTGCTGCCGATATTGCCCACATCCTCGCAAATCATGGTCACCGCATCCTCCTGCTCCGGGGTGCAGGTCACATCGGCGCAGTCCCGGATGCGCAGGCTCTTGGCAATCAGCTCCTTGGGAATGTCCTCTGCAATCTTCACCACGGCACAGTCGCAGACTTCCAGCCCCTTGGGCTGCTGCTCCAGCATCCAGCGGGTAATCTTTACCAGGGGCTTGTCGGAAATCCGGGAGCCGTTGGGCTTTGCCAGCCGCACCTCTCCGGCAATGTCCGTCAGCAGGGAAAGCAGCAGTTCCCGGTAGGCCTCCGGCACCCGGGCATCCCCCCGGACATTCAGGTAGGAAATCTCATCCAGCACACCCCCGTCCTCCGGAACCGTCACATCCCCAACGACATACAGCTGCTTGCCGTACCGCCCCAGGGCTGCACCGTCCAGGGTCAGATCGTCCAGCACCACGGCGGTGCCGTCGGGTACCACCACAATCTCCGCCTTTTCGTCAATCCGGTCGATGAGGGACTCAAGCAGGGACTGAGCCACAATCACCTCCTGGGCGGAGAAGGTTGCGCCTCTGGCAGCCAGCGCCTGGGCGTCCAGGGTCAGATCGGTGAAAATTATCCGCCGGGAAGCCCAGTACAGGGCGTTTTTCGCCCGAAGGGTAAAGAGCTTGTCAATGACGGCGTTGCGCTTGAGAAGAATTGCCCCGACGGGATAGCAGGTGGTGGAGCCGTTGACCTTCACATTCTTCAGCTGGGGATAGATGCTCTCCGGGCAGGTGAGGGAACCGTTGACACACATACCCACGCAGGCTTCCAGCTGCTTTTCCGTATGGGAGCCGATGGTGACAGAGCCGTTTACCACCAGGAAGTAAGGCTCCTGGGAGACGGTATCCCCGCTTTTGATTTCTGTGCTTCCGTTGGCGGTGCGCAGCTGGGTACCTTCCGGCACTTCCTGAACATTGGCACAGTTGAGGGAGAAGGGCAGCTTGTTCAGAACCGCCTTGCCGGTGTCGTTGGTCAGCACCGTGGCGCAGTTGATGACGATGCTCTCGTAGTGGGCGTAGGTCTCCTCCCGGGCGTTCCGGGCGTCGCAGGTGGAGCAGTTGATAATGAGTTTCTTAGCCATAGTCTTTTCCTCCATATTTATTCCAGATTTTCCTTTAAGTACTTCCGGCACCGGGACAATCGGCTGCGGACGGTGCCCGGCGGCAGGTTCAGCATTTCCCCAATCTCCCGGGCGGTGCAGCCATCTTCAAACCGCAGCTGGAAGATGGCCCGGTCCAGAGGCTCCAGCGCCTGTAACAGCAGGGCGTTTTCGATCTGCTGAATCCCCTTGTCCCACCGGGGCTCCTCCTGAATGGTTTCCAGGTAAGCCGCCTCCAGAACTCCCCGCCGCCACCGGTCAAAGTAAAGATTTTTCAGGGTGCGGTAGAGCCATGCCCGCTGCTTGGCAGGGGTCAGATCTTCCAGAATCCCGGGATTCTGGAGGGCCCGGAGGAAGGTATCCTGCACCAGATCCTCCCCCAGCTCCGGGCTGCCGCTCATACGCTGGGCATAGGCGGACAGCTCCCGGTAGTGCCGCTCATACAGTTCCTCCCACAAGGCCCCTCACCCCTTTCTGTCTGGATAACGAATGAAAGGAAAAAAGTGTTGCAAGCTTTTGAAAAATTTTTCCGACTGCGCCCGGTATCGCTCCCGCGGAAAAAGGCTCCCTTTCGGCAAGGGAGCCTTTTGCGGCACAGGGCGCACAGCGCAGGTCAAACCGGGCAGGCCCCCTGGAATTCCACATGGAGAGGAAGGATTGTCCAATGGGACCGGGAAAGGGCGGGGAGCTTCTTTGCCAGTTTCTCCCGCAAGGCGTCGTCCCGGGTGATGCACAGCATGGTGGGGCCCGCCCCGCTGAGGCAGAAGGCGGCGCCGTGGTTTCGCACCAGGGCGGCGATTTTCTCGTAATCCGCAATCATGCCCTTCCGGTACGGCTCGTGGAGCCGGTCCTGCATGGCGGTGCGCAAAAGCGGCTCGTCCCCCAGCTCCAGGGCTTTGAGTACCAACGCGCCGTGGGCGATGTTGTGGACGGCGTCGGCTCTGGGGAGCTGGCCCGGCAGCACCTCCCGGGCCACCGCCGTGGAGAGGGGGTAGTCCGGCACCAGGGCCAGAAACTGCCACTTCGGGTGCAGAGGGAAATTCACCGTCACCGGCAGGCCCTTGTCCACCATGGAGGCGGTAAGGCCGCCGTAAAAGGCGGGAGCCAGATTGTCCGGGTGCCCCTCCATGGCGTTGGTGATGTTGAGAAGTCCCTGAACGGACAGCTTGTTTCCTCTTAAAATATTGGCACCCAGCGCCCCCGCCACCAGCAGGGCGGCGGAGGAGCCCAGCCCCCGGCCCACGGGAATCTGGGAATCGATGTGGATTTTCACCCCCCGGATTTCCTCCCGCAGGGAAGAAATCACGGCGCAGTAGGCGGTGTAGGCCAGATTGTCCGGGCCGGTAAAGCTCTCGTCGCAGCCGGTAATCTCCAGCCCCGATTCCGTCTCCTCGAAGGTCACATAGGTGTAAAGGCTCAGGGCGCAGCCGAAAGCGTCAAACCCCGGCCCTAAGTTGGCCGTGGTAGCCGGCACCCGAATGGTCACTTTGCTCACAGTATCTCTCCTTACAGTCCCAAAACACAGGACAGCATTTCTTCTTTGGGAATCACCCGGGTGTGCAGCCTTGGCTTCCGCTCCAGTCCCAGAAGGCTTTGGGGAACAGGAACGCCGGTCCTTTCATGCAGGCGCGCCATGGCGGCAAAGCCGTTTTCCGGGCAGTCCTCCCCCAGGGCGGAGAGCACCGCCTCCGGGAACTTATAGGCCGAAGCGGTGGACAGCACCACCATCGGGGCCTCGTCCCCGGTTGCCGCCCGGTATTCCTCCGCCACCGCCCAGCCGGCGGCAGTGTGGGGGTCGCAAAGATACCCATAGTCCTGATACACCCGGCGGATGGCCGCCTTCCCCCGGCCGTCGCCGCACCAGCCGCCCCAAAATTGGGTCTGAATGGCGCGCAAAAGGGCTTCCGGCAGGGTATAATGCCCATCCCGGGTGAGCTTACTCATCAGGCCTTTCACCAGCGCCGTGTCGCCGCTGACAAAATACAAAAGCCTTTCTAAGTTGGATGAGACAAGAATGTCCATGGAGGGGGAGATGGTCTTGCGCAGGGGGCGGCGGCGGTCATAGACGCCGGTGGTGAGAAAATCCGTCAGCACATTGTTCTCGTTGGAAGCGCAGATGAGCCTGCCCACCGGCAGTCCCATCTCCTTTGCCATGTATCCGGCCAGAATGTCTCCAAAGTTTCCCGTAGGCACGGAGAAGTTCACCTTCTGTCCCCAGGCGATTTCGCCCCGCTTCAAAAGGTCGCCGTACGCCTTGAAATAGTAGGTAATCTGGGGGGCAAGCCGCCCCAAGTTCATGGAGTTGGCGGTGGAAAGGCGCACCCCGGGCATCTTTCCGGCGGCGGCAAAAATATGCTTTACCCCGGACTGGGCGTCGTCAAAATTTCCCTTTACGCCGAAAACAAATACATTGCGCCCCTCCTGGGTCACCATCTGGGCCTCCTGCACCGGGGAAACGCCCCCCTGGGGGTAAAACACGCAGATTTTCACCCCAGGCACATCCCGGAAGCCCTCCAGCGCCGCCTTGCCCGTATCCCCCGAGGTGGCGGTGAGAATGAGAATGTCCTCTTCCATTCCATTCTGGCTTTTGGCGGCGGTGAGCAGCTGGGGCAGCATACAAAGGGCCACATCCTTAAAAGCGCCGGTGGGGCCGTGGAACAGCTCCAGCACCGTAAAAGGCCCGGCCTGCACGGTGGGGGTCACCTCCGGACCGGAAAATTTCCCGGTATAGGCCTTGTCCACCAGCTCTTCCATAGGGGAGATTTCCGGCAGGACAGAAGAAATCACCTGAGCCGCCAGGGGCAGAAAGGGGAGATTCACCCATGCCTTGGCGTCCACCTGGGGAATTTTCTCCGGCACGTAAAGCCCGCCGTCCGGCGCCAGTCCCTCCAGCACCGCCTGGGCGCAGCCGGCACGGCGGTTTTTATCTCTCGTGGAATGACAGAACATAACAATCCTCCTTGAAAAGCAGGGTATTTTTCCGGCCGTATGCACAAAAACCGGGCTTTCCCCGGAATATACTTGTTTTTTTGCCACTATTGCAATTTGCGTAGGTATATGATATACTGTTTCCGGTAAAAAGGCAAGTGTTTTCTGCAGAAGAACTTTTGTTTTTCCAAGGGGCACCAACAAGGGAGGATTACGGAATATGAAAATCGGACTGCTTGGTTTTGGCGTAGTAGGCAAAGGCGTGTATGAGCTGGCTCGAATGCGCCAGGATATGCAGGTGGCAAAGGTGGTATGTCTGGAGGACATCACCCTGCCGGACGCCCAGGTAACCCGGGATTTTCAGGATGTCCTTACAGACCCTTCCATCGACACGGTGGTGGAGGCCATGGGCGGCCTGCACCCGGCTTTCGAGTTTGTAAAAGCCGCCATGGAGGCAGGCAAAAACATCGTCACCTCCAACAAGGCGCTGGTGGCCACTTTCTATGATGTGCTGGTGCCCCTGGCCCAGGAGAAAAAGCTGAGCTTCCGCTGCACCGCGGCGGTGGGCGGCGGCATCGGCTGGCTGTCGGAGCTGGAGCGCTCCCGGCGGAGCCAGACCATTGTCCAGGTCGGCGGCATTATGAACGGCACCTGCAACTATATTCTCGACGCCATGCACCGCGGCGGGCTTTCCTATGACGAGGCTTTGAAGCAGGCCCAGGGGCTGGGCTATGCGGAGGCCAAGCCCGCCACGGATGTGGAGGGCATCGATACCTGGCACAAGCTTCTGCTGTCTTCCAATGTGGCCTTTGGCATCACCCTGGACAAGGACACAGTGCCGGTTTCCGGCATATCCCAGATCGGCCCTCAGGATGTGGCGGCTTTCCGGGCCCACGGTCTTGTGTGCAAGCTGGTGTCCTGCGCCCGGCGGACGGAGAGCGGCATCAGCGCCTATGTCCAGCCCGCCTTGTATCCCCAGGGGTCTTTGGAGGCGGCGGTGCCCTCCAACTATAATCTCATCACCTTCATCGGCTCCGCCTCGGAGCGGATGAGCTTCTACGGCCAGGGCGCCGGGCGCTACCCCACCGCATACAATGTATTGCAGGACTGTATGGATGTACGCTCCGGCAAGCCCTTCTATGTGCCCTATGGGCCGGCGGTGCAGGCCGTCAATCAGGAGCCGCTTCGGTTCTATGTCCGGGGCGAAACGGACGAATTTTTGGAATCCGTCACCCAGGAGCATTGGGGTGAAGGCGTGGTTACCGCTCCCGTGGCGGTTTCCCGGATGCACGACTGGCACAAGACCCATCCCCGGGCCTTCCTGGCGGCTCTGCCACAGGGAACCTCTGAATAAATCGTCTGCGGCTGGAAAGCTTATCTTTTTCCCCATCCATGCAGAATGAAAAACAGGAAATACAAGAAGTATTCCCCTGTTTTCCATTCTTTTGTCTGAGGAAAAACGCTTCCTGTCAGCTCTTGCCGATTTCATCAGAGTTTCCCCAGGAATAACCCCTCTCGGAAGGAAGGAAGAAAATGCTGAAAGTAACGAAATTCGGCGGCTCCTCCATGGCCGACGCCGGGCAGTACCGGAAGGTACGGGACATTATCCTGTCCGACCCGGAGCGGCGGGTGGTGGTGGTCTCTGCTGCCGGTAAACGGAATAAAAACGACCACAAAATCACGGATTTATTATACCTGTGCTACGCCCATGTGCAGTACGGGGTGAACTGCGATTCCATCTTCGATATGATTCGCTCCCGGTACCTGGAAATCCGGGATGAGCTGGGAGTAAAGCTGGATTTGGAGCGGGATTTTGCCGCCCTGAAGCAGCGGCTGGATGAGAAGTCCATCTCCCAGGACGCCCTGGTGAGCCGGGGCGAGTATTTCTCCGCCAAGCTCATGGCCGCCTATCTGGACTTCCAGTTTATCGACGCTGTGGACTGGGTGAAGTTCCATATGGACGGCACCGTGGATCAGGAGACATCCTACAATGCCCTCCGGTCTTTGGCTACCGGCAAGGGCGTGGTGACCCCCGGCTTCTACGGCCTTATGTCCGACGGCCATATCCGCACCTTCTCCCGGGGGGGCAGCGACATCACCGGCGCTCTGGCAGCGGCGGCGCTGGATGCGGATGTGTATGAAAACTGGACGGATGTGTCCGGTATCCTTATGGCAGACCCCCGGATTGTTGACAATCCTCTGCCCATCCCCGAGGTCACCTACGACGAGCTGCGGGAGCTGAGCTACTCCGGCGCCCAGGTGCTCCACGAGGGCACCATCTTCCCGGTGCGGGAGAAGAACATCCCTCTGAACATCCGCAACACCAACGACCCCCAGCACCCCGGCACCATGATCAAGGAATCCTTCGACACCCCCGCAGACCCGGACCGGTTCATCACCGGAATCACCGGCAAGAAGGACTTTACCATCATCTCCATGTCCAAGCGGGGCATGAGCAACGAGGTGGGGGTGCTGCGGCGGATGCTCTCCGTGCTGGAGCGGCATAATATCTCCGTGGACTACGCCCCCAACGGCATCGACAATGTGTCCGTGGTGGTGTCCACCGAGGCGGTGGCCTCCAGCCTCTACGCCATTTTGGGAGAGATTCAGCAGGAACTCCAGCCGGACAGCCTGCAAGTCCACGACCAGATTGCGGTGGTAGCCGCTGTGGGACGGCAAATGGCCTCCCGCCCCGGCGTATCCGGCAAGCTCTTTGCCGCCTTGGGTAAGGCGGGCATCAACATCCGCACCATCAACCAGGGCCCCGACGAGCTGAACATCATCTTCGGCGTGGATAACCGGGACTTTGCGGAAGCCATCCGGGTGCTTTACAACAGCTTCGTGAAGTAAGGAGGATTTTACTATGAAAGAATATACCGTTGCCGTCCTGGGCGTCACCGGCGCCGTGGGACAGGAAATGCTGAATGTTTTGCAGGAGCGGAACTTCCCGGTGGGAAAGCTCATCCCCCTGGCCAGCGCCAGAAGCGCCGGCAAGACCGTAAAATTCCGGGGTGAGGAAATCACCATCCGGGAAGCCAACGAAAATGCTTTTGAGGGCGTGGACATCGTCCTGGGCGCTGCGGAAAACGACGTGGCCCAGGCTCTGGCTCCGGCAATCGTGAAGGCAGGCGCCGTGTTTGTGGATAACTCCTCCGCCTTCCGTATGGACCCCGATGTGCCCCTGGTGGTGCCGGAGGTGAACCCGGAGGATGTGAAGAAGCACAAGGGCATCATCTCCAACCCCAACTGCTCCACCATCATTACTCTCACGGCTGTGAACGCCCTGAATCAGTTCGGCCCTATCCGCACCATGAACGCCTCCACCTATCAGGCGGTGTCCGGTGCCGGTGCCGGCGGCCCCATTGAGCTGCAGCAGGAAGTGGAGGCTCTTTCCAAGGGGGAGAAGGTGGAACCCAAGGTGTTCCCCTACCAGATTGCCTACAACCTGATTCCCCAGATCGGCGGGGAGCAGACCCTGGGCTACACCAGCGAGGAAATGAAGATGCAGAACGAGGGCCGGAAGATTATGCACCTGCCGGAGCTGCTGGTGACCTGCACCTGTGTCCGGGTGCCGGTGGTTCGCAGCCACTCCATCTCCGTCACCTGCCACTTTGACAATCCCGTGACTGTGGAGCAGGCTCGGGAGGCCATCGCCGCCGCCCCCGGCTGTAAGCTGATGGACGACCTGGCCAACAAGGTCTACCCCATGCCCCTGGACACCTCCCATCAGGACACGGTGTTCGTAGGCCGGATTCGCCCCGACCTCACCGACCCCAACGGCATCACCTTGTGGTGCTGCGGCGACCAGGTAAGAAAAGGCGCCGCCACCAACGCCATCCAAATCGCGGAGCTGCTCATCAAGGAATAACCGTAACGCCCCCCGATACCGTTTGCACGGTATCGGGGGTATTGCTATGGGTTGCGCCACCGGCAGACAGCGCCGGAATTTGGCATAGGGTGTCCCGTAGAGTCGGTGTATACCGTCTTTCCGATTGCCTTTCCGGGCTTTCCGAGGCGCCTCTTCGTCAGAACGCCAAAAGTTCCGAAATCCATGGTTTTTCCATTGACTTCCCCGCTTTTCCGTGATATAAGAATCTTGAGAAAGGGTTTCTTTATCGGACGAATCGAGACTTTTGGGTTTGCGTTTTGTGAAGGAGAGGTGAGGTCGCGGGAAAACATTTCATAAGCAGGCGGGCCGCCGCTGTGGATTCAGAAGAAAATATGGAGGTATTTTCTATGAAAAAATGTACGAAGCGGATTCTTTCTGCCATACTTCTGTGTGCCATGCTGTTTATCAGCGCGCCCATTGCCATGGCAGACACGCCCGAAAAATATTTATCCCAAGACAACCTTTATGTCCACTTGTATGAGATGATTGATTTGGAAACCCAGCGTCAGGATTCGGATTTTTACAATCTGGATGCCTCGCTGATTGCTTTTGGCGACCCCATGGCGGTATATTCCTACGAACAGGGCGCTATGGAACCGGCAGAAGCCATCTATATCCCGGTTTTTTATGACGGTGTATTGAAAACGGTGGCATATATGACCTATTCCCAGGGCTCTCTTGTGGGTGGGGAACTGTCCGCCCAGTTGGTTCCTGTTTTGGAGGATTATACGAACCGCGCTGTCAGCGTCATTTATGATTCCCAGGATACATATCTTAAAATCGGGGAAGATGTAATGCTTGTCCAGTCTGATTTTCCACAAGCAGAAGCCGCTCCCCCGGCAAATGCTGCTCCACTTGCTGTCAATCCTTCCCGGAACGCTCTGGAGAAGGCGGCGGAGGCAAGCAATATTTCCCCGGAAACGCTGTCCGCCCGCTATCCCTTTAACAGCTTTGCCCGGCAGTACCACGAAAAACCCATTCCGCAGCGCGGACCCGCCGCGGCAGCCGCCGCATACCCATCTTCCTACCAGCTTCCTTTTCAGATGATTCTGCAAAATGGCCCTATTTGCTGGGCCGCAGCGGTAGCCAGTATCGGTCTCCAGCAAACGGGAATATATTACACATCGGATTATGTTGCAGAACAAATGGGGCCTACAGGTAGTACTTTTGTGGCACTTAGGTCTTTGCAGACTCTCTACGGATTGAATGGTATTGATTTGTATTATCCGCCCTACTTTTCGCAAATTAAAGATGCCCTGTATAACGGAGGAAAACCTATCTATGCAGATATCGACGGCTCGTTCCCCGGCGGTCTTTTCCATGCAGTCGTGATATACGGATACACAGATTTTGAAATCAATACATACGATGGTCTTTTGATAATTGGTGACGGCAATTATTCCACACCCCGGACGATTTATTTTGTAGGCGACAGATATTATCCGTATACACTTGAGGGTAAAACTGGCCGGATTACCGAGTTTATTTGGCTGTATTTCTGACGGGAAAGGAGTTGAAATTCATGAGACGGCTGTTGGCTTTTCTTTTATGTCTGCTACTTCTTTGCAGCCTGGGAGGATGTTCCCTTCCTCCCGGATACCGCATGGACACCGGCATATTTGTCCGCACCCAAACGGGACAGCAGATTCTCGTTTTTTCCGGGGAGGAAGGGGATAGATACTTCCTGATGACGGAAGACGCGGACTGCAAATCCATGGCTAATCTCAATACCGGTGACAAGGTGACCATCACCACCGCCGCCCTGGCCTACGAGGATTTCCCTCTTGCGGCGTGTACGGTGTATAAGTGGCGCAAGCACTGGTTCGGGCACACGGAAGTATCCCAGGAGACCTTGGACAAAATCGAAACCCTGGTGGCGGACTACAAAGCCGGATGATTTCCCCACGCCGTACCCGGCGTTTTCCCGGGTACGGCGGTTTTTGCCTTGCGGCAGTCCCCATGCTCTCTCCCGACGGTTTGCTTTCGGGGTGGTACTTGATAGAGGTTATCGACACTCAATTCTGCACCGCAGTAACGATACCGGGCGGGTCAGGGAAGTGACGACCTGCATCAGCTACCGAGCGAAATTGACACCGGAGGCACTCCGGGCGCTTGCCAGCGGGGCCGTACTTTCCTTAAGGGGAAAACAACTCACTCCCGTTCGGTGTTTTCCCCTTAAGGATCCCCCCTAACCATCGATAGATTGACCCTTCGCTTTGGCTCGGGTGCGGGGGTTCAGCTTTTGCCCCCGTTTTGGCTTGCGGAGTTTGGAGGTGTATCTTTCCCACGCTGTCGATTGAAAGATTGAAAAGGCCCGGTATCGCATAATAGAACGATACCGGGCACTGGAGGGGCAGTAACGATTTGCGGAAGATTACCGTGCGAAATTGTCTGCGGCGACTCGCCGCCGATACCGGGCGGGTCAGGGAAGTAACGAGTAGCAGAAAGCTACCGTGCGAAATTGATACCGGGGGCACCCCGGCGGGCGGGTCAGGGAAAGAACGATACGCTGAAAGCTACCGTGGGGAATTGACACCGGGGCACCCCGGCTGCGGCGGCACGCCGCAGGGGAATTCATAAAAATTTATCGATATTATTGTATTTATATCTTGCAACTCCGGAAAATATGTGGTATGATAATCGGCGGTATCAAACATTGCAATTTATTAGGAGGAATTGCCATATGGATTACGCAAAAGAGTCCCTGCGGCTCCACGGTGAGTGGGGCGGCAAGATTGAGGTTATCAGCAAGGTGCCCTGTAAGACCAAGGAGGACCTGTCCTTAGCCTACACTCCCGGCGTGGCGCAGCCCTGCCTGGAGATCCAGAAGGATGTGAACAAGTCCTATGACCTGACCCGCCGCCACAACCTGTGCGCCGTTATCACCGACGGCACCGCCGTGCTGGGCCTGGGCGACATCGGCCCCGAGGCCGGTATGCCGGTTATGGAGGGCAAGTGCGTGCTGTTCAAGTCCTTCGGCGACGTGGACGCTTTCCCCCTTTGCATTAAGTCCAAGGATGTGGACGAGATTGTCAACACCATCTACCTGCTCTCCGGCTCCTTCGGCGGCGTGAACCTGGAGGACATCTCCGCTCCCCGGTGCTTCGAAATCGAGCGGAAGCTGAAGGAAAAGTGCGACATCCCCATCTTCCATGACGACCAGCACGGCACCGCCATCGTCACCCTGGCCGGCCTTCTCAACGCCCTGAAGGTGGTCGGCAAGAAGAAGGAGGATGTGAAGGTCGTCACCTCCGGCGCGGGCGCCGCCGCCGTTTCCATCGTCAAGCTGCTGCTGAGCGCCGGCTTTAAGAATGTAATCATGACCGACCGCACCGGTGCCATCTATGCCGGACGGGAGAACCTGAACTGGGTGAAGGAAGAAATGGCCCAGGTCACCAACCTCCAGAAGGAGACCGGTAAGCTGTCCGATGTCATCAAGGGCGCGGATGTGTTTATCGGCGTGTCCGCCCCCGGCACCCTCACCACCGAGATGGTCAAGACCATGAACAAGGACGCCATCGTGTTCGCCTGCGCCAACCCCGTCCCGGAGATTTTCCCGGATGAGGCCAAGGCCGGCGGCGCCAAGGTCGTCTCCACCGGCCGCTCCGACTTCCCCAACCAGGTGAACAACGTCCTGGCCTTCCCCGGCATTTTCCGGGGCACCTTCGACGTCCGGGCTTCCGACATCAACGAGGAGATGAAGATGGCCGCCGCCGAGGCGCTGGCAAACCTCATCTCCGACGAGGAGCTGTCCCCCGACTACATCATCCCCCTGGCCTTCGACGAGCGGGTAGGCCCCGCCGTAGCCAAGGCCGTCGCCGACGCCGCAAGACGCACCGGCGTGGCAAGGATCTAATCACACCTTTAATGCCTCCCGGCTTTTGCCGGGAGGCATTGACTTTTTTACCCCAGGGGATATAATAAAAGGGACTATACAGGAAAGGCGGAATCTGCCATGAAATCCAAGGTTTATTTTTCCAAAGAAGTGACCCCGCAGAAGGTGCTGGAGCTGTACCGGGCTCTGGGCAAAGACTTGCCGGGAAACATCGCCATCAAGCTCCACTCGGGCGAGGTGGGCAATCAGAATTTCCTCAAGCCGGAGTTCTGGAAGCCGGTAATCGACGCCGTGGGAGGGCGGGTAGCCGAGTGCAACACCGCCTATGAAGGCTCCCGGAACACCACCGAGCGCCACCGGGAGACGCTGAAGAAGCACCGCTGGGTGGAATACTTCCCGGTGGATTTGCTGGACGCCCAGGGCCCTGACCTGGAGCTTTCCATCCCCCAGGGAAAGGTGATCAAGAAAAACTACCTGGGCAAGGACACGGCCAAATATGATTCCATGCTGGTGCTCAGCCACTTCAAAGGGCACCCCATGGGCGGCTACGGCGGGGCTTTGAAGCAGCTTTCCATCGGCATGGCCTCCTCCTTCGGCAAGGCCTACATCCACGGCGCCGGAGAGCCGGAGAAAATCTGGACGGCGGACCATGACAGCTTCCTGGAAGCCATGGCAGACGCCGCCTCCTCCGTGGTGGAGTACTTCCACGGCAACATCGCCTACATCAATGTGATGAAGAATATGTCCGTGGACTGCGACTGCTGCGCCGTGGCGGAGGATCCTTGTATGGGGGATATTGGCATTCTGGCCTCCTGTGACCCCATCGCCATCGATCAGGCCTGCATCGATCTGGTGTATGCCTCCGATGACCCCGGCAAGGATCACCTGATTGAGCGCATTGAAAGCCGCAACGGCGTCCACACCATTGAAGCCGCCGCCCGCCTGGGCTTTGGCTCCCGGGAATACGACCTCATCAGCCTGGACTAAGGAAACTCTGAATAAATCGTCTGCGGCTGGATAGCGGATACGGGAAATACATACAGTATTCCGCCGTTTTCCATTCTTTTGTCTGACGAAAAATCTCTCGCTACCAGCTCTTGCCTCTTTATTCAGAGTTTCCCTAAATCCCTGACCTTAAGCAGCTCCCAATCCTGGGAGCTGTTTTATTTTGCCATTGTATCAGGGGGAATCCTGTGCTATAATGAAAGTTACCTGAGAAAAAGAGAGAAAGAAGGGAGCAGCTATGAATCAAACTTTGACCATTCCTGCCGACCATTTGCAAAAGCTGCTCCTGGCAGCAAACCCGGACGCAGCCCTGCTGTACCTGTACCTTGCCGCCGGGAACGATATGGCCCTGGCGGACCGGCAGCTTCACCTTACCGGCAGCCGCCTGTCCTGCGCCGCCGCTGCCCTGCGGCAGCTGGGACTGTGGCAGGATGACCGGCGGCAGCCCCTGCCCATGGGAGAGGCCCCCCGCTACACGGAAGAAGATGTGATACGGGCGGTGGATAAGGACGGGGACTTCCGCTCTCTGTATGGAGAGGTGCAGCGGCAGCTGGGCCGGAACCTGAACACGGAGGAGCTGAAAATTCTCCTGGGCTTTGTCCGGTACTTAGGCCTTTCCGGGGATGTGATTTCCCTGCTGGTGTGCTACTGCAAGGAGCGTGCCCGGCAGAAGGGCAGCAGCCGGAACCCCTCCCTTCGTACCATCGAGAAGGAGGCCTACGCCTGGGCGGAGCAGGGCATCGACACCATGGAGGAGGCGGTGGCCTACATCCAGAACCAGAACCACCGCCGCAGCCGCCTGGGACGGCTCATGGGCATCCTCCAAATCCGGGGCCGGAACCTCACCCCCGGGGAGGAGCGGTACGCCCAGCAGTGGCTGGACTGGGGCTTCCAGGAGGAGGCCATCGCCCTGGCCTACGAGCGCACCTGCCTGAACACCGGAGCCCTCAACTGGGCCTACATGAACAAAATCCTCAGCCGCTGGCAGGAGGCGGGGCTTCTCACCCTGGAGCAGATTCAGACCCGGGACAAAAAGCCTGTCAAGGGCGCTACCGGGCAGCTGGGTCAGGCGGAGCTGGAGGCCATTCAGAAAGTTTTGCAGGAGGGATAAGCCATGGCATACAGTCAGGAGATTATCAGCCGGGCCAGAAGAAAGCTGGAAAGCCAAAAGGCGGACTGGGAGTCCCGCCAGCGGCAGCACCAGCAGCAGGTGTACGCCGCCATCCCCCGGGTGCGGGAAATCGATATGCTGCTGCGGCGGAACATGACCGCCGCCGCCCAGGCAGTGTTCACCCAGGGCGGGGATGCCCGGGCTGCCATGGAGCAGGTGCGGCAGGAAAACCAAGGCTTGCAGCGGGAGCGGGAGGATCTGATTCTCGCCCAGTTCCCCCCGGAGTACGCCCGGGAGGAGCCTATCTGCCCAAGCTGCGGCGGCTCCGGGTATGTGGGCAGCCGGATGTGTTCCTGCCTGACAGAGCTGTGCCGCCAGGAGCAGAAGAAGGAGCTGGCCCTTCTTACCTGCGGCGAGGGGCGGTTTACGGACTTTGTCCTGGAATACTATTCCGATGCCGTGGACCCCAAGCTGGGGGTCAGTCCCCGGGCGGTGATGAAGGGCAACTTCGCCGTGTGCCGCCGGTATGGGGAGAATTTTGCCCCGGATAAGGGGAATCTCCTGTTTGTAGGCGGCACCGGGCTGGGCAAAACCTTCCTGTCCGCCTGTATCGCCACCAGCGCCACGGAACAGGGGTTTTCCGTGGACTATGAACCCTCTGGTCACCTGTTCCAGAAGCTGGAGCGGAACCGCTTCTCCCCCACCCCGGAGACGGCGGCGGCAGTTGCCCGGCTGGAAGCCTGCGATTTGCTGATTGTGGACGATTTGGGCACGGAGCTGCCGGGAAATTTCGTCACCGCTGCCCTTTACAACCTGCTCAACGACCGGCTGCTGGCGGGAAAGCCCATGGTCATCTCCACGAACCTCACCATGGAGGAGGTGGCGGGCCGCTACTCTCCCCAGATTGCCTCCCGGCTTCAGGGGAGCTTCCAGCGGCTGACCTTTGTGGGCCAGGATATTCGGATTATGAAAAATCGAGGACTGTAACATGGAAATTGCCATGATTTTTGATTTGGACGGCACCCTTCTGGACACCCTGGAGGATTTGCACGACGCCGTCAACTACGCCCTGACCCAATTCGGCTACCCGGAGCGAAGTCTGGAGGAGGTGCGGCAGTTTGTGGGGGAAGGGGCCGGAAAGCTCATGGAGCGGGCGGTGCCGAAAGGTGCTGACCCGGAGCCGGTGCTATCTACCTTTCGCACCTATTACGCCGCCCACACCCAGGTGAAAACAAAGCCTTACCCGGGGATTTCTCAGGCTTTGGAGGAATTGGGGCGGAAGTACCCCCTGGCGGTGGTGTCCAACAAGCCGGACGAGGCGGTGAAGATTCTGGGGAAGGTCTATTTCCCCAACCTCTACGCCCGGGGGGAGGCTCCCGACTGCCCCCGAAAGCCCAACGCCGCCATGGTGCATAAGACCATGGAAGCCCTGGGGGTGAAAGGCTGCATTTACATCGGGGACAGCCAGGTGGATGTGGAAACGGCAAAAAATGCCGGGGTGCCCTGCCTCAGCGTTACCTGGGGCTTCCGGGATCTGGACTGCCTCCGAGCCGCCGGAGCCACCCACTTCTGCCACAGCCCGGAGGATTTGCCCCGGATGCTGGAAACCATGAAAGAGGAATACTATGGCCAATGAATTTTACGCCCTGCTGGGGCGGATGCGCTACATCACCCGGTGGGGTCTCATGCGCAACACCTTTTCCGAGAATATCCAGGAGCACTCCCACCAGGTAGCGGTGCTGGCCCATGCTTTGGGGCTCATCCGCCGGGAGATTCTGGGGCTACCCGGCCCGGACCCGGAAAAATGCGCCGTGGCGGCGCTGTACCACGACGCCTCCGAGATTCTCACGGGAGACCTGCCCACCCCCATCAAGTACTATAACCCCTCCATCAAAACCGCCTACAAGCAGGTGGAGAAAATCGCCGGAGAGCAGCTGCTGGACAAGCTGCCGCCAAAGCTCCGGCATTGCTACGAAAGCTACGTGCTGGAGGAGGACGAGGATGTGCTTCCCATTGTGAAGGCGGCGGACAAGCTGTCGGCCTACATCAAATGTGTGGAGGAGCAGAAAGCGGGGAACACGGAGTTCGACTCCGCCGCCCGCCAGACCCTAAAGGCGCTGGAAGAGCTGGACAGCCCGGAGCTTTCCTGGTTCATGGAAAACTGCCTGGGAGCCTTCTCCCTGAATCTGGATCAACTGTAAAAATTCCTTGCAAATACCGGGAAAATCCGGTATCCTAAAGGTGCAGAAAACCCCTGACACCGGAAAGGAGGCCCGAGATATGAAACGGATTCTTTTGCTTCTGGCAGTGGTTCTTGTGGCGGTTGGCCTGTGGATGAGCCGCTCCGGAAAGGAGCCCCTGTCCCAGATGTCCCCGGAGGCCTGTCTGGCCTTTTTGGAGGAGCACAATGCCCAGGTGCCGGAGGAGCTGCTGGAGGAAGGCTTTGACATCCAGAAGTTCCTGACCCGGCTGGAAGCCGACCCGGATACCCCCTATGTCCTGGGGAACACGGAGTTCTCTCAATTTGTGGAGGAGGCCCGGGCTGCGGTGCGGCAATATCTGGACGAAACCTAAGGAAACTCTGAATAAATCGCCTTCGGCTGGAAAGCTTATCTTTTTCGCCATCCATGCAGAATGAAAAACCGGAAATACACAAAGTATTCCCCGGT
>CASFFN010000027.1 GCA_949293985.1 uncultured Eubacteriales bacterium | reverse complement strand
TAGAACTTGACCCTGCTGTCCTACAGCTATTGTATCACGGGCATCCCAAAGCCTGCTGATATCTGAAAATATTAACTTGAAACTTATTATACGAGGAGGATTTGGAGTGAAAAAGTGTATCTTATCGGCACTCGCGGGTGCGCTTGCTATGCTTATTGTGATTACTATTGTAGCGAGGATCAGTGCTGCCCAGGAGCAGACACCAAAGGAATATGAACACATTGATTATGTGTCTAATATCACGCAAGAAGAATGCTTTGTATGCGGTACGAATAATGGCTACTCATATTGGGGCGAGGATAATGTGGGCATTGTCAATCTGAATACATTTGAACTGCTGTATCTGGAGATCAACCGCTATAACGATTACGGAAATCTGATCGAAGAACCAGCTGACTATATGTCCAGCGTAGGACTGAGCGATAAGGAAGCAGACCGCTATGCCCATGCCTATTGCTTCCCGGACAATGCCTATGCAAGTGTTCAGATAACCGGAGTGCAGTATGACATTGACCGGGAAATGATCCAGAGCAAACTCTGCCAGACCTGCCTCAAGTCCATAAATGACCTGTGGTTTACTGACCAGCCCCCGGCTGAGTATGCTGTTATCAGCTTTGAGGATCGGACAATTCAGCCACTATTAAACGCACACCCATGGTTTGCTGCCGGAAACTATGGTGTAGACTGTGAGTTCAAAACTGCCGGAGATATTGATCTTCTGATCCACTATTGTCCCAATCGATATGAGTAGCCAAAAGCGTCCCAGTCACCTGGGACGCATTTTTGGCTGTATGGGTAAATTACTCACCGAGAATAGCCTTCAGATCTTCTTCCGGAGTAGTGATGGGGGCAATATTAAACTTCTCAACTAGGAAGTTCAGCACATTGGGAGAAACGAAAGCAGGTAGTGTGGGGCCAAGACGGATATTCTTGATGCCCAAATGCAGCAGGGTCAGCAGGATACAGACGGCTTTCTGCTCGTACCAGCTAAGTACCATGGACAGAGGCAGATCGTTGACCCCGCAGCCGAAGGCTTCTGCCAGAGCCACAGCAATCTGAATGGCGGAGTAGGCATCGTTGCACTGGCCGATATCCAGCAGACGGGGCAGACCGCCGATGGTTCCCAGATCCAGGTCATTAAAGCGGTACTTGCCGCAGGCCAGGGTCAGCACCACAGTATCCTTGGGGGTCTGTTTGACGAACTCGGTATAGTAATTTCTGCCGGGTCTTGCGCCATCGCAGCCTGCCACCAGGAAGAAGTGCTTGATAGTACCGGACTTGACAGCATTGATCACGGTTCCGGCAACGCTCATAACCGTGTTTCTGGCAAAGCCGGTCATAACGGTTTCTCCACCATTGATACCGGGGAAGGTGGTGTCCTTATCGAAGCCACCCAGCTCCAAAGCCTTTTCGATGATCGGGGTAAAGTCCTTGTCAGCACCAATGTGCTGCATACCGGGATAGCCAACCACCTCGGTGGTGAACACCCGGTCAGCGTAGCTGGCCTTTGGGGGCATCAGGCAGTTGGTGGTGAACAGGACTGGCGCGGGCAGAGCGGCAAATTCCTTCTGCTGATTCTGCCATGCGGTGCCGAAGTTGCCCTTCAGATGGGGATACTTCTTCAGTTCGGGATAGGCGTGGGCAGGCAGCATCTCGCCGTGGGTGTAGATGTTGATGCCCTTGCCCTCCGTCTGCTCCAACAGCAGTTTCAGATCATACAGGTCGTGACCGGTAATGACGATGAAGGGGCCTTTCTCCACGGTCAGGCTGACGGTGGTGGGTTCAGGATGGCCGAAGGTTTCCGTGTTGGCCTTGTCCAGCATAGCCATGCACTTGAGGTTCACTTCGCCCACTTCCAGAACAATGGGCAGCAGTTCATCCATACCCCAGTCGTCCATGCCGATGGCAAACAGGGCTTTGTACAGGAATCTGTGGATGGACTCGTCCTTGTAGCCCAGCACCGCTGCGTGATAGGCATAAGCGGCAACGCCACGGATGCCGAACAGGATCAAAGACTTGAGGGATCGGATATCCTCGTTCGCGTTCCATAGCTTGCTCATATCATAGTCGTTGTTTCTGCCGCAAGCGGAAGCGCACTTGTAGCATTCGGGAACCAGCTTCTGCTTTTCCAGCTCCACCCGGTCCATAATGGCCAGGATGGCGTCATTATCAAAATTCACATTGGTCAGAGTGGCAAACAGGCCCTCCACGACCACGGTGGCGGTGGAATCGCTGACAACATGCTCGTTGCCCTCAGTAGCACGGGCCAAACCGATCAGCGCTCCAGTCAGCTTATCTTGAAGTTCTGCGGTATCTGCTTTCTTGCCACAGACACCTACATTACCCGCACAGGCTTTGCAGCCGGCGGTCTGTTCACATTGAAAACAAAACATAGTCAAGTCTCCTTTATCTGATAATCTTCCCGTCCGGGGAAATGGTTACGATGTGAAGCGGAATGTCCTTACCGCTGTTTTCGATGGCGGTTTTGACTGCATAGCTGAGGCCGCCGCAGCAAGGCACGGTCATCCGGGTGACGGTGATGGAGCGGATATCGTTGTGCTTGAAAACTTCAGTCAGCTTCTCCGCATAGTCCACAGCATCCAACTTTGGGCAGCCGATCAGCGTCACCTTATCCTGCATGAAATCGTGGTGAAAATTGCCGTAGGAATAGGCAGTGCAATCCGCAGCGATCAGCAGATCTGCGCCATCGAAATAGGGGGCATTGGGCGGCAGCAGCTTGATCTGCACTGGGAAGTTGGTCAGTTCACTGGGAACATACACATCCCCGGCGGGAGCAGAGTGCTGGATTGTCTGGCAGGCAGAGCCGGGACAACCGCAAGGCAGCGGTGCTTCCTTGGCTTTCTTCGCAGCCAGCACAGCGGCTTCGTTGTAGGCGGGTGCCTCCCGCTCTTCAAAGGAAATAGCATTCATGGGGCAAGCAGGCAGGCAATCTCCCAGACCATCACAGTAGTCCTCACGGAGCAGCTTCGCCTTGCCAGCTACAATGCCAATGGCACCTTCGTGGCAGGCATCGGCGCACAGACCGCAGCCGTTGCATTTTTCTTCATCGATGGTAATGATTCTTCGGATCATGGTAATACCTCCGTTCGCAGTTTTCTATCGTAATGATACCAGTCAACAGAGTGAAATGATGTTGCAAAAGTCACATGCGAATAGCCGGCAACAGGATTTCTCCCATTACCGGCCATCATTATTTTCTTGCCTTTTGCTCTGTAGCAATCTTCATCATGACTTCATACATTTCATCGCCCACGCATTTTCTGGCATACTGGCACCACTGCACACAGCTTAAGGTATCGTTGTAGGCAATGAATCCGCATTTTTCACAAGCCATTTGCGTATCAATGGAGAACATCTCAATCTCCGCCCCACATTGTGGGCAGACCTTTTCAATAATCGTCGGTGTCCGGGGTTTTCCCTGGCATCCTTCCAGCATAGCACTTTCTCCTCAGTATTTGATACCCTTCCAGTACAAGGGAGACATGACCTCTGCCTTTTCGGGCAGGTTTACATCTTTCAATGCCCAGCGTTTGAACTCCTCGAAGCCGGTGCGGTCAACGATGTAGCCGATATGTTCCTTGCCGCCGGGAGCATTGGGATCGATGTACTCCTTTACATAGTCGTAGGTGTTCAGAATGATCTTAATGATGCTTTCCTCGTCTGCCCACTTGATGAAGTCCTCGCCCATCCGGGGATTTTTCTTACCGGTTCTGCCCAGGAGCGTGAGCCGGTAATACTTCTGTTCGCTACGAGTCCAGGCCCGGTTGGGGCAGTTGATGACACACTCGCCGCAGCCGATGCACTTTTGAGCATCCCGGATGGGACGGTAGTTCTGCATGGTCAGTGCGCCTACGGACTTTTTTTCACACTTCTTGACGCAGGCACCGCAGCTGACGCAGCGGTTGGGGTCAAGCTGGGGTTCGGTCATACCCATGATGCCAACGTCGTGCATCCGGACCTTGCCGCAGTCGTTGGGGCAGCCGGTGAGGGCAATTTTGAAATGCAGGTCATTGGGAAACACTGCCTTCTCGATCCGTTTGGCAAAGGCGGTGGTATCATAGCAAGCGTAGGGACATACCCGGTTACCGATGCAGGCGGTGATATTTCTTGTGCCTGCGGCAGGATAACCCTCGTTTTCTGCCTCCTGGTTGATCTCCAAACCCTCGATGATACTCTGCAAAGCGGCATTGACTTCATCCATTTTATCAAAGGGGATGCCGGGGATCTCAAAACCCTGGCGGCTGGTGATGTGAACGGTGCCGTTGCCATAGGTTTCAGCGATATTTTGCAGTACGCCCAGATATTTTGCTTCCAGGTGTCCACCGGGAACACGGACACGGGATGCGGTAAGTCCTCTTTCCTTGGTGACACGGAAGGCATTTTTCTTTAATTTCGCAGTATTGGTATCCATAGTATCCCTCCTTAGTCGATCAGCGTCTTGCCCTTGGTGTAATTGAACACCGGGCCGTCCAGACAAATATAGGTGTCGTTCACCTTGCAATGTCCGCACTTGCCCAGGCCACAGCACATTTTCCGCTCATGGGAAATCCAGATGTTCTCTTCTTGGAAGCCACGCTCCAGCAGTCCCTTCACGGAAAAACGCATCATAGCAGGTGGGCCGACCACGATGGCAACAGCCTTGCTCACATCCTGGAGCTTCAGATCGGGGATGTACTTGGTGACAAGGCCAACCTTGTGTTCGGCGGTTTCTTCGCCGCTGTCCAGTGTCAGGATCACATTCATCTTCTGACCCCACTGCTCAAAATCCGCCTTGAACAGAATGTCCTTCACAGACTTGAAACCGGCGATCAGGGTCATGTCCTTGCGCTCGGTTTCGTGCTCGGCAAAGTAGGAGATCACACCCCGAACGGGTGAAACACCGGTACCGCCTGCGATGATGACCAGTTCCATGCCCTTGTAGTTCTCCACATCGAAGCCGTTGCCATAGGGGCCACGCATCATGCTCGAAAACCTCATTGGTCACCTTTCCCACCCGGCGGATGGTCAGATCTACAAATCCGTCACCGATGCCGCTAACGGAGATAGGAGCCTCGCCGTATTTCGGGATGGATACCTCAAAGAACTGCCCCGGCTTTACCGCTCCCCGGAAAGCCATGCGGAAGGTGTACTCAATGTCCGTGTGCTTGATGACTTCCAAAATCTCGGAAGAAAAAGGAATATAGTCGTTTTGTACCATTACTTGGTTACCTCCTTCATGGCATCTTCCAGTTTGTTGACACAGTGGGAGAAAGAAATGTACTCCGGGCAGATATCGTCGCATCTACCGCAGCCAACGCACATGTGATATCCGTTTCTCTGCTTGTAGTCCAGAACCTTGTGCAGCACCTTGAACCGCATCCGCTCTCCGTTTTTCTTTCGGTAGCTACCGCCGCCTGCCACATCGGTGAAACCGTCCACCATGCAGGATGCCCAGACCCTGCGCCGTTCGCCAACCTTGGCACCAACCTTGGCATTCTCCGTGTAGTAAAGATCTTGCATGGTAAAGCAGGTGCAGGTGGGGCAGACAAAATTGCACCGGCCACAGTTGATGCACCGCTTGTTATACTGCTCCCACATAGAGGAACGAGCCACATCTGCGGTGAGATTCACCGGAATCTTCACCACGGTTTTGTTCTCATGCACCTGATCCGGCACCACCAGATGCCGGGATGCGCCCAAATCCAAAAAGAACTGATTCCAGGTAACATCCTTGCAGTTCAACTCGTAAACACCATCTGCCACATTGATGCTCATATCATAGTTTTCGGAAATGTTGGTGCCCATGCTGACACAGAAGCAACTTTCAAAGGAATGCTTGCAGCCAATCAGTACGATCTTGATGTTATCCCGAATGCGCTTGTAGTAATAGTCGGCGGGGCCGTTATGCAAATACATATCGTCCAGCCGCTTCAGTGCGTGAAGATCACAGCTGCGCAGGAAAATGATGGCACCCTTCTTCGGGGGATCGGCTTCCTTGCACTGGTCTTCCGTAAAGAAGAACAGGGTCTGGGAAATGGGGGTCAGAACCTCCTTGAAGGAGTATTCCGACTTTTGATCAAAGACGATTTCGGAAATGCTGTTTACCTTTCCGTAGCGGATGCAGTCTACATCGGAGAAGGTGTTGCCTCCAGCAAAGCACTTGGGGGCATAAATGTCATAGGTTTTCTGCTGTTCGGTGAGCCATGCGTCGAATTGCGATTCATTGACATGGAATCCCATAATGATTTCCTCCTGTTTTTTGGTTGGTTTGTATCGGTTGTTCTGTATCGATTATAGGAAACGAAAACCCCGGCTGATGTTGCAACTATCACATCAACCAGGATTTTTCCATATTAAAGGTGTCCTCAAAAAGGTGTTCCATGTGGATATTCAGCACAGCGATTATCGCATTGAATTGAAAAACCCCGCTGCTTATCGCAGCGAGGCTATCATCATAGGATTCGGAAACAGTTCTTGTCGTAGTCGATAAGTCCATCCTCTTTCATTTTTACAAGCTCTCTTGTCAGAGCACTCCGGTCAACGCAGAGGTATTCCGCCAGCTCCACTCTGCCAAGGGGGATCTCAAAGTAGCGGGAATTCTGTGTCTGCGCCTGAATGGAAAGGTATGCCAGCAGCTTTTCCCGGATGGTGCGCTTGGACACCACTTCCACCTTTCGCATCAGATCCCGGTTCTTGTTGGCAATGATTGCAACCATGTTTTCAATGAGCCGATGGTGGAACACGCAGGCCATAGTGCAGCTGTGCATCACCCGGTCGAAGGGCATAAAGAGAATTTGTGCGTCCTCGGAAACCAGGAAAGTCACGACGGATAAGTTGTCACTTCCGCAGGCGAAGGTCTCACCGAACAATTCGTCCTTGCGCATCCGCACTAGCATGGTCTTGTTGCCCCAAAGATCTTCCTTGACCATATCCACGGCACCGGAAATGATAATACCGATATGCTTGATGTTTTCTTCTTCGAAGGCGACAATGTCACCTTTCTTGAAAGTGCCAATGTGATATCCGATGCAGCCCAGCATGGTTTTACGGTCTTCGAGATTCACACCATCGAACAATGGAGAGTTGACCTGCAGCAGAATGTCTTTCATATCCATCGCCTCCTTACGCTTATTGTACACCAAAGAAAGCTATGTTGCAACTATCACATTTATGGAGTGATACCATGAGCAAACCCAAAATCAAGATAACCCTGGTTGACAGGCTCGGCAAGTGTGGATGCCACCGTGGTCATAAGATCGGAGATATCTTCGACTACGATACCGACCGTGGCAAGCTTTGTCCCATGGCCATGCATGTGGCTTTCCCGTACATTGACATCCTCCGTTACGGCGGTACACCGCCCACTTCCAGCAACGGCGAGATCCGCTTCTGCTTCCCGGATGTGGATGTGATCAATGTGTTCTGCTTGGAAGTCATCGAAAAAGCAAATAACCAGTTATGAGTAATAGCAAATCAATAATTGCGTAAGATTGAGATTGCTCCAAAATTGAAAATCCCATCGCTTACGGTATATAAATGCCATAAGTGATGGGATATTTTTGGTACATAAGACGTGCGGGTCGTCTGGGAGCTGCTTGCAACAGTCTGGCAGAATGATTTATACCATTATTTCTGTCTTGTCGGCAACGAGCGGCATTAGCTTCTTCTGAATTGATCTCGCTCGCTGATCTTACCCACCTTCACAAGTCTCGCCGCAATTGCTCCGGGCGAACGCTTGAAGTAGCTGCAAATCTCCTTTTCCGTGCAGCCTTGATCGGACATACGGGAAAGAGCCTTTTCATCTTCCGCAGTCCAGGGCTTTCCGGCGTTATCGGGTGATGGCTTGGTTGACTTTTTAGGCTGATTGTCCAAATACCGCAGAACCGTATTCAATGCCCGGACAATCTCCACCTGATTGCAGCTGTCGTCCTCCGGCAGAACCTCGCCGGTAAGAGGATTCACTCCGCCCGACAGAACGGCGAGTAACTCTTTAGCCCGTTGAATATCCATATTTGTTCCTCTCTATCATTTTTACTCGTATTCGGGGTGTATCTTCGGTTTGCTATTATCCTACCACGTTTGCATCTTCGTTCATGTGTAGTTGCATGCCTCACAGGCTACATCCATTCCGCGTTTTTGTAGTCCCTCTGCGCAAGAAGTGCTTCCTCGTGGATTATGGCATCCCATATCGGTATCATGTAGCAACCAGGTTGTCTGCGTAAGCTGGAATAACGTTTTGTTTTCCTTGGTTGATAGACGCCCCATGTTCTCTCCTCTATACGTATTCACTGGTTGCTCTGATAGTCTCGCTCACATTTTGCAAATTAAAGGCCATTCAGTGCCGACAAATCCACCTCATAGATGAGACCCTGGGGCGGGGCATCGGGGCAGACGAAGATCATCATATACCAGGGAAGATAGAGCACATCATCGGCAAGCTCCAGATTCCCTTTACACAGAACAATACTGTCCCGGAATGACCATTCACTAACTGCACGGATTTTGTCCAGTGCGCTGTGCTTTTTGTAGTCATTTCCGGATTTTACTTCGATCAGGCGGGTGTGAACGCCTCCGGAGACTACGAAATCCACCTCTCCATACTTTTTGGCGTCGAAATAGAACAGATCATAGCCGTTTGCCTTCAACTGCTGTGCTACAATGTTTTCCAGGATGCTGCCCAGATTCACATCCAGATTTCCACTAAGCAAATCAAATTGCACATTTTCCATGCAGGCGGCACAGAGCAGTCCCACATCGTTCAGGAAGAGCTTAAAAAGGTTGTGTTTTTCGTTCAGCTTCAGCGGTGTTTGAGGCTCAGTAACATTGTAGCATGGCAATGCCACCCCTGCGTCACTGAGCCACTGGAAGCTGTCCTCATACCTGGCGAGCCGGGCGGTAGGCGCAAGGGAGTTCACCATAAAGCGCCGGTTCTTGTCATTCAACTGAGACGGAATCGCGTCGAAGATCGCCTGAATCTTGATTTTTTCATTTCCCTCCGCATACCGGGAAATGTCCTGCCTGTACAACTCCAACAGCGATGTCTGCACCCCGATGACTTTTCCAATATCGTGGGTATCCACATAGGTCTGAACCACATCCGGCATACCGCCCACCACGATATAGCTGTAAAACAGCTTTGTCATGGTTTCGTGCACCGCAGGCAGAACGGTCGCTTTGGTATCCATACAGGTTTTCAGGTATTGAATGGTCGCTTCCTGAACGCCGTTTGCCCACAGGAATTCCTCGAAGTCTATGGGATACATACGGTAGATTTCTTCAAAGCCCACGGGAAGGGATTTGACGGTTTTGTACTTCGTCCCCAGCAGGGAGCCAGATTCGATATAGTCAAATCGTCCGTCCTCTACAAGGAACTTGATGGCTGTCCGCACATTGGGGCATTCCTGGACTTCGTCAAAGAAAATCAGTGTTTCCCCGGGCTCCATAGGCTGTCGGGTATAGGCAGTCAGATTTGTGATGATGGTGTTGACATCCAGGTCGCCCGCAAAAATGCCGGCAGCATCCGTGTCGGAAACAAAATTGATCTCTACAAAGTTTCTGTAGTTCTCTTTTCCAAATTTCCGAATCAGCGTTGTCTTGCCAATCTGTCTTGCGCCAAAAACGCAAAGCGCTTTGTGATTGCGATCCTTTTTCCAATCCAGAAGCTTTTGATAGGCCTTTCGCCGCAGCAAACTAACCACCTCAATCCAGTTCGTGTGCCGCTATTGTAACATAATTCCTTGTAATTATCAATCTGTTTGTGACATAATTCCAAAGAAATGATATACATAGCGCGACATAATTCTCTTGCCGATACCATGTGCCATTGCTGTGGAAAACGAAGTCGCCGATACGATGTACCAGCGCTCAGAACTGGATTGGCTGATCTACAATAAGCCACTGGAGTATGCCCAGCTGGTGCTGGGCGGAGATTTGGAGGGGTATCTCCAAGGCACGCCAGAACATCGGCTAATGGATTAACGTACTAGATGCAGCAAAGCCCACCGATCTTTCGACTGGTGGGCTTTCTCACCTAATTCACGCAATCATTAGTCTATATTCTAATCTTGACATTAGCTCATATTTACACTATAATAAATAAAATTATTTATAATAGTGTAGAAGGTGGTAGCGTGACTCATAATCAAGTCCATAATGAGATTAAAGCGATTATAGCTCAGAACGGCCTTACACTTACCGAGGTTGTAAATCGAATGAATCTACAAAGAAAGCCAGACGAACAAACCACAGTGCAAAATATCTCAAATAAATTGACACGCGGGACCATTAAGTTTTCAGAAGTTTTAGAAATTGCATCAGTAATTGGTCTAAAAATAAGCTGGGATAAAGTGTAAGGGAGGAGGAAGCAACTTGAATCAGTATCTATGTTCAATTTTGAATGAATACTCTACCGGAGAGATCATTCAAATGTGCAAGGTAATAAACAAGGATTATAATATTTACGATCCTGAGGATGTGCGTTGGTCAAAACTGGAGTATGTATTTAGTAAAACAACTCATAGTGAGATTGAACTATTACGAAAAAGTTGTTTATCGAATAGTGTTGTCAATGACTTAATCTTCACTTTCTACCATTGCGAAAGGGTTATTAAGTATTTCTTTATCAAACAATTAAAGAGTAGAATGGATCATATAGTTGCCTTCGAAATGTCCATCGGAGACAGTAGAGTTGATATTTGTAGAATTAACGGCAGCTCATATGCTTATGAAATCAAAACAGAATACGATACATTTGATAGATTGGAAACCCAGATGCAGGACTATTTGAAAACTTTTGAGAAGGTTTATGTTATAGTTCCGCATACGCGCGCTGAAAATGTTCGGCCTCATATTCCAGATTCCTGCGGAATAATATCTTACAGAGTCAATAAAGATAATGAATTTGTTTTTTCTTATGCCAAAAGGGCGCAGAAGAATATTTGTGACATTACATTTTGTATCAATAGTTTATCCAGCAGTGACATGAGTTATTTGCTCAGATTGCTAAAAGAGAAAGACTTTCGAACAAGAGCCGAAAAAAAGGATCATCTTTTAGAAATAGCGGAGACTACACCAATCTGGAAACAATATCGGCAGTTATTGAGGCATAAGTATGAAAACCAGTGGGCTTTTATCACAGAACATTTTGATGAAATCCTTCCAATCGACATTCAAAGTTTTTTCTCATCTAACATAGACCCCAGTCTATTGTATACAAAATAAAAGTGGCTCAGTCAGGGTGAATGCCCTGACTGAGCCACTTTTATGTTATGCATCTATCTCAAACATAGTGTATATATAATGCAGCATGGTAATCATTTTCCACTGTGCTTGATTTCTTCCGCTTTTTACCCCTGACACGACATCTGCGATTTCTTGACAACCTGGACAAGTCTTATGATGCTCATCGCTAAATTCACGCCAGTATTCCGAACTCACTATTCTCGGTGCAATATATAGCGGAAACTCAGATAGTTGTGGGGCACGCCCCCTATAGGAAACAAAATAGTTATTTTCATTGGAGTAATAAATACCAACAGGACTAATTGCTCCACCAGTAGATGGGAGTGCAGCAGAAATACAAGCATAATCCCCAAATCCATCAAATTTGCTCATATAGGCTGAGGAGTACAGTTCCTTTAAGCTGTTGTCAATGTCAGCAATCGGTTCTCCGTCAAGCATTTCTTTGTTTGCGAGGCCTTCTGGACGGTGAGCATTAATTATTACTGAAGTGAATCCATGCTTTTTCTTGCTATCTGCTATCCGCTTATATATCTTTTTGAACACGGGACTCATATGAGATGCAGATTCAATGTCCAAGATTAAATAATCCTGTGAAGAAATTAGCTCTTCAACGCACGAGAATACATGTTCAAATTCTTGCACTTTTACTCGAAAAGCTATGCGAGGGAAATAAGTGCGGTATTGATTTGCCTCAAATGCTATGCGTTCCAATGACACACTCTCCGAAAGGTAAGAGACAACCGGCACTATACGATTACTATACTCTGCCAGTGGAGCCAGTTTACTAATCCCGAATTCGGGGATACGAATGGACATTGTTACATACTCACGGATTGCGTCTGTCGTGTTGCGTAGCTTTGTCGACTTATAAAAATCTACCATCATATGCATATCCGGTGCGTTCTCAAGAATAGTGCATAAGTCTTGAATAAATGTGTTCCTATTATTGCTTCTGGTTTTCTCCTGAATCAACTCAACTAATGGGATAATGTTACCATCGAAAACATGCATAGCACTTAATTGCTGCAATACGCTAACTTCGACAGTACGATTTTTCATCACAGGAACGTACATCAGTCAATGCCTCCTTTCGCCTTAAAATCAAGATAGTATGCCAAACCATCAAGCCCCGGATAAATAAACGAACGGTTAATACCAAACCAGTCCAAATCTTTTACAAACTCCTGTAATGCTTCCTTTGGAACAATCAATTGGTCAACATTACACAAAACTCCATTGATTTTTGTTTGATCGAGAGGAAGGGTTGGATTACGATGAACAGTAAAAACGCCTTTCTGTGCAATAATCCGGGCATTAATATAACTCGGAATATGGAGCAGGACATCATCATCCTCAGGAAGCGAGAAGATATCAGGAAGATCATCAGTTCCCACATTGAACTGAGTTCGGTCTGTTACACATATTGCAACATCGTCGGTAGCATCTTCTGTTGCAAAATACGCCGCAATCAACGGATTCTCAGTCCAATCCAAGAATCTTGTAGGAAGTCCATGATGCTGTCCGATTGTCCATTGGTCCCATGGATTCATATCCCTTAGATCCATATGAGGCACTGACATCTTGATGAAATCATTCATCGTACGTTCTTCTAAGTCCTGCAGTTCAAATAATTGCTGCTCCGCTTCGCCGGAACATCTTTGGACATAATTCTTGCGGCCTATTTTCGGAATCAGAGGATAACTTTTCTTTTTCAGACCTCTGAACAAATGGTTCCTACCATAGTAATGTTCTACATGTGAAATGTACTCCGAAAACGATGTAATTGTAATAGAGTTCACACTATCCCCCTCCGGTGCTTTCGAATCTCTTGTTTTCCGTAGACTAATTCAGATAATATCATAACTCCTTCATAATCTCAACAAACTGATCCATCGTATATGCGCCGTCAATGCCGAACTCGCGGTTCTTGAATACCATGAAGTAACGATAATTCTGTCCGCACTGCGCTTGCCATTTGCGTCCCAGCTTCAGCTTGCGTTCGCTGTCGCTGTTGTCACGATCATCGCCCTTATATTCGATAAGCACCAGTTTGCCGGAATTGGTCATCACCATGAAGTCGGGATAATGGTTGATGTAGCCATTCAGATGAAAATCATTGCGTTCAATGATCCGATGCCACCATTTCACATTTTCCAGCGCAACCACAGCATCAATCAGCTCGTGCTCTCCGTTGTTCATGTCATCCTTCTCGGCTTCATATAGAGATTTCGGAATGGCATCTGTGGTCTGCGCTGGTGTAATGACCGGACGAAGTGTTTCGCTTTCCATGCACACGATTTTACCCGTATCCAGCCAGCGGAGGAATTGATCCTCCCGGTAAGCTTCCTCAAGACCTTTGATCTTCTCCTGTATTTTTGCGGCATAAGTGGGGATTGCGGTTTCCATGGCTGCCAGCTCATCTGCGGTCATACCGGCAACAATGCGGCGCATATAGTCGTTGATCTCCGCTGCGGCGTAGCGATTATTCCGATTGATCTGGGAGCAGAGCATCTTAGTACAACTTTGAATTTTCTGCTCCGGCGGCAGCTGCGCCAAACGATTGCGGATATATTCGCTCAGTTCGCTGGATGCCCGCTTATATTTAGGGACAGCTTCCCCGTGTTCTTCCACATCCACACGGTACATATCACCGGTAGCCAATTCAAAACGCACCTGGGCATCCTGACCTGCCAAGGAGAAGCCTTCGGAGAGGTTTTCAGGCTGCAGCAGTTCATATTCATCGCCAAACAGATCCGGGACAGAACGAAGGAAGAACTGAGGAAGCCGGAGTTCAGAGACCTCTTTTGCGAAATGTGCCTGAATGGCATTCTGTTGCAGCATATCTCCAAGCTCACCTCCCATGAATCCATCATCCGGTGTACTGACAGCCTCAGTATAGCTTTCGGCCTGCTGTGTTGCCGTCTGAACCATCTGGGCAACAGAGGATCCAGTTGCATCTTCGCTTTCCAGAGCTGTTCTCACTTCCTGAGTGTTTATATCTTCAAATGCGTCCTCTGCAGGCGTGGGTTCCATGGGGATTTCTGTCTGCACAGTTATCGGCTGGACAGGTGTTGGCGGGGCATCGATCACTTCACCGATACGATAGTCTTTGCGGCTGAATCCTGCCTTGTTCAGGCCGGCAACAATTTTCTCCAGCGTGTTGTGGAAATCTACGGAGTTTGTCAGCACATAGGATGTGTTAAGAAGCGGAGAAGCATGCCGCATGGCATAGGGCTGACGCAGAATTCGGCCCAGAATCTGCTCCACATCCACCGTGGAGGTGCGGTTTGCCAACGATGCCAGAATATAGGCAAAGGGGCAATCCCAGCCTTCCTTCAGGGCATTCACTGTGATAATATACCGAATCGGGCAGTCTCTGCTCATCAAGTCCCTGCCCTTGAGATCATCCACATTGGATATTTTGACTGCAATCTGCTCTTCCGGGATGCCCATATCCATCAACAGGCTTTTGATTTTATCAAAGGTATCACTATTGTCGGAAGTTTTGGGCTGTGCCTGGAACAGCACAATGGGACGGATGTACCTGCCGCCCGCTTCCTCTGCGGCAATGGCTTCCTTTTCAATGCTGCCGCGGAGCTGGATGGCATCCTGAATGACGCTCTGCCGGGTGGTACGGTTGTATACAACCACCGGGAGCTTCACCATATGCTCTTTCTTCAGTTCCCGTGCATCCACATAGGAGATGATGTTGCTGTTCTTTCGGGGTGTTGCTGTCAGATCGAGGACAAAGGACGGATTCAGATTATTCAGCATTTCAACGCTGAGGTCAGAACCGGCATTGTGGCTTTCGTCCACAATTACGACCGGCTCCAAGTGGCGCAGAACCTGAATCAGCGCTGTATCGGGCGTATCTGCCAACAGCGCCTCCTTGTCCTTAAAGAATTCCGCAAAACGGAACAGGTTGCCGTTCTCCTGATAGACTTTGCGAACATCCTTTTTCTTGCTGTCAATTCGCAGCGAACCATAGCTCATAATGCAGAGCGTCAGCATTTCCCGGACGGTATCCGGTGAGAAGTTCTGACCGTTCAGCAGCATTTCCTTCGTATAAACGCCAACACGCCCGGCAAAATCCTGATCCAGTTTCTGGCGGTACGGATGATTCACATTCGACAGATTGCGAACTGTTTGAGTCAGAATGGAATCACTGGGCACCAACCACACCACCACCTGCGGCTTGCCGGTGGGCATAGCATCAAAAATACGCTTGACGGAAGCACAGGCCATGAAAGTCTTGCCGCCGCCGGTAGGAACCTTCATGCACACATGGGGTACACGCTCAATGGCATTGTCGTAAGACGGCACTCCTCCCAGACCCACCGCCACATCCTTTGCAAACCAGTATTCCCGCCACGCAGAATACAGGTTGGTGCCGCGGTTGACACAGGTTAAGTATGCAGACAGGTCACGCATGACTTGCTTTTGGTAGTTATTGAGTTCCATACCATGACCTCCTTACAGTTTCGTGATGTCCCGGGGGATTTTCTTGAATGTAATATGGTATTTCTCCAATTCCGCATCGCTGAGGGTGCAGAGGTCGGCGTAGATCACATAGGCGTCCGCCCTGGTTCTGACCGTATGCAGGAATTCACGATTCAGAGTGGTGACAGCCTGACGCTCATAGTAGAAGTAATAGGCACTGTTCACATGAACACCCATGAAATACGGCTCGTCCGGGTGAGGTTCCGGCAGGCGGCTTTTGGTATCGGTGAAGTAGACATATTCCCGAATTTTCTCCACGCCCACATTTTCATTGAGGACATCCCCAACCATCAGCGGTTCACCCAGCTCATAGTAACTGAAACTGCCGCCAGTGCCCGCTACGGTATTCTTACCCTCTCCATAGCCGCCAATTACACGCTTGACCCGTTCGGCGGTGGTGCTTTCGGCGTAGTCCATCATCTCAATCAGAATGAACTTGCGGTGTCCGCCATCGGCTTTGTTCATGTTCAGAACAGCGTGGGCAGTGGTGCCGGAACCGGCAAAAGAGTCAAGAACAATTGAGTTTTCATCACTGTGTAAAGAAACAATCCATTCAATTAGTGACAATGGTTTGGGAGTATCAAAGATTTTTGTACCAAAAATCAGCTTAATCACCGCTGTAGCATCAGCATTTGTCCCATATCCATCTAGCCAGCTATTCCATCCAAAAGAGCGCTTTTCATCTCTAATTTTTTCAAAGGAACCCATCGCTCTGTTTTTCCGTCAACTACTATTCCATCATCGTATGGACATAGTTCCCAGTGTGCTTCTTCAGGGTTATTAATTATTGCTTGAGTTAATGGGTTGTCTTTGCCTATTCTCCATCTTCCTTCTAATCCGTCATTTCGAATTGGATAGACTTCTTCTCCGTTTGGTGCCGTAAACGCAAACCACATATTCTCTCTATCTTGTCTTAATGATCCTGCTCCCCATTTTCTTAATTCGCGTCCTTTTCGATATTTTCCTTTAAAATCTCGAAGATTTAATTCTCCAGTAGACTTCTCTTCTTTGGAGAGATTTGACTGATCGCTTTTACAGTAGAAAAGAATATATTCGTGACCAGTGCGCAATACGGTTTTGTCTTTTCCTCCGCTAGGTTCAGACCTTAAGGGAGCACATGCGAGACGATTGGAAGATCCAAAAATATCATTCATAATCTCGCCGAGATTATATAGTTCATGGTCGTTTATTGAGACCGCAATAATTCCATCATCTGAAAGCAATTTGTGCAGTAACTTGAGTCGTGGATACATCATGCACAGCCACTTGTCATGGCGGCTCAGGTCTTCGCCTTCTTTACCGACCGTCTTATTCAACCACTCTCGGATATGCGGGTCATTGACATTGTCATTATATACCCAGCCTTCTTCCCCGGTGTTGTACGGCGGATCAATGTAGATGCACTTCACCCGGCCCTCGTATTGGGGCAGCAGGGATTTCAGCGCTTCCAGATTGTCCCCGTGGATAATCATGTTTTCGCTGCCGTTATCTGCATCGTGTTTCCCATTTTCATCAAAGCTATACTGCCGCTCCAGCACCCGGTACGGCACATCCAGATGATGATTTACAACTTTATCTTTTCCAATCCATTCAAGCGTTGGCATTGGCTTTCTCCTCCGTTACTTGGATCTGTTTTCCAACCAGATCTATGCTCTGATATTCTTGCCCGTTTTGGTTTTTACCGAAGTAAACCGGAAATTCTTGCGAATATCTGCTCCCGTATATATCCTCATAATAAAACTCTAAAACATACTCCCCGCTTACTGCGTCAAAATCTGCGGTAGAGAATATATGAATGTACAAGGTTTGACCTTGCTTCAACATTATCGGACGAACAAATCTGTGCTTGTTTCCAACTTTCTTGCGATTAAAGCCCACGCGAAGATTTACTGCCGTACCGTTTCCGACATTCTCAATTTCTAAAGGTAAGCTAAAATAATCCGTGCGTTGAAGCGCATTCACTCCACTCGCCATAGAAACCCACATATTGCCCGCGTGTTCCAAAATACTCTGCTGATGCTTGTCTAACTTGTACTTAACCTCAATTCCGGCCTCGGTAATAATAAAATAGATGCGGTTCAGCTTGTATTCTTCATACTGCACTGCCGGAACCTCTGCATTATCTGATGACAGCGCGTTCCGTTCCGCTTGCTCTTGCAGCAATGCCATTAGATTAACTGTTGCCCTCCGCTCAAATGGCGTCACCGCAATAAATGGTAATACACGCGCCCGGACATCATCCTGATAGTTTTTGTTGGCCGCCTTTATCGATACAAACACCCCTACCGCTGCTCCAACAGAAGCCACGATAGCACCATAGTAGGCAAGTACATCGTCAGCATTCCAAATCGTAATGTAGCCTGCGCCGATTTTATAGCACTCATTTATCAGAATGGGAACACCAACAAGCGCGGCAACCACCAATAAACCCAACAAACACCACTTAATCCAGGGCTTTTTCATTGTAGCATTCTTCCTTTCTGGCAGACGGATACAGAAATATCTGCCATCACAGCCACACACCTATCAATTCTTTTGCAATCTTCCTTACCCGCAGAGGCTCCGCATATTCCAGCAGTTTCGAAATGCTCTTTCCTGGATCATTAATGTAGTGCTGGATTGCCTTATTGAAAATCTCTTTATCCATTTTATTGCGGTAGCGCAGGCAGTCACAGATTACCCGGTCTTTATCGTAAATCCGGATTTCATGTCCGTCCAGATTCCCTTTTGTCAACCCCAGTTCCAGAACCGTTAGCTCCAGGAAATAGGGCTTTGCGCAAGGATAGCTAATCTTAAATCGGGATTTTCCCGAATCCTTACTGACTGCCAGATGCCACTGGCTAGGGGTGCGGTCGCTGTAGCCGTAATACCGAAGCGCTGTATCCATGCAGAGGATTGCATCAGGAAACAGGCGGCTTACCGTGCCAACTTCGCTGAAGTCATCAGGATCAACCCATTGATAATATCCGTAGCGCACTTTTTCTATATGCCCTAATTCCATCAACTGCCGAATATTCTGGGCTCCTTGGTGCGCATCATGCCGCCGTAGTGCTTAAATATTTCTTCGCAGTGCCGGATATCCATGTGCGCATCTCCTTTCTGACTTTTGACTGTTTTGCGCATTAAAGCGGATAAAGTCCTATAATCTCAGTATAGCCTGACGCGGGAAAAATGTCAACAATTTGGATTTCAAAATAACGCAGATCGCTACCTAGCACTAATATCACATAATTGTATCAACCATCTTGCATTGTATCATAATAGACAATATAATGCTGATACAATAATTTCGGCAGTGAGGTGAGAAGAGATGAAGCAGTTGATAAGGTACCTGCGGATGATGTTTGGTTCTCAGATGTTTTTGGAAAACCCTGGTAAACATATGAAGTCATTCATAGATGATATCCGGCAGGGTGGGCTTTTGTCCGATGATATTGATAACGATCTGCTGTGCAAACGGCTGGAAGAGATTTATCTTTCTGTCTGAGTTTTGGCAATGAAAAAATCTTCGTAAAGGTCTTTCATTATAGGGGAGAAAGGATTTGTGGATGGCTGCGACCGCGCCTCAATATCAAGGACAATCAAGAGCTTTGACCGCTGTAAGGGGAATTTGTCAAATATGTAAACTTCCGAACTTTTTTGTAAATTTCGTCGGGGATAGTTTGGGGGATAATTTATTTTAAGTTCTATCCCCGCAGTTTCAGTTTCTCAACATTTGACTGTCGTTATTTTGAGTTAATTTCGTTATTTACAGGCAAATGCAAACTTTTAGAACCTCAAAAATGCCCTCATAACCCGGAGGCCGCAGGTTCGAGTTCTGCCTCTGCAACCATAAAACCGCCGTTTTCAAAGGAAAAACGGCGGTTTTTATATGCATGAGAAAACCTCCGGTTCTCCCAAAGATGGGGAACCGGAGATCGTTTTGTTAGCAATAGATCAATTCAGATAACACAATTTCTTCTGCTGCGTTACGGATGTTATTCATGGCTCCTACCCAGGCTATTTGATCTTTTGCTTTGAGTGCTTCGGTGATGTCTTGGGTTTTTGTCATCTGCTTGGTGATCAGTTCCATTTGAGTATTGGCAGCATCGTCGATCTCATTCAGATGGGCTACCAGTTTGCCATCAAACAGCAGCGTGGTGTAATATGCTTTCTTGTGCTCCCGGAGGTAAGTATGGCGCATTCTGCCGTACTTGCCATACCGGGGCGTTTCTTCTTCTGGGAGTTCCAGGTTGGGGTAGTACATTCCGTCTGCACCAAGGGTGTAGGTGCCGCCCATTTCTTCGAACAAACTTGCCATAATTGTCATCCTCCTGTTTACATATTGACTACGCTGTGATATAATAGCATAAATAACATCACATATCAAGAGGGAGGAACAAGATATGCGTAGAAATGAAGAACAGATTGCCATATACTCCCGTAAATCCAAATTCACTGGTAAGGGCGAAAGTATTGGCAATCAGGTGGAACTGTGCAAAGAGTATGTCCGCAATATGTTTGGCGAAGAATATGTGGATCGCTGTGTTGTCTTTGAGGACGAGGGCTTCTCAGGTGGCAATCTGCAAAGACCGGATTTCAAACGGATGATGGAGGAAGTGCGTAAGCGCAAGTTCAAGGCAATTGTAGTCTATCGCTTGGACAGAATCAGCCGTAATATCAGCGACTTTACGGGGCTGATCGATGAACTGACCAAGTTGGATGTATCGTTTGTGTCCATCAAGGAGCAGTTCGATACCAGTACTCCCATGGGCAGAGCCATGATGTTCATTATCTCTGTGTTCTCCCAGCTGGAGCGTGAAACTATCGCTGAGCGTATCCGGGATAATATGCACGAACTGGCAAAGACTGGCCGCTGGCTGGGTGGCAATACACCCACCGGCTTCAAGTCCGGTTCCGTCAGTAGGATCACGATTGACGGCAAAGAGAGAAAGTCCTACAAGCTGATCCCGATTCCCGAGGAAATCGAGATTCCCAAGATGATTTTTGACCTCTATATGGAAACCGATTCTTTGACTGCTGTGGAAGCAGAACTGCTGCGGCAGCGAATCAAAACCAAGCAGGGAAAGGACTTCACCCGGTTTGCGATCAAGGCGATCTTGCAGAATCCTGTCTATATGGTTGCAGACGAAGATGCCTACAACTATTTCATGGAGAAGGAAGCGGAGATTTTCTTCCCCAAGGAAGCATTTGATGGCAGCTGCGGCATCATGACCTACAACCGGACGAACCAGGAAAAGGGAAGAAGTACACAGCTTCTTCCGGTCAGCGAGTGGATTATTGCCATTGGTAAGCATCCTGGTTTTGTTCCCTCTAAGCAGTGGATCAAGGTGCAGGAGTCTCTGGATAGAAACAAATCCAAAGCATACCGCAAGCCTCGAAATAATGAAGCTTTGCTGACCGGCTTGGTGTATTGCTCTTGTGGCGAAAGAATGTACCCCAAACTGTCTCAGCGCAAAACTGCTTCCGGCGAGATCATTTACACCTATGTATGCAAGATGAAAGAGCGGAGCAAGCGGGAACGCTGCAACCGCCGAAATGCCAACGGCAATATTCTGGATGCTGCCATCATTGAGCAGATCAAATCTCTGACTGACCATGACAGCAGCTTCATTTCTCAGCTTGCAAAAAGCCGGGAGTTCTACACCGGCAAGCGGGAACAATATGAGCGTCAGCTGGAGGAACTTCGGGTAGAACATGAGATGAACGAAAAAACCATCAATGGCTTGATCGATTCTCTGGGCATGGTTGGTGACTCCATCGCCAAGCCTCGTGTTTTGAAGCGAATTGAAGAACTGACTGATATAAACCGGGATGTGGAGAACCGTATCCATGAGCTGGAAGGCTTGGTCAATGTCAATTCACTTACCGACGCTGAGTTTGATCTGCTTCGGCAGATGCTGTCCATGTTCCGTACCAGTATCGATGATATGTCCGTCGAGGAAAAAAGAGCAGCGATCAGAACCGTTGTCCGCAAGGTGATTTGGGATGGTGTGAATGCCCATGTGGTTCTGTTTGGTGCAGATGAAAGTGATATTGAGTTCCCCGATATGGATGACAGGTTAGCTCACATGGACGACGAAAGTGGCGAAGAAGAACCCCTTGAAGCCTTTGCAGATGTCGATTATGGCGATTTTGAGGAGGAAAATAGCGGCCTGGGAAAAACTGAACCCTCCAACACTTCTAAAAGTCGTTGGGGGGAGGATAGCAAACGAGATTCTCATGCACTTCCGCAGTCAGAAAAAAAGCGCCCAGGATGTGTCCCTTTCGGACTACATCGACACGGGCGGCGACGGAGCGGCCCTTTCCCTTATGGATGTAGTGGGGGATGAGCCGGATATGCTGGAGCAGATGGCGACGGCGGAGCAGGTGGAGCAGCTGCGCAAGGGGGTGCGGGCCTGCCTGACAGACCAGGAACGGCAGGTAATCGTGCTGCGGTATGGTCTGGACGGGGAGAAGCCCTGCCGCCAGCGGGAGGTAGCGAGCCGGTGCGGGGTCAGCCGCAGCTATGTATCCCGCATTGAAAAGCGGGCGCTGGAAAAGCTGCGGCAGTACCTGGAATAGAAAAAAGCCCACCCCAGGTGATTGCCCGGGGTGGGCAGTGGTTATACAGAGAAAAAGCTTTTCACAGTGGTCATGTTACCCTTTTCCACGGCGGCCAGCATGAGAAATTCACCCGACTGGCTGTAAGCCCGGTACCGCCCCTCCGGCAATGTCACGGAAAAAGAATTTCCGTTCCGGCACCGCTTTTCCTGATTGGGAGTCAAGGTCACCGCCGGATAGGCGGAAAACAGGCTGTCCACCGGCAGGAGGTACTTCTCCGGGTTTTCGCACCCCGCCAGCGTTTCCAGCGTCACCGCCTGGGAAATCCCATAGTCCCCGGCCTGCACCCGGCGAAGGGCCGCCATGCAGCCGCCGCAGCCCAGAGCCTCTCCAATGTCTTTGCACAGCGTCCTTATATAAGTGCCCTTGGAGCAGTGGACCCGCAGCACGGCGGTACTGCCGTCAAAGTCCAGACATTCCAGAGAGAAAATGGTGATTTTCCGGGGCTTTCGCTCCACTTCCTGGCCTTTTCTTGCCAAATCGTAGAGCTTTTGTCCGTTTATCTTGATGGCGGAGTACATGGGAGGAATCTGGGAAATCTCTCCCCGGAACCGGGAAAGTATATCTTCCAGCTGTTCCCGGCTGACAGAAACCGGGCGGGTTTCCAGCACCGTCCCGGTCACATCCTCCGTGTCGGTGACGGTGCCCAGGAGAAGCTCCGCCTCATAGATTTTCTCGGCGTGCTCAAAAAACTCCACACCCCGGGTAGCCCGGCCCACAAACACCGGAAGCACGCCGGTGGCCATGGGGTCTAAGGTTCCGCCGTGGCCAATCCGCCGGGTGCGGAACACCCCCCGGAGCTTGGACACCACATCCTGGCTGGTCCAGCCCTTAGGCTTGTCCACAATCACAATGCCGTCCATTACAGCGCTTCCTCCATGGCCGCGGCCAGAGTCCGGGCCGCCTCCTCCAGAGACATTTTCATCAGGCCCCCGGCAGCGCCCTTGTGTCCGCCGCCGCCGAACCGGCTGCAAACTGCCGCCGCATCATACCCCGGCACAGCCCGGACGGAAATTTTAATCCGGTTTTCCCCGTCCTCCCGGAGGGTCGCCGCCATTTTCACCCCTTCGATGGTCCGGGGGAAGCCGGAGATGTTCTCCAAATCGTCCTCCCCCAAGCCCAGCTCCTGTTCCACGGCCTTGGGCAAAGCGCAGACCACGCCCTTGCCCCCTTTCAGGAACCGGGCGTGCTCCACCAGCCAGCCTTGCAGCCGGAGCCGTCCCAAGGAGTTGGTTTCAAACAGCGCCTGGGTGATCTCGTAAAGGCGGCCGCTCTTTTCCGCGCAGGCCGCCGCCACCTGGAAGGTGTGGGCGGTGGTGTTGGCGTACCGGAAGCAGCCGGTGTCCGTGGACACGGCGGTAAAGAGGGCCTCTGCCATCGGCGCGTCCAGCTCCGCACCCATGAGCTTCAACACATCGTAGACAATCTCCCCGGTGGCGGCGGAAGCTGCATCCACCAGCTCCATGGGGGTAAAGGAAGTGGCAGTTCCATGGTGGTCAATCCGCAGGGTGATTTTCTCCTGATAAGGCACAAATTCCTCCGGCAGCATGGTTGGGGAGGCCACATCCACCGACACAAAAAATGCTTTCTCATCCGGGTTTTTTGTGGTCAATCCCTCGTGCAAAGGGGCATATTTGGGGGTAATCTGGGGATTTTCCAGAATATAAGCGGTTTTCCCCAGCTGCCGCAGTCCCCGGCACAGCACCGCCGCCGAGCCCAGGGTATCCCCGTCCGGGCGGCGATGGGTGAGAATCACCGCAGAATCCTGCTTTGCCAGCAGCCGGGCGGTCTCAGCCCTCGTCAGCACCGTCGTCGTCATGGTTTACCTCCAGGGAATTGATGAGCTTCAGCATTTTGGCACCGTAGGTGATGGAGTCATCCCGCTCCCACACCAGCTCCGGGGTGTAGCGCAGCTGCAAACTCTGGCCCAGCTCCCGCCGCAGGTAGCCCCCGGCGGACTTGAGGCCCTTGAGGGCCTCCTTGGCCCGCTCCTCCTGCAAAAAGCTCACATAAATTTTCGCATACCGCAAATCCGGGGTGGTTTCCACATGGGTAATGGAAATCATGGTATCCTGCACCCGGGGGTCCTTGAGATTCCGTAGCAGGGCGGAAAGCTCCTTTTGAATTTCCTCGTTGATTCGTCCGATTCGATTAGACGCCATAGCTTACGCCTCCTTTTCCAATGTTAGGCAAGCCCCCAGCCCCGATTTTCAGGGCTGGGGGTTCCGTTACGGTTTGATTTGCTCCATGGCGAAGCACTCAAAAATGTCGCCCTCTTTGATGTCGTTGAACTTCAGGATGCTCATGCCGCACTCATAACCGGCGGTGACCTCCTTGGCAGCGTCCTTGAACCGCTGCAAGGAGCCAACCTCGCCCTCGTGGATGACGATGTTGTCCCGGAGCACCCGCACCTTGGCGTCTCTTGTGACCTTGCCGTCCTTCACCATACAACCGGCGATGGTACCCACGGCGGAGACCTTATAGGTCATACGCACCTCGGCGTGACCAATGACCACCTCCTGGAACTTGGGTGCCAGCATGCCCTTCATGGCGGACTCAATCTCGTCGATGGCGTCGTAAATCACCCGGTAGTACCGGATATCCACCTTGGCCCGCTGACCGCTGGCCTGGGCGGCGGCGTCCGCCCGGACATTGAAGCCCACGATGATGGCCCCGGCAGTGGAAGCCAGCAGAATATCCGACTCGTTGATGGCGCCGACGCCGGTGTGAATGACCTTCACCCGCACCTCGTCGTTGGAAATCTTCTCCAAAGAGGCCTTTACCGCCTCCGCCGAGCCCTGGACATCCGCCTTCACAATGAGGGACAGCTCCTTCATTTCGCCTTCCTGCATCTTGGCGAACAGGTTGTCGAGGGTGACCTTGGTCATGGCGTTGGCAATGGCGTCCTTCTCCGCCTGCCGCCGCTGCTCTACCAGTTCTCTTGCCATCCGCTCGTCGGTAACGGCGTTGAAATCGTCGCCGGGAGAGGGCACATCCCCCAGGCCGGTAATCTCCACAGGTGTGGAGGGACCGGCGGTCTTGACCGTGCGGCCCTTGTCGTTGGTCATCACCCGGACACGGCCCACGGCGGTACCGGCGATGATAATGTCGCCCTGATGCAAGGTGCCGTTTTGCACCAGCAAGGTGGCAATGGGGCCGCGGCTCTTGTCCAGCCGGGCTTCAATAACCGTACCCTTGGCACGGCGGTTGGGGTTGGCCTTCAGCTCCGCCACCTCGGCGGTGACCAGCACCATCTCCAGCAGCTCTTCCAGACCGGTGCCCTTCTTGGCGGAGATGGGGCAGATGATGGTGTCGCCGCCCCACTCTTCGGGAATCAGGTCGTACTCCGTCAGCTGCTGCTTGATCCGGTCGGGGTTGGCCTCCGGCTTATCCATCTTGTTGATGGCAACGATAATGGGAATCTTGGCGGCCTTGGCGTGGTTGATGGCCTCAACGGTCTGGGGCATAATGCCGTCGTCCGCCGCCACCACTAAGATGGCAATGTCCGTACACATGGCGCCTCTGGCCCGCATGGAGGTAAAGGCGGCGTGGCCGGGGGTGTCCAGGAAGGTGATGGACTGACCGCCCAAGTCCACGGTGTAAGCACCGATGTGCTGGGTGATGCCGCCGGCCTCCCCGGAGGTCACGTTGGTCTTACGGATGGCGTCCAGGAGGCTGGTCTTGCCGTGGTCAACATGGCCCATGACCACCACGACGGGGCTTCTGGGCTGGAGCTCCTCGGCGGTGTCCACATGGTCGTCGATAATCCGCTCCTCGATGGTGATGGTAATCTCTTTTTCCACCTTGCAGCCCATTTCCGTCGCCACAAACTCGGCGGTATCAAAGTCGATGGTCTGGTTGATGGCAGCCATCACGCCGTTTTTCATCAGCAGCTTGATGACCTCGCCGGCGGTCTTTTTCATCCGGCTGGCCAGCTCTCCTACCGTAATCTCCTCGGGAATCTTCACCGTGACGGGAGCCTTCCGGGCCACCTCCATCTGGAGCCTGCGCATCTTCTCCTGCTCCTCGTTTCTGGCCTTGTTGCCCTTGAACTTGTTGTCCTTCTTGCTCTGCTGCTTGGACTTGCCGCCGCCGATGCGCTGCTTGCCGCCGGTATAGTTCTGCACCCGCTCGGAGACCAGGCTGTCCACCCGGTCGTCAAAACGGGCGGAGTTTACCTGCACCGCAGAGGTGTCCACCACCCGGCGCTCCCGCTTCCGTTCCGGCTCCTTGGGCTTGGCAGGCTGAGCCGCCTGCTCCTTGGGCTCCTCCTTCCGGGGCTTGGGGGCTTCGGCAGGCTTCTCCTCCTTGGGAGCGGCCTTGGCCTGGGCCTGGAACACCTGCTCCAGAGAGTCAATCTGGTTGTGGCTTGTCATGTAGTCGAATACCACATTCAGCTCCGCCTCCGTCAGCACCTGGGTGTTGGACTTGGGCTTTTCATAATACTTGGAGATGATCTCCGTAATTTCCTTGGGGGCAACGGAAAAATCCGCCGCCACCTCCTTCAAACGATACTTCACAAAACTCATACACGCACCTCCAAAATCACTTCTTCTTGCGCCCTTTTCCCAGGCGGACATTCCGCCGGTGGGCCTTGGCCTCCTGCTTCCGCCGGGCAAGCCGCCCCACTTCCCCCTCCAGGGCTTCCTGCTCCTGCCGGTAAGCTTCCGGCCGGTCCAGGGCCTGAAGGAAGGAAAGTCCCAAAGCCGGGTCGGTAAGGGCAGCCAGGGCGAGGCTCTGCCGCCCCACCGCCTGACCCAGCTGGTCTTTGGAAAAAGGAATCTTCACACATATCTGATCTGTCCCCGCCACAAAGCTCTTGGCTCTGCGCCAGGTATGGTCGGAAGCGTCGGCGGCGGCAATCACCAGCCGGGCCTTTCCCGCCCGGGCAGCGGCCCCCACCGGCTCCTCTCCCAATTCGATTCGCCCGGCCTTCCGGGCCAGGGACAGGTAAAACAAGGCTTTATCCACGGTTGGCCCCCTCCATTTCTCTTGCCAGAAGGTCATAGACCTCCTGGGAAATGGGGGTTTCCAGACTCCGCTCCAGTGCCTTGGACTTCTGGGCCCGTTTCAGGCACTCCGGGTTGCAGCACAGATAAGCGCCCCGGCCGTTGACCTTGCCGCCAAAATCCAGCCGGACGACCCCGTCGGTACACCGCACCACCCGAATCAGCTCCCGCTTGGGCTTCCGCTCCCGGCAGCCCATACACTGCCGCTGAGGAATTTTTCTTTGCATTTGGCTGCCTCCTTCCCTGGGGTTAAGCTTCCTGCTCCGGCTCTGCCTCTACAGAGCTGGCAGGCTTGATGTCAATCTTATAGCCCGTGAGCTTGGCCGCCAGACGGGCGTTCTGGCCCTCCTTGCCGATGGCCAGGGACAGCTGGTCGTCGGGGACGATTACCCGGCAGGCCTTCTGCCCGGGAATGAGGGAAACGCTGACAACATCCGCAGGGCTCAGCGCTGCCTTTACATACTCGCAGGGGTCCTCGCTCCACACCACAATGTCAATCTTCTCCCCGTGGAGCTCCTCCACCACGGCGCCCACACGGCCGCCTCTGGGGCCTACACAGGCGCCCACCGGGTCCACATCCTCCCGGACGGCCCGGACGGCAATCTTGCTCCGGGAGCCGGGCTCCCGGGCGATGTTCCGAATCTCCACCAGACCCTCGGCAATTTCCGGGGTCTCCAGCTCAAAGAGCCTGCGCACCACATTGGGATGGGTGCGGGATACCTGCACCATGGGGCCCCGGGGGCTGCGGTGCACATCGATGACATACACCCGAATCAGGTCGCCGGGCCCGTAGGTCTGGCCGGGAATCTGCTCGCTGAGCCGCAGCATGGCGTCATGCTGCTCCCCGCCCTGGCCGATGCGGACGAACATATCCCCCGTGGGGTCAACCCGCAGCACGGTACCGGTGAGCAGCTCCTGGGACTTGGAGGCGTAGTTGTCGTAGGCGGCGCCCCGCTCCGCCTCCCGGATGCCCTGAATCACCACCTGCTTGGCGGTCTGGGCGGCAATCCGGCCAAACTTCTGAATGTCGATGGGGATGATTACAGAATCCCCCACCTGGGCATCGGGATTGATTCTCCGGGCGGCGTCAATCTGGATTTCCAGAGCCAGATCCTCCGGCTCCTCCACCACGGTCTTAATCTGGTGCATGGAAAGGCCCTTCTCGCTCAAATCCACCACCACATTTTCCCCGGGCACATCCCGGTGATCCTCCCGGTCCTTCCGGTAGGCGTTGGTCAGGGCCTGCTTCAGCCGCTCCACCATATAGCTTACGGGGATCCCCTTCTGCTTTTCCAGCTCATTCAGGCTGGCAAAAATCTCCGCGCCAATCTCTACCTTGGGCTCTTCCACTTTTTTCCTGGCTCTTGTGTTTCTTGCCATGACGGTTATTCCTCCTATCAGAATTCCACTCGAAGCCGCACCAGCGCGACCTCGGACTTTTCAAAGGTAATGGTTTCCTTGCCGGCCTCCACCGTGACCTTGCCCTCCTCGTAGCCCCGGAGGATACCGGGAATCTCCTTCAGGCCGTTTCTGGGGCGGTACAGCTTCACAAGGATGGGACTGCCCATGAATTTTTCAAAATCCCCGGGACGCTTCAAAGGCCGTTCCAGTCCGGCGGAGCAGACCTCAAAGTGGTAGCTTTCCGGGATGGGATCCTTCTCGTCCAGAATGGGATCCACCGCCCGGGCGATGGCCTCGCAGTCGTTGATATTCACGCCACCCTCCTTGTCGATATACAGCCGGAGGAACCGCTCGGAGCCCTCCCGGACATATTCCACATCCCAGAGGGAGCAGCCGTTGGCTTCCACAATGGGTTTGGCAAAGGACGCTACCTGCTCGGTAATCTTCATAACAATACCCTTCTTTCAGTACAAAAGAGAGGGGCAGAACCCCTCTCTTTCCATCGTCAACTCTCAACATTCGTATTATAGCACCCTGTACAGGATTTTGCAAGGGGTCAGCGGGACTTTTTCCGGGATTTTTTCAACATTTTTCCCGGGAATCCCGGATTTAACCCCCGCTGGGCAGTCCCTGGGTGTATTTATGGTCCCAATCGTCATCAAAGAAGCCGGTGGCAGGGCTGCCCTTGGCCAAATCCTCCGCCAGCTCCCGAAGGGGCCGCACCCCTTCCAGTCCCTCCAGGTAAAACTCCGGCAGGGCCTGCGCCCCCAGCTGAGCGCCCAGAATGGCGCCGGTAACAGCGCCCACGGCAGAAGAACGGCCGGAGTGGTTCACGGAAAGAATCATGCCGGTGTCAAAGTCGCCGCCGCAGGCCAGGCTTGCGTACATGGCCCCGGCCAGACACTGGTCGGCGCTTTGGCAGTGGAGGCTCTCCATGGCCTCCCGGCTGCCGGTTTTGTCCGCCTCCACCACCTGCAAGAGCATATCGGAAAGCCCTGCCGCCTGGGGAAACTCCCGGGAGAACTGCCCCTCCATGGCGGCAATACTCTGGGAGAACTGCTGCCGCAAAGGAAGCTCCGGCTCCTGCAAAATTCCGGCAATGGTGTAGGCCAGCACCACGGCGGAGAGAATGGTCTCCGGGTTGCCGTGGGTCAGGGCCATGGTCTGGGCCGCCAGCGCCCCCAAAAAGGCCGGGTCCATCCGCTCCGGCTGAAAGCTCAGCCCCATGGCCACGGCGGTGGTAATGGCCCCGGGGGCGGCGTTCTGGTTCCGGGGACGGGACGGCGTGCCCAAAGCGCCGGTGCGGAGGGTGTCCAGCATCCGGCTGTCCCGGCAGCGGCGGCGGCGAAACTCCGGCAGCCGGGACACCCAGCAAAGGGGCTTTTCCGGGTCCCGGTAAAACTGCTGGCTCCGGAGCCAGTCCTTCAGGGCCAGGGTAACATAACGCAGGTAATACTCCCGCCGTCCCCGGGTCAGGGCCACCAAAAGGCCATTGGCGGTGTAGGCCGCCAGCTGGGTATAGGAGGACAGCTCCACAACGCCGTTGGCGATGTCATAGCCCAAAAGGCCGTTGGGGCCGTAGGCGGCCTGAATCTCCTGCCAGGACTTTTCATCGATGGTGTAGCCCATGGCGTCCCCCACCGCCAGTCCCAGCAGACACCCCTGGTAACGATTGACCTCTCTATCCACCGGCAACCTCTCCTCTTTTTGTATCTTTTCCATATATTATATAGAAATCCCCGAAAAAATGCAAGATTTTTCCGGGGATTACCACCGCTTTCAATTGATTTATCTTTCCCTGTTCATGATTGATACAATAACCAGGATAATCGCCGCACAGGCCCCCAAGGTCAGAATTTGAGAAAGATACTCCCGGAAAAGGTAAAGCGCCAACAGGACACAAACAATCAAGAAAACGATCACAACGCCTCCCGAACTGCCGCCGGTTCCACTCCGAGACCGCCCCGTCTGATCGTTGTGATAGCCGCTGATGCCGCCGCTTCCCTGGGGGCGGAGGAGCAGAAGAAGTGCCGCCGCACCCCGAAAAGCATCCTGGCCCTCCACATGGCCAACTATGTGATTCTGTCCCGCACCGCCACTCGCAGGCACATCGTACACGTCTCCGGAGCGGGTAACATGTCCCACACAATTGCCGATGCCCATTGCGCCTCTTCCCCGGAATACATTTCCCGAAGCATCCACATAGCCCACCATATGGTTCACCCCGGCGCTGACTCCCGAAGGGACATCATATACCTCGCCATTTTGGGTCACATGGCCCACAATGTGGTTCCGTCCGGCGCTGACCCCCACAGGAACATCATATACATCCCCGTTCTGGTCCAAATGCCCCAGGCAGTGCTCCCGCCCGGAAAAAACATTGGCCGGAGTATCATAAATGACACAGCCCATTCTCATTCCTCCTCTTTTTCTATTTTCTCCCATTTTTACAGCCGTTTTGGAAGAATTCACCTATAGTATAGCAACTTTCTTCCGTTTTTGCAATTGTTTCCACAAAAATGGTCGTAAAAATGCTCCCCATAGCAGGGGAGCTGCAAAAAACTTTGTATTTTATTCGAGGGATTCCACGGCAGCCGCTTCCCAAAACCGCAAGTCCATGGGGAACAAACCGCCCGGCATGGCGCCGGGCGGTTCAGGGAAGCAGCGAAACGCGGAAAGTTACCCTGCGGAATTGTCCGCGGCCGCCGTCCAGAGACCGTCGGGATAGAGGCCGGAGGCGGTCATGGCTTTCAGAGCCGCCACTACCATGGGCTTGTCCTCCGCGTAGGTGACGCCGTACCACCGGTCGCCGGTGGGCAGGACCTTCACCCGGACTTTCCCCTCCCGCAGGAGCTGTCCCACGGTCATGGGCAGGTAAAACTCCGCCTTGGCAGGATTCTGGGGCACCTCATCCCGGAGAAACTCCGGGAACCGCCGGGCAATCTCTTCCACGAAGCCCTGGGTAAAGCCCCACATATTCATGGAGACCAGGGTGTCTCCCGGCACATCCTCCCAGGTCTTGCCCTCGTCCGCCGTGAAGTGGATGCCGCCGGCATACTTTTCAATCCGGGTGCGCTCCACAATGGAGGTGAGATTCCCCTCCCCGTCGGTCTGGCACACACCCCGGGCCACGGAGCCGTTGTCCGTCACAGTGTTCCCCAGGCGGTAGCCAATCATGCAGAAGCCATAGGGGCGGGTATCCTTGCTCTCCACCAGAAAATCATAGAGCCGCCGGAAGGCCTCCGGGCCGTAGTAGTCGTCGGCGTTGATGACCCCAAAGGGAGCGTCCCCGATGGCATCCCGGGCGCACAGCACCGCATGGCTGGTGCCCCAGGGCTTGGTACGCCCCTCCGGCACCGTAAAGCCCTCCGGAACCTTGTCAAGCTCCTGATAGGCATAGCGGATTTCCATGGGGCAGTTCTCCAGCCGCTTTCCCACGGTTTCCATAAAATCTTTTTTGATGGCCTCTTTAATGATGATAACCGCAGTCTGGAAGCCCGCTCTGTGGGCATCGTACAGGGAATAGTCCAAAATGGCCTCTCCCTGGGTGCCAACCGGGTCAATCTGCTTCAGTCCGCCGTAACGGCTGCCCATTCCGGCAGCCAGAACCACCAATACAGGCTTGTTCATTTGTAAGACCTCCCAGTCTTTTCTTCTTATATTATGCCCCAAAGGGCAAAATTTCTCCAAACTATCCCAATAAATCCGAAAGATTTACGGAAATTTCCTGCTTTTTCAGCTTTTCCCAGGAAAATTCTCCCGCCAGCTCCCGGGGACTGATTTCCCCGCGCCTCTCCAGAAGCCCCGCCTGCCAGGCAAGCCAGCCCACCAGGGCTTCCGGCCGGTGGGTCAGCCGCAGCCGCCCCAAATCCAGATCCCTGTCCCGCTTGCTCAGCCGCCGCCCATCCTGGGCTGTCAGCAGCGGCACATGGCCGTATTCCGGGTGGGCATAGCCCAAAAGCTCCTGCAAGTACATCTGCCGGGGGGCAGAGCCCAACAAATCCACCCCGCGCACCACCTGGGTCACCCCAAAATCCCCGTCGTCCACGGTCACCGCCAGCTGGTAGACAAAAAAGCCGTCCGCCCGGCGCACCACAAAGTCGCCGCAGCCGGTGGCGAGGTTCTGCGCATAGGCGCCCTGGCACAAATCCTCCACCCGATACACCCGGTCCGGCACCAGAAGGCGCCAGGCAGGCTTCCGGGAAAAGGCGGCCCGCTCCCGGGGAGAAAGCCCCCGGCAGGTGCCGGGGTACACATAGGTGCCGTCACTTTGGTGGGGGGCGTTGACGCTGTGAAGCTGGCTGCGGGTGCAGTAGCAGGGGTACAGCAGCCCCATATCCCGCAGCTTTTGAAAGCACGCCTCATACGCCGGGGTCCTCTGGCTCTGGGGCGGGGTTTCCGCGTCCCAGGGCAGCCCCAGCCACAGCAAATCCTGCCGGAGCACCTCCGCCAGCTCTGCGCTTGTGCGCTGGGTGTCCAAGTCCTCCATCCGCAAAAGCAGGCTTCCCCCCTGAGATTTGACGGAAAGCCAGGCAATCAGCGCGGCAAACACATTGCCCAGGTGCATCCGCCCGGAGGGGGTAGGGGCGAACCGCCCCACCGGCGGCGTCACAGCAGACCCGACAGCCGCAGTACCCACCACAGCACCACCAGTACAATGCCCCCGGCCAGGGCGCAGTCGGCAATAATCAGGCCCCGGTTTCCGCTCCGCTTCTTTTGGGGAAGGGCCGCTCCTTCTTCCTCTTCCTCGCCGTAATCATTGGCAAAATTCCGGTAGGTCACATTCTGGGGCGGGGCCCCCACCGTATCCTCCATCAACGCCTGCAATTCCGGGTCGTTCAGTATATCATCCACATCCTGGCCGCCGGAAGCCTCCCGGGGGTCCCGCACAGGGGTGAAAACCTGTGTGGCCTGCTCATCCAGAAGCTCCTGCTGAATTCTATCCAGCTCCGCCTTGGTGTCCTTAAACATAGCGCTTACTCCTTTGGTAAGGTATAATGCTATTATTTTACCCCATAAAGCCCGGACTGTAAAGGCCTTTTTCTCTTTTCTTTTGGGGACTTGTGAAACCGGGAAAAATCGTGTATAATGAAAGCTGTCTATATTATGAGGAAGGAGGATGTGCGCCTATGGCCATTGACCCGGAAGAATTGAAAAAGCGCAGGCTCCTGCGGGAAAAACGCAGGCAGGCCCAGCGGCGAAGGCGGCGGCAGCTCCTTCTTCGCCTGGGGCTGGCCTTTGTGGTGCTGGCCTTAGTGGCAGGGGGTATATTTCTGTGGAGCCTCCCCCAGGAGGGACAGCAGGAAGCCACCCAGCCCGCTCAGCAGGAGGCCGCCCAGCCCACAGAACCCACAAGCCTCCCCCCCACCTCCGTGGTGCATATCGCGGCGGCGGGAGATTTGAATGTCACCAGCGCCGTGGTTCAGTCCGGAGGCGACGCGTATGACTACACCCAGACTTTTCAGGATGTAGCCTGTCTGCTGGCGGACGCGGACCTGGCGGTGTTGAACTTCGAGGGACTGCTGGTGGGCGAGCCTTACGGCTCCACCGGCTCCGCCCCCCAGGCTCTGGCGGAAGCCCTTCACAGCGCCGGTGTGGATTTGGTGCAGATGGCCAACTCCTACTCCATCAGCCAGGGCACTTTGGGCCTGGGCACCACCCTGCAAAACATCCGTGCCGCCGGTATGGAGCCTCTGGGCGCCTATGCCGGAAACGAGGAATACCAGCAGGCCAAGGGCTACACCATTTGCGAGGTGAAGGGCGTCCGAATCGCCTTTGTGGCCTTTACCAAGGGCATGAATTCCATGACCCTCCCCGCCGGCAGCGAGAACTGCGTCAATGTGCTGTATACGGATTACGACAGCACCTACCAGGACATTGACCGGGACAAAATCGCCGCCATCATGACGGCGGTGCAGCAGGAGGAGCCGGACATCACCATCGCCATGCTCCACTGGGGCAGCGAGTACAACGACACCATCAGCCAGTCCCAGGAATCCATCAAGAAAATTTTTCAGTCCTATGGGGTGGACGCCATCATCGGGACCCACTCCCATTATGTGCAGAAAATCGAGTATGACGAGACCGCCGGTACCCTGGTGGCCTACTCCCTGGGAGATTTCCTGGGAGACGCCCAGCGCTCCGGCTCCGAGTATTCCATCGTGCTGGATTTGGAAATCACCAAGGACAACCTGAGCGGCGAGGCCAAAATCACCGGCTATTCCTACACGCCGATTTTCACCGTGAATCAGCCCGGCGTCCCCCTGCGGGTGGTGCGCCTGCCCCAGACCATCGCCGCTTATGAAGCGGAGTATATCAACCGGGTCTCCAAGGCCACCTACGAGGCCATGACCTACGCCCTGGAGCGGGTGCGGGCCCGGGTACTGGGCGAATAAAAATAAAGACAAACCTCCGGGCCGCGGCCGTAATTTGTGTCCGCAACCCGGAGGTTCTTATTTTGCGCACCAATCAGAATTATGGGGGATATTTTCAACAGAAATTCAGGAATCTAAGGAAGCTCTGATGAAATCGGCAAGAGCTGGCAGCGAGAGATTTTTCCTCAGACAAAAGAATGGAAAACAGGGGAATACTGTATGTATTTCCTGTTTTTCATTCTGCATGGATGGGGAAAAAGATCCGCTGTCCAGCCGCAGATGATTTCATCAGAGGTTCCCTAATGTTTCGCCGCAATACGGGCAATATTCCATGCCGATCATTCCATGAAATGGTAAAGGCATTCTACAGGACGGGCATCGCCAAAAAAGAGAAAATGTATCAATCCGCCGCAAGTTACGATCAGTCCCGCTATCCCCAATAGGGGAGTGGCAATATCCGTTAAAACCGCGACTATCATAAGCAGCATCCCAATTGCGATCAGCGTATTGCCGATAATCTTTCCCTTTTTCATATTCCCCAATCACCCCTTAAAAAATTTGTGTCGGAAATTGAGGGCAAGGCGGATAGATGGAAGAAACAGCTTCCCACTCCAGTCCGGTAATTTGTACTTTTTTCACATATGCCATTCGTGGAGCATACGGGTCGGTGAATGCCTTTATGGCATTCAGATTGCTGTTATATCCTTCAGGCGTAGCGTTTATGGTACGGCTGCCTTGAATAATGTTCGGTTTTACAGAACCGCCGGAATATATAAAGGTAGGATACTGATAGCCCACAGCGGTTGTCCCTTTCGTGGAAGCATAACTTAAAACCTGATAGTCGTCGGACTGACCGCTGACTTTTACATACTTGAAGGACGCGGTGGTTGTATGGGCATAGGAATACACAATCTCCGCCGAAGATATTTCGGCTGTCTTGGAAACTCCATTTACAATGCCTCTTACGCTATCATATACCGTTAAAGCCATAGATGAACCTATAAAAGCTGCAATCGAAAGCGCATTCATGCCACCGGCTTTCCGCTTATCGGTCGATGACAGGGAACGGCTGCCGCTCTGCTTTAAGCAAGAATCATTCCGGTTCGGCTGGGCCGTCAGCGTCTGAATTTCATATGTAACGCCGTTATATGTATAATTGACGCGGCTTGAAAACCAAGTTGTGTCTGTGGAAGTCGGCGCCGACACATAACTGCCAAAGCGTTCATCCTCCTCTGCGGCCGTAAGTTTTTCAACACCTAAACTTTCCAACTGCCGGTCGATAGAATCCACTTCGTCCCATTTTTCCAAACAGATAAGTTCCGCGCGTTCATCAAATAACGAGTCGATTGGCGCGCTATTATCAGAGGATTCTTGGGCAAATACCGGAACAGCAAAAGACAAGGTCAACAATGAAAGCGCTTACCAATCTTTTCATAATGTTGTGACCTCCTTTTAGTTTTTTAGGGAAGCTCTGATTAAATCGGCAAGAGCTGGCAGCGAGAGATTTTTTGTCAGACAAAAGAATGGAAAACCGGGGAATACTTTGTGTTTTTCCGGTTTTTCATTCTGCATGGATGGCGAAAAAGATCCGCTGTCCAGCCGAAGGCGATTTATTCAGAGTTTCCTTAGATAAATCCCCCATCATTCATTGCTATTATTATCGTACCACATTTATACTGCCGAGGCAATGAAGATTATTGAAAACGCTTATGAATTTTCGTTTGGCGTCCAAAAGTTTGTTGATTATGCACAGCATATTCTAAGGAACGAAGAGACGCACAGATTGTTCTGTGCGTCTTCCATCCTATTCCCAGAAATCTTTTTTATAAATATCTGCCTGTAATGCTGTTTGGATTTCTCATAATTTCCTGCGGCGTTCCCACAGCGACAATTCTTCCGCCGGCGTTTCCGCCGCCAGGGCCCATATCTATCACATAGTCCGCGTTGCGGATGATGTCCAAATCGTGTTCAATGACGATAACGGTTGCGCCGTTGTCAAGAAGCGTTTGAAATACACGCAGCAAAACCTGAACATCCAAAGGATGCAGACCTATGCTTGGTTCGTCAAATACAAAAACGGAGTCCGTTTGGGTCTTTCCGATTTCGCTGGCGAGTTTCAGCCTTTGCGCTTCCCCGCCCGAAAGGCTCGGTGTTTCTTCGCCAAGCGTCAAATACCCCAGTCCCAGTTGCTGAAGCACCCTCAGTTTTTGCGTTACCGTTCTCATATCCCCGCAAAAAGCGACGGCGGAATGAACATCCATATCCATCAATTCCGGCAAAGAACAGGACTGCCCCGCTTTGTTTGTCAGATTGACGGTGTACGCCTGCTTTGCGTACCGTGAGCCCCGGCATTCCGGGCAGGGAATATGGATATCCGGCAAAAACTGAACATCCAGACTGACAACGCCCGTACCGTCGCATGCGGGACAGCGCAGAATGCCTGTATTGTAGGAAAAGTCACTCGCCTTGAAGCCTTTTTCCTTAGCCATCGCCGATTTTGCGTAGAGCTTTCTCAGCTCATCGTGCACACCCGCGTATGTCGCTACGGTAGAGCGCACATTGACGCCAATCGGCGTTGCGTCAATCAGTTTTATATGCCGTATTCCTTCAGCGCTTATCCCACGGATGTGCGCCGGCAGCTGACGGCCGCCTATCATTGCCTCTAACGCGGGGACCAGGCTTTCCAAAACCATTGTTGTTTTTCCGGAGCCGGATACGCCGGTCACAACGGTAAGCCGTCCTTTGGGAATATCTATTTCCAGAGGCTTTACGGTATGGAGCTGATTTGTGGACAGGCGCAGCGTTCCGTTTGCGAACATTTTATCCCCATCGGGGGAATGCCGCAGTCTTGTTTCCGCCTTTCCCGACAGAAAGCCCCCGATTTGCGAGGCGGCGTTTTCTTTGATGTAATCGACCGTGCCTTCGGCGATTACGCGACCGCCTTCCGCACCCGCCTGCGGTCCCATCTCAACAATCCAGTCCGCTTCTTTCAGAATTTGCGTATCGTGATCGACAAGAATAACCGAATTGCCGTCTGCGATAAGATCGCGCATCACCCCGGTAAGGCCAACGATATTGGAAGGGTGCAGCCCGATGGACGGTTCGTCCAGCACATATAAAACGCCGGTTGTGCGGTTGCGGACAGCGCGGGCCAGCTGCATACGCTGTCGCTCCCCGGTGGAAAGCGTAGCGGACGAACGGTCAAGCGATAAGTAGCCAAGCCCTAAGTCCATCAATCTCCGGGCGGTATTCCCAAAAGTTTCGCAAATGCTCCGCGCCATCGGACGCATTTCTTCGGCTAAGGTTTCGGGAACTTCCTGTACCCAGCAAACCAACTGGGAAAGCGGCATCGCGCAGGCCTCATCCAAAGAAATTCCCCGCAGCTTGGGCGAACGAGCCGCAGCGGAAAGGCGTGTTCCGCCGCAATCCGGGCAAACATCTTCCTTCAGAAATTTTTCCACCCGCTTCATGCCTTTTTCATCCTTGACTTTCGCAAGGGCGTTTTTCACGGTATAGACCGCGTTATAATAGGTGAAATCCAGCTCGCCGGCCTGATTGGAGTTTTTGGCCTTGTAGAGAATATGCTTTTTGACTGCCGGTCCGTTATATACAATCTCCTTCTCCTGCCGGGTGAGATCCCGAAACGGAATGTTTGTGCGAACGCCCATCGCCCTGCAAACATCCGTCATCAACGACCACATCAGGCTGTTCCAGGGAGCAACCGCCCCCTCGTCTATGGTAAGAGAGTCATCCGGTACCAAAGAATCCATATCGACTGTACGGATGCTCCCCGTTCCGCCGCAGGTCGGGCAGGCACCCTGCGAATTGAACGCCAATTCCTCTGCTGACGGAGCGTAAAAACGCGCGCCGCATTCGGGACAGACCAGTTCCTTTCCGGCCGCAACCGCCAGCGACGGTTGCGTGTAATGTCCGTTCGGGCAGCGGTGGCTTGCAAGGCGTGAATACATCAGACGCAGGCTGTTCAGCAGCTCCGTACCGGTGCCGAAGGTGCTGCGGATGCCCGGTACAATCGGCCGTTGATGCAGCGCAAGCGCAGCGGGAACATACAGCACTTCGTCTACCGACGCCTTTGCGGCCTGGGTCATTCTTCTGCGTGTATAGGTGGACAGCGCCTCCAAGTACCGTCTGGAGCCCTCCGCGTACAGCACGCCGAGCGCCAGAGAGGATTTTCCGGAACCGGAAACACCGGCAATTCCCACGATTTTATTTAAGGGAATATCCACATCGATATTTTTCAGATTGTGGACTTTTGCGCCTCTGACGAGCATTTTATCAATCATTGCTTTGGCCTCACTTTATGTATTTGAAACCCATTTTATCACTTCATAAAAAACAGGGAGCAAATCCTTGCCGGCGTAATCCGCATACCCGCTTTTTCCGTATATAGTATAATAAAAATACCGAACACAATCAAGGGTTCCGGCAATCGGTCTGGACGGCGGGAATGCAACCGCTTTCCATTTCCTGACCCGCAGGTAATCGTGCGCTCCGAAAGGAAAATAGGAACGGGCGGGCGAGCAGCCGCTGCCTGGCACACATATCCCCCCACCGTCACCCGCGCCGTGGCAGCATATCCGCCCTCCGGCAAACCGCATACTTGCGCCAACACTTACGCCCGAATGAACCACCGGCTCACGCATACGGATTTTCGTTTATCGGTTTTTCCTTGCTGACACAAGCCGATAACAGCCAATGCGGTACTTTGGATTTATGCGGCAATACGCTGTTATTCCCAACAATTCCTCTTTTCATTTGTTCGCAAAGCAGATACCCGGGGAATTTCGCAAAGGGTGAAAAAGGGTTCTATGTCAATAGTTGGGGTAGAGCCAAAATAGAAAAGTTACAGATCGTGTCGGAGCGAGAACTCCGGCACGATTTTTATGTATTACAGAACAGAA
>CASFFN010000026.1 GCA_949293985.1 uncultured Eubacteriales bacterium | reverse complement strand
TGGAAAGTTGCCATTCTGGCGGCGGTGATGATTGCCGTAACTGCGGCGGTTTATTGGTTTACTCCCAGAAATCTGGGGGAGGTTTATCCGGCTCTGGAGAAGGGAACCTATTCCGGCTATCTGAAACAGGGCATGACCCAGAATTATGACCTGCCGGAAACCATGGACAGCCAGACTGTGGGAATGCTGTTCCAAAAGGCGGAGGTGAAGCGGGGGACCGAAACCAAGCAGGAGCCGGAGGTGGCATTCTGCCTGAAGATGGTGGGAGTGGAGAACCTGACCATCGTGGTAGGGCAGAACGGCAAAATCATGCTGGCACAGACGGGAAACCTGAATGACACCTGGAAGTACTGGCAGGATGATGGCAGCCTGTTTGCTGCCCTGTACGACCACTACCTTCAGCAGGGCGGAGAACCTCTTGCCCAGTAAAGCACCATAGAAATACCCCCAGGTCGGGCGGGTTAGCCACCTGACCTGGGGGTATATTACGCTTTTGCCGCTTTTTCCGCCAGGTCACAGATTTCCTCCGTGGCTCTGGGGTTGACATACTGGCGTTGGCGGACTTCCATGGTTTTTGCGCTGATGGGCTGGGTAAGCTGTACCAGGGCGTCCTCCAGCCGGCTCCAATGGGTGTCCACCGCCAGGCTCATGCCTCTTTGAGCGAAATATTCCATATTTCGGATTTCGCAGCCGGGGATAGGGGCAATGTGAATCAGGGGAATCCCCATTACCGCCGCCTCCGTGGAGGAAAGTCCTCCGGGCTTGGACAGATAAACCTCACAGGCCCGAAGATAGGCAGCCATTTTGTTGGTGCTGGAAAGGAGCTGTATCTGCGGCTGCTTTCCGAACTTTCTCTCCAGCCGGGTGAAAAGCGCCCGGTTGTTGCCGCAAATCACGATTACACGGTGCTGTGGACGCTTTTTCAGATACCGGGAGAGCTTTCCCACCGCCTTCTCAATTTGCCCGCAGCCGATGCTGCCTCCTGACAAAAGGATATAATGCTTATCCCCCTCCAGCCCCAGACAGCTCTTGGCTTCCTCCCGGGAAAGGGGTTCCCGGAACGACCGGCGCACCGGGATTCCCGCAGGAACCAGCCTGTCCGAGGGAATGCCCCGGCGGATAAAGTCTTTTGCCATGTCAGCACCGGGAATCACATAGTAGTCGCAGTCCGTCTCCTCCGTAAAGGGAATGCACACATAGTCCGTGGCAATGAAAATCTGCGGGGGGAGGGCAACGCCCTTCCGTTTCAGATGGGTCAGCATCTGGGCAGGGAACAGGTGGGGCATGATTACCACATCGAAGTGGTGATTCTGGAAATAGTCCCGCATGGTGCCAAACATGGCTTTGTTCACCGCGTACACCGGAGAATGCACCGGCAGCTTCCGGTAACCGTCTCCCAGCTTGTAGAGAAAGCCGAAAAGCCGGGGGGTCTTTTGGGCGGTTTTGATATAACCGTTTCCCACCAGCTTGTCAAGCCCCTCTCCTGCCAGGGTATAGGGGTCTAACATGGTAACCTTATGCCCCCGCCGCTCCAGTTCCTCTTTCACGGCAAAACCGGCGGCATTGTGACCGCCGCCGGTACTACAGGATAGAATCAATGCGTCCATAAAAGCTTTACCTCCAGGTCGTTCTTTTCCTCCCGGCTGGTAAACATCCGGAAGCCAATTCCCAGACAAATCAGGGAAAAACCGGTAATGATTGCCGTGTTGTGGGCAAAAAGCAGCAGCGCCGCTTCCGTGCAGACATAAGCTGCAATGGTGCGGTAATAGTTGGGGGAGATCCGCAGCACCAGAGAGAAGAACAGGAAAAACAGAACCATATAGGTGAGGGGCAGCCCGTTGGGGAGCAATGCCAAAAGACAGCCGAAGGTGGTGGCAATGCCCTTACCCCCCCGGAAGTGAGAGAACACCGGAAACACATGACCCAAAACCGGCGCCGCTATCACAAATCCCAAAGCCGTGCCGGAACCCATGCGAAGATAGAGAAATACCGGCACAAAGCCCTTCAGCAGGTCACACACCAGGGTGAGCAGGCCGCACAGAAAGCCGCCGTTGCGAAAGGCGTTGGCGGTGCCGGGATTCTGATCAGGGGCATCCTGGGTGATGTCCTTTCCGGCCACAGTCTTGCCCCATACCCGGGCAAAGAGAATGCTTCCGGACAGATAGCCCAGCAGAATAAAACACAAATCTCGGAACATACCTTTTTCACCTCTTAATTATCTGATACGCTTAGTATACCTTTTAACTTGCAATTTAATTTCAACTTCTCCTCAACAATTGTTGAAAAACAAATTCCGGTCAGAAAAACCTGACCGGAATTTATCCTTGATATGTGTGAATGATATTTTTGGCAACCTGGGCTTTGGAGATGCGCAGATCCATGGCCTGCTTTTCAATGTACCGGTGGGCGTCAGACTCTGACATTCCCAGGGTTTCAATCAAAAGCCACTTTGCCCGGTTTACCAGGCGGATTTCTTCCATTATCTGTTCCACGGAGAGCTGTTTTTCCTCCATCTGCCGCAGCCGTTCCCGGGTGGCACACAGTACCCCCAGGGTTTGGGTAATCATCTGAGAACTGGTGGGTTTTGGCAGGGTCAGCACCCCGTAGGAAAGCACTTTGGCGCTGGTATCCGTGTACCGGTCGTTCTTTACCAGCAGCAGTACACCGGCGGTTGTGTTGCTGCTCACATAGCAGGCAAGCCCCAGACCAAAATCGTCGGAAAGCGGCGTGTTGATGATCACAATGTCATAGCTGCTCTCTGCCAGCAGCCGCTGGGCTTCACCGGAACTTCTGGCATATACCACAGGATAGTAGTCCGTGGGCGGAAGCAAAGGCGCCATGGAGGTGCCAAAGCTTTCGGTGGAGGAGACCACCAATACACAATAGGTCTTTTCCTGAAATACCATGACACCCCTCCTTTCCCTGGAATCGATGGTCTTAGCGCCGCTGACAATAGGCATCCATCACCTTCTGGGGAAGGTAACGGCGGAGAAAGTCACTTTCCCGGGCAACTTCCATGGCCTCCGTAAGAGAAACCGGGAGTTTTCCATACCCCTCCAGGGCCTGGGGAGAGGCGGTAAGCAGGTTGAAATCCGCCGGCTCCGGCAGAGGCAACTTCCGGGCAATGCCCTGAAGTCCGGCATAGATGAGCAGGGCATAAGCCAGATAGGGATTGGCCTGGGGATCAGGTGAGCGAAGCTCTGCCCGGATACGCCCGGAGGGGGCGGCGGGAATCCGAATCAGCTGAGAGCGGTTTTCCCGGGACCAGGAGATGTACCCCGGCGCCTTGTCGCAGCCCAGACGGGCATAGGATCCGGCCGTGGGGTTCAGGAACAGGGTAATATCCCGAATTTTGTCCATGATTCCCGCAATCACATGGCCCAGGGTTTCCTCTGCTTGCCCGCCGGATACGGAAATGTTGATGTGCATACCATTGCCGTCTTTTCCCGGCAGGGGTTTGGGAGAAAAGTCCGCAGCCAGACCATTGCGGTAAGCGACTGTCTTTACCACGGTGTGAAAGGTCGCCGCCTGGTCGGCGGCGGTAAGGGGCTCAGAGTAGCGGAAATCAATTTCGTTCTGACCCGGGCCGCTTTCATGGTGGGAGCTTTCCGGGGCAATATCCATCTGCTCCAGCATGAGGCAGATTTCCCGGCGGATGTTTTCTCCCTTGTCCTCCGGGGCGATATCCATGTAGCTGGCGTTGTCGTAGGGCTCCTTGGTGGGGCAGCCCTTCTCGTCCAGTTGGAACAGGTAAAACTCCATTTCACTGCCAAAGTCGAAGTGATAGCCTGCCTCCCGGGCGCAGACAATGGCCTCCTTCAGAATCCGCCGGGTGTCGCATTCAAAGGGGGTGCCGTCGGGATAGGTCACATCGCAGAACATCCGCACCACCTTTCCCTGCTGGGGGCGCCAGGGCAGCTGCACCAGGGTGGAGGCATCGGGATGGAGGAACAAATCCGAACGGATTTCCCCGCCGAAGCCGGAGATGGCGGAAGCATCGATGGCAATGCCGTGGGCAAAAGCCTGGGACAGCTCGCTTGCCATAATGGCTACATTTTTCTGCTTGCCGAAAACATCGCAGAAGGCCAGCCGGATAAACTTGATGTCCTCCTCGGCCACATATTCCAATACCTCAGACGGCGAATATTTCATAGAACCCCTCTTTTCTTAGTTGCTGACATACATCTGGTGATAGGGATTTTGGCTGTCCGGCACCACCAGGGTGAAAGGTGCGTTGCAAATTTTCTCATAATCCTCCCCAAACAGACGGGCAAAGGTTTGAAGATACGGCAAAATCTCCTCCATATCCCGGGCCGTGGCGGCCCGGGGGGCAACCTGCTCCGGGAACAGGACATTTTCGCAGGCGGAGCGGATAAACAGCTTTCCCCCGTGCATTCCGGTGCAGGGGAAGTTCCGCACGATGGACTCGGTGCTTTCGGTCAGCCCCAGCACAATAAGGATTCCGCCGGCCTGATACTCTCCCAGAAAGCTGCCGGTTCTGCCGCCCACCACAATTACGGGAAACTTATCCCCGTAGGCCTTCATATGCACGCCCGTGCGGTAGCCGGCATCTCCCCGGACATAGATTTCGCCGCCCCGCATGGCATAGCCTACCGTATCTCCCAAACTTCCGTGAATGACGATTCTGCCGGCGTTCATGGTATCTCCCACTGCGTCCTGGGCATTTCCCAGCACCTCAATGCTGGCACCGTTGAGGTAAGCTCCCAGGGCGTTGCCGGGGGTTCCCTGGATGCGGATGTGCCTTTCTCCCATGCCGGTACCCAGGAACCGCTGTCCGCAGCAGTTTTCCAGGAAAACATCCTCCTGACAACTGCGGATTTTTTCGTTGAGCTGCTGATAGCTCAGGCCGGATGCATCAATATGTATCATTTTAGCATACCTCCGATTTTTTTCAACCCAAAGATTGGCTTATTCCCCGGCGTGGCGGATTCCCAGAATTTCCAGTTCCCTTCCGGTCAATCCCAACCCCCGGAGCATACTGCGGTTTCCCCGGAGGGCTTCGATGGCGTTGATGCCCATGCCCCCCATCATTTCCTTGATTTCCTGCTTCCAGGCGGTAAGCAGCCGCACCAGCCGCTGAGCACCTTCCTGGGGGTCCAGTCTGGCAGTGAGCTCCGGCACCTGGGTGGCAATGCCCCAGTTGCACCGACCGCTGTGACAGGAGCGGCACAGATGACAGCCCAGAGCCAGCAATGCGGCGGTGCCGATGTAGCAGGCATCCGCACCCAGAGCGATGGCCTTTACCACATCCGCCGAGGAGCGGATGCTGCCCCCTGCAATGAGGGATACCTGATTGCGGATCCCCTCGTCCCGCAGCCGCTGATCCACCGCAGCCAGGGCCAGCTCAATGGGAATGCCCACATTGTCCCGGATACGGGTGGGGGCTGCCCCGGTGCCGCCCCGGAAGCCGTCGATGGCAATAATGTCCGCACCGCTGCGGGCAATGCCGCTGGCAATGGCAGCGATGTTGTGAACCGCAGCCACCTTCACAATCACCGGCTTCTGATAGCCTGTAACCTCTTTCAGGGAGCAGACCAGCTGCCGCAAATCCTCAATGGAGTAAATGTCATGGTGGGGGGCAGGGGAGATGGCGTCCGTTCCCCGGGGAATCATCCGGGTTTTGGACACATCCTCTCCCACCTTGTTTCCGGGCAGATGCCCGCCAATGCCGGGCTTTGCACCCTGGCCCATTTTGATTTCAATGGCAGCGCCTGCGTTGAGATAGTCCGGATGTACCCCGAACCGTCCCGAGGCCACCTGGACAATGGTGTTGTTTCCGTAGCGGTAAAAATCCGGGTGAAGGCCTCCTTCTCCCGTGTTGTAGAAGGTTCCCAGCTCTTCGGCAGCTTCAGCCAGGCTGGCATGGGCGTTGTAGCTGATGGAGCCGTAGCTCATGGCGGAAAACAGCACGGGAATCTCCAGCTCCAGCTGGGGCGGAAGATTCCATTGGAGCTTGCCGTCCTCCCCTCGCTGAACTCTCTCCGGCTTTTTCCCCAGAAATACCCGGGTTTCCATAGGCTCCCGGAGGGGATCCACCGAGGGGGTGGTCACCTGGGAGGCATTGAGGAGAATCCGGTCCCAGTATACCGGCAGGGGATTGGGATTTCCCATGGAGGAGAGCAATACACCTCCGGTTTTTGCCTGGCGGTAAATCTCCTGGATGGTGCCGCAGCTCCAGTTCTCATTTTCCCGGAAAAAGGGCGGAGATTTGAGAATTTTCAGGGCGTGGGTGGGGCAGAAGGCCACACACCTGCCGCAGTTTACGCACAGCTCCTCCCGGGAAGAAACCTGCTTGCTGTCCTTTTGGTAGAAGTGTACCCCATTTGCGCACTCCTTCACGCAGATACCGCAGTTTACACACCGGGAGGGATTCCGGACGACTTCAAATGCCGGATAAATATAGTCCATGGCCATTAAAAAGCACCGCCTTTCACCTGCACAATCACAGGCTCACCGCCTGTGGGATAAAAAATCCGGTCCGGATTGGGCTCCATGACCCGGATGGCCGCTTCCTCACTGGCAAAATACACCATATCCCCCTTTTCTGCCCCTACCAGACTTCTCAGCTTCAGCCGGTCATTCAGGGCCATTAGCCCTCCTTCATAGGCAAGGACAATGGAAAAAGGTCCGGTGACCAGAAAACCGGAGAACATGTTGCGAAGGTAAGAAAGCTGCTTTTGCTCCTCCGGGCTTTTCCGGGAGATGGTGGTAAAGAAGGGGGCAGCCATCACCTGGGCCAGCTCCTGCAAGGTAAGCCCTTGCTTCCGCAGCAGATAGTCGGCAATGTAGGTGATGACCTCTGTATCCGTCTGGAGGGTGCAGCGATAGCCGTACATCTCAATGGAGCGGCGGTTGGCGTCATAGGAGGAGATTTCTCCGTTATGTACCACGGTGTAATCCAGCAGGGCAAAGGGATGGGCACCGCCCCACCAACCGGGGGTGTTGGTGGGGTAGCGGCCGTGGGCCGTCCAGCAGTAGCCCCGGTAGTCCGCCAGCCGATAAAACTCCCCTACATCCTCCGGATACCCCACCGCTTTGAATACCCCCATGTTCTTTCCGCTGGAAAAAACATAGGCTCCGGAATTTCCACCGTTGATTTCCATTACCAGCCGGGCAATCAGCTCCCGCTCATCCACTTGCAGCCGCTTCAAGACGGATTTGAGAGGGGCGGCAAAATACCGGTAGATCAGGGGCACCTGGGTAATGGCCTCAATGGCTCTGGTAGGTATTGGCTCCTGGTGGACAATGTCCAGGGATTCCCGGAGCAGGCTTTCGCATTCCTTCCGGCAGCTTTCTCCGGGGTAGAAGATATGCAGGGCGAAAAAGTCCTTATACTCGGGGTATATGCCGTAGCCGGCAAAGCCGCCGCCCAGACCGTTGGAGCGGTCGTGCATGGGCACCATGCTGGCGGCGATGGTTTCTCCGCTGATTTTCCTGCCCTCCCGGGAAATGAGGGCGGATATGGCGCAGCCGGAGGGGATGCGAATCTGTCCTTCCAAATACTTCATGCTGACCAGCTCCCAAATAAAAATTGGGAGTCCCCGATGGGCAGAAAGCCTCTGTCCATGGGAACTCCCTTGTTCTTGAAATTTATTATAACCCACCGGCTTTCCCAGCGCAAGGGAAAGATAGCAAAAAAATAATCCCCTGAAAAAAAGAATTTTTTGCAGAATTACCAGTTGATTTTTGGGCTTTTCCGGGAGTATACTAAGCACAGTTGCGAGACACTGGCGTCTCGGAGGATTTTTCCTCTAGGGGCCAGTGTCTCTTTTTTTATAGGGAAACTCTGAACAAATCGTCTGCGGCTGGATAACGGATCTTTTTCGCCATCCATGCAGAATGAAAAACGGGAAATACATACAGTATTCCGCCGTTTTCCATTCTTTTGTCTGACGAAAAATCCCTCGCTGCCAGCTCTTGCCTATTTTTTCAGAGTTTCCTAAGGATTTGAAAGGGTGATGGTAATGAAAACAGTACCGGAGTTTTTCGGCAGCAAGGTTTTTGACGAGCGGATGATGAAGGCCAGACTGTCGGCAGAGGTTTACAAATCCCTGAAGCAGACCATCCAGAAGGGCAAGAAGCTGGATGCCTCCGTGGCGGATGCAGTGGCGGCAGCCATGCTGGACTGGGCGGTGGAAAACGGCGCCACCCATTTTACCCATTGGTTCCAGCCCCTCACCGGCGTGACGGCGGAAAAGCACGACAGCTTTATCTCTCCCGCTCCTGACGGCCGGGTGATTATGGAGTTCTCCGGCAAAGAGCTGATCAAGGGCGAGCCGGATGCCTCCTCCTTCCCCTCCGGCGGCCTGCGTGCCACCTTTGAAGCTCGGGGCTATACCGCCTGGGACCCCACCAGCTATGCCTTTATCAAGGGCAAGACCCTGTGCATTCCCACGGCTTTCTGCTCCTACGGCGGCGAGGCCCTGGATAAGAAAACGCCGCTGCTTCGTTCCATGGAAGCCCTGAACACCCAGGCAATGCGGATTCTGAAGCTGTTTGGCAATACGGATGTGAAGCGGGTCACCACCTCTGTGGGCCCGGAGCAGGAGTACTTCCTGGTGGACCGGGCCATGTACGAGAAGCGGAAGGACCTGATGTTTACCGGCAGAACCCTTTTCGGCGCCAAGCCCCCCAAGGGACAGGAGCTGGATGACCATTACTTCGGCACCATCAAGCCCCGGGTAGAGGCTTATATGGAGGAGCTGAACGAGGAGCTGTGGAAGCTGGGGATTCTGGCCAAGACCGAGCACAACGAGGTCGCCCCGGCCCAGCACGAGCTGGCACCCATCTATACCACCACCAACATTGCCACGGACCACAATCAGCTGACCATGGAGATTATGCAGAAGGTGGCCTGGAAGCATGGCCTGGTGTGTCTGCTCCATGAAAAGCCCTTTGCCGGCGTGAACGGCAGCGGCAAGCACAACAACTGGTCTTTGGTGACAGATACGGGGGTAAACCTCCTGTCCCCCGGAGAAACCCCCTATGAGAATGCCCAGTTCCTGCTGTTCCTGGTGGCGGTAGTTCAGGCGGTGGACGATTACCAGGGGCTGCTGCGGATGAGCGTAGCCACCGCCGGCAACGACCATCGGCTGGGTGCCAACGAAGCGCCTCCTGCGGTGATTTCCATGTTCTTGGGAGATGAGCTGACGGCGGTGCTGGAGGCAGTGGAAAATGACACCCCCTACAACGGTGTGGAGAAAAAGAAGATCCGTCTGGGCACGGATGTGCTGCCCCGGTTTGTGCGGGACACCACCGACCGGAACCGTACCTCTCCCTTTGCCTTTACCGGCAACAAGTTTGAGTTCCGGATGCTGGGTTCCAGCAATTCCATTGCCTGCGCCAACATCATGCTCAATACCGCCGTGGCAGAGTCTTTGCGTCAGTATGCAGACATTCTGGAGCAGGCGGAGGACTTCCACGAGAGCCTCCACACCCTGATTCAGGATACCATCAAGAAGCACAAGCGGATTATTTTCAACGGCAACGGCTATGACGAAGCCTGGATTCGGGAGGCCACCCAGGTGCGGGGACTTCTGAACCTGCCCACCACCCCGGATGCCATGGCAGTGACCCTGGAGCCCAAGAACATGGAGCTGCTCATCTCCCATAAGGTGATGAGCGAGGCTGAGATTCGTTCCCGTCATGAGATTCAGCTGGATATTTACTGCAAGACCGTCCGCATCGAAGCCCTGACCATGTTGGATATGGTGCAGAAGGACATTTTCCCAGCGGTGGAGACCTACACCTGCCACATTGCCCGGGCCATTGACACCAAGCGGAAGGTGATGGCAGACCTGCCCTGCAAGGCAGAGACCACACTTCTGAGCCGCCTGGGAATGCTGCTGGACTCCATGGCTCAGCGAGTGGAGCTTCTGCAGGATGCCCTCCATCGGGAGGCGGACCGGGGCGACTGGGTAAGCAAGGCGGCGTGTATCCGGGATGAGGTTTTGCCCCAGATGAATGCTCTGCGGGCTGTGTGCGATGAGGCAGAGACCCTGACGGATGCAAAGGCCTGGCCTTTCCCCACTTATGGCGAGCTGCTGTTCGGGGTAAAATAAATTTGGGAAACAGGAGCGCATTTATGGAAAAGAAAGAGATGCTTTACGAGGGCAAAGCCAAAAAAGTCTATGCAACAGAAGACCCTCAGCTGCTGATTGTGGATTATAAGGACGATGCCACCGCCTTCAACGGCCTGAAAAAGGGCACCATTGAAGGCAAGGGAATTATCAACAACCAGATGAGTAACCGGCTGATGCAGCACCTGGAAAAGGTGGGTGTCCCCACCCACTTTGTCCGGGAGCTGAGCGACCGGGAAACCCTGGTGAAAAAGGTCAGCATTGTACCTTTGGAGGTGATTGTCCGCAACATCGCCGCCGGGTCCTTCTCCAAGCGGTACGGCGTGGAGGAGGGAAAGGTCTTTACCCATCCTGTGGTGGAGTTTTCCTATAAAAATGACAGCCTGGGAGATCCCCTCCTGAATACGGACCACGCCCTGGCCCTGGGGCTGGCAACGCCGGAGGAAATCGGGACCATTGAAGCCTACGCCCGAATGGTGGACGATTTTCTCCGGAACTTCTGGAGCAGCTGCGGCATTACCCTGGTGGACTTCAAGGTGGAGTTTGGCCGCCTGAGTGACGGCACCATTGTCCTGGCGGACGAAATCAGCCCGGACACCTGCCGCCTGTGGGACAGCAAGACCGGGGAGAAGCTGGATAAGGACCGCTTCCGCCGGGATCTAGGGGGCGTGGAGGACGCCTATGCCGAGGTTATGAGAAGGCTGGTTGCCCATGATCAATAATTTCATTCATTCCAAAGCCATACACCACATTCACGAAGAGTGTGGTGTTTTTGGCGTTTATTCCCAAACTGCCATGGATGTGGCATCCTTGGCTTACTATGGGCTGTTTGCTTTGCAGCACCGGGGACAGGAGAGCGCCGGCATCGTGGTGAACGACGACGGGTTGTTCCGGGACTGCCGGGGCATGGGTCTGGTAAACGAGGTGTTCAGCCAGGAGAAGCTGCAGGCCCTGGGCAGCGGCAACATGGTGGTAGGCCATGTGCGCTACGCTACCACCGGCGGCAGCAACATGGTCAACGTCCAGCCCCTGGTAATCAACCACCACAAAGGCCGCATGGCTCTGGCTCATAACGGCAACCTGACCAACTCCTTTGCCCTCCGCTCCCAGCTGGAGGAGAAAGGCTCCATTTTCCACACCACCACCGACTCTGAGGTGATTGCCTATGTGATTGTCCAGGAGCGGCTGAAATGCGGCAGCATAGAAGAGGCGGTGTACCGGGCTATGGAGCGGCTGGAAGGGGCATACTGTCTGGTGATTTCCTCTCCTGCCAAGCTCATTGCCGCCAGAGATCCCCACGGCTTCCGGCCTCTGTGCATGGGCAAAACCCGGGAAGGGGCCATCTGCTTTACCTCCGAGACCTGCGCCCTGGATGCGGTGGGAGCAGAATTTGTCCGGGACATTGCTCCCGGTGAGGTGGTGACGGTGGATGCTCAGGGCATTCACAGTCAGCAGGGACACTGCGGAAAAGCGCCTAAAAGCCTGTGCGTATTTGAGTATATCTACTTTGCCCGTCCGGATTCGGTGGTGGACGGTGCCTGCGTGAGCCTTGCCCGGCAGCAGGCGGGCCGGTTTCTTGCTATGGAGCATCCGGTGGATGCGGATGTGGTCATCGGCGTGCCGGACTCCGGCCTGGAGGCGGCAATCGGCTATGCCGCCCAGTCGGGAATCCCCTACGCCATCGGCTTTACCAAGAACAAATATATCGGAAGAACCTTCATTGCCCCCAGCCAGGGCCGCGGGAAAACGGCGTGAACATCAAGCTCAATCCCATTGCCCCGGTGGTTGGGGGGAAACGGGTGGTGCTCATTGACGATTCCATTGTCCGGGGCACTACCTGCCGCCGGATTGTCCGGCAGCTGCGCCTGGCAGGAGCAAAGGAAATTCATATGCGGGTCAGTGCTCCCACTTTTGTGGCGCCCTGCTATTACGGCACGGACATTGACAGTGCGGATAATCTCATTGCCAACCACCGGTCGGTGGAGGAAATTGCCCGGACGATTGGTGCGGATTCTTTGGGATTTCTCACATTGGAGCATGTGAAGCAGCTGACCGGATTGGATACGGGCTTTTGTACCGCCTGCTTTGGAGGCGGCTATCCCACCTCCGTCACCATGGCGGACCGGAAGAATCGATTTGAAGAAAAAATACACAAGTAAGAAATGGAGAATGATAGGATGGAAAACTGCGCGATTGTAGGAATCAACTGGGGCGACGAAGGCAAGGGCCGGATGGTGGACCTGCTGACGGAGGAATACCACATTGTGGTGCGGTACCAGGGCGGCGGCAACGCCGGCCATACGGTAGTCAACCAGCTGGGCAAATTCGCCCTGCACCTGCTGCCCTCCGGCATCTTCCATTCCGGCGTGGTGAATGTGCTGGGCAACGGCGTTGCCCTGGACTGCGAAAACCTGTGGAAGGAAATTGAGGAAGTAACCTCCCAGGGGGTAGCAATTACCCCGGAAAATCTGAAAATCAGCAGCCGTGCTTCCTTGCTTCTGCCCTGGCACCGGGAGCAGGATGCTCTGGAGGAGGCAAGACTGGCAAATAAGAAGTACGGCTCCACCCGCCAGGGCATTGCCCCCTTCTATTCCGATAAGTACCAGAAAAAGACCATCCAGGCAGGGGAGCTCCTGTACCCGGAGGTGCTGAAGGAGCATCTGAAGGACTTGCTGGAGTGGAAGAACCTGACCCTCACCGGTGTGTACGGGGCCAAGGCCTATACCCTGGAGGAAGTGCTGGAGTGGATTGACCTTTACGGCGAGAAAATCAAGCCCTTCCTCTGTGATACAGGAGATTACCTGCGGAAAGCCCAGAAGTCCGGCAAGCGGATTCTCTTTGAGGCCCAGCTGGGAGCCCTGCGGGATCTGGACTACGGCATTTATCCTTATACCACCTCCTCCAATTCCATTGCCGCCTATGCCCCGGTGGGCTCCGGCTTCTCCGATGCCAAGGTGGACAGAGTGGTAGGCGTGGTGAAGGCCTATTCCTCCTGCGTGGGCGAGGGTCCCTTCACCTGCGAGTGGTTTGGGGAAGAAGGGGAGCAGCTGCGCCAGGCCGGCGGCGAGTACGGCGCCAAAACCGGCAGACCCAGACGGGTAGGCCCCATTGACCTGGTGGCAACCCGGTACGGTGTGCAGGTGCAGGGCGCTACGGAAATCGCCATGACCAAGCTGGATGTGCTGAGCTACAGGAAGGAAATCCCCGTCTGCGCCCACTATCAGCTGAACGGGGAGCAAACCGATGAATTCCCCATCCCTGCGGTGCTTCCCCAGGCGCAGCCGGTGACGGAGGTTCTGCCCGGCTGGGGCTGTGACATCTCCGGTGTGCGCCGCTGGGAGGATCTGCCCCAGGCAGCCCGGGACTATGTGGAGTATGTGGAAAAGCACATTGGCTGCCGCATTTCCTATGTGTCCGTAGGCCCGGAGCGGGAGAGCATTATCAGAAGATAAAAAGGAGAAATCACCATGTTTGAAAAATATGAATCCCCCTTGTCCTCCCGGTATGCCTCCCGGTATATGCTGGAGCTGTTTTCCCAGAAAACCAGAATCGTCACCTGGCGAAAGCTCTGGGTGGCCCTGGCCCGGGCGGAGATGGAGCTGGGCCTGCCCATCACCCAGGAGCAGGTGGCAGAGCTTCAGGCCCATGTGGAGGATATTGATTTTGAGAGGGCTGCTCAGCGGGAAAAGGAAGTGCGCCACGATGTGATGGCCCATGTCTACACCTATGGCAAGGCCGCTCCCTCTGCTGCGGGAATTATCCACCTGGGGGCCACCAGCTGCTATGTGACGGACAATGCAGATGTGATTTTGTACCGGGATGCCCTGGCCTATGTGCGGAAGGGTCTTCTGGGGGTCATGAAGAACCTGGCGGACTTTGCCCGGCAGTACAAGTCCCTGCCCACTTTGGGCTATACCCACTACCAGCCTGCCCAGCTGGTGACGGTGGGCAAGCGGGCGACCCTGTGGCTCCAGGATTTCCAGACGGATTTGGAAGAGCTGGACTTTGTGATGGGACAGATTCGCTTCCTGGGCTGCCGGGGCACCACCGGCACGGAAGCCAGCTTCATGGAGCTGTTTGAAGGGGACGGCAGCAAAATTGACCAGTTGAACGGAAAGCTGTGCCAGGCCTTCGGCTTTGACGGCTGCTTCTCGGTGTGCGGACAGACCTACCCCCGGAAGCTGGACAGCCGGATTCTGAACTGCCTGTCCTCCATTGCCCAGAGTGCCTACCGGATGGCAGAGGATATCCGCCTTCTGCAGCACGACCGGCAGCTGGAGGAGCCCTTTGAAAAGCACCAGATCGGCTCCTCCGCCATGGCCTACAAGCGCAACCCCATGCGCAGCGAGCGGATTTGCTCACTCTCCCGGTACCTGATGGCGGACGCCATGAATGCCGCCATGACCGCCTCCACCCAGTGGCTGGAGCGCACCCTGGACGACTCTGCCAACCGGAGAATCTCTCTGCCGGAGGGATTTTTGTGCGCCGACGCCATTTTGCGCCTGTGCCAGAATGTGACCGACGGAATCCATGTGAACGAAAAGATTGTTGCCCGGACGGTAGAGGAATACCTGCCCTTCATCGCCACGGAGAACCTGCTCATGGAGGCGGTGAAGCAGGGCGGCGACCGGCAGGAGCTCCATGAGGTGATTCGCACCTGCTCCATGGAGGCTACCGCCCGGATGAAGGAAGGGCTGAATTGCGACCTGCTGGAGCGGCTGGCAAAGCATCCGGCCTTCCCTCTGAGCCAGGGGGATATGACGAGGCTTTTGCAGGGGGAGCTGTACATCGGCCGCTGCCCGGAGCAGGTGGAAAATTACCTCAAAACCCTGGAGCCCATTCTTGCCGATGCACAGCAGGGCAAGGCGGAAATCAATGTATAAGAAAGGCGGGGCAGGTATGACCAAGTATATTTTTGTAACCGGCGGCGTGGTGTCCGGCCTGGGCAAGGGCATTACCGCAGCCTCCTTGGGACGGCTGCTGAAAGCCAGAGGCCTGAAGGTGGCGGCCCAGAAGCTGGACCCCTATATCAATGTGGACCCGGGCACCATGAGCCCCTACCAGCACGGCGAGGTGTTTGTCACCGAGGACGGTGCGGAGACGGACCTGGATCTGGGCCACTATGAGCGTTTTATCGACGAAAATCTCAACCGCTTCTCCAACCTCACCACCGGACGGGTGTATTGGAATGTGCTGAACAAGGAGCGCCGGGGTGAGTACCTGGGCTCCACCGTCCAGGTGATTCCCCACATTACCGGGGAGATCAAGGAATTTATCTACCGGGTGGGAAAGCTGACGGATGCGGATGTGGTGATTACGGAAATCGGCGGCACCACCGGCGACATTGAATCCCAGCCCTTCCTGGAGGCAGTGCGGCAGGTAGGCCTGGAGGTGGGCCGGGAAAACAGCCTCTTCATCCATGTGACCCTGGTGCCCTTCCTCCGGGGTTCCGACGAGCACAAGTCCAAGCCCACCCAGCACTCCGTGAAGGAGCTGCGGGGCCTGGGTGTGAACCCGGATATTATCGTGCTGCGGTGCGATGAGCCTCTGGAACAGGGGATTTTCGATAAGATTGCCCTGTTCTGCAATGTAAAGCCCGACTGCGTATTTGAAAATATCACCCTTCCCAACCTGTACGAAGCCCCTCTTATGCTGGAAAAATCCAACTTTTCCGGAATTGTTTGCCGGGAGCTGGGACTCAATACCCCGGAGCCGGACCTGACAGAGTGGAAAGGTCTTGTAGACCGGATTCACAATCGGAGCCGCCATGTGAAAATCGGCCTGGTGGGCAAATATGTGCAGCTTCACGATGCCTATTTGTCGGTGGCGGAGTCTTTGCGCCATGCAGGCTATCAGCTCCATACCCATGTGGACATCCAGTGGATTGACTCCGAGACCCTGACAGAGGAAAACTACCAAACGGCCCTTTCTGGGCTTGGCGGCATCCTGGTGCCCGGGGGCTTTGGCAACCGGGGCATTGCGGGTATGCTGCTGGCAGCCCGGTATGCCCGGGAGAACCAGATGCCTTATTTTGGCATCTGCCTTGGCATGCAGATTCTTGTGATGGAGTTTGCCAGAAATGTAGCTGGAATCCCGGATGCGGACTCCGGAGAGTTTGCCCCCCAGTGTGCCCATAAGGTGATTGACTTCATGCCGGGACAGAGCGACGATATCAACAAGGGCGGCACCCTGCGCCTGGGCAGCTATCCCTGCCGGATTCTGCCCGGCAGCACCATGGCCCGGTGCTACGGAGCCCAGGAGATTCAGGAGCGGCACCGCCATCGCTACGAGTTCAATAACCAGTACCGGGATCAGCTGGAGGCGGCCGGCCTGTGCATCAGCGGCACCTCTCCCGACGGACGGCTGGTGGAAACGGTGGAGCTGCCGGGCTGCAGCTTCCATGTGGGCGTCCAGTTCCACCCGGAGTTCAAGAGCCGTCCCAACCGTCCCCACCCCCTGTTCCTGGGATTCGTGGCAGCTTCCCTGGATAACGCCGGGGAGAATGGTTAAGTAATGCAGGGAGGGCATATGAGAAACAGCGAAAATCTGGATCGGAAAATCGTCCTGGAGGACGGTACGGAGATTTACGGCGCCGGCTTCGGCTGCCGGGACAGCCGGGATGTGTTTGTGCCGGGAATCATGGAGCTGGTGGAGCGCACCGGCGTCCACACCGGCGACTCCATTTCCGTGTATCCGGCCTTCTCCATCAGCCCCCGGGTAAAGCAGACCATTCTGGAATACGCCCGGAAGCTGGGACTGGGCATCGGCATCGTGGGACTTTTCAACATCCAGTTCATTGTGGACAAAGAGGAAAATGTCTATATTATCGAGGTCAACCCCCGTTCCTCCCGGACGGTTCCCTTCCTGTCCAAAGCCACCGGGTATCCGCTTCCCGACATTGCCACAGAGGTAATTCTGGGAAAGAGCCTGAAAGAGCAGGGAATCTTCACCCTCTATCCTCAGGAGAAGGAGCGGTGGTATGTGAAGGTGCCTGCCTTCTCCTTTGCCAAGCTCAGCGGTATGGATACCTACCTGTCCCCGGAGATGAAGTCCACCGGCGAGGCCATCGGCTACGATACCACCCTGCCCAGAGCCATGTATAAGGCCCTGATTGCTTCGGGACTGAAGCTGCCCAAGTACGGCACGGTGATGGTCTCCGTGGCAGACGGGGACAAAGAAGAGATGCTTCCCCTGGTTGAAAAATTTTACCGGTTGGGCTATAATATTGAGGCCACTGCCGGTACCGGAAACTTCCTGAAATCCCACGGCATCCGCACCCGGATTCGCCGCCGTTCCGACCATGAGCGGGACGAAATTCTGGATTCCATCCGCAGCGGCTATGTGAGCTATGTCATCAACACCCGCCCGGTGACTGCCGGCTGGCACGACGGAGACGGTATGGCCATCCGCCGCTGCGCCATTGAAAACGGTGTCACCATGTTCACCTCTTTGGATACGGTGCGGGTGCTTCTGGAGGTGCTGGAGGAAATTACCATCGGTATTTCCACCATCGACAAGGGAAGGATCTGCTAAAATGGAACCTAAGAAGAAACTTGGTTACCCCCTGTCCATCCCCCTGGGCATGGTTCTTGCCGCCTCAGCCGGATACATGGACGCCTACTCCTATCTGGCACGGGACAAGGTGTTTGCCAATGCCCAGACCGGCAATATTATGCTTCTGGGCATATCCCTGGCGGAGGGCAGGTGGGACCAGGTGCTTCACTATGCCTGCCCGGTGGCGGCTTTCGGAATGGGTATTCTCCTTGCTTATTTTCTGACCCAGCTGGTGTGGCGGGACAGACATGGGGAGGGCACCTGCATGATTCTGACGCTGGAAATTGCAGGGCTTTTCGCTGTGCCCTGGATTGGGCCTAACCTGTATGCCAACGCCCTGATCTCCCTGGTGTGCGGCATGCAGCTGCAGGCGTTTTCCACGGTGGGCGGCAACGGTGCTGCCACCACCATGTGCATCGGCAATTACCGTATGGCTCTCCAGTGGGCCACCAACGGCCTGCAAACCCAGAACGCCACCGCCAAACGAAAGGCGGCAGTTCATGGGGGCATCATCCTGTTCTTCGTCCTGGGAGCCGTATGTGCTTCCCGGGTGATTGATGCAGCAGGAAAATGGGCCATCTGGGGCAGCTGCGTGCTGCTGCTTCTGGCTATGGGGATGAAACTCCTGAGCCTCAAAAGAAGCAATGTCCCCTCGGAAATGGGATAACAGAAACAAAACCGGACTTTCCCGAAAGAGCAATGTCATTAAGTTAGTGACATTGTCCTAATGCAAAGACGGATAAGAACGAGTGCATCCGGCGACGGATGCACTTATTCTGTAAAAAGGGCATGAAA
>CASFFN010000025.1 GCA_949293985.1 uncultured Eubacteriales bacterium | reverse complement strand
ACCGGAAATACACAAAGTATTCCCCGGTTTTCCATTCTTTTGTCTGACGAAAAATCTCTCGCTGCCAGCTCTTGCCGATTTAATCAGAGCTTCCCTAACAAACTCTATCTCTTTTTTGCGGTCTCACATCATTGACAAACGAACATATTTTTTGTCATCTCCGGGCGTTTTATGGAAACCCCTGTAAAGCAGTCAGAAATTACAGCTGAGGCAGGAGGTTTGCCCGTTTCAGAGCCGGGCGCAGGGCCAGGTACAGCACCGTGGATACCACCACCGCCACCACAGCATTGACGCCGGTGGTCAGGAAGTTAAAATTCATCCACACCTTGGCGGCAGATTCCGGCATGCCCAGGATATACAGCTTATAGAAATAACCTACCACCGGGTCGGCAACCACATTAAAGGCCATACCGGCGGTGCAGCTCAGGGCCGTTGCCCACACCAGGGGAATTTTCCGCTCCTTGTCCCGGCTGAGCTTGAACACTCCATGAGCCACCAGACCGGTCACCAGGCCGATGCCCAGCTTCAGCAAAAAAGTCTTGGGGGCAGAAATCACATACACGGGGATCATCAGGTCTGCGATGGTCATGCCCACAGAGCCGGCCATGCCGCCCCACACGCCCCCCAGCAGCAGCGCCGCCAGGACGCAGAACACATTACCCAGGTGGAAGGCCGTAGAGGAATCCCCCACGGGAATGTCAATGCGGAAATACTGAAAGCCCACATAGCACAAGGCCGCAAACAGAGCGCCCATGGCCACGGTGTGCACGCTGGTCTTTTTATGGGCAGGAGCCAGTCCGGAAAACACCATGACAAAGCCCACCAGCGCCAGAATCAGCCCGGCGGCAAAAGGAAGCATTGCGGATATGTCCGCACCCGCCGCCACCGCGGCACCCCGGTATATCATGGTAAGGCACACGCCCCCAACGAGGGCGGCTGCTCCCAAGCCTGTCAATGCCCAATTCCTGTTTTTCATTGCAATCCCTCCCGTTTGGGTTTATGGGCACATTATAGCACTGTCTGGCAATTAAAAAAGTGCCAATTTTGCATTAAATTAAAGGGCCAGTTTAGACTTGGAAATTCCATCCCTCCTATTGAATTTCCCGAAAAAAAGCTGTATAATACAGAAAAATCGGGAAAAAGTCAGGAGGATACCCCTTTGCGTATTTTAATTCTCTCCGCAAACACCGGGGAAGGACATAATTCCACTGCCAAAGCCCTCATGGAGGTCTTTGCCCGGCAGGGTGTGGACTGCCAGATACAGGACACTCTGGCTTATCTCAACAAGGGAATCTCCAAGCTCATTGCCGGCGGACACATCGCCATTTACCGCTATTGCAGCAAGCTCTTTGACATTACCTATCGGAGAATGGAAAAGGATATGGACCCGGAGGAATACAGCCCCATTTACGAATTTCTCTCCCTGGGTACCACCAAGCTCTACAAGGCCATCCTGCAGGGGGATTATGATGCCATTTTGTGCGTACACTCCTTTTCCGCCATGATGATGACCAAAATCCGCCGGCGCTGGGGTCTGAAAACTCCTACATACCTGCTTACCACCGACTACACTTGCTGGCCTACCAGCGAGCAGTGCGATGTGGATTACTACTTTCTCCCCTCCAAAGACCAGGCAGCTGCCTTCATCCGGGCCGGGCACTCCCGACTCCAGCTGATTCCCACCGGGATTCCTGTGCGGCAGGCCTTTTATCACAAGGAGGACAAAAGCCTGGTGCGCCAGCGGCTGGGACTGCCCCAGTCCGGGTGTGTTGTGCTTTTGATGTGCGGCAGCATGGGCTGCGGCCCCATTCAGAGGATTGCCCAGGCTCTTGTGGAGAAGCTCCCCAAAAACGCCATGGTGGTGGCGGTGTGCGGCAGCAACCAGAAGCTGTATCACGCCATGTCCCAGATTCAGGATCCCCGGCTCCGGGTTTTGGGCTATACCAAAAATATCCCGGAATACATGGACAGCGCCGATTTGATAGTCACCAAACCCGGCGGCCTCAGCTCCACGGAAGCTGCCAACAAGGCCCTGCCCATGGTATTTCTCAATACCGTGGGAGCCTGTGAAACCAGAAACTTTGACTACTTCCTCTCCCGGGGCTATGCCGTGGGCAGCAGCAAGCCGGAGGAGGTGGTGGCGCTGGCCGTCCAGCTGGCCGCCGACCCCCAGAAGCGTCAGCAGATGTCGGAAGTTCTGAAAAAAGCCTTCTGCGTCAACAGCGCCCAGATTATTGTGGACCGGATGTGCAAGGACGGCGCCGCCTACCGGGAAAGTCAGATGGTTGCCGCTGTGCGGTAAAGATTTTCCTTTGGGTTTACAAGTCCCGGCGGATATGGTATGATAATGAGCAGTATGAAAAGCTGAGGTTGAAAAGATGGATTATATCGTTTTGGATATGGAGTGGAATCAGCCCTGGCCCGGCTCTCCCTCCGCCCGGAAGGTGCTGCCGGTACAGATTCGGGGAGAGATTCTTCAGATTGGCGCCGTGCGCATCACCCCGGAACAGCAGGTTGCGGACGAATTCCAGGTGCTGATCCGCCCCAAGTATTACCGCCGCCTGAACCGCCGGGTCAGCAAACTCACCGGCATCAAGGAAGCTCAGCTCCGGGAGGAAGGACTTCCCATGGTGGAGGCCATGGAGCGGTTCCGCAGCTGGTGCGGCGAGGATGTTACCTTCCTCACCTGGGGTTTTGACGATATTACCATTCTGCGGGAGAATCTGCGGCTTTACGGCATGGACGAAAGCTGGGTGAACCGCTGGTTCAACGCCCAGATGATTTTCAATGCCCAGACCGACGGCTCCACCTCCCAGAAATCCCTGAAGTCCGCTATGGAGGCCTTTGGAATCGAAGCCTCCCGCCCTGCCCATGACGCTCTGGGGGATGCTTACCACACCGCCCTGATTTGCGCCAGACTGGATTTGGAAAAGGGTACACGGGAATATACCCAGGCCCTGCAAAGCCATGTGGAGGGCTTTCACGGGGCAGAGCTGCCGGGCTGCCTCAGCCGGAAAGTTTTTTACGACTATAAGGACAAGCGTGCCGCCCTTTCCGCCATGGCTGGAAGCGAAAACAAATGCCCCATTTGCAGCCGCCAGATGCTGGGCTCCCGGTGGTTTGCCCAGCCGGGTCACCGGTATATGGATTTGGCCGCCTGCCCGGAGCACGGGAAATTCCTCATCCGGGTACGGCTGTCGGAGCAGCCGGAGGGGCTGGTGCGGGTGAGCCGCCTCACCTATGAGGCCACCTCGGAAGCGGCCCAGGCTTATGCCCGCCGGGTAGAAAAGGCCGAACCGGAGGGAAAGCGCCCCGGTTCCCGCCGTCGCCGCCGCAGCCGTTTGACCGAGAATCTGGAATAAGACAAAAAATCCCGGTATGGGAATTTTCTTCTCATATACCGGGATTTTCTTCTTGACAGAACTGTCCCGCAATGCTATAATACCCGGGTAACAGTGCTTTGGCGGTTATTCTCACGGGCCCTTAGCTCAGTTGGTCAGAGCCTCCGGCTCATAACCGGATAGTCCCGGGTTCGAATCCCTGAGGGCCCACCAGTTTTTTTAAGGTCCTCACCTTTTTAGATACATATAGGGGTATAGCTCAATTGGTAGAGCGGCGGTCTCCAAAACCGTAGGCTCAGGGTTCAAGTCCTTGTGCCCCTGCCAAAAATCCCGGACGCGGCGGCGTTCGGGATTCTTACTTTTTCACGATTCCCTATTCTCTCCTCACTTACCTACTTTCTTCGCATCGCTGTTGGAAAGATGGAGTGTTTTAAGTGTAACTGTCCTCGCCATTTTCATTACACGCCCGGCAGCTTCGGCTGCCGGGTTTTCCTATGCCCTTTTTGCCCCAAGAAAGCATTTTTGCTTTTGCCAATTGGGGATTTCCTTGACTGTCTGACGGTTCCATTTATTCTTTGCATAATTTTTGTGAAGAGCAATAATCTATTGGGTGTTTCAAAATCAAGCATTGATTGTATCTTATCCCTCTCATTATCTGAGAGTTCATGCACAAAACGAGATGTGGACTCCGGCGAATTTGCTTTCTATAATAACCTCAGAAGCTTCTGAATAACGACTTAGGGGGTTATGCTATGAACGGAGGGACTATTGCAAACAATCTCAGAAAGCTGAGATTGGAAAAAAGCTACACCCAGGAGCAGGTGGCAGGGATGTTGCTTGTCAGTCCACAGTCTGTGTCCCGGTGGGAATGTGGCACCACCTTGCCGGAGGTGACTTTACTGCCGGAGATTGCAAAGGTTTTCGGTGTCACCGTGGACGATTTGTTCCGGGAAAACTGTTTGGCCTATCCCAACTATGCCCAGCGGCTGCTGGCAGTTTATGAATCCAGCGGAAAGTTTGAGGATTTTGTCGCTGCCCGTCGGGAGTTTTTGAAACTGCTGGCCTCTCCCTGCCATACCCAGGATGATTTGCGCAGCTTTGGCGTTCTCAACCAATACCTTATGGTACATAGCGCAGATGAAGCCATGATCTATTTTAACAGGGTGTTGGACGCCGGAGAGCGGGACCGCGTATATTACAGCACCTGGCGGCAAAAGCTGTCGCTGATGGTTCAGCTGGGTGAATGGAAAAAGGCTGCACAAAAGGCACAGGTACTTTTGGACACAGAGCGGGATAATCCGGAGTATTGGGCCATGCTGATTCATGTATATGATTCCAGCGAACAGATTGAAATGGGCGTTTCCTGCGTGGAGCAGGCACTGAATCTATTTCCGGAGGAAGGGATTTTCCACATTTATGCCGGTAGTCTTTGCAGAAAACAGAAGAAGTATGAGGAGGCCTTCCGGCACTGGGAAAGGGCCATTGCCCTGGATGACCGCCTTCTGGACGCCCGGTATGCCATGGCGGATTGCTACGAGGAACTGGGGCAGTATGAGAAAGCCTACGCCGTCTGGCAAGCACTGGCTGCTGAAATGGAGCACCGGGGCTGGGTTGTAGAAAAGGATTATCCCGTAAAAATGGCACAAAAGTGTCAGGCCAAGGTAAAATAAACATGAGCGGCTGCTGCGAAAACTCTTTTCGCAGCAGTCCCTTTTTCTGTGGAGGAATATTGGCATTTCGTTACTTTTCTGGAAAAAGGCGCTTTTGCACGATTGCAACGCTGCACCTACAGAAAACATTTTTCCATATATTGCAAACATTTTTCTGCTTTCATATTGTCAAACCCGGGATTGTATGTTACAATCTCAGCAATTACTCTTTTTCAGGTGGTGGTGTTTCGTGTGGAGCGTAGGGAATCTGTCGAATTGACCGTTCTTTGCCTGATTTACAGAGGCAGCCAGGTTCTTCTGCAAAAGCGTGTCAAGCCCGATTGGCAGGGTTATGCCCTCCCCGGCGGGCATGTGGAAGCGGGAGAATCCATTGTGGACGCGGTCGTTCGAGAAATGCAGGAAGAAACCGGGTTAACGGTTTTTCACCCCAGGCTCTGCGGTGTGAAGCAGTTTCCCATTGACCGAGGCCGCTATCTGGTATTTTTGTTCAAAACTCAGGATTTTCAGGGGCAGCTCCGTTCCTCTGCCGAGGGGCAGATGGTTTGGGTGGAGCGCGCCCGGATTCCAGAGCTTCATACCGTTGCAGATTTTCAGGAGCTGCTTTCTGTTTTTGACCGGGATGACTTGACGGAATTTCAATACATTCCCCACCATGGCGCCTGGGACATCCAAATCAGATAAGGAGTGTTCCCTATGAAATTGAGTAAGAGAAACACGCTTTTTATCAGCTTTATGCTGTTTTCCATGTTTTTTGGCGCCGGAAACCTGATTTTCCCCCCATTTTTGGGACAGAGCGCCGGCGCTCAGACCCTCTCCGCCCTGCTGGGTTTTCTCGCCACCGGTGTCGTGCTTCCGGTGCTGGGCGTGGTGGTTATCTCCCAGGCGGATGGGCTGGATAAGCTCACAGACCGGGTAGGCGCCGCCTTTACCAAAATCTTTACCCTGCTGATTTTCCTCTCCATCGGCCCCGGACTGGCCATTCCCAGAGCCGCCTCCGTGCCCTTTGAAATGGCAGTCGCCCCCTATTTGCCGGAGGGCAGCAACTTAAAGCTGTTTATGCTGGGATATTCCCTGATTTTCTTCCTCCTGGCGGCCTGGCTGTCCCTGACCCCCAGCAAACTGGTGGAGCGGATGGGAAGCATTCTCACCCCCATTCTTCTGCTATTGATGGCGGTTCTCTTTGCGGCTTTCCTGATTGGCGGAAAAAACCAGGTAGCCCCGGCCCAGGGCGCCTATGCGGCGGCTCCCTTCCTCACCGGATTCCGGGAGGGGTATCTGACTATGGACGCCATCGCCGCCCTGAACTTCGGCGTTGTGATTGCGACCACCTTGCGCGGCTATGGAATTTCCAACAACCGCTCCATTATCTCCTGCACCCTGAAAACCGGCGCTTTGGCCGGAGGGCTTCTGGCTGTGGTTTACATTATGCTGGCCTATATGGGGCGCGGCAGCTCCGGGGTATATCCCTTACAAGATAACGGTGCCTGGACTTTGCGGTGCATTGTGGCTCAGCTCTTTGGAGAGCCCGGCGCCATACTCCTTGCCTCTATCTTCACTCTGGCCTGCCTTACCACCTGCGTGGGACTGATTACCTCTTTGTCTGAGTACTTCTCCCAGATCTACCCCACGCTGTCCTACAAGGCGCTGGTCATCGTCACCACCGTCTTCTCTTTCCTCATCTGCAACCAGGGACTGAACACGATTCTCAGCGTTTCCGTGCCGGTGCTGGAGGCCATCTATCCCATGTGCATTGCCCTGATTCTGCTGGGTCTTTGCCACCGCTTCATCGGAAAAAATCCCTACATCTATCCCTGCGTCATTGCCGGGGTTGGTCTTGTAAGCGTTTTGTACGCCCTGGAGACCTGTAATGTTCCGCTGGGCTTTGTAAGTACGCTGCTTTCCTATCTGCCCTTCTACTCCCTCAGCTTTGGCTGGGTCAGTGTGGGGTTGGTGATGGTGCTTTTGAGCTTTCTGCTTATGGCCCTGACCAGGAAAAAGGCATAATACACGAGGCTGCTTCTTTCGGAAGCAGCCTCTTTTTTGTCCGGTTTTTTGTACCGTTTTTCTGATACAGTATGGGCAGTTCCAAAAAATGCCCCTTGACAAGTACCTTTTCAAGTACTAAAATATACTTGAAATTTCCATATCGTACCTGGATGGGTACAATATTTGATGCAACGGGCGAGAATCCCTCAGCCCGTGGCCTTTTGGCTGGAGGTAGGAACCATGGGTAACCTGTATGACACCATTCTCTCTTTGTGCGACGGCAAGGGCATCCGCCCCGGACGGCTCTGCGACGAATTAGGGCTAAGCCGGGGGCTGATGACGGATCTCAAAATGGAGCGGAAGAAAACCGTCAACGCCCAGACCGCCCAGAAAATCGCCGCCTATTTCGGCGTTTCCGTAGGGTATCTGCTGGGTGAGGAGGAAAGCCGGGATGTGCTGGAGGAGGTGGATATTGCCTTTTATGGGGACTTCAAGGAGCTGAGCCAGGAGGACAAGGAAACCGTCCGGGAGATGGTGCGTCTGATGCGCAGCCGCCGGGAGAAAAAGGACTGATGCCATTGTTTGAACTGTCGGATTTTTATGAATACTGCCGGGAGAACCAGGTGGATGTCATTCCCTTTGACTGCTGCCCCAAGGAGGCTGCCACCATTCGGGACGGAGGCGTGTATGCTGTCTTTCTGAATCTGAAAAAACTCCCCTCTTTGAAGCTGCTGCGGGGGGTGTGCTGTCACGAGTTGGGACATGTAGCCACCGGGGCGCTGCACAAGGTAGACAGCCCCTTCGAGCTGGTGGAGCGGAGCGAATACCGGGCCAACCGGTATGTAGCGGAGCATTTCCTCACTCCGGGGGATTTTGCCCAGGCTTTCTCCCTGGGCTACACCGAGCCTTGGCAGCTTTCCGAGTTTTTCGAGCTGCCGGAGGCGGATGTGCGCCGGGCGCTGACCTATTGGAAGGAAGCCCGGGGCATGGATTTTCCGGAAAAAGAGCCTTGACCATGGCGGGCAAGGCTCTTTTTTTATCGGTCAAATTGGCGGTTTAAGATTTCGTCGATCAGGCAGCTGATTGCATAGCGGGTATTAGAAGCATACCGCCGGGTCACCCCATCTATGGTGATTTCCAGGTGGGTTTGACCGTCTCCGATGGTGAAGGTATGCTCCGGTGTAGTGATACGCAAGTAGGGCACGGTGCCGGAGCCGGGAGCGGTAGAAAATCCCGGGGTTTCATAAGCCTGGAACACAGCATTTTCCAGGAGGGCTTTCAGCCGCTCAGCCACTTCCTCGTCCTGAAATGTTCCCCGAAAATCCGGGTTGTTGTCCTCATCGATATACATTTCCCTAATTTCCCCGTACAGAAGGGGGGCAAGCCCCACATCGGTAACATCCAGAAGGCGCAGGTCTGTGGTCTTTCGGAGAAGCACCACATTCATCGCCAAAGAAGCCACAAGGCCCAAAATGCAAAGAGCAAGCACAATGGTTTTGCCATATTTTTTCATAGAAAACGCTCCTTTCTGACGAAGGTAGGTACGGAAGGGGGTTATATGCTTAGAGTATCATAAAATGGGCGGCATCGTCAAGGGATGCCGCCCGTTATCTTACATATTGGCTTTCAGGGTGGAGATGAGAATATCGCCTGCTACCACCCGGTCCTCTGCCGCAAAGCCTTCAGCAAAGTTGTCGGAGTAGAGCACCTGGGCGCTGGGGGGGAACTCCTCGTCCCCTTCCCACACCAGAATCTGCATTTCATATCCGCCAATCAGCGGGAACCGGAAGCCCGCGTCCCCGTGGGGCACCGGCTCGCCGCCGATTTTCTCCGCAGCCGCCCGGAATTTGGCTACCCGGGTTCCCAAGGTAAAGGCCGCCCGGGTCAGCACCCGGCCGGTATAGGGGGTGATATACATCTCACCCCAGGGCATTTCCCGGAAGGTCTTCCACTCCCCTTTCCATGCCACATCCCGGCTTTCCAGCAGGTAACGAAGCAGGAATGTCTGGGTAGGAAGCGGAGGCAGGACTCCTCCGTCCAGAGCCCGGATGGCGTAGTCCGGATGGGCAATGGCAAAATTCCTGCCCAGCAGCGTCAGGGTAAATTCCTTCCCGTCCCACGCTACCCCGGACAGCCGCTCCAGCACATTCTCCGGCTGAAGCGCCCGGAATTTCTCCTCATAGAAGGAAAAGGGTACTTCTTCCTTGTGGTTTTCTACCTGCATTTCAGACCTCCTGCCGGCTGTTGGGGAACAGGCGGGCATCCGTGTGGGGCAGGAAGCAGGCCGCCACGAAATTGTCCATATAGCCGGGATGGGTACTCAGCTCCAGGTAGGTCATGTTGGTGGCCAGCTGGGTGCATTTTTCCACCGCTGCATCGCTCATCACCATGGCATAAGCGCCGCTGAGGGAGGAGTTGCCGATGTAGCGGAACTTCTCCAGCTCCACATCCGGCAGCATTCCGATGTTCACGGAGTTTTTCATGTTGATACCGGAGCCGATGCCGCCTGCCACATACACCCGGTCAATCATGGAGCTGTCCATGTCCACCGCCTCCAAAAGGGTGTGGATGGCAGAGAAGATAGCGCCCTTGGCCCGGATGAAGTTATCAATATCCACCTCATTGATGGAAATCTCCCGTCCGGTCTCCGATTCCTCCGGGGCCGCCAGCACAAACCGGCCCATACCGTGCTCGTCCCGCCGCACCCGGCTGCCCTCCCGGACGAACAGGCCCTTGGCGTTGATAACCCCGCAGCGGAACAGCTCGGAGATAATGTCAATGATACCGGAGCCGCAGATGCCCACAGGCTTCTGCTCCGGATCTCCCACAATGGTGAGGGTAGGCTCCATGGTGTCCTTGTCCAGCACGCAGGCTTCAATGGCTCCGTCGGTGGCACGCATACCGCAGGAGATGTCGCCGCCCTCAAAGGCAGGGCCGGCAGAGCAGGCGCAGCTCATCATAAAGTCCCGGTTGCCAAAGACAATCTCTCCGTTGGTTCCCAGGTCAATAAACAGGCTCATCTCGTCGCTGTCCCACAGGCCGGTGGCCAGGGTGCCGGCGGTGATGTCGCCGCCTACATAGGAGCCGATATTGGGAGCGATAATCACCGGCGCCAGGGGGTTGGCAGGCAGCTTCAGATCCCCGGCTTTCAGCCCCTCCCAGGAGAAGAAGCTGGGTATATAGGGCTCCATCCGCACCGGCTCCGCGTCCACCCCCACAAACAGGTGGTTCATGGTGGTGTTCGCGCCCACCGAGAGCCGCAGAATGCTCCGGGCGGAGATACCCGCGGAGCGGCAGAGGTTGGCAATAATGGGCGTGAGGGTCTCCTTGATAATGGCATCCTGGAGGCTCTTCCTGCCGCCGGGCTTGGCCTGCTGGATAATCCGGTTAATCACATCGGCGCCGTAACGAATCTGTCCGTTGCCGGAGGAGCCTTTGGCCAGGATTTTTCCGCTGGTGAGATCCACCAGCACCATGGTGACGGTGGTGGTGCCGATGTCAATGGCGCAGCCGGCAATCACAGAGTCCTGCGCGCCGGTAATCTCCATGCACCGGAAGGTATTTCCCTGCTTTTCGCCCTTGACCCGTACATGGAACCGCTCCCGGCGCAGGGTAGACGCCAGCTTTTCCATGACGCAGTAGGGAATCTCCACGGTTTCCACTTCCAGCTGCTCCCGGATGGCCCGGGTCAGCCGCTCATTGTCCGGCATGGTGTCCTCCAGAGAGGGTTCCGCCATGGTCAGCTCCAGGCTCAGGAAGGGGTTGGCAAAGGCAATGCCGCTTTCCTTCAGCTGCTCCTGGGTTTCCTGGAAGATAGCCACTTCCTCCGGGGAGCTGAGGTCGGCGGTTTTCATCCGGGACTGGTAGGCGGAGGCGATGTCCGGCACCAGCACGGTGCAGTCCCCCGCCACCTTGCAGTTACAGCTCAGACGCCAGCCGGCTTCGTATTCCTCCGGAGTGATATGCCGGGAGGGGACGCTCTCCAGCTCCCCGGACAGCAGCTGCACCCGGCATTTGCCGCAGGAGCCGTTGCCGGAGCAGGGGGCGTCGATGGCCACATTGGCCCGGCGGGCCAGCTCCAGCAGGTTATCTCCGGCGTTGCATTCGATTTCCACAGGGGCGCTCCCCTGGATTTGGAAGGTTACTTTCATACAGTCAATTTATCCTTTTCGGGTAATTGGGGGCAGGTGTTGCCCTGCCCCCTTTGGTTTACATCAGAGGCTCCATGCCCAAAACCGGGTGACCCTTTTCCGTCAGCCAGTTCAGCAGCTCCTCGCAGTCGGTGGTTACGGTCTCGTCGGCAATCATATCCGTAAAGTTGTCAATGCCGTAAAGCTCCTTGGCGGTCTTGTTCAGACGCTCGCCCACATCGTCCTTCAGCTCCTTAGGCATCCACACGATTCGGGCAATGCCGCCTTCGGCGGAGCAGAACTTCTTGGAGGAGATGAAGTGGCGGCCGTGGCCCATATAGCCGGGGGTCTGGACGCCGCCGCCGGTGCAGGAGGCCAGCTCGCCGAAGGTCATGCCTGCCGGGGTCATTCCGGCGTATTCCCGGTTGGCGATAATCACGCCGTTGGACATGGGCTCAATGCCGCAGATACACTCAAAGCAGCCGCAGGAGGTCATGGGATCCTCCAGGATGGAGTACAGGGTCACACTCTCCACAGCGCCGTGGGTAGCGGAGGCCACCATCTTGTTGACGGACTCGTACCGGCCGGTGCGCTCGTCAATCAGGCCCTCCTTGAAGATGGGCTGACAGGGGCCGTTGGGGTCCAGCTCATTGGTGGCCTTGGCATCCAGCCAGGACACGGCGCCGCACAGGCCCAGACGCTCCGGGGTCACCACGCAGCAGTGGGCCGGGGCGAAGCTCTGGCACAGGATGCAGGTGTAGTAACGGTCCACGGACTCGTCGGTCATGGAAGCCAGGCGGTCGTCTCTCTGATTGTACCGGGGCATAGCCACCTCGTCCCGGAACTTCCGCGCTTCGGCGGCATCGGTAATCAGGGTCACCTGGCACTTATCCACCACAGCGTCAAACTCGTTCATGATCATCACATACAGGACCTCGGCGAAGTCCTTCATCCGGACACCGGCCTCGAAGGCGGCGTTGGACACCCGGACACGAACCTGGTTCCGCTGGCCGGTGTGCATAATGCCCTCCATATAGTTGAACCAGGCATGGAACTTCCGCTCGATGACGGACTCGAAGTCCACCTGCATCTTCTTGCCGGCAACCTCCACATAGGTCACCAGCGCCAGCTCCTTGGCCTCGTCCAGGTTCGGTCCGATGATGGTAATCTTGTGGTCCTCAATCTCATCCATCTCCCGCATGACCACCAGCTCGGCGGTGGGGTTCTTGTTGGACCAGCACTCGTTGTGCATATCGGCCTTGCGGATGATTTCACCCTCGAAGGCGGCGGCGAAGGCCACAGGGATGGGCAGCTCCGTCACTTTAATCTTGATTTCCCGCAGCTCCAGGGACTTCTTCACGGTCTCATTGTGGTCGCACACAGATTCCAGAGCGCCGGGCACCTGGTTCTCACCCAGGTCGATGTCCACCACCACAGGGAAGCCCAGGGCGATGGCGCCGGCGCCGGCGGAAACCACCACGGCGTCAATGGCGCCGAAGGTATTGACGAAAGCGGGCACACGCTCCTTGGTGTACTTGAGCAGGCCGGGAAGGTCTCCGGGCTGGACATTGCCGAAAATCAGAGCGGCACGGATGGCCACGGTCACCACATGGATGACGGAGGTCACGTCATGGCCCAGAGGAATGACCCGGAGCTCCAGACCCATCTTCACGCCGCCCTGGGCGCACTGCTCAATCACATCGCCCACCAGGAAGGTCATAATGCCCTTGCTCTGGTAGTCCTTGACCACCTTTACCACCTGCTCCGGCTCCTCAGCCTTGCCCAGCACAACGGCTACGCCGGGAATGTCGCCGGTAACCAGAGGCACGCCCAGGGAACGGATAACGGGGTCGGGGACAAAGCCGATACCGGACTCGTTTTCGTAGGGGTTGCCGCCCTCTACATATTTCAGGCCTTCCAGGATTTCTGCACCCACAGCGGTGGCAAGACCGGCATTCAGAGCCTGGCCCAGGTCCTCCTGGTTGGTAATCAGGCTCTTGAGCACACCCACGCAGGCAGGCAGGTCACCCAGAGTCTTGACCTTTACACCGGTAGCGGCGTAAATGGTGGGGAAATAGTAGGCGGTATCCGGGAAGGCAATGGCCTTATCGGCGCCATACTTGGCAATGGCTTCATTGACTGCGTTTTCCGTCAAACCGGCAACCGCATTGGAGCCGCCATAGATTAAATCCGTTAATACACTCACGATAAATTCCTCCCAAATTGAGATTTGTGGAAGCTCTGAATAAATTGGCAAGAGCTGGTAGGGAGAGGTTTTTCGTCAGATAAAAGAATGGAAAACAGAGGAATACTTTATGTATTTCCTGTTTTTCGTTCTGCATAGATGGCGAAAAAGATCCGCTATCCAGCCGCAGACAATTTGTTCAGAGTTTCCTTATATTCAAAAAGCCCTACGGCTGAATATACATGGTGGAAAGAGTAAAAAAGCAAAATGGCCGGGAGGGAGCTTCCCTCCCGGCCTTTTACGCAGGGATATTGTTATGGCTTATGCTCAGATCTCCAGGTAGGAGTCGGAGTACAGCACATGGTTCTTGAAGATGTCGCAAGACTTGATGGTCTCCATCAGCCGCAGGTCGTTGGGGTTGACAATGGCGGAGGTCAGACCCTGCATCATTGCCATGGCTACCAGAGCGGAGTCCATGATGGGACGTACGTTCTTGGGAGCGCCGTTGGAGTTGTTGGACAGACCGCCGGTGGACTTCAGGCCCTCGTCGGAGAACATCTTGATGGCCTGCAGAACTTCCATCTGCTTGTCCTGCATGCCCTTAACCACCAGGAACAGGGGGTCAAACCACAGGTCGGTGGCATCCATGCCCAGAGACATACCACGCTCCAGCATGTTGTGGCAGTGCTTCATACGCTCCTCGTTGTCCTTGGCAATGCCGTCGGCAGAGCACAGGGCAATACAGATCGCGTCGTTGGCAGCAGCCAGGTCAATGTAGGAGATACGGGAGCCGGCATCGGCGGAGTTTACGATGGGCTTGCCGTTGGTACGGTTGTAGACCTTGATACCGGCCTCGATAGCACGCTTGTTGGCGGTATCCAGAGCCAGAGGCACATTGTTGAAGTTCTCCTGCAGCAGCTTGACAGCCCACATCATGCGCTCGGGACCGTCCTTCTCGGCAGGTCCGATGTTCACATCCAGGTAGGTGGCGCCGGCAGCAATCTGCTCGGCAGCACGCTTCAGGATGGGCTCGGGATCCCGCTCGTCCATAGCCTTACGGATGACAGGAGCGATGCAGTGGATACGCTCGCCGATGGTGACGAAGGTCTGGGACTCGGGGTTGTGGCCCTTGTACTTGACGCCCATATCCACCACTTCAATCTTGGGTACCTTGGTCTCCAGCAGCTCCTCGAAGGACAGCTCCTTCACCTCGGTGGCGGCGGCGGTGGCAGCCTTGGCGGCATTCTCAGCGGCGGCGGCCTTGGCGGCGGCCTCGTACTCCTTGTCCTTCATGTACTTGGGCAGCTGAACAGCCTCCAGGGGGCCGACAACCACATTCCAGCCGGGCAGCTTCTCCTGAATTTCGCCCTTCATGACGGCAACCTTGCCGGGGATAATCAGGGTACGGGACTTGATCTTGTTCTCAATGTCGTTCTCATCAAAGAACTTCTTGATGGAGGAGGAGGAGAACTTACCGGCAGCCCAGGCGGTCAGAACGGACATACCGGAAGCGTCGGTAATCAGCAGGTTCACAGGCTGGTTGGAGCGCTCCAGCTCGCCGGAAACCAGGAAGTAGGTCAGAGCGAAGTCCACGGTCAGGCAGCAGGGAGCATTCTCGTCGGCGCCGTTCAGGGGGTAGATCTTGGACTCTACCTTCATGGGCTTCTGGGGATCGGTGAAGATGTTCTGACGCAGGCCGTACAGAGGCAGAGCCTGTGCGTAGGTCATGCTCTCCATCACGATGATGGAGCCGTACTTCTCCACGAACATGGAGGCGTAAGCGGTTTGCAGCCGGGCGTCGCCCTGGGCAATCCGGGCCAGGTTCACGATGGAGGGATAGCCGAAGGAGCGGTCGCCGTCCTTGATGGCGGTGCGGCGCACCAGAACCGCGTTGGCCAGGGTCTCCTTGCCGTTCTTGCCGGTCACATCCAGCACCAGGTTCTTGTTGCCGGCAGCTTCCAGCTTCTTCACGGTATCGTACAGGTCGGACAGGTTCTCGGCGTACACGCCCAGCACCACGCCGGCTTCCTGCGCGACAGCGTTCATAGCCTCCCAGTTTGCGGCAGTAGCGCCGTCCAGGATGGGCTTGCTGTCCTTGCACACAGCCAGGGCAGCCTTGGCGCACTCCACATCCCAGCACTCCAGGACCAGAGCACGGCCGGTAGCGGCAGCCTTCTCCACCAGAGCGGCATACACAGCGGGATCGGACTGGGTGTTGGAAACGAACACGGTCTCCACATACATCCGCTCGCTGATACGCTCGTAGTCAACCTTCTGCATATCAGAGAGCTTGCTGTCCACTTCCTCAGCAGACATTGCGGTACTGATGGCAACGGCAAACAGGTTCTTGTTGACGAGAGTCTTCTCGTGACGGAACAGCACGGTCTCGCCGCCCAGCTTCAGCTCATTGCCGAAGGTAATGGTCTTCATGGCGGGAGCGGTAGCCTCGTTCAGGCTGGCCTTTGCTTCCTCAGAGAAGTAGGGGCACTTATCGATGGAAACGGCGCCCTGGGCAACCTTCATACAGAAGGCCATACAGGTGGGGCTGCCGCATTCCTTACAGTTCTTCTTAGGAGACATCTTGAAGATGTCAAGACCTTTCAAAGCCATGGTATGTATCCTCCTTCCGAATTACACAAGCTCGTTGATGAACTTCTTGATGGCGGCGACAGCAGCGGGGTGACGCATAATCACAGCGTCGGCGCCGCCGGTCAGGTTGGCAGCAGCGGTGGAAACCTCCATGTGGATGGCACGCTCCTCAGCGCAGCCCCAGGCGGGCTCGTCTTCTTCGGAAGCGGTGGATTCCTTCACGCCCCAGGTGTCGGCGGACACAGGCGCTACGATGGGCATTTGCAGATCGGCGTCGGCCTGCTTCAGAGCGGCGTCCCGGATACGGTCCAGGGTGGAAGCCACATACTCATAGCCGTAGCCCACAGCAGCGGTACCCACGTTCATCACAACGGATTCGGCAGGAATGTTCAGGCCCTTCAGCATGATGTTCAGCTGCTTGGCCAGGTTGATGTCGTCGGCGGTCTCAGCGCCTACCTTCTGGCCGTAAGCCAGAACAACGGAAGCGCCGACGGTCTTGTAGTCCTCAGCCCGGGCGGACATCACCAGAATGTTCTTGCCCTGCAGAGCCTCGGAAATCTTGGAGAACAGCTCGCCGTCCTTCTCCAGGTTCTTGCAGCCCATGATGACGATGGGCATGCTCACCGCCTCGGCAACAGCCTTGGCGTCGGCCACGCACTCGGCAACAGGGCGGTTGGCGCCGTTGGGGTCGGCAGACTCAAAGTGCAGGCACAGGAAGTCGGCGCCCTCCATGGTCTCAGCCTTCTTGGCGTAATCAGCCATGGTGGTGCAGCCGGCGTAGAACTCTCTCAGGCCGGGAGCGGTCCATTCGTTGGCAGTGTCGGTAATCTCCACGCCAACCTTGGGCGCGTTCTCGATGGGTGCATCGAAGGTGTAAAACGGCAGCACATTCTGACCGCCGATGACGATTGCCTTGTCACCGGTGCCCAGAGTCACGGCGTTGATCTTGCCGCTGAAGGGCTGCGTCTTGGGTACAAAAGACATAGTTGTTATCCCCCTTAAAAATTTTCATGCACATTGCAATGCAAGGCGCAAAATTTACACTTTTTGCCGGAAAACGGCATTTACAGTCCCAAAGACTGCATGATTTTTGCCAGAGCTACCTTCACGGGGTTCCCATCGGGCAGCTTGGCGGAGGGCTCACCCTGGCAGTCGCAGCGATAGACACCCTCGTCCTGGGGAAGCACCCCCAGCAGCTTCAGGCCGTACTTTTCAATCTCGGCTTTGACGCCCTCGTCCAGCTCTCCACCCGGTGCCCGGTTCACAATCAGGCCCATCTGGCCGGGATTGAGCGCCATCTCCCCGATCATCTCCGCTACCCGGGCTACCGCCTGGATGCCCCGGCGGGAGCAGTCGGAAATCAGCAGCATGGTGTCCACATGGGGAAGGGTTCCCCGGGCCACATGCTCCAGTCCTGCCTCATTGTCCATGACCAGATACCGGTAGTTCTTGGCATACTTGTCCACCTGGGTCTTCAGCACGCCATTGACATAGCAATAACAGCCCTTGCCCTGGGTTCTGCCCATGACCAGCATATCGTAATCATCCTCTTCAACGAGAGCGGAATTGAACTTAAACTCGGCGTACTCGGCCTTGGTCATTCCGGAGGGGATGGTGCCTTTCAGCTCCGCCTGGGCCATCTCCTCCCGGATGGAACCCAGGGTGGTCTCTACCTCCACGCCCAGGACTTCATTCAGGTTGGAATTGGCGTCGGCGTCCACCACCAGGATGGGGCCGTCCTGCTTCTTGCAAAGATAGTCGATAATCATGCCGCAGGTGGTGGTCTTGCCTACCCCACCCTTACCGGCGACTGCGATGGTATGCGGTGTTGCCATAAGTGTTGCGCTCCTTAGAGAAGGTGCCGAAAGCCCGGCGGGCAGACGGCACCGTAATAATCAGATCAGGTCCAGCAGGCCTGCTTCCTTGGCGATCCGAGCCACGTCGTCGTACTTGTTCAGGGCATACAGGTGGATACCGTTAATGCCGCAAGCGCGATACTCGTCGATCTGACGGATGGTGTACTCGATACCGGCCTCCTTGAAGCTGGCCTTCTTGCCCTCTACATTGGCATCGAAGGGCTCCTTGTCGAAGGGGTTGGGGAAAATCCAGTTCTTGGAGATAATCTCGCACAGCTCCCGGGGCATTACGCAGCCGTTACGGGACAGAGCCATGTTGATGGTGGCAGCCTGGTCCAGAATGGGCATGATACCCACATCCACGGGCAGCCAGATTCCGGCGGCGCGGATGGCGTCCAGCCAGTAGCGGAACTGGTCCATATCCCAGCACAGCTGGGTCATGATGTAGTCGGCACCGTTGTCCTGCTTCTGCTTCAGGAAAGCGATGTCAGCCTCCAGAGAACGGCAGGCGATATGTCCCTCGGGAGAGCCGGCCACGGCGATGGTGAACTTGTCGCCGAACTCCTGACGGACGAACTTCACCAGCTCGGTAGCGTAGTGCAGGTCTCCGCCGGTGCCGGTCCAGCCGAAGGGCAGGTCGCCACGGAGAGCCAGCATATGGTTGATGCCGTGATCCAGGTAGGTCTGCAGCTGCTCCTTGATGCCTTCCTTGGTATTGCCGATGCAGGTGAAGTGGGTCACGCCAACGCACTTGCCGTCCTTAACAATCTTGTCCAGCACTTCCAGGTTCTTGCCCACATTGGTGCCGCCTGCGCCGTAGGTGCAGGAGATGTAGTCCGGGTTCAGCGTATACAGCTGGTCCAGGACGCCGCCCTCGCCGCAGAGCTTTTCCATGCCCACGTCGGTCTTGGGGGGGAACACCTCAAAAGAGAAGGCGCTGCGATTTTCCATGATTTCAGCTACATTCATGTGATTTTACCTCCAAAATTTGTGTGTATGTCTATCCTTATTTGGGCGCAAGCCACCCATATCGATACAACGATATCGTATCACAAACTCCCCGCAAATTCAACCATAATTTCCGGAAAAATCATCATTTTTTCCTGGCTCCTTAAATCGGGGTGAAAATGAACTTCTGAATCAATCCGTCACAGACGGCATGGACGGTTACGGCGCCCTCCGCTCCGGTTTCCGTGGATAGCTCCACTTCCTTGCCTTTGAGCAGCTGCCGGACATACCCGGCCGGGTCTTCCGTCTGCACTTCCTGAAAGAACACATCCCGCATCTGGTTATTGGGGCAAAGATTTTTGATTTCCCGCACCAGCTCAAATTCCGCCATGGTTTTCTCCTGTTACTATATATTTGCCCCTTGATTTATGGCAGCCAGCCATAGGCATGGGACATCTCGTTGCCTAAACTGTTAGAATGGGAGGGTAATGGTCTG
>CASFFN010000024.1 GCA_949293985.1 uncultured Eubacteriales bacterium | reverse complement strand
TTCGCCCTTTCCAACCTCTTGCTAACTTTCCGTACCATCTCGCCGCCCCCCTCCGGAAGCAGCTCGCTTATAATACCACTACCCCTAACCTTTGTCAAGGATTATTTTTGGTTTTTTTCAAATTTTTTCAAACATTGGGAAAAGGCCGGAAAATCCGGCCTCTATTCTCCCTGGGTAATGCCGCTGGTGATGTCCGCCAGGGCGTCCGCCGCATCCATGACGCTCTCGTCCCTGGCCGCCAAATCCCCCAGGCTTACCATGCCCCGGAGCTTTCCGGCCTCCACCACCGGCAGCCGCCGCACCTGCTTGCGCCCCATGTAATGGGCCGCCACGCCGGCCTCCATATCCGGCGCCACCGTCAGCACCCGGCCGGTCATAACCTCCTCCACCCGGGTATTGCCGGGGGTCTTGCCGGTAGCCAGGCACCGGGTCACCAAATCCCGGTCCGTCACCAGCCCGCAGAGGGTGCCGTCAGCCTTGCACACCGGCAGGATACCGATATTGTACCGGGCCAGCACCCGGGCCGCCACCTCTACCGACTCACCCTTCTGGACGGAAATGGCGGGCGTTGACATAATCTGTTCCACTTTCATGGAAATCCCTCCTTTGGAGGGGAGTATGCCCGGATTTTTCCAAAACCATACCCCGGAGGGAAACCCTCCGGGGTATGTGTTACATCATTACAGACAGGGGTTTCAAATTCAGCCCATCTCCCCCATTGAGGAGCACCCGGGCACGGCTGTTGCCGGGATTCAAAGCCAGGAGTGCTTTTCTCAGCTCCGCCGAGGGCACATCCAGAGATCCATCCCGCCACAGGCACAGCAGGTATAGAATCCGGGTATCCGCCTCCCCCTTTCTGGTTTCCAGAAAGGCATCCAGCTCCCGGTATACCGGCAGCTCCTCCATGATCAGGGTGCAAAGGGTTCCTTTTTCCGTCAGGAGCAGCACCGTCTGCTCCGGTGCATCTTTTTGAGCCAGCACCTGCAGTCCCTGTTCCAGAAGGTACGACAGGGCTTTCAGTTTCTCCTGGTCCATACTCAGAAGCGGCACTTCTCCGCAATATAGGCTTTCAGCTCGCTGATGGGGATACGCACCTGCTCCATGGTGTCCCGATCCCGGACGGTGACGCAGTTATCCGCAGGGCTGTTCTCGTCGCCCACGGTCTGGAAGTCCACGGTGATGCACAAAGGCGTGCCGATTTCGTCCTCCCGGCGGTAACGCTTGCCGATGGAACCGGCGTCGTCAAAGTCCACCATAAAGTCCTTCCGCAGCTCCCGGTAAATCTCCTCCGCCTTGGGGGAGAGCTTTTTGCTCAGCGGCAGCACGGCGGCCTTGAAGGGAGCCAGAGCCGGGTGCAGCCGCAGCACGGTACGGACATCCGGGTTGCCCTTCTTGTCCTGGCCCACCACTTCCTCGTCATAGGCTTCGCACAGGAACGCCAGAGCCACCCGGTCGCAGCCCAAAGAGGGCTCAATCACATAGGGGATATAGTGCTCCCCCTTCTCCTGGTCAAAGTACTCCAGGCTCTTGCCGCTGGCCTCCTGATGGCGGCCCAGGTCGTAGTTGGTACGGTCGGCAATGCCCCACAGCTCGCCCCAGCCGCCGCCGAAGGGGAACTGGTACTCGATGTCCGTGGTAGCCCGGGAGTAGAAGGCCAGCTCTGCCGGCTCATGGTCCCGCAGCCGCAGGCTCTCTTCCTTGATGCCCAGGCTCAGGAGCCAATTCTTGCAGAAATCCTTCCAGTAGGCAAACCACTCCAAATCGGTGCCGGGCTGGCAGAAGAACTCGCACTCCATCTGCTCAAATTCCCGGGTACGGAAGGTGAAGTTGCCGGGGGTAATCTCGTTCCGGAAGGCCTTGCCCACCTGGCACACGCCGAAGGGCAGCTTCTTCCGGGTGGTGCGCTGAATGTTGGCGAAGTTCACGAAAATGCCCTGGGCAGTCTCCGGCCGCAGGTAGCAGGTGGAGGAGCTGTCCTCGGTGACGCCGATTTTGGTCTGGAACATGAGGTTGAACTTCCGGATGGAGGTAAAGTGGTGCTTGCCGCAGTTGGGGCAGACCACATCCTCATGCTCCGCGATAAAAGCGTCCATCTCCGCAAAGCTCATGGCGTCTACATTCACGCCCGCGCCGGAGGGAGCGGCCTCGATAAGCTTGTCGGCACGCTGCCGGGCGCCGCAGCCCTTGCAGTCCACCAGTGGATCGGAGAAGCTGCCCACATGGCCGGTGGTAATCCAGGTCTGGGGGTTCATCAAAATAGCCGCATCCAGTCCCACATTATAGTCAGACTCCTGCACAAACTTCTTCAGCCAAGCCTTTTTCACATTGTTCTTAAACTCCACACCCAGAGGGCCGTAGTCCCAGGCGTTGGCCAGGCCGCCGTAAATCTCGGAGCCGGCGTAGACGAAGCCGCGGTTTTTGCACAGGTTGACAATCATATCCAGGGTCTTTTCGCTGTTCTTCATATTTCATCCTCCACATCGGGATAATTTTTTCTTATTATATCGGGGAATAGCCCCAAAATCAAGACACTTCTCCGGGTTGGAGCACATTTTCCGGGCCCAGGTCGGTGGCCATCATGTGGTGCACCAGGTTGCCGATGTCCACCGCCGTCAGCCCCTTCTGGGCCTCGGGGTAGAGGATTCCCACTAAGTGCAGGTGGACATGGGTTTTCTTCAGCCGGGCGGCGTTGCGGAACACATCCTGGGTATTCCGGAGGGTACACACCACAATGGGCACCTGGGCCTTCTGGGCAATCTTGAACACGCCGCTGCGGAAGGGGTGAAGCTTGCCGTCCAGACTGGTGTAGCCCTCCGGGAACACAGCGATGGAGGCCTTATCCTCCTTGATGATGTTGATGCAGTTGATAATGGTCTTCAGGGCCTCCCGGTCGTTTTCCCGGTTGATGGACTGGCACAGAATCTTGTGCATCAGCTTTCCCACCAGAAACAGCCGTTCATTTTCCCGCTTGGTGATGAAGGCCAGCTGGCTGTTGGCAAAGCTGCCAATGAGAATCACCGGGTCCATCACACTCAGGTGGTTGCACACCAGCAGGAATCTGCCCTTTTTCAGCATGGTTTCCAGACCGTCGGTATGCAGCTCCACCCGCAGCACCGGCCTGGCCGCCTGGGCAATGGCGGTAATCAGGCGGCGGTAGAACGGACTATCCTCCTGCTGGGGCTTTTTCGGGTCCACGCACCAGGACAGCACCACCAGCAGCAAAAATAGCCCCAGCCACAAAAGCAAAACACCGCCAAGAAAACTCACCGGCAGCACCCAAAGCCATTGCAGCGACAAAAAGCTTCCGGTTGCGGCGGTCACAATCAGCCCCGCCACCAGAGCCAGGGCAAAAATACCAGAAAATAGCATTGTCTTTCCTCCAAAATCAGGAATGGGTGTATTCTTTCCCCAGCATTGCCAGGAAGGTCATGCCCATAATTTTGATATCCTTAAAAAAGCCAAAACCGCGGATGCCCTCCAAGTTGTAGCGCATCTTCCCAGGCAGGATTTTTTCCACATAGACCCGGTCCGAATCCTCGGCCCCATCCAGAAGCCGCTCCTCATCCTTATAATAGATACTGGTGAGGCTGGTAACCCCCGCCGGAAGCAGAAAGGTCGCCATCATCTCCGGGGTGTAGCTTGCGGCATACTTGGGAACCTCCGGCCGGGTACCCACAAAGGTCATGGTTCCCCGGAACACATCCAAAAGCTGTCCGATTTCATCCAGGCGGCACCTGCGGATGACCTTTCCCACCCGGGTGATCCGGCTGTCGCCCCCCACGGTCACCTGGGAGCCTTTGTCCGCCCCCTGAACCATGGTGCGGAACTTGAAAATCCGGAAGGGCTTGCCGTACTGGGTCAGCCGCACCTGGCGGTAGAACACCGGCCCGGGGGAATCCAGCTTGATGGCAATGGCCAGCACCAGAAACACCGGGGACAGAAGCACCAGCATAACAGCTGACACCACAATGTCAAACACCCGCTTGCAAAACAGGCTTCCCCGCTTTTTGTCCAGAATGTCATAGTATTCCCGCACCTGGGGGTTCTGCATATTCTCCGGCAGGGCCTCCCATTTTACAAGCCGCATGGCAGATACTCCTTTACGATCCGGCGGAAATGCTCCACCAGGTAATCCGCCTGCCCGTCCGTCAGGCTGGTATGCAGGGGCAGGGTAATCTCCCGGGCGAAGTGGGCATAGGCATTGGGGAAATCCTCTATGGAAAAGCCCAGATTCTTATAGGCGGTGAGCAGGGGCAGGGGCTTATAGTGGACATTGGCGGCAATCCCCGCCTCCGCCAGCTTCACGATGATCTCCTGCCGCTGCTCCGGGGTAATGCCGGGAATTTGGGTGATATACAGGTGGCCGGAGCTTTCATAGCTTTCCGTATAGTGGGGCAGCACCTCCACCCCCAAAGGCCGGAAGGCGGCGTCGTACCGGGCAATCAGCGCCTTTCTTCTTGCCAGCATGGCGTCATACCGCTCCAGCTGGGCAAGGCCGACGGCCGCCATAATGTCCGTCATGTTGCACTTGTACCAGGGGCCCAGCACATCATATTCCCAGGCGCCCGGCCGGCTCTTGGAGAGCGCGTCCTTGGACTGGCCGTGAAGGCTCAGGAGCTGAAGCTTCCGGTAAATCTCCTCATCGGACACTCCGGGGATGGTTTTCCAGGTGAGCGCCCCTCCCTCGGCGGTGGTGAGATTCTTCACCGCATGGAAGCTGAAGCCGGAAAAATCCCCGATACTTCCCACCGGGCGGCCTTCCCACTCCGCGCCAAAGGCATGGGCGGCGTCCACATTCACGCTGACGCGCCCCATAGCCGCCTGCAAAGGGCTGTTGGGGCGGAACAGACCCCGCTTTTTTTCCACAATTTCAAAAATCCGCCGGTAGTCACAGGGGACGCCTGCCAGATCCACCGGGATAATGACCTTGGTCTTTTCCGTGATGGCATTTTCCAGGGCATCATAGTCCATCTGGAGGCTGTCCTCCTGGCTGTCCACCATGACCAGCCTGGCGCCCACATGGCACACTATCGCGGCGGTGGCGGTATAGGTATAGGCCGGGACAATCACCTCATCTCCCGGGCCGATTTCCAGCAGCCGCAGGGCCATCTCGGCGCAGGCAGTCTGGGAATTGAGGCATACAGCCATGGCGGTGCCGCACCGGGCGGCGATCCGCCGTTCAAACTCCTTGGTTTTGGGGCCGGTGGTAATCCAGCCGGAGAGAATGGCCTCCGCCGCCGCCTGGGCCTCCGCCTGGGTCATATCCGGGGGAGAAAAAGAAATTTTCATATTCACAATCTCCGTTTCCTGCCGTTCCGCCCATCCAAACGGCGGAACGGCAGACATATGTCAGAGTATTATATCGCAGAATCGGAAAAAATGCAAGCTTCGGCGGCTTATCCGCCGAACCGCTCCCCATTCTCCTTCCCCGCCAAAAAGCCCACCCCCGGAGAATCCAGGGGATGGGCTTTGGGGCTTTATGCCATATCAGAACAGGGTGATTTCCCAGCGGTTGACATAACGCTCTCCGGGAGGCAGGGGAATCAAGTCGCTTTTGCAGCCGAAGTCCTCCACAACATCCTGCCGGGAGGGGAGGTTCGTCCAGGGCTCGATACAAAGATAAGGCGCCTGGGTTTTGGGACGGTGCCACAGACCCAGATAGGTCATTTGAGGGAAGGTCACCCGCACCCCATGACCGGATTTCCGGCTCCGAAGGGTCACCTCCCGGGACATATTTTTCAGGACGACGGCGTCCTCGTCAAACAAATCGTGGCGAAGCGGGAGAATTTTCCCCTTTTCCAGAGGATACAGGGCGTCCTGCCCATTGATATAGACCTGAGGGGTAAAGCCCACCCGGTCCGGCTGGCAGGGCTGGGTGAATTCCAGATAGTAGTCGGTAAAGTCCTCCCCCTTCTCCAGAGGCACCCGGAAGCCCGGGTGGCCGCCGATGCCGAAGGGCATAATCTCCTGTCCCAAATTTTTTACTTCATAGGTGATTTTCACCCGGCTTTCCTCCAGCCGGTAGCCCACCGCCAGGGAAAAGGCAAAGGGGTACTGCTTCCGGGTTTCCCCGTTGTCCCCCAGTTCCAGCAGCAGGTAGTCCTTCTCGTGAACCCGGCAGGAAAATTCCTGGGCGGCGGCAAAGCCGTGGATGCCCATGGGATAGGTCTTGCCCCGGTACCGGTAGGAGTCCCGGGTCAGCCGCCCCACAAAGGGGAACAGATTGGGCGCCCGGTCGGACCAGTAGGCCGGATCTCCCTGCCACAGGTACTCCAGCCCCTCCCGGGACTGAATGTGCAGAAGCTGCGCCCCCAGAGAGTCAATCACCAGCCGCAGCCGGCTGTTTTCGATGGCATAACGCATAACTTTTCCTCCTTCTTAATCCTTGGCGGCCGGGTACTCGTTGCACAGCAGCCGGTAGGGCGGCTCATCCTCCTCAATCGCGGGAAATCGTCCCACCGGGGGATTGAACCGGTTGTCTGTGTTGTCGTCGTTGCACTGGCTTACCTCCGCCAGCAGCACATTGCCGGTGCCCGGCTCCACTTGAAAGTCATGGTACATATACTGGCGGATGTGGATGGACTCCCCGGGAGTCAGCCGCACCACGCTCCCGGCGGGAACGGTGCAGGTTCTGCCATCGGTGTGGACAGTCACATCAGACGCATAGTCGATTTCCTCATCCGGCAGGCTGTTGTACACCTTAATCAGCACATTGCCGCCGCCGCAGTTGATAATGTCCTCGGTTTTGTACCAGTGGAAGTGATTGGGGGAGTACTGCCCTTCTTTCAGATACAGAAGCTTTTCCGCATAGACCTTGGGGTACTTCTCCGGCATTTTCCGGTTGCCGTTGCGCAGGGTAACGAGGGAGAAGCCCACCTTGTCAAAGTCTCCCAGGCCGTAATCCGTAATGTCCCAGCCCAGCATACACTCCCGCACCTCGTCATACTCGTGGCCCAGATTCTGCCACTGCTCCGGGGTAAAACGGCAGAAGGGGGGCAGAGCCCGGCGGTACTTTTGGCACATCGCCTCCAGCTCTTTGAGCGCCTTGTTGATTTCCGAACGCTTCACGGTAATCACACACCTTTTCTACGATTCTTTCGCCATTGGAAAAACGGTTTTTCACCCCCGGAAACAGGGGTCTCCTCCCTTGTTTTATACCACGGATTTCCAGGGTACGCAAGGGGATAACCCTCTCAGCCCCGGAGAAAAATGGGGTTGGTGTAGGCGATTTTTCCGTACTTATCCACGCATTCGCACCGGACGAAGGTCTCCTGCCCGGTGAGCCGGTGACTGCCCTCCGTCAGCCCTTCCCCCACAATGCCGCGCCCCAGCTGCTCATAGGTGATGAAGTTGACGGAAGCGCAGGGAGAGCACTCCACATAGACCTTTCCGTCCTCCAGACCAAAGTCGTAAATCTCCGGCCCGGTGGAGGCATAGAAGCTCCCGGCCTGAATCTGCCGGAGGATTTCCCCATGGGTAAGGCTTTTGGCCTTCACCTGTATCCAGCCGCCGAACCGGTCCAAATCGTCCGCCGCGTGGCAGTCGTCCGTGGCAAAGAGCAGCGCCTTTTTTCCCTTTCGCAGGCAGCTGTCAATCATGTAGTCGCACTTTCCCGTATACCACCGGCGATCGCAGGTGGCATTGTAGATTTCAATGCCTATATAGCCCCGCAAATTCAGCAGATGGTCAATGGTCATCCGGGACCAGACCGGATGGGCAATGATGGCCAGCTGTCCCGCCGCCTCCACCTGGTCCAGCAGGGCCTGATAGTCCCCGTCCGTCCCCAAAGCCCCGGAAAAGGTCAGGCGCTTCTCTACCTTCTCCGGCACATCCTCCCGGGAAATCCCCAGCACATGCAGGCACCCGCAGGGGACGGAGGCGTCCACCGCGTCCCGCTCCACGGCCGGCAGCACCAAAAAATCCTCCCGGCAGTATTCCGGGTAGGAGGCGTAGACATTGTGGTCGGTGATGGCCAGAAAATCATAGCCTCGGGCCTTGTAGGCCGCCACCCGCTCCCCGGGAGTCTGCTTCCCATCGGAAAGGGTCGTGTGGGTGTGGAGATTCCCCTTGTACCAGCCGCCCTCCCGGGCAAAAACAGATTGCTTCACGGTTTTTCCCCGCTTTCTCTCCATAATTCCCGGCGCTGCCGGGCCCCTGCTCCCATTATACCACACCATAGGAAAACCGCCAGCAAATTTTTCCAAAAAACGCCCCGCCTGAGCCGGAGAAAAGGGCGGCCCCGGCAGCTTTCCGCCCGTTTAGGCGAATGCCCCCCTTTCGGGGTTACAAAAATAAATTCCGGATGCCGAATTCAGCGGATGTTCGGCAGCTATTGTATTTCCGGTTCCAGGGCTTCAAATTCCGGCGTAGAAAAAAATTCCCCCAGGCTTATCTCCAGCCCATCGCAAAGCTTTTTGATGGTAATGATGGAAACATCCCGCCGCCGTTCGTCCAGCAGACTGTATACCGTGGAGGGGGTCACGCCGGACAGGGTAGCCAGTTCGTTGGGGGTAATGCCCCGTTTTCCGCAAAGCAAACGAAAGTTGTTTGCCACAACATCCTTGACTGTCATAGAATCACCTCAAGGAGATTGTAAAAAATTCAAAAGAAACGCGTATACGCACTTGCGTATATTTCTTTCATAGTATATAATATCCCCAGAGATATAGGCCTGTATTCTCAAATCCACACATAAAAAGGAGGACAATTTATGGAAGGAACAAGAGGAAATCTGGTGGTTTCCACCCGGTCGGCGATGGCCGGAAGAAAGGTAATTGTTTTGATTGCGGCGGCGGTATTTGTATTTCTGGGAGGATTCTTCCTGGCAAACGAAGAGCTTGCCTATGAAATGGCCTGGGATCTCTTCAGGAACCTATCCATGGGAGAGTTTATTTACATTGGCATTCCGTTGTTTTGCTTTGCCTATGCAGCCATTGCGCTGATTCGGGTATTCAAGCTGAGCAAGTCCTATGTAGAGGTCTACGAAAATGGGGTGGTGGGCATCACGGAGATGGACCGCAAGGATTCCAGTCAGCCCATGCAGCACTTTGAACTCAAGTATTCGGACATTGTCAACATTAGCGAAACCAACAAAGGAATCCAGCTGTTCACGGCTTACGGCACTTTCTCCGTCACCGCAGCCAAAAACCGCAAGGAAGCTGCGGCAGCCATCCGCCAGCGAATGACCGGAAAACGGTAACATATTGGGACACGGCGCCCGGAGCACCGGGCGCCGTCTTGTAAAGAGGCTGTGCGTTATATGGTTGTATTTTTCTTTTCTTCTCAATTCATCTTATTTATTATCCTGGCGCTGATTGGGCTTGCAACCGAGGCAATGCGTTCGTTTATGAACGCCCTTCCCGATCTCATTGCAGGCGCAGTTATCGCCATCATCACCTATGGGCTGCACCATTTCTTTCAATATTTGCGAAAAACCCGGCAAAGCAACCTTTACATGGTTTGTGAAGCAGCCATGCTGTGCAGCATTACCCTTGGGATAATTGTGATAGCTGGCATTGCTGACCTGGATCGGTGTAACCGATGGTTAAATTGGTTTGATGACAGTCTTTCTACACAAGTGCTGACATACATCGGCATTATTCTTTTATCTAACCTGATTGCCCTGACCATGGCCTGTCTGCTGCCGTGGAGAAGGATTGGCAGTTTATTCCCGTTGCTTGCCATCCTTGCGCCTTTTGTAATGTGTGCCAACGCCCTCCAGGTGTGTACCGCCAGTTACTCCGATTACATTACAACGGATTTCGAGTCGGTCAGCGGGCTGCAGGAGTACCGAATCACAGAGGAGGCCCAAATCTTTTACCCCAGTATTTTTGGTGACGGCATTTTCCCAGCCGTTCTTCCCTTCAAGTATACAAATGAATCTTTTGAAAAAGATGATATTGTATATACGGTTTATCATCCCAAGGAGTATTATGCCGAAAGAGGCGAGGCATATGCCGTTGTCAGCGACGGTACAAAAGGAGGGCTGGTTTTGATTTCCAATCTGGAAAAGGTGGACAAAACCCAATACCGCTATTCCTTGGAAACCAAAACGGATGATTGCAGTCTTTATAATGCTGATTCCCACACCGTTAAACTCACTTACCCAAAAGAGGTCACCTACACAAGCTGGAAAATTACCCAGGAGATTGTGGCAGTCATTCCTGCCGGGGAGCATTTGATACTTATGGAAGGCGGAGTGGATGATGTATCTGGAGATGCATACCTGCGGGTTTACATCCCGAACGGAAAACTCGTGGGTTACATTCCCCGAGATGAAATCGCCGTTATCCGAACCCCGGTGGGCTGAAAAACCCCCTGAAAACGATGGGAAACGCTTTGAAAATACACCCCATTTGTAAGATGGTATACCATCCTGCAAATGGGGTGTATTTCTGTTTTTATTCTTCTTCGTCCTCTTCCAGTACCGCCTGAATCTGGGGGATTGTCAGCCCCTCCTCCCGCATCTGCCGGATTCTCTGGAGCTGCCGGATGCTCTCCTCCCGATGATAGCGCCGCGCAAGCTTTGCCCCCTCTTGTTGAAAGGGAAGCATACCTTCCTCCGTGTAGAATTTCAGGGTGCTGTACCGGGCGCCGGTCAGCCGGGCCAGCTCCCCAATGGAGATGAATTCAGCCTCGGCAATGGTCTGCAAGCTTCGCTGTCTTGACATAAGCGCTCCGGTTACCAGTATACGGGAACCAGATTCACCCCCTGAACCGGCAGCTTATATACCAGCCTTGCGCCGGGGAAGATGCGGTAGTAGGCATTTTCCACCTTCAAAAGGGTTTCCGTCCCGGATTTTACCTCCTCCACCCGATGTCCCCTTTCCCGGAGGAAGGCCACGGTGGCCGCTCTGCGCTCCTTTACATCTGTCCCCAAAATGGAAAAATCAATGAAGATGGCGTTCCGTCTTTCCAAAAAGGGAAATACCAGATTTACCCCTTCCAGATAGGGATTGCGGAAGAGATTGTGCTTTTCCCGCAAAAAGCGCAGGGCAAAAAGCTGCCAGGGGCTGTGGCATTCCTTTTCCCACAAAAGACGGCAGAATGCGTCCCCCGCGGCAAGGCCGGTCATCCGCTCCTGAAGGGTTTGCTGCTCTTTGACGGAAAAGCAGTCGTGGATACAGCCGCTTTCCCGCAGCAGCCAAAGAAGGACGGCACATTCCCGGGTGATATCCCCCGGCTCCAGAATCTCCGCCCGCAGTCCTTCCCGGATTCCCAGATAATCCTCTTCCCGGCAGCGATAGGCCTTCAGGGAAACCCCGGAGGTATCATAGTTAATATCGCACCCCAGAAGGTCGGGGATTTCCTCCAGCAGACCCGCCTCCTTGAGAGAAGCGGCCGCGCTGCGTTCCAGCTGAGCCGCCTCACGCTTCCTCAGCTTTCTGGCAGCGGCCACCGCCTTTTGAAGCTTCTTTTCCACTTCCGCCGGGGAACAGGCCAGGGCGCCTTCCGTTTCCAGAACCTTCGCCGCCTTCAGACAGCGAAGCGCCGCCCCCTTTGCCGCAGAGGAATACCCCACCGTCTGCCCATCCAGGGCAAGAACCGCATATTGCTGTGATAAAGTTAATTGTTTCATAAATAACACCACCTTTACGGTATAATTTGTTATAAAAAATATATTCCTACTTACTACTTATTACTTACGCCTTAACGATACACCCAATGCCAGCGCTTGTCAAGGCATTTTCCCTTTTCATAGCCGCAAAATATATCGGCGCCCGGAAATCCGGGCGCCGTTTGGTTTACCAGGCAAAGTAGTAGCCGCTGCCTACGGCGGGGCGGACATCCAGCTCCTCCGCCTGGAGGGTTTGGAGATTCAGGCGGAACAAGGAACAGTTCTGTCCGTTTTTGTGGATGGTGGTAAAGTACAGACTGTCCTCCGTCGCCGCCTGAATCTGGATGGAGGGCATCTGGCTGTTTTCGTAAATTACCGTTTCCGTCTGATCCTCTTTGTTGTAGAAAAGGATGGCGCCGTCCCTGACATAGTACTGCCCTTCCTTGGCGTAGGTCAGATAGGAGTCCCGGTGGCTGGCAAGGCGGGTGCCGCACTCCATGTCTTTGTCCGCCCAGCACTCCCCGGATTCACCGGTACTCAAATCGTAGTAGGCCTCTCCGTAGTAGCCGTAGTACAGCCGGTCATCCTGGATCAGGAAGGCGGTACACAAAGGCTTGCCGGAGCCCGCCGGGGAATCCGCCAGGAGCTTCAGGTCGCTGCCGTCCGGGTTGCACACATAGATGGCGGAGCTGATTTCGCTGGTGCCGGTGGTCTTGCAGGCGTAATACAGCCGGTTTTTGTAGAAGCCGATGGCGCAGATATAGTCATAGGAGCCGGGCTCCATGGTAAATTCCGTCAAGCCCGGCAGGGCCTTTCCCAGGGTGTAAACCGTCCCCTGATGCTGAGCAATGTTGGAGGAGAACACAGGCAGCACCACAAATTTCACATACTCCGGAGGGATTTCCTCCCGGTAAGCCCCTGCGGCAGTACTGTAAAGGTTGCGCATATCCCCGTAAAGCAGCAGGCTGGGGTCATACTGGGAGGTCTCCTCCCACCGGGTCAGAAAGGTCTGGGCGTTCACCAGCTTCTGCCCAAGCGTCTCCATGGTCATGGTGTCTCCGGCCTTTTCCAGAATCTCCGAGGCCGGGGCATCGGGATGCTTGGCCAGGTACTGGTTTTTCCAGGCGCTGTAAAGGGAGTCATAGCTGTGGGCGGCGGCGTTCATCAGCAGGGAGCCAACCAGCCGCAGCCGCTCCAGGCTTTGGGCGTTTTCATGGCTGCCCCGGTTTACGGCGTCCACCAGGGTCCGGGCGTACTGATTCCAGGCAAGAGCGGAAAGGTCGCTGAGCCGCTTGGCGGCGGAGGCATCGTCCCCCGCTTCCTCCGCCAGCCGCACGGCGGGAAGGTTCGCCGCCACAAAGGCGTGGGTCAGATTGTAGGCCTCCAGGGCTTTCCCAAAGGGGGTCTTCCCTACCAGCAGATCCGCCCCGGCTTCCAGGATAATCTTGCCGATTTCCTTCCCGGCGGTTGCCGGGTAATTGTTGTATTCCTGGGCAAGAGAGGCGGCTGTCTGGTTAATCACCTGACAAAAATCCGCAAATTCCGGGTTTTCCACCTCCGACAGGTATTCCAGCTGGGCGATATACCCCTCCGTCCAGGTATTGGAGCGGCCGGCAATGGAAAAGGCGCCGGCCACCTTTCCCACATAGTCCGCGCCAGTAAAGGCATCGGACAGGGCCGAGGGCAGCTCCACCTGGGACCAGGCGGACACGCCGTGCAGGAGTTTCTCCGCCGCCTCAGCGCCTCCCCCTCCCAGCTGGGAGACATCCGATACCAGTTTCCCCAAATCCCCCAGGAACTTCTCGCTGCTTTGCAGGGCCTGCTGCCGCAGATCTCCCATAATATTCTCGCAGGGATCCGCCAGGGTCAGAAGGGCCTCCTTGGTCTTTTCCGCGCCCCAGACCTCCGCCCCCGCAAAGGGAACCATAAACCCGAGTTTTACTTCGTCGGCAAAGGCCAGCAGGCCGTACTTAAAGGCGTTGCCCCAGTGATCCGCCACAGACTCTCCCAGGATCTCCGGGGTGGTGGGAAGGGAATGGAACATGGAGATATAGTCCGCCGCCACATTCCACAGCGTTTCCGCGGGCCGATACAAATACACCCGGTCATCGGCGCAGACCCACTGGACATTCATCAGGTACAGCATCTGCTCCAGGGGCACCGCCGGTACTTCCTCCTTGACAAAGACCGCTTTCTCCTTTACCAGCAGGGAGAAGTTCTCTGCATTATACAGGTCATAGACCTTGCCGTCCTCCGGAGCCAGAAAAATCTGGATTTTGCCGGAGGCGGTGTCTACCACCACCTGATAGCCCTCCCGGTTCAGCACAAACTTCTTGTCAGATTCCCAGGAAAGCTCCGCACCGGTGAGGTTGGCCGCCGTCTCCGGGGAGACCAGGATGATTTCTTCGTCATACAAAACCGCAGGCACCTTCACCGTGCCCTGACCCTCCATGTATACCGCCAGCTCTCCCACCTCCGAAAGGTGGGATTCTGCGCCCCGGACCGGCAGGGGCGGCAGGGCCAGCACCACAGCCAAACACACAGCCATGATTTTCCAAAGCTTTTTCATGCCCCTACCTCCTCCGTCAGCTTATCCAGAATGGAGTAGTAGCCCCCCAGCAGGGCATCCGCCAGATCCCGGGTCATCCGCACCACCCATTTGTCCTCCTGCTGCACCAGAAGCACCTCCACAGGAAAGTCCTTTCTGGGCACATCCTCCTTTTGCAGCGCCGCAAGCAAAGCTTCCCGGGCAGCCTCCTGGGAGTTGACGCTTTCCGGCAGAGACAAAAGCACCTGCTCCAAATCCACCGCCGTGATGACCGCGGAAATGGTCACGGTGTCCCCCTCCCTTTTGGATTCCTTCCTGGAAAAGGACAGCTTATCCTCCATCAGCTGCTGGATTTCCGAGGCAGGCATGGACAGCCCGCCGCCCTCCAGCACTGCCGCCAGAGCGGCCTCGTCCTGATTGGTGAAGGCGGAAAAGAAGCTTTCGCAGGCCTCCTCCGCTTCCTGGGGGGCCTTGGCTTTGCAGCCCGCCAGCAGCATCGCCGCCGCCAGAAGAACCATCAGAATCCCTCTCCATTTTCTCATAGCGATTCCTCCTTCTTTTTCGCTTTCCCCGGGAAAGTCCCGGCTTCTTATCCTCATTTTACCCCTTTCCATTCATTTGTCAATGCCAACCCCCGCTTTTCAGGCAGGCATCAGAAAAATAGGAGGGGAAAAGAAAAACCGCCCCGCTTTCCGCCTTTGGAAGGGGAAATGGGGCAGTTTTTTATTTTCGGTTTTCCCCAATCCATTTTACGGCAAAATCCACAAGCTCCCGCTGCTTCATCAACCGGAGGGTTCCATTGCCCAGGGCTGCCTTGCGGACGGCGTATTCTTTTTCAAAAGCGGCGCCGATGGCGGGAAAATCCGCCCCGTCCACGAAAAGGGTCTCGTAGCCCTTCCACACACGGCGCCCGTTCTCCATCACCGCGCTGTGCTCCACGCGGCTGCGCTTGCCGGGATAGGCTGCCCGGACATCCGCCAGGTGCAATGAGGTGTTTTTGTCATAGCCCACTCCCATCAACAGCACCAGGCCGTCCAGTTCATATAGCTTTCCCACAGGCGAGCCGTCGCCGAAAATGTTGGAAAGGTCATGGTCTGCGGTCAGATACGCCGCTTCCTTTCCCCATGCCGCCACAGAACGGGCCGGATGGCTGCTGCGTAAAGCGCCGGGCCATTTGCGGAACATCTCCGCCACAGCCCCCATGGTGTTGGTGGGGGTGATGTCTTTGTCGTAGGCCGGCCAGTTTTCCCGAATCAAAGGCCAGCAGCTTTCCGGCGCCTCCCAGTGAACGCCGGTGGAGGGGTCCAGGTTTTTCCAGGATTGGGCAGGCATCATAACGGTGCCCTCGCTGCCCACCGCTTCCAAAAGGGCCTCAATCACCACCTGCGCCCCGCCGCAGACATAGCCGAGGCTGCTTAAAGAGGTATGCGCCATAAGGACTTGTCCCCTGCAAACCCCCACTTTCTCCAACGCCTCAAGAATATCCTGCTTCACGACCATTTTTCGTTCCATAAGAGACCTCCCTTGTTTCCGCTTGGCGGCCTGGAATTACAGGGATTTTGTATATCTTCTGGCAGTAATGGCGCAGCCGTCTATGGTGTTTGTGATTTTGTCCCGTAATACCAGCCCATTGTGCTCCATCACGCTTGCCGAAACGAAGTTATCGCCGTCACAAGTAATGAATTCCCAATTCTTTCGCTTTTCCCAATATGTCCACCGCAGCGTTTTAAACGCTCGGTCAGTCTGTGGCGGATGCGGCTTTCCCCGATAAATTCCTTTTCTTCCGTCTCCGCCAGCCGGTAATAGCGAGCGCCCACCCACCCCGGCGGCAGATTCCACCCGTTTCTGAAGTTTTCGTACTTTTAAAAAATATCCTGGGTTTTGGCACCGTGAAAGGGATAGATCTGCACCCCCTCGGCCCTGTACTCCCGGCAGGCCTCTATGTAGGATTGCAGATATTTTTCACCGGGTTCTGCCGGGGCAATCACGCGTCCATCTCTTTTCTAATTCTTCCGGGTGGGCTTCACATTGTCTGCCGGGTTCAAAGAACCGTCAATCTCGCCGTGTTCCTGTTCATAGGCTTTGATATCCTCCCGGATAAGCACCAGAATATGACTGTTTACCGACCGCCCCTCATAATCCGCCACAAACCCCAGCTTTTGGAGCATTTCTTCCTCAATCCGAATGGATACACTTTTAATTGCCATACAATCACCACCGTTATTCTATCAGATGTTTCCTGGCTTTCGTTTTAATCCTCTGCAAAATAGTCAGAATCTATCTTCTTCACCCTGTAAACAAATTCTTCAGATACGCCCAACCCATATTCAATCATTAAATCGGAAAGGCGTTGTCCGTTGATCAATACGATTTTATAGCTTAGATTTTTTTCTGCAAATTCTTCTGCTTCCTTTGTGAATCGGGAAGTTGTCAGAAATATGCCTTTTTGCGCACCTTGCCCAGCTAATGCTCCCACAAATTTTTGAATTTCTGGTCTGCCTATGGATGTATCTTTATATCGCTTTGCCTGAATATAGATAGAATCAAACCCCAACTTATCTGCGGTAACGATTCCGTCAATTCCTTCATCTGCGGATTTCCTCGTTACCTTTGAATCATACTGTAATTTCCCATAACCCATTTTAATCAGCAGGTCCACGACCAATTTTTCAAACTTATACGGGTCCATGTTAAGTATTTCAGCCAGCAATTCGTTAGCTAAGGCGTCGTTAAGTTCTTTAAAAGATTGCTCTAAAATTTCCTGGGGCGTGCATTCATCATTCTTTTCCTCAACGGAAATAGATCTTTGAGAGGCAGCAGTACTCTCACCTCGTGTGAAATTAACAAATTCAGGAAATTGCATCAAAGTGTCGTTATTTATTGGGATATTTTGCGATAATAAATTTAGTCCTCTTTCCGTAATCAAAAATTGCGCCCTTGCAGGACTCGTAATTAGGTTGGCTTTTTTCAAATAAGTTCTGCACCAACCGATACGATTATCAAAAAGGCGCTGCTTTCCGCTTGGCAGCATTTCGGCCACATCGGCTTCACTAAGGCCAAAGATGTTGATTACTTTGTGCTTAATTTCTTTCACACCGTGAATTTGCCTATCTGCCAGAGATTCAAGAAACGCCCGATACATTTCATAATATTTGGGCACAGCCATTTGCTACACTCCCTTCTAAATAATTCTAATTTATATAAGGATATTCCGGAGTTTGGCGCAATCTACTGCCTTGTGTAAACCATCCGCAATTCTTTATTGGGTGTTCCCAGCGTAATGTCTTTCTCTGCACCATCGGGCCGGAAACCGTATCTTTCATAAAAGCGAATTGCTCTTTCGTTGCCTTTCAGCACCCAAACAGCAATCTTGTTATAGCCTGACAACTTCTCAAAGGCGGCATTCATCAATTTATAGCCGATTTTTAGGCCGTGATAATCCCCCAGGACATAGATTGCATATACCTCCCCCCAATGGGGCGTTTCGCTTTCACCGTATCCCACAAAGCCCACAACCTGCTCCCCATCTTTTGCCACAAGAATATTCCGGGGCCAGCGGTGGGCCATTTCCACACACCGCTCCAGGGTCAGCTTTTCCATATAGGCAGAGTCAATAAGACCTGTATAGGTTTCCTGCCAGGACTTCCAATGCACATAGCCCTTACCATCCATATCCTGCTGGGTTGTCATGGGGACAATGGAAATATCCATCTTCAGCCTCCTTTATTTATCCTCTTTTGTAAGCAACGCCACACTCTCTACATGGGCACATCTTGGGAACAAATCAAAGGCCTGGGCGGATTTTAGACCATAGCCGTGGGGTTTGAGGAGGGCGATGTCCCGGGCCAGGGTGGCGGGGTCGCAGGAGACGTAGACCAGGCGGCGGGGGGACATTCGGGCGATGGCTTCGATGGCGTCGGCGTTCAGGCCTTTGCGGGGCGGGTCTACCACCACCACATCCGGGCGGACGCCCTGGGCTTCCAAGCGGAGGGCGGCGTTTCCGGCGTCGGCGGCGAAAAACTCGGCGTTCTTTATGCCGTTGCGCCTGGCGTTTTCCCGGGCGTCCTCCACCGCCTGTTCCACCACTTCCACGCCGATGACTTTCCCGGCGGCCCCGGCCATGGCCAGGGTGATGGTGCCCACGCCGCAGTACAAATCCAGCACCAGGTCGGTTTTCTGGATTTCTCCCAGGGAGATGGCGGCGGCGTAAAGCCGCTCTGCCTGGGCGTGGTTCACCTGGTAAAAAGACCGGGGGGACAGGCGGAAGGTGAGGCCGCAGAGAGTATCCTCAATATACCCGGGGCCGTAAAGGTTCTGGAATTCCTCTCCCAGTACGGCGTTGCCCGGCTTGGTATTCACCCCCAGCACCAGCGTCCGGAATCCCGGGACGGTTTGGAGCCTCGTGATGAGTTCCGGCACATGGGGCAGCTTCCGGCCGTTTGTAATCAGGCACACCAGAATCTCCCCGGACGCCGCGCCCCGGCGGACGAAAATATGCCGCAGCAGCCCCTTATGGGCGGCCTCGTCGTACACCGCCACCCGGTACCGGTTCACATAATCCATCACCAGGTCTTTCACCCTCTGGGTCTCCTCCGGGAGGATTTCACAGCGGGGGTGCTCTATCACCTGATGGGTGCCCGCCCGGAAGAATCCGGCGTAAGCACGGCCTTTTTGGCTTGCCACCGGATAGATGGCCTTGTTCCGGTAGCCGGTGAGGCTGGGAGCGCCGGTGATGGGGATGGTTTCCAGGTTTTCACCTGCCAGCCGGTTCAGGGCCTGACGCACCCGCTCCGCCTTCAGCGCCAGCTCCGCTTCGTAATCCATGTGCTGGAACTCACAGCCGCCGCAGAGTTTCCCAACGGGGCAGCTGCGGTTCACCCGGTGGGGGGATTTTTCCAGAATCTCCGTCATCTTCCCGGAAGCCCAGGTTTTGCAGGCCTTTTCAATGCGAATCCGGCACAGCTCTCCCCGGATGGCGTTGGGGACAAACACGGCGCAGCCCTCAATTTTGGCAACGCCCTGTCCCTGGGCGGTATAGTCTTCGATTCTTCCTTCGTAAACCTGATTCTTAATCAGCATCCTGCAAAATTGCCTCCATCACGATTTTCTGGGGTTTGAGTCCCATTTTTTTATAAAAAGCCATGGCGCCGTCATTAAACGCCCACACATTCAGGGTAATGGCCTGGCACCGCCGCTGCCGGGCATACCGCTCCACCTGGCGGTAGAGCCGCTCCCCGATGCGCTCCCCCCGGCGGTTTTCGTCCACGCACAAATCGTCAATATATAATGTACTCCGGTCATTGAGCACCGGGTCATGGTCGGTAATTTGCATCCGGCAGAAGCAGTAGCCCAGCACCTTCCGCTCCTCCACCGCCACAAAAACAGGGGTCTGAGGAGAGTTCATCAGGGAGAGGATACCGGAAGCGCCGTACTTCTGGGCGCCGTTTCGGAACAGATCCGGCCGTCCCTGGTGGTGCACCTGTCCCACCTGCCGCAAAAGATTCAAAATCCCCGGCACATCCGCCGGCTTTGCAAAACGAATATCCATGATGCTCCTCCTTGTTTTTTATCGGTTCCAATCCGGGTTTTCCATAATCTCCGGCACCTGGTCCGTCCAGCCCACGGTAAAGGCGGTAGCCTGGGACAAGGTGTTGTCTTTTACATTATAATAAGTAACCAACATAATATCGTCAGGGATTTGGCTTTCCGCCAGGGCTTTTCTCCGGGGGTAATCCCCATAGGGGTCATAGTAGTCCTCCGCCCCGAACAGATGCAGCAGCTCGTGGGCGATGGTGGCGGAGGTGGCGCTGGTAGAGAAGCCCGGGTAGCTTTCAAAAATCACGGAAAATTCCAGTTCCTCCCTTCCGTCCCGGTGCTGGTCCCGGATGGTGTAGGAGCGGCCCGGTTTATTGAGGAAAAAGAGCATGGCCACCTGGTCGGTGCCGGTAAAGTCCTGCAAATAGCGGTACATATCCCAGCCATCGTCGAAGCCCAGGCTCACCGCCGTCTTGTCCGGGATGTCCGCAGCCGCGCCCCCCTCCTGGAAGTTCGGGGACACCACGCCGGAGTAGGCCATGCCTTCATGCACATCGGAGCTGTAAGTAAAGAACTCCCGGTTTACTTCCATACCCCAGGTCTCCCCTTGGGTCTGTAAAAAGTCCATAGCCGGATAGAGGTACAGCCCGTTGAACGCGGCAATTTCCTCCCCGGACCAGTTGCTGGTGCCGTCGTCCAGGAAAAACAGCACGAAAGTGTGTTCCTCATCCAGTCCACGGCATACCCCCAGATTCAGGAAGGGCCGCAGGGCCTCCGCCTCGGGGTCCGTTGGCGGCGTGGGAACGGTTTCCGTAGGAGGCTGGGTCGTTGGCTCCGTGGTTTCCGGAACGGTAACCTCCGCTGTGGTTTCCGGAACGGCAGCCTCTGCCGTAGTTTCCGGAACGGCCGGCTCCGTAGCCGCGGGACCGCCCTCCCGCGCGCTCCAGACCGCCACGGCCGCAACTGCCAGAATCAGCAAAAACCCCAGAAATTTCTTCATAAACCCACCTCCTGAAAACGTCTTCCGGTATCAGTTTATCACACCCCTCCCCCCCGGTCAAGGCAATGTCATTAAGTTAGTGACATTGTCCTAATGCAAAGACGGATAAGAACGAGTGCATCCGGCGACGGATGCACTTATTCTGTAAAAAGGGCATG
>CASFFN010000023.1 GCA_949293985.1 uncultured Eubacteriales bacterium | reverse complement strand
CCCTCAGCGGGTTAGCTTGTTTAGTTTAGCACGGAAACTTTCGTTTGTCAAGAACTTTTTTCATCTTTTTTCAAGATTTTTTTCGCCCTTTCCAACCTCCTGCTAACTTTCCGTACCATCTCGCCGCCCCCCTCCGGAAGCAGCTCGCTTATAATACCACTACCCCTAACCTTTGTCAAGTTCTTTTTTGCTGTTTTTGGCAAAAAATTTTGGGGCCTGTCGTCAGGCCCCAAAACAGGTAACTTTTTTACTCGATTTCCTGGATAATACCGTAACCTCCGCCGTTTCTGCGGTATACAACAGAGAACACACCGCCGTTTTCCTGATCCCGGAAAGCAAAGAAGCTATGCTCCAGCAGGTTCATCTGCAAAATGGCCTCTTCTCTGGTCATGGGCTTCATCTGGAAGCGCTTCACCCGGACAATGCGGTACTCGTCCTCCCGCTCCTCCTCTGCGAAGGAGGTGGCGTCAACGGTGCGGGTAAACGCATCCTGGCGCAGGCGGCGGGCCAGACGGGTCTTGTTCTTACGGATTTGCCCTTCAATGGTGCCCACAGCGGCATCGATGGAGGCAAACATATCCGAGGTACTTTCCTTGGCCCGGAACCAGGTACCAGCGCCGTGGACCGTAAGCTCCACATTATTCCGGTTTTTCTCCACAGAAAATACCACAAGCGCTTCCGCATCCTCCTCAAAATACCGTGCCAGCTTCATGACCTTTTTCTCGGCGTAGGCGTGAACATTCTGGGGCAGCTTGACCTTTTTCTCACTGTACTGAAATTTCATATGCGGCAGCTCCTTTCCTTGTCACCGGTCGTCCGGTGTGCTTATACTATACCCCATATCGGCAAATCGGACAAGAGGTATGGGGAATTTTTTACAAAATTTTCACCCTTCGGACAAACCGAAGGGTGAAACCCGTTATGTTTCCTCTTCCAGGGAACTTTCCTCATCCAGAAGCTCCGCCATGGTCAGGTTATACACGCTTTCCGCCTTTTTCTCAAACAGCCGCCCCAGGCGCACGGCCTGCCGCTGATTGGGCGCCATCAGCTCCAGGGTCATCAGGTTCCCCATCTCGTCATCCAGGGCCATGATAACAGAATAATCCCCGTTGTCCCTGGGGACAATCTGGGTTTTCACAAAGCTGCTGCGGCGCAGCTGCCGGTTGAACCGAGCCACCGCATTCTCTGCCCGCTGCTTCACGGTGTAGGCAATGGAATCCTCCGTAATGGCTCCGTCGTTTCTGCCCTTTTCCGTAATCTCGTAATGGGTTTCGTCGGTTTGCCGCAGGTGTCCCGATTCTACCATCTGGGGAACGGCAGTGCATACATCAAAATAACTCAGGCATTCATCCTGGTAGCACAGCTCATAAATCTCCTGCATAGTCATGGGGTAGTTGGAGCGAGCTGTTACAAACAGAATCAGCACCTTCACATCCATCATATCGTGAATAAAACCAAGTCTTTGCATACACTTCACCTCTTAAGGATTATTATACAGAATACCCATGAAAAATCAAGCACAACCGCAGAGCACCTTGCATATTCTGGGCTGAAAGGGTGATTTTTATGAATTCCTTGAAACTGCTGCTGTCCGGCGGCTCTTCGGCGCTGCCCTATGCCGGGGCAATGTTGTCCCAGGCCGGGGTGGAGGTGGTGCAGGAGCCTTCGGAAGATACAGCCGTGGTGCTGCTGCCGGTTCCCAGCTTTGACGGCCAAGGGAACATCAAAGGCGGGGGTTCTCCGGAGAGTCTTCTCCAAAAGCTTCCAAAGAATGTACTGATTCTGGGCGGGAACCTGAATCATCCCGTTTTCCAGGACTACGAAACCGTGGATTTCTTGCAGGATCCGGATTATGTTGCTCAGAACGCCGCCATCACCGCCCACTGCGCCATCCGGGAGGCCATGGACCGGCTGCCCGCAACGCTGGAAGGGCTTTCCGTACTGGTCATCGGCTGGGGAAGAATCGGAAAGTGTTTGGCCCGGCTGCTGCGGGGGCTGGATGCCCGGGTGACCATTGCCGCCCGGAAGGAATCTGACCGGGCCATGGCTGCTGCCCTGGGGTATACCGCAATCAACCTGAGGGAAATCCAAACTCGGGACTACCGGCTGATTTACAACACCGCCCCTGCCCCGATTTTGCCGGAGGAGGACAGCCCCGCCTTAAAAATCGACCTGGCTTCCCGGAAGGGCATGGGTGGCAAGGATGTGGTATGGGCCAGAGGATTGCCGGGCAAGGACACCCCGGAAAGCTCCGGTGCCCTGATTGCCCGGAGGGTTTTGTCTATATTGAAGGAAAAGGGGTATGTGTTATGACCGTAGGGTTTGCCCTTTGCGGTTCCTTTTGTACTTACGCTTCCGTGTTCCCGGTGATGGCGGAGCTGGCAAAAAAGCACCGGGTCATCCCGATTTTTTCCCACAGCGCCTACACTTTGGATTCCCGGTTCGGCACCGCCCAGTCCCACATTGACCGGGCAACTGCCATTTGCGGTCAGCCTCCCTTGCACACTATCCCGGAGGTGGAGCCTATCGGGCCCAAAAAACTTCTGGACGCCCTGGTGATTGCCCCCTGCACCGGCAACACCCTGGCAAAGCTGGCCCACTCCATTGCCGACACTCCGGTGACCATGGCTGCCAAAAGCCATCTGCGAAACGGCAGACCCATTCTAATCGCCGTATCCACCAACGACGCTCTGGCCGGGGCAGCGGAGAACATTGGGAAGCTCCTGTGCCGCCGGAACTTCTATTTTGTCCCCTTCGGGCAGGATGACCCCATCAAAAAACCCACCAGCATGGTGGCAGATTTTGCTAAGCTTCCCCAGGCGCTGGATGCCATGATGGAGGGGCGGCAGATTCAGCCCATTCTTCTATAATAGTATGAAAGGGACGGTCTGTTATTTCCAGACCGTCCCAAATTTCAGAGTTTCTCCACTTCACTCAGCCAGATATTGGCGTAGGCGTCGCTGGGCATCCGCCAGTCTCCCCGGGGACTGAGGGACACATTGCCCACCTTCACGCCCTCCGGCATACAGCTGCGCTTGAACTGCTGGGTAAAGAACCGGCGGTAGAAGGACTTGAGCCATTTTTTGATGGTTTCCTGGTCAAAATCCTCCCGGAAAGCCCGGCAAGCCAGGGTGTAAATTTTCGTGGGAGAGAAGGCAAACCGCACCACATAGTACAGGAAGAAGTCATGGAGGGCATAGGGTCCCACCAGATCCTCCGTATACTGGACGATGTTGCCCTTCTCATCCGGGGGGAGCAGCTCCGGGCTGATGGGGGTGTCCAGAATGTCCTGGAGCACCGCCCGGGAGGAGGCAAAGGCCTCGCTCTCGGAAATGGCGGAAATCATCCACCGCATCATGGTTTTGGGAATGGACGCGTTCACGCCGTACATACTCATGTGGTCGCCGTTGTAGGTGCACCAGCCCAGGGCCAGCTCCGACAAATCCCCGGTCCCCACCACGATACCCCCTACCACGCTGGCGAAGTCCATAAGAATCTGGGTGCGCTCCCGGGCCTGGGCGTTTTCGTAGGTGCCGTTGAACACCGTGGGGTCGTGGCCGATGTCCCGGAAGTGTCCGGTCACCGCCTCTTTGATGCTGATTTCCTTGGTGCTGACCCCCAGCTTTTCCATCAGCTCCCAGGCGTTGCGGTAGGTTCTGTCGGAGGTGCCGAAGCAGGGCAGGGTCAAGGCCCACACATCCGTGGCCGGTCTGCCCAGCCGGTGCATGGCGCCCACCGCCACCAGCAGGGCCAGGGTGGAATCCAGTCCGCCGGACACGCCCACCACCGCCTTGCAGCCCAGCTGATTCAGCCGCTGAGCAAGGCCTGCCACCTGAATCTGGAAGATGGACATACACCGCTCCAGGCGGTCTGCCTTTTCCGAGGGGACAAAGGGCAGCTTTACCAAGGGGTACAGGCTGCCGTCGCTGCGCAGCCGGTTCCCGGGGCAGCGCTGCATCCGCATAGGCTCCAGCTTGCCAAAGAAGGAGGCCGCGTCCCGGACGCTTTTGTTTCTTCTGCGGACGGCCCGAATCACGCCCACATCCGCATCCTGGAACATCAGGTACTCCGCCGCAATCAGCTCCCGGTTCTCCGCCAGAATCTGCCCGTCCTCCGCCACCAGGCTGTGGCCGGAGAACACCAGGTCCTGGGTGGATTCAGTGCAGCCTGAGGACACATAAGCATAAATACAGTTGCAGATGGAGGACTGGTGCTGCACCAGCTGCCGCCGGAAGTTCCGCTTGCCCACGGTTTCATTGGAGGCGGACAGGTTGATAATCACCTCTGCCCCATTGATGGCCTGCAAAGTGGAGGGGGGCATGGGGGTCCACAAGTCCTCGCAGATTTCCACACCCATCACCGTACCGTCCCCCAAGCGGAACAGCACATCCCGTCCCACGGGAATCTTCCCCTCCTGGGAAAGGCCCACTTCCTCCGGAGAGACTTCCACCTGCTGCAAATCCTCCGAGGAGGAAAACCATCTCCGTTCGTAAAACTCGTCATAGTTAGGAAGATATGTCTTGGGCACCAGGCCATAGCAAACGCCCCCTTGCAGCACCGCAGCGCAGTTGTACATCTGCCCGCCCAGCACCACAGGCAGCCCCACCGCCACGGTAAGCTCCGGGTAATCCCGGGAGCACCGGGCAATCTCCCGAAGACCCTCCCGGCAGGCCCGGAGCAGGGTCTCCTGGAAAAACAGGTCGGCGCAGGTATAGCCCGTCAGCGCCAGCTCCGGGAACACCACCACATCCGCCTTCCCCGCATCCGCCTCCCGGATGCGCTCGCAAATATTCTCCACATTCTTCGTCACTTCTCCCACCTGTACCCGGGGCACAGCGCAGGCAATGCGTATATAGTCCAGCATGGAATCCCTCCGTCAGGAATAAGATAGGTTAATCATAGCACATTCTGCCGAAATTGCAAGGTGCGGGGACTTTTCCCCGCACCGGCAATGGATATATTTTTGTAGATTTCGAAAAATCAGGGTATCCAAAAGAACAAAAATGCTGTATAATATTTCCCGGATATTTTTACCTTGGAAGGGAGCTACAATACCTATGGTAACGAAAGAATACTTTGGCAGCTTTGCCGACGGCACCGTTTACGCCTACACCCTGAAAAATCAGGCCGGCATGGCTGTGACCCTGCTGACCCGTGGGGCAGCCGTACAGAAGATTTGCGTACCGGTAAACGGAAAAACCGTGGATATCTGCCTGGGTTTTGACACTTTGGAGGAGTATCTGGCGGACACCTGCTATCTGGGCGTAGTGGTTGGCCGGAACTGCAATCGAATCGGCGGCAGCCGGTTCCAGCTGAACGGCAAGACCGTTGTGCTGCCGGCAAACGAGGGAGAAAATCAGCTCCACGGCGGTCCGGTGGGCTTCCACAACCGGATTTGGGCCGCCAAGGCAGGGGAAAACTCCGTCACCTTTACCTACCAGTCTCCCGACGGGGAAGGGGGATACCCGGGAAATGTCCGGCTCAGCGTCACTTACACCCTGGACGAGGACAACGGACTGCGGCTGGATTACACCGCCGCCCCCGACCAGGATACGGTGGTGAATCTCACCAACCACACCTACTTCAACCTCAACGGCGGCGGCTCTGTAGGCGAGCACATCCTGCAGCTGGATGCAGATGCCTACACCCCGGTAAATGCCCAGCTGATTCCCACGGGAGAAATTGCCCCCGTGGAAGGCACCGCCTTTGACTTCCGTACCCCCAAGGCTCTGGGGCAGGATATGGACAAAGTCGGCCTTTATGACAACAACTTCTGCCTCCTGGGCTCCGGTCTGCGGAAGGTGGCCACCCTGCAGGGGCAGGAACTGACCATGGAGGTGGAGACCACCTGTCCCGGAATGCAGGTTTACAGCGCCACCTTCGGCGCACCCAAAACCGGAAAGGGCGGCGCCGCCTATGACGGCAACTGCTTCGTGTGTCTGGAAACCCAGGCCTACCCCGATGCCCTGAACCATCCCAACTTCCCCAGCACCCTGGTCCCCGCCGGCGGCCTGTATCGCGAGACTACCGTGTACCGGGTCAAGGCCAACCGGTAAGTCATCCCCTCCCCCGCCTGACCGGGGGAGGGTTGCTTTTTTCCGTCGCCTATTTTATAATAAACCCCAAACAGGAAAGAAGGCTTTAGGTTATGAAAGCATGGAAGCATTTTGTCACCATTACCCGGCACCGGCATCTGGTGATGGCCGGGTGTTTCCGGGTGGGGCTGTACCGGCAGGGGTTGACCCACGATTTGTCCAAATACTCTCCCACGGAATTTCTGACCGGAGCGAAGTATTATCAGGGTACCCGCAGTCCCAACGCCGCCGAGCGGGAGGAAAAGGGATACAGCCTGGCCTGGATGCACCACAAGGGCCGCAACCGCCACCACTATGAGTACTGGACGGATATGGACCCGGTAAAGAAGGACTATGCCGCCCAGCCCATGCCCCGGAAGTATCTCGTGGAAATGGTGATGGACAGAAGGGCCGCCTGCATGGTATATGAAGGGAAGAACTACAATCCCGGCTCTGCCCTGGCCTATTTTGAGAAAAGCCGGGAGCGGACGCTCATGCATCCCCAAACCCAGAAGGAGCTTTCTTATCTTCTCACCATGCTGAAAGAGCAGGGAGAGGAAAAGACCTTCCATTACTTAAAGCACAGCGTTCTCAAGGGCAAGCCCTTCCCCTGGGAAAGGAAATGAACCCTGAATAAAACCAATTTTCCCGGGAAAACTGTGCCCGGGAAAATTTCTTGAAAAAAGGAAAAATCTTCTTGACATTTTTCCCTTCCTGTGTATAATAATAACCGTGCTTGTCACAGAGCTTCTGAAAAGCTCCCATAGAGGATTAGTGTAACGGTAGCACACCGGACTCTGACTCCGTTCGCGGGGGTTCGAATCCCTCATCCTCTGCCAGAAAACTCCGATGCCAAATGGCATCGGAGTTTTCTGCTTGTTGGAGGGATTCGAACCCATTCAATGGGCCAGTCCGGTGGACTGGCCCTTGCCGCCGGCTGGACGGCGGCAACACCCTTGCTCCATCGAATCCCTCATCCTCTGCCAGAAACCGCCGATGCCAGAAGGCATCGGCGTTTTCTTTTGCCTAAAACCCAAAGGCGGTTTCCTTACGGATATTGCATTGCAGGAAGGGGCCCACTCCCATGAATTTATTTGGCTGGCCTTTCCGGAACGGCGGTTTTTTCGCCGGTATCCCTGGAAATATCTATTGACAGGTCTCCCGCCAGAGGTTATACTGAAAGCGGAACCAGTAAAGTAACCGGCGCTTTGCGCCGTAATGCTTGGGGACAATCTCCCGGCTGGTTCCTTTTTTTACCCAATCAAACAGAAAAAACCTGACCGGTGAGGAGAAAACCTCTTCCGGTCAGGTTTTTTCTGCGGGGCTGTCCAGAGGGCAATCTGCCAAAGGGGGGGATGGCAGCAGTGGAAGCTGTAAACGGCTGCGGCAAGCCCTGATGGGTCGCCGCAGCCGTTTTTCCGCGTACAAATCGCCCGGCGCTGTACTTGCAGGCCCGGCTGAACACAGGTCTGAGCAGGTCTCCTGACTTGGAAATCCTCAGCGCTGCACGGCCTTCTCAGGAAATTCCCAATGACCGACTTTCGTCATGTGCAGTGCCTCCCTCCATACAGTGGCGGTACCGTCCGTGATTCTCACACGATTCTCTATTCTCCCGGAAAGGCAGCCCCTTTCCCGGGCACTCAGACACTTATTCATTTGCAAGACTAAGATACCACCAACCGGGCAGTTTGTCAATACGGTTGATTTGTGGAATTCTTTATTGTATGATAAGAAAAAACGCAAGGAGAAAAGGCTATGTATCACAAGCAAAAAACCATCCGGTCTGTGCTTCTGGCTGCGGTGCTGGCCCTCAGCCTGCTGCTGGGGGGCTGCGGTGTGGACGATGTGTCCCCTACCACCCAAAGCGCATCCCCAACTGTGCAGACCACCCTGCCAGAAACCTACCAGCCGGATACCCAACCGGAAACCACTGTCCCCACCCTGCCCCAGGGCTCGGAGCTTCAGGTGCGGTTTTTGGATGTAGGGCAGGCGGATGCGGCCCTTATCAGCTGCGACGGACACCATATGCTCATTGACGGCGGAAACCGGGGGGATTCCAACCTGATTTATTCCGTTTTGCAGCGGGAGGAAATCTCTTATCTGGACATGGTAGTCGCCACCCACGCCCACGAGGATCATATTGGAGGCCTCCCCGGCGCTTTCCAGTACGCTTCCGCCGGACTGACCTTGTGCCCGGTGACAGCCTATGACAGCGATGTTTTTGAGACCTTTGCCGCCAAAGCCCAGGAAAGAGGCGGCGGCCTCACCGTTCCCCAGCCGGGAGACACCTACCCCCTGGGCAGTGCCACCGTCACCATTTTAGGGGTCAATGGCGCAGAGGACACCAACAACACCTCCATTGTCCTGCGAATCGACTATGGAGAAACCGCTTTTCTGTTCACGGGAGATGCAGAGCGGGAGGCGGAGCAGGTGATTCTGGATTCCGGTCTTCCCCTGGGGGCAACGGTGCTGAAAGTGGGGCATCACGGCAGCGACACCTCCACCACCTATCCCTTCCTCCGGGAGATTATGCCCCAGTACGCCGTGATTTCCGTGGGCACCGGCAACAGCTACGGCCACCCCTGCGAGGACACCCTCAGCAGGCTTCGGGATGCGGATGTAAAGGTCTTCCGCACGGATATGCAGGGGGACATCGTCTTTACCTCCGACGGTAAAACCGTGACGGCGCAGACTCAGCGGAATCAGAACGCAGACACCCTGGGTCCGGTCACCCCCACGGAACCTCCGGAAACCCAGCCGGAGGAAGAAACCCAGGCCCCCTCCCAGGAGGAAATCCGGGTACTGGCCTGGCCGGAGACCGTCGGTCAGAACGAAACCGCCACGGTCACCATTCAGGGACTTCCCAACACCCTCTACTCCATCACCGTCCACTACAAGTCCGGCCCCTCCTCTGCCCAAGGGTTGGAGGACAAGACCAGCGACAACTCCGGGCAGGTATCCTGGAGCTGGAAGGTAGGGGGCCGCACCAGTCCCGGCACCTTCAACATCACCGTCTCCGGGGGCGGAGAAACCCTCACCCTGCCCTTTACGGTAACGGAATAAATGTAAGCGGAGAACCGTTCAAAACGGCTCTCCGCTTTTGTTATTCTTCCCAGTGGAACAGCTTTTCCAGGGCATCCCGGGCGGCGTCCTGCTCGGCACGCTTTTTGCTGCTGCCCTTGCCGCTGCCTACCTTCTGGTTGTTCAGGTGGACTTCCACGAAAAATTCCTTGTCGTGGTCGGGGCCCTGCTCTCCGGTGAGCACATAGGTCAGCACCTGATTCTTTTTCTGCTGCACCTGCTCCTGAAGGGCGGTCTTGTAGTCCACATTCCGCATCCGGCTCACCGGCACATCCCGGAGCACAAACCGCTGGATAAGGCCACGGGCGGCCTCCATGCCGCCGTCTAAGTAAGAGGCGGCGAGAATGGACTCCACTGCGTCCGCCAGGATGGAAGCCCGGCGGCGTCCGCCTCCCTGCTCCTCCCCATGACCCAGCAGCAGGTGTCTGCCCAGATTCAGCTCCTGAGCCACCCGGTCCAGGGCAGCCTCGCAGACCATATCCGCCCGCATCCGGGTCAGCTCTCCCTCGGGACGGTCGGGGAAGCTCTTGTAAAGATATTCCGCCACTACCATGCCCAGGATGGAGTCCCCCAGAAATTCCAGCCGCTCGTTGCTTTTCAGGCTGTCGTGCCAGTGCTCGTTGGCGTAGGAGGAGTGGGTCAGGGCATTTTGCAGCAGGATGATATTATGGAAGCGATAGCCCAGAGCTTCCTCCAGTTCCTTAATCATGCTTCGTTCTCCTTTGCCTGCAAAATCCGCAGACCTGCCTCCAGCTCCTGGGAGAAGTCCTGCCGGGCGGCCTCCACGGCCTGCCCCACCGCGTTGCGGAAAGCCTTGGCATCGGAGGAGCCATGGGCCTTGATCACCGGCTTGCGGATACCCAAAAACTGGGTGCCGCCGATTTCCCGGTAGTCCAGAAGCTTTTTCAGGCTCTTGATACCGGAGCCGCACAGCAAAGCCGCCACCTTGGTCAGGGCGTTCTTCTTGAACATCCGGCTGACCAAAGAGCCCATAAAGGCGGCGGTGCCTTCAATGGATTTGAGCAGCACATTGCCGGAAAATCCGTCGCAGACCACCACATCCACAGCGCCCATAGGCACATCCCGGGCCTCCACATTGCCGGTAAAATTCAAAATGCCCCGGCTGCCAGCCTCCTGCAAAAGGGCGTATGCCTCCTTCTGCAAGGGCGTGCCCTTGCTGTCCTCGGTGCCGATGTTCAGAAGACCCACCCGGGGATTCTCGATCCCTAAGCACTTCTTGGCATACAGAGAGCCCACCAGACCGAATTGCAGGAGAAACTCCGGCGTACACTCGGCGTTGGCGCCGCAGTCCAGAATCACCGTCTTGCCCCCGGCTTTATTGGGCATGGCGGGGCCCATAGCCGCCCGGCGGATTCCCTTTACCCGCTTTACAAGCAGGGTAGCACCTGTCAGCAAGGCTCCGGTGCTGCCGGCAGAGATGAAGGCATCTCCCTGGCCCTCTGCCAGCATTCTCAGGCCTACCACCATGGAAGAATTCTTCCGCTTATGCAGGATTGTCGCCGGGTCGTCGTGCATATCCACCACATCGTCGGCGTTGGCAATCTCTACCCCCTCCGGCAGGTCGGAGATGCCGTTTTTCTTCATTACCTGAAGAATCTCCTCTCCTCTGCCCACCAGAGTAATCTGGGCGTCAAAGTCCTTGGCTCCCTGGAGCGCTCCCAGAACCGGAGCCTCCGGTGCCAGGTCGCCGCCCATGGCATCGATGATAATTTTCATAGCTGCACCCTCTTTCTACTTAAATACCCGCTTCCACCATCCGGTCGATAATCGCAAGAGAGCGGTTGGCAATGGCCAGATTCTTCTCGGCCTTTTTCCGAATCCGCTGTCCCAGCGGGGAAATGATACTGAAATTCACATTCATCGGCTGAAAATGGGTAATGTTTTCGTCGCTGATGTAAAGGCTCAAAGCGCCGATGGCGGTTTCCTTGGGGAATTCCGGCAAGGGTCTGCCCTGTACCTGGGCCGCCATGGCTACCGCCGCCAGGAAACCGGAGGCGGCACTCTCCACATAGCCCTCCACCCCGGTCATCTGCCCCGCAAAGGCAACTAAGGGATTTCTTCTGTCCCGGTAGAACCTGTCCAGCAGCTTGGGAGACTGGAGGAAGGTGTTCCGGTGCATCACGCCGTAGCGGACAAACTCCGCATTGCGAAGGGCGGGAATCATGGAAAACACCCGCTTCTGCTCCGGGAATTTCAGGTGGGTCTGGAAGCCCACCAGATTGTAAATGCTCTTGGCGCTGTTGTCCTGCCGCAGCTGCGCCACTGCATAGGGCTCCTTCCCGGTGGCCGGGTCGATGAGGCCCACCGGCTTCAAAGGGCCGAACCGAAGGGTATCGGGACCCCGGCGGGCCATCACCTCCACAGGCATACAGCCTTCAAACACATTCTTGTCCTCGAAGCCGTGGACCTCCGCCTCCTGGGCGGAAATCAGCTCCCGGACAAAGGCGTCGTACTCCTCTTTATTCATGGAGCAGTTGACATAATCCGGAGTCCCCCGGTCGTACCGGGACTGCCACCAGGCCTTGGTCATGTCCACCGACTCCGCCGTCACCAGGGGGGCCGCCGCATCGTAAAAGTGCAGGTAATCCTCTCCAAAATACGCACCGATGGCTTCGGACAGGGCGTCGGAGGTAAGGGGCCCGGTGGCGATAATCACCGGCCCCTCCGGCACCCGGGTCAGCTCCTCCTCCACCACGGTGATATTGGGGTGGCTGCGGATTTTTTCCGTGACCATTTGGGAAAAGCCCTGGCGGTCTACCGCCAGGCAGCCGCCGGCCTCCACCCGGGTGGCCTCGGCGCAGGTGAGAATCAGGCTTCCCAGCCGCCGCAGCTCCTCTTTCAAAAGACCCACGGCGTTTTCCAGCCGGTCTCCCCGGAAGGAATTGGAGCACACCAGCTCCGCAAAGGTATCGGCATGGTGAGCCGGCGTCATTTTCCGGGGCTTCATCTCGTAAAGCTCCACAGCCACGCCCCGCTGGGCCAGCTGCCAGGCCGCTTCACTGCCGGCCAGACCGGCTCCCACTACTTTTACCTTTGTCATTGTGCTTTCTCCTTGGTTTTGGTGGTTTTCTTGGTTTTTGTGGTCTTGGTTGTTTTGGCGGTCTTGGTGGATTTGGCAGGCTTTTCTGCCTTTTCCTCCTGGGGCGCGGGCTCTCCCTCCTGGGAAGCCGCCGTTTTTTTATAGTAGCCCCGCTTGTCCTCCGGCAGGAAGTTCTCGCATTCCTCGTTGATGCAGAAGGGCTTCATCCGGCCTCTGCCGGACTTTTTGAACATGGTCTGACCGCACTTGGGGCAGTCCTCCGCCGTGGGCACGTCCCAGGTCATAAAGCCGCAGTCCGCTCCCCGCTCGCAGGCGTAATAGGCATAGCCCCGCTTGGAGGTGCGCTTCAAAATGGCGCTGCCGCACTTGGGACAGCGGCCGGGCATTTTCTCCACAATGGGCTTGGTGAATTTACACTCCGGGTAGCCGGGGCAGGCCAGGAATTTCCCGAACCGGCCGCTCTTAATCACCAGATTCCGGCCGCACAAATCGCAGACCTCGTCGGTGACTTCTTCGGGGACCTTCAGCCGCACCCCCTCCAGGGCGGTTTCCGCATCCAGCATCTCCTGGTGGAAGCCCTGGTAAAAGTCCCGCAGGACGGTTTTCCAGTTAAGATTCCCCGCTTCTACCTGGTCCAGCCGGTTTTCCATGTTGGCGGTAAATTCCACATCAATAATATCCTGGAACCGCTCCATCATGAGGCCGGTGACCACCTCTCCCAAAGGCGTGGGATGGAGCCGCTTGTCCTTCTTATTCACATATTCCCGGTCTTGAATGGTGGACACGATGGCGGCATAGGTAGAAGGACGGCCCACGCCCTTTTCCTCCATGGCCTTCACCAGCGTGGCCTCCGTATACCGGGCGGGAGGCTGGGTAAAGTGCTGCTCCTTCCGGATGTCCGTGGGCTTGGCCCGGTCACCCTCATAAAGCTCCGGCAGGGGGCTGCCCATGGCCTCGGTCTCCTCGTCCTTTCCCTCCTCGTACACCGCCAGAAAGCCGTTGAATTTCACACTCTGATGGGTGGAACGGAAGGTATGCCCGGCGCACCGGGTATCGATGGCTACCGTGTCATACAGGGCGTTTGCCATCTGAGAGGCCAGAAAGCGGCTCCAAATCAGCTTATACAGCCGGTACTGGTCCTTGGTCAGACTCCCCTGAACCCGCTCCGGGTCCAGCTCCACATGGGTGGGACGGATGGCCTCGTGGGCATCCTGGGCGCCGGATTTGGTCTTGAATGTGTGAAAGCTCCCATAGTGATAGGCCGCTCCGTACCGGCTTTTGATAAACCGCTCCGCCGCCGCCATGGCTTCGTCGCTGAGGCGCAGGGAGTCGGTACGCATATAGGTGATCAGACCCAGGGTGCCTTCCCCTTCCACATCCACGCCTTCATACAGCTGCTGGGCAATGGCCATCGTCCGCTTGGGGGTCATGTTCAGCTTCCGGGATGCCTCCTGCTGTAAGGTGGAGGTGGTAAAGGGGGGCGCCGCGGAGCGCTTCTTCTCCGCCCGCTTCACACTCTGCACCGTAAATTCCTTGCCGGTGATGTCAGCAATGACGGCATTCACCTGTGCCTCATTTTCCAATTCGATTTTCTTGGTATCGCCGTAGTACCGGGCGGTGAAGGTTCCGGGCTTTTCCGTAAGGGACAAATCCACATCCAAAGACCAGTATTCCTTGGGCTGGAAGGCACGGATTTCGTTTTCCCGGTCCACCACCAGACGGGTGGCTACGGACTGAACTCTGCCGGCGGACAAGCCCCGGCGAATCTTCTTCCACAGCAAAGGGGACAGCTGGTAGCCTACAATTCTATCCAGAATCCGCCGGGCCTGCTGGGCGTCCACCAGGGCATAGTCAATCCCCCGGGGGTGCTCAATGGACTGGCGGACAACATTTTTCGTAATTTCGTTAAAGGTGACCCGGTGGGTTTTTTCCTCCGGCAGCTCCAGAAGTTCCTTCAAATGCCAGGAAATGGCCTCTCCCTCCCGGTCCGGGTCGGTAGCCAGGTATACGGTTTCCGCCTGGGAGGCGCATTTGCGCAAATCCGCAATCACATCCGCTTTATTCTCCAGGGGGAAGTAGTGGGGGGTAAAGTCCCCGTCAATATCCACACCCATGGTGCTTTTGGGCAGGTCCCGCAGGTGGCCCATGCTGGCCTTCACCACATAGTCCGGCCCCAAATATTTTCCGATGGTTTTCGCCTTGGACGGCGACTCCACGATTACAAGATTGGATGACTTTGCCATGTTTTCCTCCGCTAACAGTTTTTCAGAGATACCAGCCCGCCCGGATGGCTCTGAACCATGCCTTTGATTTGGAGCATGGTAAGACAGGTCAGTACCTTGGCCGAGGGCAGGTCTGAGGCGGCAATCACCTCATCGATGCCCACAGGCTGGGGGCTCAGCAGCCCCAGAATGGCCTTCTCCGGGTCGGATAGCTGGGGAATCGGTTTATTTACCCCACTATAAGGGGATTTGGCCGGGTTGTCAATGCCTTTTTTCTCCCCGTCATTCTCCTCATTCCGGGAAATTTCGGGCGGAAGGGCTTTCTGGGCCACTTTTTCCTCCGGTTTTTCCAGCCCTTTGGCAAAGGCGGCCGGGTCCCGCTTTTGGATTTTCCCCGGATAGCGGCCCTCGTATTCCCGCACCATATCGTATCCGCTGAAAACGGCTATGGCGCCGTCCCGCAGCAACGCATTGCTTCCGGCACTGGACGCCACATCAATATTTCCCGGGATGACAAACACATCCCGGCCCTGTTCGATGGCGTTGGCTGCCGTAATCAGAGCGCCGCTGCGCTCCGGAGCCTCCGCCACCAGGGTTCCGTCGCTAAGACCGCTGATAATCCGGTTCCGCTCCGGGAAATTCCACCGATAGGCCGGAGTTCCCGGGGGATATTCGGATAGGAGGCAGCCGGTTTGGGCAACCAGCCGGAACAGCTCCCGGTTGGAGCTGGGGTATACCACATCCACTCCGCAGCCCAGCACCACAATGGGTTCCCCTTCCCCGTCCAGAGCGCCGTGAATGGCTGCCGTGTCGACACCTGCGGCGCCGCCGGTCACTACCGAACCGCCGCAGGCGCAGATTTGCGCGCTGACACGCCGGGTGGCCTGGAGGCCATAGCTGCTGGCCTTTCGGGTGCCCACCACGCCGATAAGCGGGCGGTCCTCCCACCGGGGGAGTTTCCCCCGGTAGTACAGCACCATGGGCGGTTGGAGAATGTTTTTCAGCTTCTCCGGGTAAGCCCGGTCGCCGTAGCACAAAATTCCCACGCCCTTTTCCTGGCAGGAGCTAAGCACCTTCCTGGCCTGGGTCAAATCCTTCTTTTTCAGAGCCTCCCGCTCCTCGGGAGCCAAGCCCTGGGGCAGCCGTTCCCAGCCGCCGTGATACAATTCCTCCGGGGTGGAGAACCGCTCCAGCAGTCTTGCCTTCTGAAAGCCGGTAAGACCCGGCAGCAGAGCAAGCCAAATCCAGTACAGCAGCATTCCCCATCCCTCGTTTCTCTTTACTGTTTCATCTGCCACATCACAATGGTGGCCGCCACCGCCGCGTTCAGGGATTCGCACCGGGGATTCATGGGAATAATCAGCTCCCTTTGGGCCGCTTCCAGAATTTCCTTCCGCACCCCCTGCCCCTCGCTTCCAATCACCACAGCCATCTGGGACAAAGGCGCCTGGCGCAAATCCATGGCTTTCTCCGAAAGAGCCGTTACGCCAAGCCGGATATCCGCCTCCGCCAGCGCCTGAGCAGCCTCCGCCCAGGTGGTCTGCACCACCGGGCTGCGGAACACCGCACCCATGCTGGCCCGGACGGTTTTGTGGGAATAGGGGTCCGCGCACCCTTCCAGCAGGGCCACGGGGATCTCCAGGGCGTCCGCCGTCCGCAAAATGGTGCCTAAGTTTCCCGGGTCCTGGATGCCGTCCAGCAGAAGCATTCCCGGCTTGGGGACAAAGGGGGCTTTCTCCGGCAGGCGGCACAGAAACAGCGCCCCCTGGGGGGTCTGCATGGGAGAGATGGACGCCATCACATCCTCCGGCACCTGCACCACCCGCACACCCGCGGGAATCTCCATAGAAACCCCGTCGGACAAAATCACCGTGTGAAGGCCCGGCCACCAGGCGATGGCTTCCCGGAGCAGCTTGGTTCCGTCCGCCGCAAAGAGCCCGCGCTCCTCCCGCTCTTTCCGGGAGCTGAGCAGGCGGCGCACCTGCCGCAGCAGCGGGTTTTTCCGGGCAGTAATGCGCTCCATTACAGATTCTGCACCGTGGTCAGGGAATCCGTATCTCCCAGCACCACGATGATGTCCCCATCTTCGATGAAGAAGTCGCCGCCGGGAGCCACATTGATTCTGCCTTCACGGCGGATGGCGATAATGTTCACGCCCAGCCTGGCCCGAACATTCAGCTCCCGCAGGGTCTTGCCGATCCAGCGCCGGGGTGCAGGAGTTTCCACAATGCCGTACTCGTCGGACAGCTCGATGTAATCCAGCACATTGGGACTGGACAGGCTTCTGGCCAGACGGACAGCGTTTTCCTGCTCGGGTATCACCACCAAGTCGGCGCCCAGCTTTTCCAGCACCCGCCGGTGGGTCTCGTCCCGGGCCTTGCATACAATGTAGGGGACATTCAGTTCCTTCAGATTCATGGTAGTAAGAATCGAATCCGCCAGATTGTCGCCTACGGCTACAATGGCGCAGTCAAAATCCTGCACATCCAGGGTGCGCAGCACCTCCTTGTCCTTGGCATCCGCCACCACCGCATGGGTGACCTCGCTGCTGATTTGCTGAATCAGCTCGCTGTGCAGGTCCATCACCATCACTTCACAGCCAAACTCGCAGAGTCTTCTGGCTACTTCACGGCCGAAGCGGCCCATTCCGATTACAACACAAGTTTTCATTTTTTCCTCCTTACCCAATCAGCAGGTTGGTCTGCGCATATTGAATCCGGTCTTCTGCATTGTTGGAAAGCAGGAAGCCCAGGCTGATGGTCAGAATGCCCACCCGACCAAAGTACATAAAGATAATAATCATAATCTGGCACAGCACCGTCAGCTTTGTGGTGACGCCGGCAGTCAGTCCCACCGTGCCCAGAGCAGACACGGTTTCAAACAAGGCGTCGGTAAAGCTCACCGAGCAGGCCTCCGAAATGTAAATGGCTCCAAACACGCCCATCACCAGCATCAGGCCGGTAATGGTCAGCGCGTCGATTACCTTGTCATCGGGAATGGTCCGCCGGAAGATACACACCGTGTGTCTTCCTCGGGACTTGGTGTAGAAGAACAGGAACAGCACCATCACCGTCACCACCTTGGCGCCGCCCGCGGTAGAGCCGGAAGCGCCGCCGGTAAACATGAGTACCGTAGTGGTGGCCTTGGCCCCATCCGTCAGAGCCGCCTGGTCCACAGAGGCATAACCGGCTGTACGGGCGGTAACCGACTGGAAGAAGCTGTTAAGCACCCGCTGCCATGGCTCCATGTTTCCCAGGGTCGCCGGGTTGTCCCACTCCATACAGCCGATGAAGAAAGCGCCGCCGACAATCAGGAAAGCCGTACCAATCAGCACCATTTTGGTGTATACCGAAAATTTCCGGAAATTCCGCACCCGAACCAGCTCTTCCCACACGAAAAAGCCCAAGCCGCCTATCACAATCAGAGCCATGATGGTAATGCACACCACCGGATCATTGTTGAAAACAATCACACTGGCGTTGGGGGCGATTTTACCGAAAATATCAAAGCCCGCGTTGCAGAAGGCGGAAACCGCGTGGAAGATTCCCCAGGTGGCCGCCTGCTCCAATCCAAAGTCCGGCAAAAACCGCAGGGTAAGGATTAGGGCGCCGGTCAGCTGGATGGCAATGCTTCCCAGCACCGCCCACTTTTGCAGCCGCACCACGCTGGCCATATCGCTGACGCTGAGAGCCTGGGCCATCACCATTCTATGCCGCAGGCCCAGTTTTCTTTTCAGCAGGAAAATCACGGTGCTGGCAACGGACATAAAGCCCAGACCGCCGATTTCAATCAGGCACAAAATCACGATTTGGCCGAAGCCGCTCCATAAGGTCCAGGTATCTCCCAGAACCAGTCCGGTTACGCAGGTGGCCGAGGTGGCCGTAAACAGTCCGGTCAAAAAGCTGTGGGACTGCCCGTCCCGGGCTGCCGCCGGTAAGGTCAGCAGCAAACCGCCTGTCAGAATAATCAAAGCAAAGGCCACCGCCACCACCCGGGTTGGGCTCATTGCCCTGCTGCGCCTTTTCCACCACAACCGAAGCAATCGATTGCTGAATCGAGACATAATTTCGTCCCCTTTCCTAAAGACCAAATCTCACAACAGTTTATTATAACGATTCTTTACCGCTTTTCAAGAGCTGTTCAGGAAAAAAGTTTACAATTTGTAAAAGAAACAAGAATTTTCCATTTTCCCTTTTACAATATTTGTCCGCTGTGATATGATGGTAAAAATAAGGAAGCTCTGAATAAATAGGCAAGAGCTGGCAGCGAGAGATTTTTTGTCAGACAAAAGAATGGAGAACAGTGGAATACTGTATGTATTTCCTGTTTTTCATTCTGCATGGCTGGCGAAAAAGATAAGCTTTCCAGCCGCAGACGATTTGTTCAGAGATTCCATAATTCTACGGAGGTGCTTATCATGGCATACAAGGAAACCTGGTCCGGAAAAATCAGCCGGAAGCTCATGAAAAAGCAGCGGATCATTGATGTGGCCGCAGGCCGGCAAAAAGCGGATCTGGTGCTGAAAAACGCCACCTATGTGAATGTTTTTTCCGGGCAGCTGGAAACGGAGGACATTGCCGTTGCGGAGGGCCTCGTTGTAGGCCTCGGGGAATACGCGGGCCTTCAGGAGGTGGACATGACCGGGAAAGTTGTCTGCCCCGGTTTCATTGACGCCCACATTCACCTGGAGTCCAGCCTGGTCAGTCCGGCAGAATTTGCCAGAGCCGTGGCGCCTCACGGCACCACCACCGTCATCACCGACCCCCATGAGATTACCAATGTGATGGGCACCGACGGTATCGACTATATGCTGGAGGCCACGGAGGGGCTGCCCATAGATGTGCAGTTTATGATTCCCTCCTGTGTCCCCGCCTCTCCGCTGGATGAGAGCGGCGCAAACCTGGACTATCGGGATGTGGACAGCTTCTTTGACCATCCCCGGGTGCTGGGTCTGGCGGAGATGATGAACTACCCCGGCGTCGTAGCCGGTGACGGCGGCACCGTTTCCAAAATTGTGGCCTCCCAGGCCCACCACAAAAAGATTGACGGTCACGCTCCCGGCCTGTCCGGAAAGGATTTGAACGCTTACATTTCCGCCGGCGTCTACTCTGACCACGAATGTGCCGATATGGACAACGCCATGGAAAAGCTCCGCCGGGGGCAGTTCATTATGATTCGGGAGGGCACCGCCGCCAAAAACCTGGAAGCCCTCATGCCCCTTATCCGCTCCCGGCAGCTTGCCAGCCGGTGTATGTTCTGCACCGACGACAAGCACCCCAGCGACCTGCTGGAAAAAGGGCACATGGACTACATCTGCCGCCAGGCCGTGGCCATGGGAGCCGATCCCATCGTGGCGGTGCAGGTGGCGTGCCTTCACGCCGCCCGGTACTTTCTGCTGAACAACCGGGGCGCCATTGCCCCCGGGTATCTGGCGGACTTTGCCATCGTGGAGGATTTGAAGGATTTTCATGTGGTAAGCGTCTACAAAAAGGGAAAGCTGGTATATGAAAACGGCCGGGTCGTCCCCTTCTCTCCCGCCCCCATGTCCGCCTATCTTGCGGAAAAGGCCCGAAACACCTTCCATCTGCCCCGGCTGACTGCCCAGGATTTTGCCAATCACCGCCCCAGAGGGGTCATCGGTATGGTCCCCGGGCAGATTCTCACCCAGGATAAAGGCTATGCCTCCGAAGTGGATGTGGCGCGGGATATTCTGAAAATGGCGGTGGTGGAACGGCACAAAAATACCGGTCACATCGGCGTCTGCTATCTGAATGGCTACGGCCTCACCGCCGGGGCCGTTGCCACCTCCGTTTCCCACGACAGCCACAATATCATCTGCGTGGGCGCGAACGATGCGGACATGGCCTTTGCCTGCAACCAGATCGTCAAGAACCACGGGGGTATTGTGGTGGTAAAGGATGGGAAGGTCCTGGCAGAGCTTCCCCTGGAAATTGCCGGGGTGATGAGCGATCAACCCCTGACGGTTGTAAACGAAGGACTGGAGCGTGCCAAAGCCGCCGCCTATGACTTGGGCGTCAGCCGGGACATCGACCCCTTCATGACCCTGTCCTTTATGGGACTGCCGGTGATTCCCGCCCTGCGTCTGACCACCCGGGGGGTTGTGGATGTATCCACCCAGCAGTTTATTTGACAGAACGGCTTTTGCGTGGTAGGATAACATTATACAAACGCAGCAAGGAGGAATACTGTGAATCCCTATTGCCGTACCCGGTTTTTGCTGGGCAGGGAGGGTATGGAACGGTTGCGGAAGTCCACCGTGGCGGTGTTCGGCCTGGGGGGCGTGGGCGGCTATGTGGTGGAAGCCCTGGCTCGCTCCGGTATCGGAAGGCTGGAACTGGTAGATCACGATGTTTTCAGCGTCACCAACCTGAACCGTCAGATTTTGGCCACCCGGGATGTGGTGGGGCAGGACAAGGTATCGGTAGCCGCCCGGCGAATCGCCGCCATTGACCCGGCGATTCAGGTAAACCCCCGAAAAATTTTCTACACCCCGGAAACCGCCCACCTGTTTGACTTTTCCCAATACGACTATGTGGTGGACGCCATTGACACGGTAACGGGAAAATTGCAGCTGATTCAGGCCGCCCGGACTGCCGGTACCCCCATCATCAGCTCCATGGGCACCGGGAACAAGCTGGATCCCACCGCTTTTCGGGTGGCGGATATTTACGAAACCTCCGGCTGTCCCCTGGCCCGGATCATGCGTAAGGAGTGCCGGAAGCGGGGGATTCCCCATTTGAAGGTGGTCTACTCCCCGGAGGAGCCCATTGCCTGCGCCCTTCCCCCTGACGACCCGGCCTGGGAAGAATTGCCCCGGGGCCGCAATTCCCTCCCCGGTTCCTGCGCCTTTGTCCCCGGCGTGGCAGGGCTTATTTTGGCAGGACAGGTCATCCGGGAGATTGCCCAAGTGTAACCGAATCTGTTTTCCAGATTCCTATGATATTATCCAGTTACAGAAAGGAAGATGTTCCAAATGTTTTACAAAAACGCCCGAATTTACACCTCTGATTTTCATTTCCGCACCGGTGCCTTTGAGGTAACCGAGGACGGCCGCTTCGGCGAGATTCTGCCGGACCAGGTTCCGGAGGATGCCATTGACCTGGAAGGCGCCACCGTCATTCCCGGTCTGGTGGAAGTACACAGCCACGGCAACTCCAACAAGGATTTCTCCGACGGAGATTACGAGGGCCTGAAGCGGATGGCCGCCTACTACGCCCAGTGCGGCGTCACCTCCTTTGCGCCGGCTTCCATGACCTTGCCCTATGATGTGCTGGAACGGGCCTTTGCCTGTGCCCGCCGTCTGGCAGATGAGAAGCCCAAGGGCTGCTCGGTCCTCAGAGGCATTCAGATGGAAGGCCCCTACTTCTCCGAGAAGAAGAAGGGCGCCCAGAACGCCGATTATCTGAAGGCCCCGGACTTTGAGGGCTTCCGGAAGCTCTACGAGGGCTGCGGCGGCCTGGTGCGGATTGTGGATGTGGCCCCGGAACTGCCCGGCGCGTTGGAGTTTGTGGAAAAGGCCAAGGAGCTTTGCACCGTGTCCGTTGCCCACACCGACTCGGATTACAGCCACGCCAAGGCCGCTTTTGACGCCGGCGCCTCTCACCTGACCCATCTGTATAACGCCATGCCCAGCATTCATCACCGCAACCCCGGCGTGATTCCCGCGGCGGTGGAAACGCCCCATGTGCGCTGCGAGCTGATTTGCGACGGCCTCCACGCCCACCCCGCCGCCGTCCGTCTGGCCTTTACTATGTTCGGCGGCAGCCGCATGGTGCTGGTATCCGACTCCGGACGGTGCTGCGGTCTGCCCAACGGCACGGAGTTTGACCTGGGCGGTCAGACCGCCAAGCTCATTGACGGCGTAGCCCGACTGAAAGACAACACCATCGCCTGCTCCGCCATCAATCTCTACACCGCCCTGGTCAACGCCATGGCTTTCGGCATTCCGGAGGAGGATGCGGTCCGGGCCGCCACCTACAACCCCGCCTGCGCCATCGGCGCTGACAAGGAAGTAGGCTCCATTGCCACCGGCAAGCAGGCGGATTTTCTGGTTTGCCGGGACAATTACAGCCGGAAGCGGGTATTCATCGCCGGAAAGGAAATCTAAGGAAACTCTGAATAAAGAGGCAAGAGCTGGTAGCGAGAGATTTTTCCTCAGACAAAAGAATGGAAAACGGCGGAATACTGTATGTATTTCCCGTTTTTCATTCTGCATGGATTGGGAAAAAGATAAGCTTTCCAGCCGCAGACGATTTATTCAGAGTTTCCCTAAGGAAACTCTGATTAAATCGGCAAGAGCTGACAGGAAGAGTTTTTCCTCAGACAAAGAAAACAGCGGAATACTGTATGTATTTCCTGTTTTTCATTCTGCATGGATGGGGAAAAAGATAAGCTTTCCAGCCGCAGACGATTTATTCAGAGGTTCCCTAATCATAATTCTAACAAATGCCGGTGGGGTTTTCCCACCGGCATTCTATACTGTCAAAAAGTCCGTTGGACTTTTTGACAGTATAAGGCTGTTTCCCCCGGCATAGGGGAAACAGCCTTTTCTTATTTCAGGGTGGAGCTGGAATTGAGCACCAGGGTGCTGTAAAGGAACAGCACATCCTGTCCGTGGAAGTCCACGAACTGGCCCACAAAATCCGAGGCCACATACCGGATATCCACCAGGGTTACCTTGGCATAGTCCTGCACCAGCAGAGGCACCAGGCTGCTGCCGAAGGAATCCCGGAAAACCACCAGCTCCCGGTCGGTGGGGGCATTGGGGTTTTCAACGGTCAGCAGCGCCCGGGTTCCGGACAGGTACACCTCGTAGGGATCCCGGCCGGACAGCTTATCCAGATTATACACCGGGGTATACTGGCCCGTTTCATGGTCAAACACCCGGCAATCCTTCAGCAGCGGGCTTTCCATCAGGTAAATGCGCTCCGGATTCATGGGCAGGGCCGCCTGACCGTAGTACACCCCGTAGAAGGGGGTATCCAGCTGGGTGACGGTAAAGTCCTCCGCCCGGGGCGCGGTCACCCCCAGAGCCTCCGACAGCTTCCCGGCCACATCCAGCAGGCGTTCCTGCCGCCAGTGGGTATCGGTGCGGTAGTAATCCGTCCCCTCCAGGCAGTCGGTGATATCCACAAACTCTGCCCAGGGCAAGTTCTCCCGGAGCATCGTAAACATCTTTTTATAGTCCATGGAAAGATACCCGTTCTCCTCCGCCAGATAGCAGCCCTTGTCCGGCACCGGCGCAAAGACCACCTTGCTGCCCGAATCCTTCAGGTAGGTGTCATAGATATGCTGGAAACGGCCTATGGCGTAGTTCACGGAAGTGGTGTTTAAGGGGTACTCCATCTTCACCGCATAGCCGTCGGCAATATAGATGCCGTTGTTGTCCTTCTGCTGCAAAGCATAGTAATGAAACAATGACTTTATCTGCCGGAAGGGGTCCCGGAGGGGGTACTGGTCTAACGAATAGTCTCCAAAGTCCTCCATAAAGCTGCCGGACCAGAGGCTTTCCCCGGTGATTCCCGGCCACTGCTCCAGAGGACGGCGTTCGGACACGGACTCTGCCTGGTCAGGCCCAAACCAGGTCAGGGCGGTAAGCCCGGCCCAGACCGCCACCAGACAGGCAGCGCCAATGGCTCTGATTTTTTTATTCATGCCGCCACCTCCTTAGAAACGGAAATACAGGAACGGACTGAAAGAGCCGTCCACCAGATAGCCGGTGCAGACCAGAAGCAGCAAAATCAGCACCACCGGCTCCAGAATACTTACCACCTTGCAGGTTTTCTCCCCGGCGCTCAGACGGTTCACCGTATTGCGCACCAGCGGGGTCGCCCCCACAAATCCCAAAGCAAACAGCAGCGCATAGCTTCTCAGATAATACAAAGTCTCCGGGCTGGTCAGAGGCAGGCCGCCGAAGCCGAACAGGCAGGCGATATCGGAGCCAGCCTGGGCAATGTCCGCGGCGTTAAACAGCACAAAGCCCAGCATGACGACGAGCAGCACATAGAATCTCCGAAGCACGTCCGGCATTTTCTTCAGGAAAGGCACCCACTTCTCTATCATCAGGAACACCGCATACAGAAGGCCCCACAGAACGAAGTTCCAGCTGGCTCCGTGCCACAAGCCCGTGAGCATCCACACCACCAGGGTGTTGAACACCCAGCGGCCGGTTTTGACCCGGTTGCCTCCCAGGGGGATATACACATAGTCCCGGAACCAGGAGCCCAGGCTCATGTGCCAGCGCCGCCAGAATTCCCCGATAGACTTAGACATATAGGGGTAGTCGAAGTTCTCAATGAAATGGAAGCCAAAAACCTTCCCAAGACCGATGGCCATACAGCTGTAACCGGAGAAATCGAAATAAATGTTCAGCATGAAGGCAATGGCGTACATCCAGTAAAACAGCACGCTCTGCTCCCCGGACTCCCGGAACAGCTTCATAAGCAAAGCAAAGTTGTCCGCCAGAATCACCTTTTTGGCAAGACCGATGAGGAACCGCCGCAGGCCCAGGGCCACCTGGTCCCAACTGTGGGTACGGTTTTCCAGCTCCCGGGCCACATCCACATACCGGACAATGGGACCGGCGATCAGCTGGGGGAACAGGGACACATAGGTGCCGAAGCTGATGGGGTTTTTCTGCACCTGGGCATTGCCCCGGTACACGTCGATGGTATAGCTGAGGCACTGGAAGGTATAGAAGCTGATACCCACCGGCAGCGCCAGCCGCAGCAGAGGGATGCTCAGACCCGTGACGGCGTTGAAGCTCTCCACGAAGAAGTCCGCGTATTTGAAAATGCCCAAAAGGGTCAGGCTGACCACGACGGACACAATCAGCCAGAATTTCTGCCAGGGTCTGGTTTTACTCAGGCCGATGGCAAGGCCGCAGAGATAAAACAGCAATATGGAGCCAATCATCAAAAACAGATATTTGGGCTCTCCCCAGCCATAAAAAACCAGGCTGAATACCAGCAGCACCGTGTTTTTCAGGGCCTTAGGCGCCAGAAAATACACAATCAGCACCGCCGGCAGGAAATAGTACAAAAATGGGATGCTGGAAAATAGCATAGCATTTCCTCCGGTGTTCAAATTTTTGTATCCTGGGAAATTTTGACACAGTATCTCGGGTAGTATACCATATTGTCAGGTTCCATTTGTTAAAAGACAGTAAAAAAGGGCAGCGGATTTTCCGCTGCCCTTAAAAGGTGTTTCTGCTTACTTCAGCACAAAGTCCAGCTCAGCGCCGCAGACAGTCTGGAAAGCGTCCACGAAATTCTGGGAAGTCACGCCCAGGCTGGAATCCAGCATAATCAGCATCACCACATCGCCGCAGCCAACCACCTGCAGGTCATTGGCCTCCACGCAAATCCACTTCCTGGGATCAATGCCGTCCTTCATCTGCTGACCAACGGTTTCCGCGTCGGCAGCATCGTTCACCCGTACCAGAACCATGGAGAAAGCCACGGAGCCAACCATGGATTCGTAGGCGCAGGCCTCCGTCAGCATAGAAGCATCCTCCATGCCGGTGTAGCCCTTCAGCTTAAAGGCCCCATCCTCACTGGTATCCGTCAGGTCCAGGGGAATTGCCGTAGGCATCATTACTTCCACAGGCTGAATGGTGACAATCTCATTGATCATAGCCTCCAGAGAACCGGCCTCAGCACCCTGGGTGGGATCAGAGACTTCCTCGGTAGCCTCAGTGGTGGGCTCGGTAGTTGCCTCAGTAGTGGGCTCGGTGGTTGCCTCGGTGGTAGGCTCGGTGGTTTCCTCGGCAGGCTTCTGGGCACAGCCGGCAGCCATCGCGGCAAAGAGAGCCACAACCAGCAGCAGAGAAATCATCTTCTTCATCGTTTGTTTCCTCCATTAAACTTTTCTTCGTTTATTTTTAGGGAAGCTCTGATTAAATCGGCAAGAGCTGGCCGGGGAATACTTTGTGTATTTCCGGTTTTTCATTCTGCATGGATGGCGAAAAAGATCCGCTGTCCAGCCGAAGGCGATTTATTCAGAGTTTCCTTAGATTAACAGCTTTTCAACTGCTATCTACTTACTTACAGCACACCTAAGTGCTCCATCAGAATCTTCAGGCCCAGGCAGATGAGAATTACGCCTCCTGCAATCTGTGCCCGCTTCTCGTACCGGCAGCCAAAGACGCTGCCTACCTTTACCCCCACTGCCGAAAGCAGGAAGGTAGTAATGCCGATGGCTGCAATCGCCATCCAGATATTCACATTGCCGGTCATAGCCAGGGAGATTCCCACCGCCAGAGCATCAATGCTGGTGGCTACCGCCATCACAAACATGGTCCGGGGAGAAAGATCTCCATTCGTCTCTTCCTCTTCTCCGGAAAAGGCCTCCTTGAGCATATTCAGGCCGATGACAGCCAGCAAGCCGAAGGCTACCCAATGGTCAAAGGAAGAAATCACGCCGGCAAACATGGTGCCAAGAAAATAGCCAATCAAAGGCATCAGGGCCTGAAAGCCCCCAAACCAGGCGCCGCAAATCACCCCTGCCCGCAGGCTGCTGCTTCTCATGGAAAGCCCCTTGCATACGGAAACCGCAAAGGCATCCATGCTCAATCCCACTGCCAGCAGCAGGACCTCCACAATACCCAAAGTACCATCTCCATCTATCCGTGCTTCTTTCCCGAAAGCAGCCGCAATCCCTTCCGTCTGCCGGTGCGCATTATATCAGTTTCCCGGTGTCAAGTCAATGGATGTTGCAAAAAGTTCACGAAGCTTTTAAGTTTTTTCCAAATGGCAAAACTTTTTACCGGAAACTTCTACCACATATACACACTTGTCCTTATTTCGCGGTTCCCCTCCGCAAAGCCACGCAGCCCTTCCCGCGGCGCGAATCCCGCCGGAAAGACTGCGTGGCAGGAAGATCGGACTCAATCTTCAATCAGGTATGCTCCCAGAATCTGCCCATAGTAGGCAATGTGATGGTCCCCCTGCTCCCGGGGCGGGACCGGCGGGTAAAAACGGCGGATATTCTCCGGGGTGATGGCCGCCAAATCCTGGGCCTGCCGGTAGATGACCTTACATTCCAGCGTCAGGGGCAGCTCCCGGATTCCCGGCACGCCGATATGCTCCGGCTCCTCCAGCGTCAGTCCCAGCCGGGCAATCTTGTCCATATCCCGGCCGGAGCGGGTACCGCACACCCCCAGAATCTCCTTCACATCCCCACCCACGGGAATGTTTACGGTAAATTCCGGATTTTTGTCCAGAAACTCCCGGGTCAGACGGCTTTCCCGGACAAACGCCGTGAAGATAGGGGTTTTCCACTCAATTCCCAGGGTGCCCCAACCGATGGTCATGGTATTTACCCGGTCTGCGTTTTTGGTCGTAAGCAGAACACCTTTGCCCACAGCCTCCAGAATCTCCCCGGCGTGGGCCCACAAATCAATGGCCTTTTTCATAACCCATTCCTCCTGTTTTTCTTTCATCATACCGGGAAAGAGAAAAAATTGCAAGGGAATTTTGGAAACCTTTTCTTTCCTTTATTGACAATCCTCCCTATACGCCTATATAATCAGTTAATCAGAGAAGGAGATGGAACCGATGACCAAACAAGCCCTCCGCCAAACCTTTTTGGATACCCTGCCGGTACTCACCGGCTACCTGTTTTTAGGCTGCGGTTTTGGAATCCTGTTGAGCCAGAGCGGCTACGGCCTGGGCTGGGCCCTGGCCATGAGCCTGTTTATCTACGCCGGCTCCGGTCAGTATCTGGTGGTGGAACTGCTGACAGGGGGCGCAGGCCTCATCACCGCCGCCATTGCCACATTGCTGGTAAACGCCCGGCATCTGTTCTACGGAATCTCTCTGCTGGACGCCTATCGGGACACAGGCAAGGCAAAGCCCTACCTGATTTTCTCCCTGACGGACGAAACCTATTCCCTGGTAACCCAGGCCCAGCCCCCGGAAGGGGCTTCCCGGCGCGCCTATTGCCTGCTGGTTTCCTTCCTGGACCAATGCTACTGGGTGGTTGGCAGCTGTCTGGGTGTGCTCGTGGGCACCTATGTGCCTGTCAGCTTTGAAGGGGTGTCTTTTGTCCTCACCGCCCTGTTTGTCACCTTATTCGTAGAGCAATGGCTTTCCCGCAAGGAGCGTTTTCCGGCTTTGGTGGGTGTGCTCTCCTCCCTTGTCTGTCTGCTGATTTTCGGAAAGGATATTTTCCTCATCCCCTCCATGGTGCTGATGGCTTTGCTTCTGACCCTGAATCCCAAGGCGAAAAGGAGGAATACTCCATGACCCACGATATCCTTCTGGTAGCGATAGCCGCCGGGGTCACCATGGCCACCCGGTTTCTGCCCTTTCTGATTTTCCGGAAGCAGGTGCCCCAGGCCGTCCGCCGGCTGGGGGCGGCGCTGCCCTGCGCCATCATGGGAATGCTGGTGGTGTACTGTCTGAAAGATGTCACGCCTCTGGCCTGGCCTTACGGTATCCCGGAGCTTTTCAGCTGCATTCTGGTGGCGGCGCTCCACATCTGGAAGCGGAACAGCCTGCTGAGCATCGGCGGCGGCACCATATGCTATATGCTGCTGGTACAGCTGGTGTTCTGACCGCCGGAGCTTTCCCCATCTCCCCTGCCGGCATTTCCCGTGACATTCCCGCATAGGAATCGGTGAAAACGCATAAACACAAAACAACCACAACACATTTTGGGCAGCCATGCCGTTGCCGGAGCCGGAGGAAAGTATGGCAAACCTGATTGCCAGAGATGAAAAATACCGGAAGATACTGAAAGCCGTCCAAATTGTTTACGGACTTACAGGCATTGCGCTGGCGGTAAACGGAATTCTCCACAAAAGTCTTTATGACAGCCTGCTGCCCCTTGCCACACTGCTGCTGATTCCCGGGCTGCTCCTGGTCCGGCGGCTGTTTGGCTGGAAGGGCGGCTGGCAGCTGGAAACCTACATCTACCTTTTCTCCTACTTAGGCTGGTCACTGGGCGGAGCCGCCTCTGTGTATGTGCTCGTCCCCGGCTATGACAAGGTAATCCACTGCCTGTCCGGCGTTTTTGTGGGAATTATGGCCCTGGCCTTTTATGAGATGCTGGAGCGCCGCCACAGCAAAGAGGGCGCCAACCCCGCCACCGGCTGCTTCTTCGTATTCTTCGCCTCCATGGCTGTCGCCGGACTTTTTGAGCTGGGAGAGTATGTGGTCTCCCCTCTCATCGGCAGAGATTTGCAGAATGTTGGGCGTACCGGCGTGGGAGATACCATGGGAGATATGTTCGTATGCCTTTTGGGCACCCTGGTGGTAAATTTTCTGATGATTCGCAGCATCCGGGGCAAGCACGACCCCCTCACCGATGCCGTCAGAGTTTTCGCCCTCCAGAACACTCCCCGCGACCGGAGCAATGTTTCGTCGGCTGCCATAAGCAGCAAAAGCAGCAATCTCAAGGCGCCGCTCGGCTTCCGAAACTAACCAAAGCCGAAGGTTAAGGAAGCTCTGATTAAATCGGCAAGAGCTGGCAGCGAGAGATTTTTCGTCAGACAAAAGAATGGAAAACGGCGGAATACTTCTTGTATTTCCCGTTTTTCATTCTGCATGGATGGCGAAAAAGATCCGCTGTCCAGCCGAAGGCGATTTATTCAGAGTTTCCTTAATGGGTCTCCGGAAGAATCCCATCATCCACCGTCTCCCGTCTCAGCGGCAGGCCTCTGACAAAGGATGACCCACCCCCCCGAAAAACGCCAAAAATAGTTGATGGCAAAATCCGGGAGGATGGAAGTAGCATTTCGCATCTTTCCATTCGCTCCAGCCTGTGTTTTTTTCAAAAAACGCGCCCAAACGGCGCAGGAAAGGACTGACAAGCAATCAGACCAGGCGGTTATGTGCAGCAATTGCGGCAGATAGCACTTTCGCATATCCCCTCCCTGAAGCAGACGGCGCTTTCCGCGTTGCTGCGGCATTGGAATTCTTGATTCGGCTGGGAGACTTTTTTGACCTGCGTATAGCACCTTGGGCAAGTGCGGCGAGGATGGAGACTATCTATACAGGCTTTCCCTCTAACAACGACACTTTTCCAGGCACTCTGAAACCATTCTTCTACAAAAAGTTTCATTCTACTTTGCAGCAGAGTGTAAATCAACTGTCCAACACGGAAAATATTTATTTGAAACCTCAAATTATGTAGGTGGTTATACCGCCACATAGGAATTTAATAAAGACCTCCGAAACCGTTGAAAATAAAGGATTTTTCGCACTCTG
>CASFFN010000022.1 GCA_949293985.1 uncultured Eubacteriales bacterium | reverse complement strand
TGGCTTATTTGTGTTGCCCTTTTTGCTCTACCTGCTGTCTGTAAAATACTCTTCTGTCAAGTCCAATTTTGGGCTTGACTTTTTATTTGCAGGCTTTCTAATTTCTCCGCCCAAAAGATATTCAATACTGCACCCAGTCGATTCACATATTTTGGGGAGTTCCTCTGCCAAGATTACCCTGCGACAAGCGAGTATATTGGAAAATATATCTCTCCGGATTCCCGCTTTATCGGCAATGCGGCTTGGCATTTTATCATGCATGACAATATATTCCTTTAACCGCTTATTTATTGAGTAATCTCGCTTTACAGCATTTCCCACTTGTATCACCCTTTCCATTCACTATTTTCTCAATGATTCATTTAGTTATGTGGACAAAATTTTCCTCAGTTTAACTGAGGTCTGGGATACACATGATTATTATAAATGAATCATTTATTTATGACTATATTACTAAACATTTTGTTTATTGTCAATAGTCAAATTTACTTAAACCAAACAATTTGTTGACAATGTGCAAATATAAGGTATAATAGTGATAAAGGGGGCGTTACTATGAAAATCAAAGATATGGTTAAAAAAACTATTGCATCAAATATAAAGAGAGCTCGAATAAATTCCGGAATGACACAAGCCGAAGCCGCTGAAAAATTAGGTATAACAGCACAAGCTATCAGCAACTTTGAGCGTGGAGTAAACGGAATTGAGAATTCATTGCTCCTTCAGATGTGTGAAATTTATCATACAAGCATGGGAAAAATCCTCGGAGAAGAACATACTGATACGCAAAAAATCCCCAGGGTTGGTCGAATCGCCTGTGGAGACCCAATTACCGCAGAAGAAAATATTGAGTGCTACGATGATGCTCCTGCTGTGTGGCACGCCGATTTCTCTCTGTTATGCGTCGGTGATTCCATGTCTCCAAAAATTGAGGACGGTGATATTGTCGCCATCCGCTGCCAGCAACAGGTACAAAATGGAGAAATCGCAGCTGTACGGATTGGCGATGAGGCCACCCTGAAGATGGTATTTCTCCACCAGGACTATGTGGAGCTGCGTCCCGTGAACCCCGCTTACCCCTCCATTATCCGCCGCATGGAGGAAATGGAAGAAATCCGAATCGAAGGCAAAGCCGTCGGCCTGTGCCGAAATTTGTAACAGATGATTCTCAAATAGAAGGAGCAAAAAGAAAGCCGCCCATCTCTGGGCGGCAGCCGTTAAGGTTTCCTGGATTGAAATTCTCGGATTTTCTTAATATCAATATACCACTGAGGAATCGTATCTGGAAGGTTTGTACATTGTACACACCGCTTACAAGGTCGTTTCCCTGCATTTATCGCATCAAACAAGTGCATTATCCTACCTGGGTTACTCGAACATGAGATATCATTGTGGTAAACCTTACTATTTTCCCCAGAGTAAACGGTAAAGTCACCATATGGCTTATTTTTTGAATAGCTCGTGCAAATGGGATACATTTCGCTGTCGAAACAAACACCCGTTGGAATTTGTAAGTTTAACTGTAATTTAGAGAGCGTTTCCACCGGAAACGGATTGTCTATCGAACATCCGCCTATGGAAGCAATTTGACAGATATCGGAGATTCGGGGAAGGATGTCAAGAATTGTGTTATATTGTTCCTTATAACGGTTCAATTTATCAGACATTATCAAAGTATCTTTTTCAAATACATCCTTCATTTGTATAATACGATCCCGTTTCTCTTTTAGTTCGTCTGAGACTTCTAAAAGCTCTCTTCTAAGGCGTTGATTTTCTTTCCTGCCATAATAGTTGGACATAATAAGACCTACCATTGTCAAAGCAGCAACAACATAGAGCATCCACCACACAGTATTCCCTCCTTCCTGCTTCTCATCTGTAACTGCATCATTTCCTCCCGAATCACCAGAGTTACCGGTATTCCCCTCTATTTTATCTTCATCATACAGATAATCAATAATTCCATCCCCGTCCACATCATAGTGTCTATCGCCGGAGCCGCCAGAGGAACTACCGGAATTTTCTCCGGTGCGGTCATCAAAATTATAGGGGCAATCCAAAATTCCGTCTCCGTCCATGTCGTAGTGATCGTGAGCTGGATATCCGTGATGGTAGTGATATTCCCCTGTTCCCTGGTCATAATGGCCTCCTTGGGAATCCGTTCTTCCCGGATGGGCATACACAGCAAGGGAAAGATAGCAGATAAGAAAAACTACAAGTACTCCTACTATATGCTTTCTCTTCATATAATCCCCCCTTATTCTTCCATTGTAGCGTATATCTCAAAAATTTCAATACCGATAAAATAAAAACCGCCCCCGGTGCTGCACCACCAGGGACGGCAGATATAGAACTCCCACAACCCATCACGATAGGGGCAGTCTACCCACTTATACTATCATGCCTGCCCCGGAAAGGCAAGGAAAATATGAAAACCCCAAAGGCAAAGAAGCTCCCCTCAGGCTCCTGGTATGTCCGTGTCCGAGTGGACGGCCAGGATGTATCCATCACCCGACCAAAGGAAAAAGAAGCCGTAGCGGAGGCTATGGCTATAAAGGCAGGAATCAAAGAGGCCAGCAGCACCCGGAGGAAATCGCTGAAACAGGCAATCGATAGTTATATCTCCGCCCGGCAAAACATCTTGTCCCCATCCACCATTCGGGGATATAGAGCCATCCAGCGTCTGCGCTTCCAGGGAATGATGAACCGGGATGTTTTTACAACCACCCAGGAGCAATGGCAGCGGGCAGTAAACGCTGAGGCCAAAGTCATCTCCGCAAAAACCCTCACAAATTCCTGGCGCTTTATATCGTCGGTCATTTGTGAAGAAACCGGGAAGAAGCTGAACATCCGGCTCCCACAGGTTGTTCCGGCTATGCGACCGTGGCTGACTGCGGAGCAAATCCCCCAATTTCTGGAAGCAGTAAAGGGGGACCCTATAGAAATACCGGCCCTTCTGGCCCTGTCCAGCCTCCGCAGGTCTGAGCTTCTCAACCTAAGGTGGAAGGATGTAGACATGGAGAAAGGCGTCCTCAGCGTAAACGGCGCCGCCGTGTACGACGAAAACAGTCAGCTTGTGAGAAAGTCCGAAACCAAAAACAAAACCTCCCGCAGAATTGTCCCCATGATTCCGCAGTTAAAAGACGCATTGCAGGCGGCGGAACACAAGGGGGAATATATCGTCACATGGAACCCAAATGCCATGATGAATCGAATAAACCGGATTTGTGAGAAAAATGGGCTTCCCAAAGTCGGCTTCCACGGCCTCCGCCACAGCTTTGCATCTCTTGCTTACCATCTGAACATTCCAGAAAAAGTAGTCATGGAAATCGGCGGCTGGGCCGACAACCAGACCATGCACCAGATCTACACACATATCTCAAAACAGGATGTAAACACCCACGCAGAGCAACTGGTAGCATTTTTCGCCGCAACCAACATCCAAAATGGCAATGAAATTGGCAACAACAAATGAACAACCTTAGAGCCGCAATACATTTATCCAATTTCTTTATGGGTTCGAGTCCCATCTCTCGCACCAAAAATCCCGAATGCAAAAGCATTCGGGATTTTTACTTATTCACTATTCACTTTTCACTGAGACTTCTACTGAACCGCCGGGTTTGGGATAATAAGGAATCGTGCTGTTTTTCCATTTCACCAAATGATTTCACCCTTTGCAGAGCAAAGGATTTCACTCTGCAAGGGGTTCTTTTTTCCGCAGGGGCAAAAAGCCCTTGCATTCCTTCGCAAAATGTGATAGTATTCTTCTTGATATGTAACAGCTATGAATGGGCTGCCCCAGGCGGTAACTCCCATACAGCGAAGACGGATTGGTGTGAGCCGTCTTGGGGGTGCGGACGGGCTTTCTCCCAGGAGCTGCCGCCTGAAACAAAAGTAGGGTGTGCCGGGTGACTCCGTTATGGGTCTTAGGTGTAGGAGAGAGCGCCGAACGGCGAATTGCGGGTGGTACCGCGGAGGTCAAAGCCTTCGTCCCCAGAGGGACGGGGGTTTCTTTTTTTTACCCCATATGTTTTATCTCAATGTAAAGGAGATTCAAAAATGAAAGAACAATTGGCACAAATCAAGCAGCAGGCTATGGAAGCCCTGCAGCAGGCCCAGACCCCTGCCCAGCTGGAGGAGCTGCGGGTTCGGTTCCTGGGCAAGAAGGGCGCGCTCACCGCCGTTCTGAAGCAGATGGGCAAGCTCTCCCCGGAGGAGCGTCCTGTGATGGGACAGCTGGCAAATGCCGTCCGGGCTGAAATCGAAGAAATGCTGGAAAAGCAGAAGGCTGCTGCCCACGCCGCCGCTCTGGAAGCCAAGCTGGCTGCCGAAGCATTGGACGTGACCATCCCCGGCAAGAGCGTGGCGCTGGGTCACGCCCACCCCATGAATCAGGTTTTGCAGCAGATTAAGGATTTGTTTGTAGGCATGGGCTATCAGATTGTGGATGGCCCGGAGGTGGAGCTGGCAGACTACAACTTCACCAAGCTGAACATTGAGGAGGGGCACCCCTCCCGGGACCGGTCCGACACCTTCTACTTCAACGATGACGACACCGTGCTCCTGCGGACCCAGACCAGCCCCATGCAGATTCGGGTGATGGAAAATGCCAAGCCCCCCATCTGCATTTTGGCTCCCGGCCGGGTTTACCGGAAGGACGAGGCGGATGCCACCCACTCCCCCATGTTCCATCAGATTGAAGGTCTGGTAATCGACGAGCACATCACCATGGGCGACCTGAAGGGCGCCCTGGTAACCCTGATGAAGAAGCTCTACGGGGAAGAAGCGGTGATGAGGTTCCGTCCCCACCACTTCCCCTTCACCGAGCCCAGCTGCGAAATGGATATGCAGTGCCACAAGTGCCACGGCACCGGCGAGGTAGACGGTCAGGTCTGCTCCACCTGCCACGGCGAGGGCTGGATTGAGCTGCTGGGTGCCGGTATGGTGCACCCCAAGGTGCTGGAAGGCTGCGGCATTGACCCGGAGAAGTACTCCGGCTTTGCCTTCGGCATGGGCCTGGAGCGGATGGCTATGCGCCGCACCCGGATCAACGACCTGCGTCTGATTTTCGACAACGATGTCAGATTCCTGAATCAGTTCTAAGGAGGATACCAGGATGAAGCTGAACAGAAAATGGATTAACGAAGAATTTGTGGACCTTTCCTCCGTATCCGACAAGGAATTTGTGGAGAAAATGACCATTTTCGGCCAGAAGGTGGAAACTTACGAGCCCATGGATAAGGAAATCAAGAATGTAGTCGTGGGAAAGGTGGTTTCCATCGTCCGCCATGAAAATTCCGACCATATGTGGATTTGCCAGGTGGATGTGGGGCAGGAGGAGCCGGTGCAGATTGTCACCGGTGCCCAGAATGTCCACGAGGGCGATCTGGTGCCTGCAGCCCTTCACAACTCCTATCTTCCCGGCGGCATTCACATCACCAAAGGAAAGCTCCGGGGTGAAAAGTCCAACGGAATGCTCTGCTCTTTGAAGGAGCTGGGGCTGACTCTGGGGGATTTCCCCTACGCCATTGAGGACGGTATCTGGATCCTCCAGGAGGACTGCCGGCCCGGTGACGACATCAACAAGGTCATCGGCAACGACGATACGGTGGTGGATTTTGAAATCACCAACAACCGGCCCGACTGCTACTCCATCATCGGCCTGGCCCGGGAAGCTGCTGCCGCCTTTGGCAAGCCTATGCGCCACCATGAGCCGGTGGTGAAGGGCAGCGACGCCGGCTCTATGTATGACAAGCTGGATGTGGAAGTGGAGGCAGAAAACCTTTGCAACCGCTACACCGCCCGGATGGTGGCCAATGTAAAAATCGGCCCCTCCCCCAAGTGGATGCGCCAGCGGCTCCGTGCCAACGGGGTGCGGCCCATCAACAACATTGTGGACATCACCAACTATGTGATGCTGGAATACGGCCAGCCCATGCACGCCTTTGACTACCGGTATGTAGGCTCCGGCAAAATCGTTGTCCGGGAGAGCCGGGAGGGTGAAACCCTCACCACCCTGGACGGCAATGTGCGAAACCTGAAGCCCGGCATGCTGGTGATTGCGGACGAAACCAAGCCCATCGGCCTTGCCGGCATTATGGGCGGCGAGAACTCCGAAATTCTCCCGGACACCACCACCGTAGTCTTTGAGTCTGCCAACTTCGACGGCACCTCCATCCGTCAGACCGCCCTGGCTCTGGGTATGCGTACCGAGTCCTCCGGCAAGTTTGAAAAGAATCTGGACCCCATGATGACCGTTCCGGCTGTTCAGCGGGCCTGCGAGCTGGTGGAGCTGCTCGCCTGCGGCGATGTGATGGACGGCATGGTGGACATTCTCAACTATGTCCCCGCCCCCAAGACGCTGGAGCTGGAGCCGGAGAAGATCAATGCTCTGCTTGGCACCAACATTCCCAGAGAGGATATGGTGAAGTATCTGAACCTGCTGGAGATTCCCGTAGAGGGCAACACCATTCATGTCCCCTCCTGGCGGCCTGACCTGAACCTGATGGCAGACATTGCCGAGGAAGTGGGCCGTTCCTACGGCTACAACGAGATTCCCATCACTGCCTTCAAGAACGCCACCCAGGGCGGCTACTCCCCGGAGATGCTTCTGGAGGCCAAGGCAGGGGCCGCCTGCCGCTCCGTGGGCTTCAGCGAAATCATCACCTACTCCTTCGTGTCCCCCAGCATCTTTGACCAGATTCGCCTGGGTGCCGACTCTCCCCTGCGGAATACCCTGAAGATTCAGAATCCCCTGGGGGAGGACACCTCTGTGATGCGGACCACCGCCCTTCCCTCCCTGCTGGACATTCTGGCCCGGAACTACGCCAACCACAACAAGGCTGCCAAGCTCTACGAGCTGGCAAAGGTCTATCTGCCGGTGGAGGGCCAGGTGCTGCCCCAGGAGCCCAAGTATCTGATGCTGGGCACCTACGGCGCCGGTGAGGATTTCTTCTCCCTGAAGGGCGAGCTGGATGCAGTGCTGGGTGCTCTGAGACTGCCGGCAGCCCAGTACACCGCCGATACCGCCAATCCCTCCTACCATCCCGGCCGGTGTGCCCGGATTACCATTGGCGGTGAGGATGTGGGCTGCATGGGTCAGATTCACCCCCTGGTGGCCGCCAATTACGGCATGGATTGCGAAATTTACTGTGCCGAAATCCGATTTGACAAGCTCCTTGCCTTGCAGCTGCCGGAGGCCACCTATGTGCCCCTGCCCAAGTACCCCGCCGTCACCCGGGACCTGGCAATCGTCTGCCGGGAAGAAGTCACGGTGGGCGAGGCAGAGGCCGTCATCACCCAGGCCGCCGGAAAGCTCCTGCGGAACATCCGGCTCTTCGATGTGTACCGGGGTACCGGTGTGCCGGAGGGGAAGAAGAGCCTGGCCTTCTCCCTGGAGCTGCGGGCCGATGACCGCACCCTCACCGACACCGATTCTGAAACCGTCACCAAAAATGTACTCGTCGCCCTGGAAAACCAGCTGGGAGCGGTATTGCGGTAAGAAATTTTTAATTTTCCGTAAAAACCCTTTACACTTTGCCTTTTTTCGGGTATAATGTATCCATTATACGGAAGGAGGTCGTTCCCATGACGGACAATTCCAGAAGTACCATTAAGTTTAAGGTTCCCGGTGAAGATAAGGATGAGATGCGTTCCGTTCTGCGCAGTGTGTTCGACGCTCTCACCGAAAAAGGCTACAATCCCATCAACCAGATTGTGGGCTATCTTCTCACGGAGGACCCCACCTATATCACCAACTACAACAACGCCCGGAGTATGATCTGCAAAATCGACCGGGACGAACTGTTGCAGGAACTGGTTCGGTGCTATCTGTTCGACAAGGCGTAAGGAATTCACAGGAGGCTTTTGCCCTGCAAAAGCCTCCCCCATTATCAGGAGGTTTTTATGGCTGAGGAAAAGGGTATTCTCACATACAAAGGACATCCGCTGATGCGGAAAGATAATCTGATTTATTACGGCTCCATGGCCGACAGCCACATTGTTATGCTTCAGGTGCTGGAGACCAAGAAGGTCAACGATCTGGATGTGGCTACCCGGGTCAGCGTACAGTTGCAGCTGACGGGCCCCTCCGCCCGCAGTCGGGACCGGGTGGTAAAAAAGAGCGAAAAGCCCGGTCTATACAATGCCCTGGATGTGGGCTGTGTCTGGCTGGAGCGGGCTTTGGCCGGTAAATAAAGGATTTTCTGCCGTCGGTTTTTACCGGCGGCAGATTTTTTACATATTCTCATGGGTTTTGCGCAGGCTAAGGAAAAAGGAAGGTGAACCCCATGGCAAAATTCAAAGTTGGGCGGCAGAGTTTTCGCCTCCCCAATCCCCCGGTGATTACCGCCTGGGCAAGCGTGGCCGGGAAAAAGGAATCCCAGGGGCCTTTGGGCAGCTTTTTTGATGTGACAGGCCAAGACCCCTACTGGGGGCAGAAAACCTGGGAGCAGGCGGAAAAACGAATGCAGCAGCTGGCTCTGGAAACCCTGGCAAAGAAAGCCGGAATTTCTCCCCGGGATTTTAACCTCGTGTTCTCCGGGGATTTGCTGAACCAGTGTATCGGCTCCTCCTTCTCCCTGCGGAACACCGGCATCCCCCATCTGGGACTGTACGGTGCCTGCTCCACCATGTCCGAAAGTCTGCTGCTGGCCGCCATGACCGTGGGCGGCGGCTTTTCCAAAAATGCCGTTGCCATGACCTCCTCCCACTTTGCCTCCTCGGAGCGGCAGTACCGCTTCCCCCTGGGCTACGGCGGGCAGCGCACCCCCACCGCCCAATGGACCGTCACCGGCTCCGGCGCCGCTCTGGTGGAAGAAGATGGGTCCGGGCCCAGAATCACCGGCTGCACCATCGGCACCGTCCGGGATCTGGGGATTCAGGACGCCAACAACATGGGCGCCGCCATGGCCCCCGCGGCCTTTGACACCATCAAAGCCCACATGGAGGATTTTTCCCTGACTCCGGAGGACTATGATTTGATTGTTACCGGGGATCTGGGTCAGCTGGGAAAGGACGCCCTTCTCATGCTGGGGCAGGAGGAAGGTCTGGCGCTGGGAGGAAAAATCGCCGACTGCGGCACCATGATTTTTGACGCCACCCGGCAGGATGTCCACTCAGGTGGCTCCGGCTGCGGATGCAGCGCCGTCACCCTCTGCGGGTATCTTCTGGACAAGTTACAAAAGGGAGAACTCCGCCGGATTTTGTTCTGCGGTACCGGAGCTCTCCTTTCCCCCGTGTCCACTCAGCAGGGACTGCCCATCCCCGGGGTCTGTCACGGGGTATCCATTGAGGGAGGCTGAAGATATGGACTATGTAAAAGCGTTTTTGGTGGGAGGCTTCCTCTGCGCCATTGCCCAGATTATCATCGACAAAACCAAGCTGACCCCCGCAAGAATCCTGGTTTCCTATGTAGTGGCCGGAGTGATTCTGGGAGGACTGGGGCTATACGAACCCCTGGTAAACTTCGCCGGGGCCGGGGCTACCGTTCCTTTGACAGGATTTGGCTACGCCCTGGCAAACGGCGTGCGGAAAGCCGTGGAAGCGCAGGGATTTCTGGGGATTCTCACAGGAGGACTGGCCGCCTGCGCCGGTGGCATTACCGCCGCCATAGTGGCGGGGCTTATTGCCAGTTTCTTTTTCCGGGCAAGGGATAAATCCTGAAAAATCGGGTAAGCTATCCCTGCGGACGATTCCGCACAGAAAAAAACGGAGGATTTTGAACCATGAACAACCAGAATAAGCAGCAAAATCAGTCTCAGAACAAGCGTCAGCAGGGCGCAGAGAACACCAAGGAACAGTGCACCAAGTCTCAGAACCAGAAATAAATTTTTGCCGCCGGAAAAAACCCGGCGGCAAAAACTTTATTCCGTTACCTCCACGAAAGCACCCAGGTGGAAAAAGTACAGCAGTTTTTTCTCCACAGGCTTTTGGAAGATTTTTTCCATGGCCTTTCCGTAGACCCGGATTTGGGGGAAGTACCGCCGGGCGGCTGCTTCCAGGGTATCCGGCGTTACATAGTCGGTTTTGAAATCCACCACCGTAATGGCGTCATCCACCATGGCGCAGTCCACCACACCTTGCAGGAGAATCTTCTCCCCGGCCATGGAAGGCTCCTGGCTTTCTGCATCCACCAGAATGGAGAATTTGAACTCCCGGAGAACCTTGGGGGCTGCGCACAAGGCTTTGCCCACCTCCGTTGCGAAAAAGGCATGAATCTTTTCCGGGCGGATTCCCATACACTCCTCCCGGGTGAGGAAGCCTTCTTCCTCCATCCGGGTAATTTCCGAGCTTACATAATCAAGGCTCATGTCCTTTTGGAAGCGGATATGCTCCATGAGGGTATGGACGGCGTTGCCGTAGTCCTTCCCCTGGGGGCTGCCTCCCGCAAAGCCGGGCTTGCGCCACACCCGCTCCGGCTGCTTCATCTGGGCGGCCTCCGCCACCTCCTGGTCTTTGGGTCTGCCTTTCAACTGGGTGGCAGTCTGCTTGGAGGGGGTCTGGGTAGCGGCGGTATGGGGGTAGGAAAAGCGGAGGAATTTTTCCATTTTTTTCAGAACCTCCGGTTCTATCTCCCGGCTTTGCGTACTCTGGGTTTCGGTTTGTGTGGACAGGGGTACCCCCTCCACCACCCGGATTTTCCAGGGAATCTCCTGCGCCCGGGAGCAGTTGGGCTTGCCACCCAGGGCAAACAGTTCTCCCGCCTCCGTCCGGTGGAGGGCTGTATACAGCACCCAGGTGCCGGGGCAGTCCACATCCCGGGTCAGAAGCAAGGGGTCCGTCACATCCATCCGGCGCACAAGCTCGGTCAGTTCCTTTGGGAGATTCTTCTGGGCGTAGGTCATAATCAGCCGGTCCTTGGCCCGGGTCATAGCCACATACAGCACCCGCATTTCCTCGGAAATGGTGCTGTCAATGATTTTGGCGGAGATGGCCCGCTTGGCAATGGTGGGATACCGCACCCGCTGGTCCGTATTCACCCAGGACAGGCCCAGCCCCAGCTCCTTGTGGCACAGCACCTGGTCCCGTGCACTTTCGTGGTTGAAACTCCGGGAGAGGCCGCACAGGAATACCACAGGAAATTCCAGTCCCTTGGATTTGTGGATACTCATAATCGTCACGGCGCCGGAGCCGCCCTCCCGGGTGGGGGCGGTGACGCCCTTTTCCTCCAAAGCCTGTAAGTAATCCAAAAACTGTCCCAAGTCCTTATGGCCGTTTCGCTCATAGTCCTCTGCCAGCCGGCAGAAGGCTTGCAGGTTCTCCGGCTGTCCCTCCTCCATGGCACCGTACAGGCTGTCCATCCGGGTCAGAGCGAAAATATATTGCAGGAGCTTGCTCACATCGTTCATTCTGGCCTGGGCGCGAAGCTTACCCAGCAGGTCGAGAAATTCCCGGCAGTCCTGCCGGCCGCTTTTTTCCATCGCCCGGATAAAGGGGGCATTTTTGTCCGCTTGCCGGATTTGCGCCAAATCGTCCGCCGTGAAGCCAAACAAGGGGCTTGCCAGCACCGCCGCCAGCGGAATATCCTGCAAGGGGTTGTCGACGGTTTGCAGCAATGCCCGGAGGGTGGAAGCCTCCCGAGACTCCAGCAAATCCTCCCCGTTTCCGGTGACACAGGGAATCCCCAGCTGCTCCAAAGCGTACTGAAATTCCCCGCCCACGGAGCCGGGAGAACGGAGGAGAATCACAATATCCTCCGGGCGGATGGGCCGCAGGGCGTCCTTTTCCCGGACAAAGTGTTCCTCCGTCAGAAGCTGGCGGACGCGCCGGGCGGTAAAGGCCGCCTCCTCCCGGTAGGTATCCGCCTGTACCTGGATGCCGTACAGCTCCACCTCCGGCTCCGGCTGCCGGATGTGGGGAATGCCCTCGTAGAGCATCTCCCCTTCCCCGTAGGTAAGGCCACCCACCTCCGGGGACATACAGCAGCCGAACACGGCGTTGACTCCCGCAATCACCTGCCCGGCGGAGCGGAAATTCCGGGTCAGAAGCACCTTCCGTCCCTGTCCCGGCCGGGCCTCCTCCGCCGGAACAAACTGGTTGTATTTTTCCAGGAAGATTCCCGGGTCTGCCAGCCGGAACTGGTAAATGGACTGCTTCACGTCCCCCACCATAAAGCAGTTCTGCTTCTGGGCGGTAAGGGCGGAGAAGATGGCATCCTGCACCTGGTTGGAGTCCTGGTACTCGTCCACCATAATCTCCCGGAAGCGCTCCCCAATCTCCCGGGCCAGGGCGGTGGGGCCGCTGCGGTGCTTACCCAGGAGCAAGTGCAGCATTTTATGCTCTAAGTCTCCGAAGTCCATCACCCGGCGGCTCCGTTTCAGCCGGTCATAGGCCTGGGAAAATTCCTCCACCAGCCCCACCAGCCCTTCCACGGAAAGCCGGGTTTTTTCCAAATCCTCCAACACCTGGGCGCTGGGATCGGAGAAAATCTTGTCTTTCTTCCCCACAGCCAGCTTGCAGGCATCCCGTACCGCCTTGATGGTCTCTTTCAATGTTTCGTCGGTGAAAGCTTTGGGAAAGTTCAATCTGCCAAAGTCCACCCCGGGATGGTGGTACAGCTCATCCCAGGTGGTGCAGCCCTCCAGCTGCCGCAGCTGCCGGACCGTGGACTCCAGCAGGGCCAGGGGCTTCTCGCTGCCGTCCAGTCCTGTAGCCAGCTGGATGCACCGCTCCATGGCGGCCCGGTGGAGGCCTACGGTTTTTAAAAATTCCCCCATCAGGTACTGACCCCAGGGGGTCTTCGCCGCATCCTCTCCCACCGGGATTTCCCGGCGGCACTGTTCCAGCCAGGCGGAGGGATTTAAGTGGCATCTGGCGCTGTTATACACCTTCAGCACAATCTCCGGAACGCTCCTGTCACTGCGGCCGAAGCCCTGGGTGTCCACGAAAGCCCGGAATGCCTCCTTGCCCTCCTCATAGGCCTTGTCCAGAAGCCCCTCCAGCACCTGCTGCTGCAAAAGGCGGCATTCGTTTTCTTCGGCCACCCGGAAATCCCCGGAAAGGTCAAGAGAATAGGCATATTCCCGGAGAATATCTCCGCAAAAGGCGTGGACGGTGGAAATTTTGGCTAAGTACAGCCGCTGCATCTGCTGCTGCAGATGGCGGTTTCCCGGGTCGGCGGCCAGGCGCTCCGTCAGCTTCTGGGCGATTTTTCCCCGCAGCTCCGCCGCCGCCGCCTTGGTATAGGTAATGATCAGGAAATCATCGACATTGGCCGGATCCTCCGGCTGGGTGATGTAGCTTAGCAGCCGGTCCACCAGCACCTTGGTTTTACCGGAACCGGCAGCCGCCGACACCAGCAGTTTTCCCCCCCGGTCGGTCACCGCAAGCTTTTGTTGAGGGGTCAGGGTTTCAGCCATGTTTTTCCACCTCCCGCTCCACCGCCTCCCAGAATTCCTTGGAGGAAATGGCTTTATAATTTCTTCTGCCCTCCACCTGGGCCGGGTGACACACAGCGCCGTAAGGGCAGAACCTGCACACATTGTGGGATTCTCCTCTGGTATAAGGGTTGGGCGTCACCTCTCCGGCGGCAATGGTATCCACCATCTGTCCCACCAGGGAGAACACATAGTCCCGCAGCATCTTCAAATCCTCCCGGGACGCCACATCTCCGGAAAGCTCCCCGTCCTTGCCGCGTTTACAGTTCAGCCGTTTGAGCGGCTCCTCCGGCTCCATGGCCCGCAAAATCCTGGTGTCCTTCAAAAGCAGTCCCTTCCGCTTCCACAGCTTTTCCCGCTGCTGCCTGGCCTCCTCATCCGTGAGCACGCCGTCGCTGGTCATAAGGGGCGCCCGGGCCGGGAAATACTGCACGCCTACCCCGTGGGCGTTGTCCCCCAGAAGGGGTTTCCCCTGCTCTTCCAGGGAAAACAGGTACAAAAGCATTTGCAGCCCCAGGCCGTTAAATATGTCGCAGTAGTCGAAATCTTTTTTGCCGGTTTTGTAGTCCACCACCCGGAAATAGCGGTTGGCGCCCTCGTTCCACACATCCACCCGGTCCACAAAGCCCCGCAGCCACGCCTCCATGGCTCTGCCGGACACCTCCACCGCGGGGAGTTCTCCGTCACCGCCGAAGCCCACCTCCGTGCCTGCCGGCGCAAATTCCGAGGTCCGCAGTTCCTCCCACAGCTCCCGGACGATCCATTCGAGTTCCTGGTCGTTGCGCTGGAAAAGATACCGCAGACGCTCCGAGTCCAGCTGGGAGAAGCGCTCCTTTGTATAGCTCTCCGAGGCCTGCCGGGCAATTTCCAGGGTATCTTCCAGGGAGATTCCATGGAACCCCCCCTGCGCCATCACGGCGTTCACCGTCTGCTCCAGCACCCAATGGACATAGGTACCAAATTCCGCCGGGTCCACCCGGGCGGGCTTCCGCTCCCGGATTTTCAGGCCGTATTTGAGGAAGTAAGCCAGCCGGCACTGGGCCTGCAAATCAATCTGGGAGGCGGACAGGTTCAGGCGCTTTCCGTACAGCCCCTGAATCCGCTGCCGCTCTACCTTCCCCAAATGATAGGACAGCTGCCGCGAGACACGCCCATAGGCTTCGGTCAGTCCCAGACTGTCCGCCTGGGTCTTGCCTTTGCGGCCTGCCAGATAGGCGGCCGCCTCCCGGGGATCTGCCAGGGCCGCTCCCAGGCTGTCCCCGGGAGTATCCATTCCCCCCGCCAGCTCTGCCAGGCGGCGGCAGACGAAGGAGGGCTGTCCCCCGGAGCAGGAGACCCACACGGTCTCCCGACAGCCGCAGAACACCCCGTAAATCTCACCAAACTCCGCTTGGATTCCCTCCATGGCGCCGCCGGTGAGGGGCATTCCCAGACTCCGCAGGGCGTCACATTCCCGGTCGGATAAAATGCCGGTGCTGCCGGTATATCCCGGCAGGCTGCCTTCCGCCGCCCCCAGCAGAATCAAATGGCGGCTCTGCTGGCACCGCATGGCAGACACCGGGCCAGCCGTCACCCCGTCCAGCGCCGGAGGGATGGTGCCCACATCGTACTGGCTGATGAGCAGCCGGAACAACCGGGTGAAAGTTTCTGTGTCCCAGGCCGTTTCTCCCAGCACATCGTACAGCTGCTCCATGGCTCCCAGGAGAATCTCCCACAGCTGGTTCAGAATCTGGGCTTCCCGGTTGTCCCCCTGGGCGTCCAGGGTCTGGGCCAGCCGGTTCAGTCTGTCCGCCAGTCCGATTCTCTCCACAAACGCATACAGCGCCCGCACCTGCTGGGCAACGGAAACCGCCTTATGGAAGCCATTCCGCAGCTCCTCCAGAGGCTCCACCGTCCGCTGACGCCACCCATTCAGCCGCTCCAAAAGCGCCTCGTCCTCCGCCGTCCAGGCGTCCGTCAGGCCTTTGGGGTGGCCTGTCCAGGGGCTTAACCACCGGCTGCCGGAGATATTCCACAGCCGCGCATATTCTTCCAGCTGGTCGCAGGCCTCCAGGGCCAACGGGGACAAAACGGATTTTATGTACCGCAGCACATCCTGCTGCTCCAATCCCCCCAGGGCAGCGTCCATAGCGGACAAGACCGTGGTAATCACGGACTTGTCCAGCACTTCCTCCGTGCCTGCCACATACACCGGGATATGGCAGCGCTTCAGCACCATTTCCAGCTCGTTGCGGTAGCTGCCCATATCGGCGCACACCAGGCTGATATCCCGGTAGCGGCAGCCGGCCGCCGCCAGCTCCAGAATCCGTTCCGCCGCCAGGACGCATTCCGCGTGAATGCTCTGGGCGGAAACCACCGTGAGGCACCCTTTTCCCTGCCCCGGCTGGATTCTCCCTTGGAACAGCAGCCGGCTTACCTCCGCCGTGGGAGTCTCCTCCCGGGGCACCGTCACCGTCCGCACCGCAACCCCCGCCTTTTGGGCCAGGCGGAGCAGCTCCTTCGCCGTATCCCCCGCCTTTTCAAAGGCCATGGCAGCGCTTCCCGGCCCGTCACAATTCAGACTCACCACCACCGGGGCGTCCTGCCGGATAAAGTATTCCAGAATGGCCAGATGCTGCCGGGTAAAGTCCGGAAAGCCGTCCACATACAGCCGGCGGGTCAGGGCAAAGTCGCTGGCTTCCAGCTCCTCCAGCACCCAGGTCATCAGGTCCCGGGGGTCCATCTTTCCCCGCTGGCAGATGGCGTTATAGCCTTCCAAAATCAGGGAAAGCTCCTCCAGCTTCTGGGCAAGGCTCCCCTGGGTCTGACTGGATGCCGCCATCAGGTCCGCCGGAGTTATGCAGCAGCGTTTGAACACATCCACCCCGTCCAGCAGTCCCTGCAAAAACTCCGGCTTGGTCTCCACCGCCGCATAGGCCTTCAGCTTGCTGTGCAGCTGCCGCACCGCCGAGGCCATGGCCACGATTCTGCCCCCCTTGTCCAGCGTCGGGGGGATATTGACGCCCAGATACTCCGCTGTCCGCCGGGCCAGCCGGGTGAAGGACAGCACCTCCGCGTACCGGCTGGCGGTATCCCCGGCAGCCATACAGAGCCTGCGCTCCATCTCATGGCTGATGAGCTCCGGCACCAGAAGAATGTCGCCCGGTCTTTCCCGGGCCACATCCTCCCCCACCATCTGCAAAACCTGCCGGGTATTGGCTACCCAGTCCGTGCCCAGCACCAATGTCAGCATACCATCACATCCATCTTTCTTCAGATGGTTGTATCATAGCATATTTTCTGTCCAAATAACAGGGCAAGATTCAGCCCCGGAGGAAATTTTCCAGCTGTCCCAACCAATCCAGCAGCACAAACCGGATGCTGTAACGCCCTTCCGTCAGGCTGTTTGCCAGTCCCGGGGACAATCCTCTGTCCACCGCCTGGACTTCAAAGCCGTCGCTGGTAGCCGGCACGCACAAAGAGGGGAAAACCACACACCACCAGTTATGCCCCTCCCCCTCTCCAATCTCAATCCGCAGGGATTGGTAAATACCTGCCGGGAGGGTGAAGGTGTCGTACACCCGGGTGGTAAACTCCTCCATATCCAATGACGCCACCGCCTGAAGGGCAGACCCGGCCCGGCGTAAAGTCTCGTTTGCCACCCGCTCCAAATCCCCCAGGTGGGCCTTTAAGTACGCAACCGCCTCCCGGGGATCGGTAATGGACTCCATGGCCGGTTCCAGGTAGGAGAGCACCGCGTCCCGCACCTGGAGTTTCTGTGCCTGGTCCGTTTCGGAGTCGGAATTGGCCACCACATGCAGCCGCACCAGGTGCTCCTGCAAAAGCTGTTTGTCCCGGCACAGGGTAACGGTTACCGCAATTCCCACTATGGCAAACAGAACCAGCGCGATTTTCAGAAGTTTCCCCATAAAAAACACCGTCCATACTGAATTAACTCCAGTATGGACGGATTTTTCAGAAATTATACAGGTTTTGCAATAAATACCTGGGGGTAGTTTTCCTTGAGCATATTGCAGATGACTGCCGCGAACTCAAAGTCCGGTACAATTCCGAACACCGCCGAGCCGCTGCCGGTCATCTGCTGGCCGATGGAGCCGTAGGTGTTGAAGATGGATTTGATATAATTCAGCTCCAGGTGCTCCGCCGTCACCACCGGGTCAAACACATTCCAGAGGTTCTCCCCGATGCGCCCCAAATCCCCCGCCAGCAGACCGTTTTCCATGGCCTGATGGTCCGGCCGCCGGGCAATGGCGGTTTCGTCCAGCTTCCGGTACAGCTCCGGGGTGGAGGCGGAGAAGTCCGGCTTGCAGATGACAAAGCAGCAGTCCGGCATATCCGGCAGCTTCCGGATCTTCTCCCCTCTGCCCTCTACCATGGCGGTACCGCAGAGCGTGCAGAAGGGCACATCGCTGCCAACGGCTGCCCCCAATTCTGCTAAGGCCGGCAGAGACAGGGGGCTGTCATAGTACCGGTTCAGCGCCCGCAGGACGGCGGCCGCATCGGCGCTGCCGCCACCCAGACCTGCCTGGGCGGGAATCCGCTTGGTGATGCGGATATGCAGGCCCCCCGGGTCCTTTCCCAGGGTGTCGCAGAATACCTTTGCTGCCTTCCAGGCAAGGTTTCTTTCGTCTGTGGGAATGCCCTCCATGGTACATTCCAGCTTCCAGGGCTTTCCCGTGCCCACATCGATCTGTACATCGTCCCGAACGGAAATCGTCTGCATAATGCTTTTCAGGTTGTGGTAGCCGTCGGGCCGCTTGTCCAGCACATCCAGAGTCAGGTTGACCTTGGCAAATGCGCCCTCATAAAGTGTCGTCATCGGCGTATGCCTCCGTTTTTTCATAGTTTCAGCCATATTATAACGGATTCTCTCCCTTTATGCAATTCCAAACTTTTTGAATAATTTTATGGCTTGGGGCAACAATACCTACAGCAATTCAATTTCAGGAGGTTTATTTATGGATATTCTCGCACTTGTGCTTTCCATTATCGGCTGCATCAACTGGGGACTTGTGGGCCTTTTCCAGTTTGATTTGGTAGCCTGGCTCTTTGGCGGCTCCGGTATGCTGCTGAGCCGGATCATCTACTCCGTCATCGGTGTAGCCGGACTCTGGTGTATTACCCTGCTGTTCCACCGGTTTCGGAATGTCACGGAAAATTCCTGAAAGCACACGGCGGCAGCCCGTTTGGACTGCCGCCGCTTGGTCGTAATCGGGTCTTAGCTCACCCGGACAATAAAAGTATATTCCTGGCCGCCGTATGTGGTGGACACGGTCACAATGCCGCTGCTGACAGCCGTCAGGCGATTGCCGGTGAAGGTGCAGCAGCTGCCCTGCTTCAGGGTGAAGGTGGCATCCACCTCGCTGCCGGAGGAATCCGTCAGCCGGAAGTCCAGGGTATCTCCCACAGCAATGGTCACATCATTGTACTGGTTCACGCCGAACTGGGTGCGAATCACATAGGTGCCCTGAGGCTCGGTAGCCTCGGAGGAGGGTTCCGTTGCCTCGGAGGAGGGTTCCGTTGCCTCGGAAGAAGGCTCCGTGGCTTCGGAGGAGGGCTCGGTTGCCTCGGAAGAAGGCTCGGTTTCCTCCTGGAAGGTGCAGCGGACGGCGCACTGGGTCTGGACATTGCCGCAGAAAACGGTAATCACCGTCTGTCCCGGAGCCACTGCGGTGATCAGGCCGTTGCTGTCAACCGTGGCAACAGCAGGGTCGCTGCTCTGGTATGTAAGGGTATCGGTGGTGTTCTGGGGCTGCACAGTCACGGCAATCTGGTAAGTAGCGCCCTTCTGGGTCAGCTCCACCACCGGCTGGGACACCTGCAGACTCATGCAGGGCACGGTGGTCGCCACAGGCTGGGTGGTGTTTCCCCCAAAGGGAAGCAAATCCGCAGGTACAAAGAAGCGGATGGCAATATAGCCAGCCGTCGCCACAATACACAGCAAAAGCACCACCGTCACAACAATCAGGGGCTTATTGGATTTCTGCTTGGGCTTGCGGGGCGTTTCCGGCTTCTCTGCAGGGGATTCCGGCTTTTTGCCGCTGTTGCGCTTGTGGACATTTTTGTTGGAGAAACGGCCGCCCTTTACATATTGATAGCCCCGGGGCGCAGCCTCATCGCCGCCGGGCTGAGAATCGGCAACAACCTGAACATCGCCGGAACGGGCGCTTCCGCAAATGGGGCACTGGGAAGCCGTCTCCGGATAGGATGTACCGCAAACATCACAGATGATCTTGCTCATGGGAAACCTCCTGTCGGGTGCTGCTGGCAGCACCTGTTTATTTCATCTTACGGTATTATATCACCAACCGCGCAATAAAACAACTACAAACCTGTTGCTTTTTTGGGGATTTTATTTTATGATATATATTGATACGAAAAGGAGGCGATATGCTTGTCAGAGCCGAAATTGATTTCCCCTCTGTTGGACAGCTTTGCCATGGGCGAGCCCATCAGTCAGCACGACGGCGTGCGCTGCTGCCCCGCTATCGACGAGCGTTCCAACAAACGATATATTGTCAAAATCATTTCCATTCCCCAATCCCCTGCCAAGCTGGAAGCGTTGCTGCTCACCGGAGCCTACTCCACCCCGGAGCAGGCCGGAAAATATTTTCAGGATTTGGCAGGCGGCGTGGTGCAGGAGGCCCAGGTGCTTACCAAGCTGTCCCAGCTGGAAGGGTTTCTGCCCTATGAAAACTGGCAGATCCGTCCTATGGACGACCAGGTGGGCTACGATGTGTATTTGCTGGGCGAGTACCGCCGCTCCCTGGAGCGTCAGTTCCGCCGGGAGCCGCTGACCCATTTGCAGGCTGTGAATCTGGGTTTGGATATGTGCGCCGCCCTCAGCGTATGCCGTCAGGCCGGCTACCTGTATGTGGATCTGAAGCCGGACAATGTCTATCTCACCGAGAAAAACGAATTTAAAATCGGAGATTTGGGCTTCGTGCGGCTTTCCTCTTTGCGGTATGCCTCCCTGCCGGATACATACCGCAGCGCCTACACCCCCCCGGAAATCACCGACGCCATGTCCAGCCTGAATGAGACCATGGACATTTATGCCCTGGGACTGATCTTGTATCAGGCATACAACAACGGTCAGCTGCCCTTCCAGGGGCAGACCGCTCCCGGTGAGGCTTTCCCGCCCCCGGAGTTTGCCGACTACGAGATGGCAGAGATCATCCTCAAGGCCTGCGCCCCCGACCCCAAGGACCGGTGGCAAAGTCCCTCCCAGATGGGGCAGGCTCTGGTGACCTATATGCAGCGCAACGGCGCCAATGATACGCCCATCATCCCCCCTGTGGACAGCCGGCCGGCCGTCCCGGAGGCGGAGCCCGCTGAGGAACCGGATACGGAAATTCCCGTCCGGGAGGATGGAGAATCCGAGACCGGGGAGACCCCGGCAGAACCGGATTCCGAGCCGGAGGAAACGGCGGAATACTATCAGGACGAGCTGGGCAATCTCAGCTTCCTGGAAGACGCCCTGCCCCAGGAGGATATGCCCACGGCAGAGGACGCCCAGGATATCACCTATGAGGAGGTTTCCGCTGAGGTATCGGAAATGATGTCTCAGGTGGACGACATCGCCGCCCACCCGGTTCCGGACCCGGTAGTGGCTCCGGAGCCCATCGATGTGCCCATCCCCGAGCCTCTGCCCATCGAAACAGAGGAAGCAGAACCCAACGGGGAGGATTCTCAGGAGGACGCTCAGGACGCGCCTTCGGAGGAGCCCCAGGACGGCGGGGAAGAAGCGGAGATTTCGGAGGAAGACGGGGAGGAAGCTCCGCCGGAGGAGGATCCCGCCACTCTTCAGAAAAAAAAGCACCGGAAAAAGGTCATCCTGATTTGGAGTATTACCCTTCTTCTGATTGCCGCCATGGCCGCGGGCGGCTTCTGCTTCTACAAGTACTATTATGTGCAGACGGTTGACGGTATTACCGTAAGCGGCGATCACACGGCCCTGACGGTCTCGGTGGATACCCAGGCAAATCCGGAGAATCTCTATGTCACCTGCACCGACGACTATGGCAACCGCTACACCGCCGATATCCAGGACGGCAAAGCCGTATTCTCCAATCTGACCCCCAATACCTACTACACCGTGCAGGTACAGGCCAGAGGCTTCCGGACAGTACACGGCAACGCCTCTCAGTCCTACACCACCCCCACCCTGATCAATGTGGTGGAATTCCATGCCGTCACCGGTACGGAGGAAGGCAGCGCCATCCTCACCTTCACCACAGAGGGCGGCAGCTCTGCCCAGTCCGGCAGCTGGAATGTCACCTACTTTGCCGGCGGTGAAGAGGAAAAGACCGTTTCCTGCACCGGAAACACCGTCACCATTACCGGCCTGACCCTGGGCAAGGAATACACCTTCCAGCTCCTTCCCCAGAATAACGAGGCCATTACCGGCACCACCATCTTAACCTTTGTACCCCAGAAGCTGATTTATCCCAAGAACCTGCAGATTATCAGCTGCGTGGACGGCAAAATGACCGCCACCTGGGAGGCTCCCGCCGATACTCAGGTTGCCAGTTGGACGGCTCACTGCTATCTGGCGGACGGCACCTATGTGGCCACCCAGACCGTTTCCCAGCCCACCGTCACCTTTGAGGACATCGACCCGGCTCAGGGCTATATCGTAGAGGTGGTGGCCGAGGGGATGAGCGTCAGCGAGCGGGTTACCCTGGAGCCCAATTCCATCACCGTATCCGACCTGGCGGCAGACACCTCCGTTCCCGGTACCGTTACCCTCACCTGGAACGCCACCCAGCAGCCGGAGCAGTGGATTGTCAACTATCAGACGGACGGCAATGACCAGCCCCAGCAGCTTACCACTACGGAGAACACCGTCGCCATCACCGGCTTGGTGCCCGACGTTGCCTACACCTTCCAGGTCACCACGGAAGCAGGCAATGTACTGGGCGGAACGCTGAAGGTAAATACCCCGGCGGCAGAGGTTTTCTCCTGCAGCTATGACAATTTCACCGTGACCGCCCAGGACATGAGCATCCGGATGTGCAAGACCCCCTCGACCGAAAACTGGAATCAGAATAACGTGAAGAAGTCCGACTACACCACAGAGTTTGCCGTGGGTGAAAAGGCTTCCTTCGTGCTGAATCTGAAAAAGGTATACGGCCTTTCCGATGACCCGGTAGCAGTTACCTATGTGGTGACCGATGCCGAGGGTAAAATCCTCAGCGTGGACACCCAGAACACCACATGGAATGCTATGTGGGATATGTACTACGCCTGCCTGGATGTGCCCCAGCTGCCCTCCGCAGCCGGCGCGTATAAGCTGGCCATTTACTTTAACGGCGGCCATGTGACCACCCAGGACTTTACCATTGTTTCCTGACCAATCGCCCGGTATCCCCCAAAGGGATACCGGGCGCAGCTTGTCAAAAAACGGTTCTATGTCAATAGTTGGGGTAGAGCCAAAATAGAAAAGTTACAGATCGTGTCGGAGCGAGAACTCCGGCACGATTTTTATGTATTACAGAAGA
>CASFFN010000021.1 GCA_949293985.1 uncultured Eubacteriales bacterium | reverse complement strand
CGGCAATACCGAAATTATAAAGGATTCCTGGATTATTAGCGCAATCAATCATGATTGGAACGATGCGGTTTACACATGGAGCGATGACGGAAGCACCTGCACCGCCACCCGCACCTGCAAACACGACAGCGCCCATACGGAAACGGCCGGGGCAACGGTAACACCCGCCCAGACCAAAGCGCCGACCTGCACCCAGATGGGCGAAACCACCTATACGGCTGCCTTTGAGGCGAGCTGGGCAATGACACAGACAAAAGTGCTTGCAGAAATTCCTGCCACCGGACACAAACTCACCAAGACGGAAGCCAAGGCTGCAACCTGCACGGAAGCGGGCAATAAAGAATACTGGACTTGCGAAACCTGCGGAAAGTATTTCTCCGATGGGGAAGGCAAGGTGGAAATCACCCTGGACAGCACCGTCCTTCCTGCCCTGGGGCATGACTACAAAGACGGGGTCTGCACCCGCTGCGAGGTCAAGGACCCGGACTATGTGCCCCCCACGGACCCGGAGGCCCCGGCCCAGACCGGTGAAACCGCCCTTCTGCCTGCTCTGGCAGGTCTGATGATCCTCTCCGCCGCCGCCCTTCTGTGGACTGGCCGGAAGAGACAGCAATCCTGAATCACTCCAAAAGGGCTGATGCAAAACAAAAGTCTGAATACGAGCAAAACTAAGGGAGACCGCCCAATTTTTGGGGGTCTCCCTTAGTTTTTTGCTTACCTGTTTTCAGCCGTAGTTTTCTTTGAGATATTGAATTGCCTGGCGGTAGCCCTCCAGGCCTTGCCCCTGGATGGTTTTCACGCAGGCCATCCCTGCGTAGGAAATCTGCCGAAAAGGCTCTCTGGCGTCCACCTGGGAGATGTGAACCTCCACGGCGGGGATTGCCACTGCCTTCAAAGCATCCAGAATGGCCACGGAGGTGTGGGTATAGGCGGCGGGGTTAATCACAATGCCGTCAAAGCAGCCCCAGGCTTCCTGGATTTTATCCACCAGGGCCCCTTCATGGTTGGATTGAAACTGCTCCACCGTGATCCCCAGGGTCTTTCCGGTTTCCTCCAGAATGGTCAGAAGATCCCGGAAGGACTGCTTGCCGTAAATATCCGGCTCCCGGATACCCAGCATATTGATATTGGGGCCGTTCAGTACCAGAATTTTCATACCATATCCTCCTGGGTCAGAATCTGGGAAAGGGTGTCCTCCAGGGTTTTGTTGTTGTCCACGACTTTGTCCGCAAAGGCCTCGTACATGGGCTTGCGAACCTGGTACATCTGCTGCAAATCCCCGGCCTGGGAAAGGGGCCGCCCTTCTGTGGGAAGCTGGGAAATCTCCCTTTGGAGGAAATAGATGGTGCCGTTCTGATGGAGGAGGGGATAGTTCTCCTCTCTTGTAACACAGCCGCCGCCGGTGGCAATCACCAGCCCGGAGGCCTTTCCCAGTTCCCTCAGAACTTGGGTCTCCCGCTTCCGGAAGCCCTCCTCACCCTCCCGGGCAAAGATTTCCGGAATGGTCATCCCCGCAGCCTCCCGGATAGCCTCGTCTGCATCCACGAATGTTCTTCCGGTCTTTTGGGCCAGGAGCTTTCCGACAGTGGATTTCCCACAGCCGGGCATCCCAATGAGAATCAGGTTCTCCATGGGGCGGCGGATCTGGTGATAGATTTTTTCAATGGCTTCCTTGGAAATTTCCTTCAACATAAACCACTGGGCACTTTCCACCGCCTGGGCTACCAGCATCCAAAGTCCATTTTCTGTTACGCAGCCCTTTGCCTCCCCATCCATCAGAAGCTGCGTCCTGGCGGGATTGTAAATGAGATCCAGCACCCCCTCCAGCTGGGGAAACAGGTTTACATCCACAGGGGCTACCCCGGTATTGGGATACATTCCTACGGGGGTCGCGTTGACAATTACCCGGGCATCCCGGTGCTTTTGCAGATTCTCATAGTTGTCAGGCCCCTGGCGGGAGATAACCACGACCTGCGCGCCCTTCTCCCGCAATACCGCCTGGGCTGTGACGGACGCACCGCCGCTGCCCAGAACCAGAACCTTTTTCCCGGCAACCGACAGACCGGATTTTTCCAGCATGGAGGTAAACCCGGAATAGTCCGTGTTATGCCCAATCAGTTTCCCCTCAAGATCCCGAACCAGCGTGTTCACAGCTCCCAGCCGCTGGGCGGTGGGGGTTAGTTTCTTGCAATAAGGGATGACGGACTTCTTATAGGGAATGGTCACATTGATTCCTAAAAAATCCGAATTTTTCAGAAAATCCTCCAGTTCCTCCGGCTTTTTTTCAAACAGGGTATAGGTGTAATCCCCCAAAAGACCATGGATCCGGGGGGAGTAGCTGTGCCCCAGCTTTTCTCCCAGCAAACCGCAAATCATCATACCACCTCAGAGTAGCTGCCCAGGTACTTGAATTCCTCACACAGGTCATCCAGCTCACACATGAGCTGCACAAACTCCTGGGAGTAAATGGAGGTCTCCAAATCAAAGTAGAACATGAACTCGAAATCCCGGTCAGGGATAGGTCTGGATTCCAGTTTAATCACATTGATTCCCAGCACATACAGCCGGGCCAGAACCTTATACAAAGCGCCGGGCTTGTGGGGCAGCACCATCATTATGCTGGTCTTGTCCGCACCGGGATAGATTTCCAGATTCTTGCTGATGCAGATGAACCGGGTGCGGTTGTTGCCCTTGTCCTGAATGCTGTCTGCCAGGCTGCACAGCCCATAGATTTCCTCGCAGCCCTTGCTGGAAATGGCGGCAGCGTGATTATCCTGGGACTGGGCCACCATCTGGGCAGCCACAGCGGTGTTCTCCACGGGGATAATCTTTACGCCGGGCATATTCTTGAGGAAATCGCTGCACTGGTTGATGGCCTGCTCATGGGAGTAAATCTCCTGAATGTCCGAGAGCTTGGTACCGGGCTTTGCCAGCAGATTGTGGTCGATTTTCAGCCGGAAGGTGCGCACGATGGAGAAGTTGTGGTGAATCATCAGGTCGTAGACCTTCTTCACGGAGCCGGCGGTGGAGTTTTCAATGGGCAAAATTCCGTACTGGCACAACCCCTGCTCGATGGCACCAAAAATGGCGTCGAAGTTTTTGAAGTACATAATCATGGGGTTCTTGAAAATCTTCTCACAGGCAATCTGAGAATAGGCACCTTCCACGCCCTGACATGCCACCATGGGAGCCTGGGGGAACAGCTTGGGGGTGTTCTCGATGGAATCGGTAATCTTCCGATAAAGCTCCGTAGCGGTGCTGTTCTGCTTGCTCTGATAGCTGCGGCTCAGCTCAAAAATCATGGAGTACAGCACTCGGGTGTAGTCGTCCATGTCCGGGCCTGCCAGCTTGGCTACCTCCTGCAGCTTCTGCCGCTCTCTTGCGGGAACAAAAATGGGAAGATGGTTTTCCTTTTTGTACGCGGCAATGTCCTTGGTAATCTCCATCCGCTGGGTGAAAAGGTTCACCAGCTGATTGTCAATGTCGTCGATTTTTTCCCTCAGTTGTGTAATGTCCATATGAAATCCTCCTGTCTTTCTTTTCAAAGGTTTGCGCATAAATAGCTGTCGAAAAGGGCAATGGCTGCGGCGGCCTCCACTACTGGGACTGCTCTTGGGACAATACATGGGTCATGACGCCCCTGGATTTCCAGAGGGCAGGGGGTACAGGTGCTGTAATGCACACTTTGCTGCTTCCGGGCAATGGAGGGTGTGGGCTTAAAGGCCGTCCGGAAGGTCAGGGGCATAGCGTTGGTAATCCCCCCCAGTATACCGCCGCTGTGATTGGTAGCGGTCTGAATTTTGCCCTGGGCGATGACGAAAGCATCGTTGTTTTCACTGCCGGTCATGGCCGCCACCTGGAAGCCGGCTCCAAATTCCAGTCCTTTGACGGCGGGAATCCCATAAACAATCTGGGCAATCCGACTCTCCATACCGCCGAACATGGGGTCTCCCCAGCCGGAAGGAAGTCCTGTCACATAGCAGCTGACGATACCCCCTACACTGTCCTTTCGGGCTTTGGCCTCCGTAATTTTTTGCCGCATGGCCTCTCCCGCGGCGGGATTTACCACAGGAAAGTCTTTCCCAATCCGGGAAAGCTCCGGGGAGACTGGATCCAGTAGCTCATCGGCAACGCCGCCGATGGAATCGATTTTGGCGGCAATGGTTATGCCCATAGCTTCCAGCCACTGTTTGCAAAGCCCTCCTGCAATGCACAAAGGCGCAGTCAGCCTGCCGGAAAAGTGTCCGCCCCCGGCCACATCCTGAAAGCCCTTGTACTTGACCTGGGCGGCATAGTCTGCGTGGCCGGGTCTGGGGGTGTCCAAAAGATTGCTGTAATCCTTGGAACGGGTGTTGCGGTTGTAAATCACGGCGCTGATGGGTGCGCCGCAGGTGTGGCCTTCCACAATGCCGCTGAGAAATTCAGGGATGTCTTCTTCTTTCCGGGAGGTGGAGTATTCGTTTTGTCCCGGGGCTCTCCGGCGGAGAAAAGCCAGCAGCGCCTCCATATCCACAGGAAGACCGGCGGGGATTCCATCCAGACACATACCGATGGCAGGGGAGTGGGACTGCCCGAAAATGGACAGCTTCAAATGTTCACCGTAGGTACTGCTCATAGCGGCCTCCTAACTGCTTGTAGTCCTCCCAAAAGGAGGGGTAAGATTTTTCTACGCATTGCGCGCCCAGAATGGTCACAGGACCCTGAGCGGCGGTGGCGGCGATGGCAGCCGCCATGGCAATCCGGTGGTCAGCGGCAGAGTCGATGGTGCAGCCCTGGAAAGTACCGGGATAAACGGTAAAGCTGTTCTCCTCTGCATGGGTCTGGATTCCCAACCGGGAGAGCATCTGGGAGACAGAGGCCACCCGGTCGGATTCTTTCAGCCGCAAACGGCGGATGTTGGTAAAGACAGCCCCCCTTTTTGCCGCTGCGGCTACGGATAAAATGGGAACCAAATCAGGAATATCCCCGGCATCGATGGTAATATGTTCCTCCAAAGCCGCCAACAGCTCTTTTACAGCCCGGTCGCCCTGAGGGGATGCGTCATCCAGCCCGGTTACGGAAATATCCGAACCAAGGGCGCTTGCCGCCAGAAAGAATGCGGCGTTGCTCCAGTCCCCTTCAACGGTCAGCTCCCCGGGAGATTGGAAGGGGTAGGCATAGAAAATATCAGGCAGGGAGGCTTTCACGCCGAAGACCTCCAGGGCTTTTTCCGTCATGGCAATGTAGGGAGCGGATTCTATTTTTCCGGTAATTTCCAGGGTGCTTTTTCCGGGAATCAGGGACAAGGCCCACAAAAGTCCGGAAATGTACTGGCTGGATACGCTGCCGCTGATTCGATATTCCCCGGCTTTCAGCTGTCCGGCGCAGCGAAGTGTGTCCGGGCTGGGGCGGCAAAGACGGCAGCCCATCCGCTCCATTTCCTCCCAAAGCGGGGACAGAGGCCGCTGGGGGAGCCTGCCCGACAGCAAAAAGGTGGCGTCCGTCCCCAGCGCTCCCACGATAGGCAAAAGAAACCGTAAGGTAGAGCCGCTCTCCCCGCAATCCAGGACAGCGTTTTTGGGAAAGGCGGAAACGGGGGAAATCTCATAGCCCCAATCCTTCCGGGAGATGTCCGCGCCCAGCGCCCGCAGGCATTGGGCGGTGGCCTCAATATCCGCGTTGGTCTGGGGGCAAATCAGCCGGGTGGGGGAGGCAGAAAAAGCGGCGCAAATCAAAAGCCGGTGGGCTTGGGATTTGGAAGGGATGGCCTTCACTTCTCCGCGGAGCTTGGCGGGATTGATTACAATATCCATTATGCCAGCCCTGCCTCAATAAAGTTTTGCAGCCGGGAAACCGGTGTGGGGAGGAGAATGCAGTCCCCGATTTGCCTGGGAACCACCAAATTCACCGTGCCCCCGGAGCGTTTTTTGTCCGACAGGGCGGAGGTGAAAAGCTGCTGTGCGGAATACTCGGTAGTTAGTGGGAATCCAAATTTCTGTAAAATTTGCCGGATGGCCTGTACGGTATCCCGGGAGGTGATTCCGGCTTTCTCTCCGGCTGAGGCCACAATGGCCATTCCGGTGGCCACGGCCTGTCCGTGGGAGACGGTAAAGCGGCTCTGGGCCTCAATGCCATGACCGATGGTGTGTCCCAGATTCAGCTTCTGCCGCGCGCCGGTGTCAAATTCATCCTCCGCGACCACATTCCGCTTTAATTCCACACACCGGGCGATCACTGCTTCCCGGTCAAAGGAAAATCCCTCCGCCAGCAGTTTGTCAAAGAGCGCCTTATCGTAAAGCACGCCGTATTTGATGATCTCCCCGCAGCCATCCCGGAAAATCTCCTGGGGCAGTGTGGAAAGGGCTGCAATGTCGCACAGCACCAAGCTGGGCTGGTAAAACGCGCCTGCTAAATTCTTCCCGGCAGGTAAATCAATGGCGGTCTTGCCGCCCACGGAGGAATCCACCATGGCCAGCAGGGAGGTGGGGATTTGCACATAGGCAACGCCCCGCAAATAGGTCGCCGCAACGAAGCCGGTCAAATCTCCGGTGACGCCGCCTCCCAGAGCCACCAGCACATCGCTGCGGGTCAGCTTGTTTTCTGCCAGAAAATTGAGGATTTTCAGGTAGTTCTCCCCGTTTTTGCTGGCTTCTCCTGGGGGAAAGGTGTAGTGGATTGTCCCAAATCCGGCAGTTTCCAGGCTTGCTTCCAGGGGGCTGCCGTACAGTTCCCAGACGGTTTCGTCGCTGATAATGGCGGCGGTAACTCCCTTGCGGAAGGACTTAATCCGGCTGCCTGCCTGGGAAATCAGGTTTTCTCCCACAATCACCTGATAGTTTCTGGAAGCGGGTACATCAATAATGGTCATCCGTCTACCTCCTTTTTACGTCTCCGGCCATCCTCCAGAAGCTGCACCAACCGTGCCTCGTCCTCCTGGGCAATGGCCTCCCGATACTGGCACAAGCTGGCGATATACACATCCAGCTCTTTGAGAATGTTCTCTTTGTTGGCAAGGAACAGCTCCGCCCACATCCTCGGGTTCAGCCAAGCCACCCGGGTCAAATCCTTATAACTACCGGCGGAAAAGCCCTTGTGGGCAGCTGCAGTGGGGGACTTGATATAGGCGTTGCTGACAATATGGGGCATTTGGGAGGTGAAGGCAATCATCTCGTCGTGCTTTTCAGCGGTGGTTACGGAGAATTTCCCGAAGTGACAGGGGGCAAGGGCCTCCACCGCCCGCTCCAAGAGCCGGGCATCGTCAAATCTGGGAGGCACCAGCACCATGGGAGCACCCTGAAAGAGATTGGAGCGGCTGTATTTAAAGCCCGATTGGTGAGAACCGGCCATAGGATGTCCGCCCATAAAGGTAAATCCATACTTCTTGGCCAGGGGAAAGGCAAATTCACAGATTTCCTTTTTTACACCGCAGCAGTCCATTACTAGAGCTTCCGGGGAGATACTTCCGGCATTTTCCTCCAGCCAGGCCATACATCCGCCGGTGTAGATTGCCAGAAGAATCAAATCACATTGGGGAATGGTTTCCTGATTCAAAGGCGCCTCCACAGCTCCTGCCAGCTGGGCAAATTCCAGAATGGAAGCATCCTGATCCTGGGCAAATACCCGGTGCCCTGCCTTGGCGTAGGCTCTGGCCAGGGAACCTCCAATCAGGCCCAGACCCAGGATTCCTACCTTCATTTGATGGCCTCCCGCACTCTCTCCACAGCCTGCTGCAGCTGGGCAAACTGCTCCAGATTCAGGGACTGGGCACCGTCGCACAGGGCGCAGGCGGGATTGTTATGCACCTCCACCATGATGCCGTCCGCTCCCGCAGCTGCGGCGGCAACGGCCATGGAGGGCACCAGGGAAGCCCGGCCTGTGGCGTGGCTGGGATCCACCACCACCGGCAGATGGGTCAGCTCGTGGAGCACGGGCACGGCGGAAAGATCCAGGGTGTTTCTGGTGTAGGTTTCGTAGGTACGAATACCCCGTTCGCACAGAATGATGTTTTCGTTACCCTCGCTCATAATGTACTCGGCGCTCATCAGCAGTTCCTGCAAGGTGTTGGCCAGGCCCCGCTTCAGGAGTATGGGCTTATGGGTTTTGCCTAATTCCTGCAACAGGTCAAAGTTCTGCATATTTCTGGCGCCTACCTGGATAATATCCACATCCTCGAACAAATCCAGGGAGCGGATGTTCATAATTTCCGTGATTATGGGAAGTCCGGTGGCTTTTTTTGCCTCCAGCAGCAGCCGGATTCCCTCGTCTTTCAACCCTTGGAAAGCGTAGGGGGAGGTGCGGGGTTTGAAAGCGCCGCCCCGGAGAATCTGAGCGCCGGACTCTTTCACAGACTGGGCTACGGCGATAATCTGTTCTTCCGTTTCCACGGAGCAGGGGCCGGCAATCATGGCGAAGTATCCGCTGCCGATTTTTACGCCGCCGGCATCAATGATGCTGTCGTTGGGATGGAACTTCCGGTTGGCCTGCTTGAACGGCTCCGAAACCCGCTTCACGCTTTCCACGATTTCCAGACTGCCCAGAAGCTCCATATCCACCCGGCTGGTATCGCCGATAAGACCCAATACGGTAAATTCCTGGCCTTCGGAAACATGGACATCCAGGGACATATTTTTCAGCCAGCTCAAAAGGTGCTGCAGCTGCTGCTGTGTGGTTCCTCTTTTCAATACGGCAATCATAAGTAACCTCTCCTGTCTGATAAAAAATAATGCCGCACAGATCGGGCGTCTGTGCGGCGATTGGAAATACAACTGGGAATTACGGGAGGCAGCACAAATCGCTATTACTTTTTACGGAAGAAAAAGTAATAGTTGCTAAAGTAAAACTGTGCAGAAACAGAGTAAGCGACCATTGATAGGGCCTCCCAATACTTAGCTTTTTCTTATTATAGCATAGTCATCAAAAAAAGCAAGGGCCAATTTGGCAAATCTGTCATAAAAATGACGAAATTACTGCCTGCTTAGTATCAGCCGATCCAAAACGGAGCTGCAAACAAAGACGGAAAAAGCAGCGTCTGTATGTACACTCCTGGGCCGGTTCAGATAATCCTTGTGATAGGAACGAATCAGGTTGAAAACCGTTTCGCTGCTGCTGACAGGGTTGTGGCGATAGTAGGACAGCAAGGAGGGGACATACTGCTGCAGCTTTGCCTCGTAGCTGCAATGCTCCTTCAGATTGTCCCCAAAGGCCTCATTGTGGGCAAAGGTAAAGGCGTCGGCGGTGTAGTGAATGAGCTTGCCAATTTTGTAGTAGTCCAGCAAACGGAGTTTTTTCTTCCGCTCCAGCTTGTAGGAAAGCCGTCCCATGTACCGGGTGGTGTTGCCCCAGTTATGGCCTCTCATCCACTCGTGACGAAGGGAACCTTTGAAATAAGTTGTGAAGTTTTTGTCCGGCTCCACGCATCCCAGCTTAAAGGCTTTGGAATACCGCCGGGGGAGCGTGGAAATATATTGATCTGCCAAATAGGAACCTAACTGCTTGTGACAAAGCGCTTTCATAGGTTTCCACCTTTCCAATCAAACTTAAAATATTATAGCATAGTTAAGACGAAATGAAAAGAACTTTTTTGTAATTTTTTAACCTGAAAAGTAAAAGATATTTATGGAAAATGGCGGAAACCACCATTGCAGCGGAAGCGGAAAGGAACGAGGAAAGCTTCTGCGGAGTCCGGCTTCCCGAATGACGATTGGAAAAATGGGAGGAAACCTTTGTTTGGTTGACTTTCCGGGAGAAATGAGTATAATAAAATAGTTATATTATGAGATTTGGCAGGTTTTACCATGGGAAAAATGAAACAAGAACAATATGGCAATTCCAGCATTTCCATGCTGAAAGGGGAAGAACGGGTCAGAAAACGCCCTGCCGTTATCTTTGGCTCCGACGATCTGGAAGGCTGTAAGCATGCTGTGTTTGAAATTCTGTCCAACGCCATCGACGAGGCCAGAGAGGGCTACGGCGATACGGTGATTGTCACCCGGTATCAGGACCTCTCGGTGGAAGTAGAGGATTTTGGCCGCGGCTGCCCTGTGGACTACAACGAAAAAGAAAAGCGGTTCAACTGGGAACTGGTATTTTGTGAGATGTATGCCGGAGGCAAATATGGGGAAAACGGAGAAAACTACGAGTACTCTCTGGGCCTGAACGGCTTGGGCTCCTGTGCCACCCAGTACGCCTCGGAATTTTTTGACGCCACCATCCGCCGGGACGGATTCCGGTATGATCTGCACTTTGAAAAGGGCAGAAATGTGGGCGGACTGAAAAAGGAGCCAACCGACCGGAAAAAGACCGGTTCCGTATTTCACTGGAAGCCGGACAAAGAGGTGTTTACGGATATTGATATTCCGGCGGATTATTTCCGGGATGTGCTGCGCCGTCAGGCGGTGGTGAATAAGGGCATTACCTTCCGGTTCCGCAACCAGGTCGGCGGCAAGTTTGAAACGGAGGAGTATTGCTACCCCGACGGCATCCGCCAGTATATAGAAGAGCTGGTAGGGGATAATGCCTTTACCATGCCGGTTTACTGGGAGGCAGAGCGCCGGGGACGGGATGCGGAGAACCGCCCGGAGATGAAGCTGAAAATCACCGCTTCTTTCTGCTTCAGCAAGCAGGTAAGCCATACGGAGTATTATCACAATTCCTCCTGGCTGGAGTACGGCGGCAGTCCAGATAAGGCGGTGCGTTCCGGCTTCGTGGCGGCCTTTGACAAGTACCTGAAGGACAATAACAAGTACACCAAAAACGAAAGCAAAATCATTTTCCAGGACATCCAGGACAGCCTGGTGATTGTGACCAACTGTTTCTCCACCATCGGCTGCTTTGAAAACCAGACGAAAAAATCCGTAAACTCCAAATTTACCCAGGAGGCCATGACGGCTTTCTTCAAAGAAAACCTCCAGGTTTGGTTTTTGGAGAACAAGCAGGATGCAGACCGGGCTGCGGAGCAGATTCTTGTAAACAAGCGGGCCCGGGAGTCGGCGGAGCGGACCAAAACCAGCGTGAAGAAAAAGCTCTCCGGCAATCTGGACATTGCCAACCGGGTGCAGAAATTTGTAGACTGCCGCAGCCGGGACGCCTCTGTCCGGGAACTGTATATCGTGGAGGGCGACTCCGCATTGGGCTCCGTCAAGCTGTCCCGGGATGCGGAATATCAGGGCATCATGCCGGTTCGGGGTAAGATCCTCAACTGCCTGAAAGCCGACTACAACAAGATTTTTGCCTCTCCCATTATTACGGACCTCATTAAGGTACTGGGCTGTGGCGTAGAGATTCAGGGGCGGAAGCTGAAGGATTTGTCCAGCTTTGATTTGGGGAGCCTTCGGTGGAACAAGGTGGTTATCTGCACCGACGCGGATGTGGACGGCTTCCAGATCCGCACCCTGATTCTCACCATGCTCTACCGTCTGTGCCCCACTTTGATTCGGGATGGGTATGTGTATATTGCGGAATCTCCTCTTTTTGAGATTACCTGCAAGGACAAGACCTGGTTTGCCTACAACGAGGCAGAAAAGGTACAGATTTTGCAGCAACTGGAAGGGAAGAAAGTGACCTTGCAGCGCTCCAAAGGTCTGGGCGAGAACGACCCGGAGATGATGTGGATGACTACCATGAACCCGGAGACCCGGCGGCTCATCAAGGTCATGCCGGAGGATGCGGAGCGCACCAGCTACTATTTCGACTTCCTGCTGGGAGACAATATCCAGCAGCGGAAGAATTTTATTGCGGAAAACGGCGCCAAGTATTTGGATTTGGCGGATATTTCCTGAGTGAGGTTCCCAATGGCACGAAAAAAACAAGAACCGGAAAAGAAAAAAGTGAATACCGACGGCATTATGGGCCTTCACGGCTCCACCACGGAGCAGCCCATTTCCGAGACCCTGGAGCTTAACTATATGCCCTATGCCATGTCGGTGATTGTATCCCGGGCCATTCCCGAAATTGACGGCTTCAAGCCCTCCCACCGGAAGCTCCTGTATACTATGTATAAAATGGGCCTGCTGAACGGCGGCAGAACCAAGTCGGCAAATATTGTGGGGCAGACCATGCGGCTGAACCCCCACGGCGACGCGGCGATTTACGAAACCATGGTGCGTCTGGCCAAGGGCAACGAGACATTGCTCCATCCCTTCGTGGATTCCAAGGGTAACTTCGGCAAGGTCTATTCCCGGGATATGGCTTATGCCGCCTCCCGTTATACGGAAGCCAAACTGGACAGCTTCTGCAATGAGCTGTTCCGGGACATTGACTTTGACACGGTGGACATGGTGGACAACTATGACGCCACCATGAAGGAGCCCAGCCTCCTGCCCACCACCTTCCCCAATGTGCTGGTCTCTGCCAATCAGGGTATTGCGGTGGGTATGGCCAGCAATATCTGCTCCTTTAATCTGGCGGAGGTGTGTCAGACGGCTATCGCCCTGATGGAAAATCCCCGGCACGATATTCTCCAGACCCTCCCCGGCCCGGACTTTTCCACCGGGGGAGAGCTGCTTTTTGATGAGGCGGCTACCCGGGAAATTTACGCCACGGGACGGGGCAGCTTCAAGCTCCGGGCAAAGTGGAACTATGTCAAGTCCGGCAATCTGATTGAGATTACCCAGATACCCTACAGCACCACCACGGAAGTCATTATGGACAAGGTTGCGGAGCTGATTAAGGCGGGGAAAATCAAAGAAATTGCAGATATGCGGGACGAAACGGATTTGGGCGGCTTAAAGCTGACCATTGATTTGAAGCGGGGCGTGGAGCCGGAAAAGCTCATGCAGAAGCTGTTTCGCCTGACGCCTTTGCAGGACAGCTTTGCCTGTAATTTCAACATTCTCATTGCCGGTATGCCCCGGGTGATGGGCGTAGGGGAGATTCTGGAGGAGTGGACGGCTTGGCGTACTCAGTGCGTTCGCCGCCGCCTTTACTTCCAGGTGCAGAAGAAGCAGGACCGGCTGCACCTTCTGAAAGGTCTGGAGCGGATTCTACTGGATATTGATAAGGCCATCGCCATCATTCGGGAGACGGAACTGGAAGAAGAAGTGGTGCCTAATCTGATGATTGGTTTTGGAATCGATGAAATCCAGGCAAATTATGTGGCGGAAATCAAGCTGCGGAACATCAACAAGGAGTATATCCTGAAGCAGACCAAGGCCATCGACCAGCTGCGGCAGGAGATTGCCCAGTTGGAAGCGACCCTCAACAGTCCCAAGAAGCTTCAAAATGTCATCAAAAAGGAATTGGAGCAGGTGTCCGCCAAGTACGGTCAGCCCCGGAAGACCCAGATTGTATACGATGCTCCCGACTCCGGACAGGAAGACCCCCAGGAGGAGATTCCCGATTATCCGGTGACGGTGTTTGTTTCCAAAGAAGGATATCTGAAGAAGATTACCCAGGCGTCCCTGCGGATGTCCGGTGAGCAGAAATTCAAAGAAGGGGATTCTCTTTCCTTCTCTGCGGAAACCAGCAACCGTGCGGAAATCCTGGTGTTTACCGACCGCTTCCAATGCTATAAATCCCGGTTGTCGGATTTTGAAGACGGAAAAGCCTCCCAATTGGGAGATTATCTGCCTACCAAGCTGGAAATGGAGCCGGGAGAAGGGGTTGTGCAGGTGGTGCTGCCCGGCAGCTACCAGGGCTTTGTGCTGTTCTGCTTTGAAAACGGCAAGCTGGCCAAGGTGCCTCTGTCAGCTTATGAGACCAAAACCAACCGACGGCGACTGACCGGCGCCTATTCCGATAAAAGCCCGCTGAAATCTGTGCTGGCCTTTGAGGAGGAAGCGCAGATTGCCCTGTATTCTTCCGACGGCCGGGCGCTGGTGGTGTCCACGGCGCTGATGTCGCCCAAAACGACAAGAAATACCATCGGCGTTTCTGCGTTGACTTTGCGGAAAAAGGCGGTGCTGGATCGGGTTGTGGCATTGGATGACAGCGGAATTGTAAATGCGGCCCGATACCGCAGTAAGAACATTCCCGCTGCCGGCGCGGTATTGAAGGACGAGGATGTGTCCCAGAAGCAGATTGCATTTGATGTGTAAGGGTGGAATTCTTAAATGGAGAGAAAGGACTTTCTTTTTGCAAGCCTGAGAACAATCATAGGCTGTGCCCTGTTTGCAGTGGGGTTCAATATTTTTCTGGCCCCCAGTGAACTCAATGCCGGCGGCATTTCCGGCCTTGCCATGGTGGTGGATCAGGTGTTGAAAACCGGCTCTGTGGGTATTGTGGCGGCAGTAATGAATGTTCCGTTGTTTGCCATTGCGGGGCTTAAAATCGGTAAGAAATTCTTTTGGGGCTCTTTTGTGGGAATGGCCTTTCTGTCGCTGTTCATTGACCTTTTGGCGTTTCTGCCCCAGCCGGAGCTGGACCCGCTGCTGGGCGCCCTGTACGGCGGCTTGATCTGCGGATTTGGCCTGGGTCAGGTATTCGCGGTGGGGATGTCCACCGGTGGTTCAGATATTATTGTTCGTCTGCTGAAGAAAAAATGGACCTATCTGCCCATTGGATTTTTCACGATCGCCTTTGACGCCTTTGTGGCAATTTTGACCGGCGTAGTATTTCAGGACTTGACCAGGTCATTGTATAGCGGCATTACCATTTTTATCACCGGCCAGATGATCAATGTGGTGGTCTACCGCTTTGACTACTCCAAGGTAGTTTGGATTATTTCCAAAAAGCACGCAGAGATTGCCAAAGAGGTGGGACTGCAACTGCATAGAGGTTCTACCTACCTCCATGGGCAAGGTGCGTACAGCGGGAAAGAGACCCAGGTGATTTTGACCGCCGTCAAAAAACAGCAGATTGCGGAGCTGAAAGATTTGGTTGCCCAGATTGACCCGGACGCCTTTGTGATTGTGCAAGAGGCGCATCAGGTACTGGGAGACGGATTTCTTCATTATTCCAGGGACTCCCTGTGAGAAAGGAGAGCGCCATGAAAAGACGGACAGGGGTTATTCTGCTGGCGTGGATATGTCTGCTTCTTTCCGGCTGCGATTTCTGGATGAACGGCAGTTACAGCTCCGTTACGCCGAATCAAGGAAACACAACTCCTGGAAATCAGCAGGATGAGGAAATCTATTCCTATCGGGACTTGCGGGAAGCCATGGAAAATATAGTTGAATTGGGTGTGCAAAAGGTTACGTTTTCCGCTTCCCGCTTCGATGCCAAAACGCTGGAATCCTATATGCAAAGAGTAACGGAACATATTATCACGAACAATCCCGTGGGTAATTTTGCAGTTGAGCAAATAGCCTATGACGTTGGCAGCAGCGGAGGCAGACAGGCCATTGGGGTGAATATCACTTACAGCCGCACAAAAGCAGAAATACTGGGAATGCCTGTGGTGTCAGACATGGATGAGGCCGTGGCGCAAATCCAGAATGCCCTGGCAAGCTGCGAAGCAAGCCTGGTGATGCGTGTGCAGGCCTATGAGGAGATGGATATCGTCCAGATGGTTCAGAGCTACGGAGCGCAAAATCCCCATATCTGTGTTGAAATTCCCCAGGTCTCCGTGAGTACCTACCCGGAATCCGGAATTGACCGGGTTGTGGAGCTGTCCTTCGTGTATAAAAACAGCCGTGAGGTGCTGCGGAGTATGCAACAAACTGTCCAGGATTCCTTTGCAGCTGCCCAAAAGAGCCTGAAAGACGAGGACTCTACCCTTGTAAAAGTCAGCAAGCTGTACACCTATGTGATGGGGCGGCATGAAAACACCATGGGTACCTCCATTACACCTGCTTACAGCGTCCTTCGGTATGGCGTCGGAGACAGCAAGGCATTTGCGGAGGTGTTTGCCGCCCTTTGCCGCTGGGTGGGGCTGGACTGTGAGACGATTACGGGAACCCGGAACGGGGAGGCCTGGTGCTGGAACGCGATATGCATTGATGGTATTTATTACTATCTGGACCTGGTGCAATGCTGGAAGAATCAAACCTACCAGCTAAAGACTTTTGATCAGATGACCGGATATGTATGGGACTACTCGGCATATGGCGAGGATGGGCCGCCTGCCGGCGAGCAAATCCCCACGGAGCCAACCCAGGAGACCCAGAATCCGGAGGAAGAAACGGAAGGGGAGACCCTTCCCCAGGAGTCGATTTCCACAGAGGAAGAGCCGACGCTTCCCCAGGAGTCGGTTCCTACAGAGGAAGAACCGACGGAAACACCCGGATAACATCAGAATTGGCTTCAGGAAGAATTATTTGCATTTTTGAAAAAAAGTGTTGACTTATGAAAAAAATGTGTTATAATTCTTCTTGTTCCGCGGGTGTAGCTCATCCGGTAGAGCGCCACCTTGCCAAGGTGGAGGTAGCGAGTTCGAGCCTCGTCACCCGCTCCATAAAAAGCAGATGCTGTCAAGCATCTGCTTTTTTCTTTTGCAATTTTCTTCCTTCCTGGCAGCATTTGGGATTGTGCTGCCGGTATTTCCATAAAAGGGTCACTTTGGCGGGGAAATCTCTGACGCGCGTTGGCGTTGATTCCCTTGAATCCACCGGATAGTCCTATATATACTGTAAAAACTGGAAGGAAGGAGAATCCAATGATGACTTTAAAAGTGATGGTTTGGCGGAGTTTGCTGCTGATTTTAGGTATGACGGGTGCGGTTCTGTCTGGGGGACTGCTGATTGCTCAGGCCTCTATAAGCGCCGGTGGGCAGGGAGCGCCTGTTGCGGTGCTGGATACCCAACCGGAAACGGTGGGCGACTTTTCGCAGGAACTCACATTCCCTTACTGCTTGGGGAATGATTTGTGGCTTGAGATGGTCACAGGATATGAAGGTCTGTATCCGGAGGACGAAAGCATGGAACCGGTTGCCGACGGGGCGGCAATTCTTCTCTACAACGGCGGGGATAAAATGCTGAAGGATCTGGAAATCACCCTGGTCACGGATGGAGGAGACCTTGTCTTTTCCGGGACATACCTTCCGGCTGGGGAACGGACTATGATTCTGGCCCAGGAGAAGGCAGTATACACCAAGCAGAAAGTTTTCAAAGCGGAAGCAAAGTTTGAGGTGCTGGAAACACCGCCGGCGCAGGCCATTGCCTTTGCGGATTGGGAAGGAAAAGGCCTGCGGCTTGTGAACACCGGCCTTGATACGGTGAGGGACATTACCGTTTTTTATAAGACCTATTACAAGGAGCTGGGATTCTATTTCGGCGGCTTGACCTATCAGGCGTATGCCGGAAGCCTGGATGCTGGAGAAGAAACAATTCTGCCGTTGCCTAACTATGCGTCCGGCTATAGCAGGGTGCTGCTGGTGGTATCGGAAATGCCGTAAAAAGCAGCCAGGAAATCTTCTTGAAATCCTGGCTGCTTCTTGCTTATCAAAGTACCTTGGACAAAAAGTCCTTCAGACGGGGATTTTGGGGATTGCCGAAGATTTCCTGGGGAGTTCCCTGCTCCACCAGCTTGCCCGCATCCATGAATAAGACACGATTGGCGACTTCCCGGGCAAAGCCCATTTCGTGGGTGACGATGACCATGGTCATGCCAGCGTCCGCCAATTCCCGGATAACGGAGAGCACTTCACCTACCATCTCCGGATCCAAGGCGGAGGTAGGCTCGTCAAACAGCATAACCTCCGGCTCCATCATCATAGCCCGGACAATGGCAACACGCTGCTTCTGGCCGCCGGAAAGCTGTATGGGGTACGCGTCTCCCCGATCTCCCAGACCCACGCGGTTCAAAAGGGCCAACGCCTTTTCCTTGGCTTCATTCACCGGCATATGCTTTACCTTTACCGGAGCCAAGATCATGTTGTCCAGAATGGTCTTGTGGGGGAAAAGGTTAAAATGCTGGAACACCATGCCCATCTTCTGCCGGTGAACATTGATATCCACTTTGACCTTCTTCCCGGTTTTTGGGTCCTTGTAGCTATCCTTGGTAATGTCAATACCATGGAAGATAATCTCACCTTCATTGAGGGTTTCCAGCAGGTTCATACTCCGCAGCAGGGTACTCTTGCCGGAACCGGAGGGCCCGATAATGGCCACCACATCTCCCTTGTTGATGTCCACGGAAACGTCGTTCAGGGCGTGGAGCGTGCCTTTGTTGTAGGTTTTCCGGACGTGTTTTACTTGAATCAGCTTATCGTTTGTCGCCACGGCTCATCTTCCTTTCAAAGTGCTGAATCACCTTCGAGGTGGGGAAGGTCAGACAGAAATAAATGCAGGTTGCTACAATCAGGGGCTCTGCCATAGAGAAGGTTGCGGCCGTTACAGAGTTGACGGCACCCATAATATCCTGAACACCGATGGTCCAGGCGATGGAGGATTCCTTGATTATCGTTACAAATTCATTGGCAATGGCCGGCAGAATATTTTTCATGGCCTGGGGCAGCACAATATAGCGCATATTCTGCCATGCGGTAAGACCCAGACTCCGGGCGGCTTCTGTCTGGCCCAAATCCACAGACTGAATGCCGGAGCGGACAATTTCACACAGATATGCGCCGGAGTTCAGGGACAGGGCAATCACGCCGGGGATAAACCGTTCAAAACGAATGAAGCCGAAAAGCTTAAAGGTGGGCAGAGAGACACCGGCCAAGGCCACGTGATAGATGAGGAACAGCTGCACCATCATGGGCGTTGCCCGGAACAACTCCACATAGGTGGTGGCAACAAATCTGAGAGGCTTGAATTTTGCAAGGCGCATGGTGGCAAGAACCAGTGCCAGGATGAAACCCGCCACAACAGACAGGGCAGAAAGGGAAATGGTGCAGACCAAACCCTCCCAGAAAAGCTGCATGTACTTAAAGGTTTTCAGAAAATTATCCCAGGAAATCAAAAGAAATTCTCCTTTCGCGCCACTACCCCGGAAGGACAGCCTTCCGGGGAGGGGCAGATATTTTAAAGTTTATTCGGTGGGCTCGGTGGACTCAGCGGGAGTGTCCTCCTCCAGCAGGCCTTCGTGGATGTTGCCGGAGGCCAGCTCGGAGGCTTCGGTTACGAATTTCTCCAGAGAGCCGTCGGCCAGGGCGTCCTTGATGCACAGGTTGATGGCGGCGAGCAAAGCGCCGTTGCCCTTGGAAACGCCGATAACACTGCCTTCAGACTCATAGGGAACATCCAGAATCACAGCCAGGTCCGGGTAGTTCTTGGCGTAGGCCTGGGCGGGGAGGGTTTCGATGTAAGCACCATCCAACTTGCCGGAGAGGAGCTCTGCAATGATGTCCGTAACCTTGCTCAGCTCCACGATATCCGCATCGGGAGAGTTTTCCTTGGCCAGGTCTGCCTGAATGGAGCCCAGCTGGGCGCCAATCTGATACTCAGCTTTGTTGGTGGAAGCCAGATCGGGGAACAGATCGGCATTGGCCTTGACAGTCACAAAGGACTGACCGCCTGTGTAGTAAATGTCGGAGAAATCCATGGCGTCTTCCCGTTCGGGGTCGGGGGAATAGCCGGCCATGCCGATGTCTGCCTTCTTTGCGGCAAGCTCCGTGATAGTGCCCTTAAAGTCCATGGGGATGATCTCCAGCTCAAGCTCCAGCTTGTCGGCGATGTACTGAGCCAGGGCAATATCAAAACCGGCCAGGGTGGGGTTGTCGTTCTCATCCAGAGCATAGAACTCATAGGGAGCGAAGTCCGGGCTGGTTACCATGGTCAGCTTACCTTCATTTACGGTCTCAATCAGAGGAATCAGCTCTTCCAGGGTCATGGAGGAGTAGTCGGTGTCATCCTGGGTCTCCTTGGGGGCGCAGCCTGCCAGCATACCCAGAAGCATCAGAGCAGAAAGTGCCAGGGCAATTAACTTTTTCATAACCATTTCTCCTTTTCAAATCCCAATACTTTCGGGGGAATCTATGTGTGTATTATATTACGAATAATATTCACCGTCAACTGTAAAAAAATACAAAACTAAAAGGTTGGATAAGGGATTCCTGGTGATAGTCAATAGAAATATTCAGAATCTTTGTGAATATTCCTATATATACAAAAAATATACATTGTATAAATGAATATATTTAGTGAATATTGGAATGCGGGGGAGTCATGACGGGTCGCAGAAATTTGTGTTGTAAAAAATTGAAAACTATTATATAATACTAAGGTTAATAAACTCGGAGGGTGTGACCCTATGCAAAAAAAATGTGAAGAATTAAAAAAATATCTCAAGCCAGGGAAGCGGGTGCATCTTATCGGAATCGGCGGTGTGTCCATGCGTCCCCTGGGACTTGTGCTTCAGGGAATGGGCTTGACGGTGACCGGCTCCGATATGAATTCCTCGGTTTCTACGGACGAGCTGATTGCCAAGGGCATTCAGGTATATATCGGCCACCGGCAGGAGAATATCCAGGGAGCTGACTGCATTATCCGTACCGCCGCCGCCCATAACGACAATCCGGAAATTGCGGCTGCCCGGGTGGCGGGGATCCCGGTTTTTGAACGGGCACAGGCCTGGGGCGTCATTATGCAGGCATATAAAAATGCCGTGTGTGTGGCTGGCACCCACGGGAAGACCACTACCACCTCCATGGTAACCCATATCCTTATGGCGGCGGATGCGGACCCTACGGTGATGATAGGCGGTTACCTGCCTCTGCTGCGGGCCGGGCACCGGGTAGGGCAGGGGGATACTATCATCCTGGAGAGCTGCGAATACTGTGACTCTTTCTTGAATTTCTTTCCCACCTTGTCGGTGATTTTGAATATTGAAGCAGATCATTTGGATTACTTTAAGGATTTGGCGGATATTCAGAAATCTTTCCGGAAATTTGCCCAGCTGTCCAGCGGCGGCATTCTTGCCAACGGGGATGACCCCCATGTACGGGAAGCCCTGGAAGGTCTGGACTATGTAAGCTTCGGCCTGAATTCCAGCAACCGGGTACATGGGGAGAATATCCACCCCGATTGGCGGCATCTGGATGTCTACTGTGACGGCAAATTTTATACCCACCTGGATTTGAATGTACTGGGCCGGCACAATGCGCTTAATGCCATTGGCGCCGCCGGCGCGGCCTGGATGCTGGGTATACCGGGTAAAGCTGTTACCAAGGGGCTTGCAACCTTTTCCGGAGCGGAGCGGCGGATGCAGTATAAGGGCAGTTACCGGGGTGCGGACATTTATGACGACTATGCCCATCATCCGGACGAGCTGGCAGCGACCATCGACGCTGTGGCTACCATGCACTATGACCGGGTGATTCTGGCGTTCCAGCCCCATACCTATACCAGAACCAGAGCGCTGTTTTCTGATTTCGTACGGCAGCTGAAGCGGGTGGATAAGGTCGTCCTGGCGGAGATTTATGCCGCCCGGGAACGCAATACCGTGGGGATTTCTTCCAAGGATTTGGCGGATCGAATTCCCGGGGCCGTATACTGCGAAACACTGCCGGAGGTCACCTCGTATCTTGGCTCCATTGCCCGGGAGGGGGATGTGATTCTGACCGTGGGAGCCGGTGACATTTACCGGGCGGGCGAAGCGCTTTTGAAGGATGCAATCTGAAGTATCGGGAGTTTGGAGGTAACGTATGCGTAAAATCAATGTGTTGGTGCTGTTCGGCGGCATGAGTCCGGAGCATGAGGTTTCGCTGCGCTCCGCGGAGTCGGTGCTGAACCATATGTCTGCTGAAAAGTACAATATTCTTCCTGTGGGAATTACAAAAGAGGGCGCATGGATTCTTTATGGCGGGCACGACTATTCCCAGCTGCCCAGCGGCTTGTGGGTGGAGCATCCTTCCAACCGCCCCGCTGCCATTTCTCCCATTCGTGGACAGGGCCTTTTGTGCTTTGAGGGAGATTGTGTGGTGCGGCAGTCCGTAGATGTGGTATTCCCGGTTCTCCACGGGGAGAACGGTGAGGACGGCGCAATGCAGGGTTTGCTGCAAGTGGCCGGCATCCCATATGTAGGATCCCATGTATCTGCCTCCGCGGTGGCCATGGACAAAACCCTGACCAAGCTGGTGGCGGACAATGTAGGGATTACCCAGGCAAAGTGGCAGCTGGTACGCAACGGCGACTTGAATAATCGCATTGAGCAGATTGTGGATCAGCTGGAAACCCGGTTTTCCTATCCTGTGTTTGTAAAGCCTGCGGGAACCGGGTCTTCTGTGGGCGTATCCAAGGCTGGGAATCGGGCGGCGCTTATGGATGCGCTGCTTTCTGCCGGCGTATATGACAACAAGATTCTGGTGGAGGAATTTATCTGCGGTAAGGAAATTGAAGTCGCCGTCATGGGCAACGACAGCCCGGTGGCTTCCATCTGCGGAGAGATTGATTCCGGAGCGGAATTTTATGATTATGAGGCAAAGTATATCACCGACACTTCCGTGGCGTACATCCCTGCCCGGATTCCGGAGGATGTGGCAGAGCAGGTTCGGGATCAGGCAGTACGGATTTACTCCGCAATCGGCTGCCAGGGCCTGAGCCGGGTAGACTTCTTCGTTACCGATGAAGATAACCGGGTGGTGTTCAACGAAATCAACACCATTCCCGGTTTCACCTCCATTTCCATGTATCCCAAGCTGTTTGCGGCCAGCGGCATCCCCTATGAGCAGCTGATTGACGAGCTGCTGCAGCTGGCGATGGAGGCCTGCAAATGAAAAAGGATGTGGTTCTGAGTCTGCGGGGACGGCAGAGCTATGTGGACCAGGAGCCGGAAGTAATTGAGCTGGTGACGGATGGAACCATGGAATCCACAGAGCGGGGCTGGATTATCCGCTACGAGGAAAGCGATCTGACCGGCCTTTCCGGTGTGACTACGGAATTTTCCGTGGAGCCGGAGCAGGTAGAGCTGAAAAGGACCGGGAAGCTCAACTCCCACATGGTTTTCCGGGAGGGGGTTCACCACGATTCTCTTTACCAGCTGGAGTTTGGCGCACTGATGATTACAGTTTGTGCAAACAAAATCCGCAGCAGTCTGACGGAGGACGGCGGAACGGTAGATTTGGTTTATGGGATCGAAATCGAGCAATCCGCTGCCGGACAGGTGGATTATCACCTGGATGTAAAAGTGAAAAACGCCTGATTTGGATCAAAAATGAGGTATCGGCTTGGCCGATACCTCTCAGCGTGTCAAAAAACCTTTTTGACACGCTGGCAGACTGTCAAGAAAGGCACAAAGACAAGCAAACTATTGGGAGAATCCCCTGGTTTCCCTCCCAATCCTTCATAGAGGGAAGAAAGCCCATTTCCTTTTGCTTTTGCCGGTTTGGGACTTTATTGACAGTCTGTGAGGTATCGGCTTGGCCGATACCTCTTTTTTGTCTGTATTACGCCCCGTCTTCCTGCACAGGTCCGCTGGGAACGGTTTCCTGGGTAGTGGGGGGTACGGTTTCCGGTTCCACAATTTTGCAGATAACCTGGTCTCGCTTGGAGTAAATGGAGGTGACTTCCTTGTCCTTGCTGATCAGCGCCTTTGTCTGCTTGTCGTACTTGCATTTGTAGGTGGTAATCTTGTAGCCGGTATAAGGGGTGATAATCACATCTCCGTCCAGATACCCTTCCGGGTTCTGGTCTGTCATTTCCTCATAGATGGTGCTATAAGGCTCTTTCCAATCGATCTGATAGGTCATTTCAATGTAGTAATCCTTGGTGTCGGTGCCAATCAGACTGACGGTGACGGAGCCGCCGCTGGCAGCTGCTTCAATACGGATGGGATACTCCGTATTATTCTTGATTTTCAAATCCGGGCCGCCCCAGGCTACGGTAGCATCCATGCCGAAGGGAACATAGCTGGAAATGAAAGTGTGGCTGTGGCGCTGCACGATTTCCAGGTCCGCTACTAACGCACAGTAGTAGAGAGCAGAGGAGGTCTGGCAGATTCCGCCGCCATAGGTCATCACCGTGGAGGTGCCCTCATAGCTGGCAGCGGGTTTCCAGCCTTTGTCCGGAGTCCGTTCTCCAAGGGTTTCGTTGTAGGCCAGCACTTCGCCGGGCTTCAGCACAATTCCGTTGAGGGCTTCACAGGAAAGCTTCAGATTCACATCCCGCCCATCGGGGATGCTGGCGCTCTTGGCTGTGAAGGTGCCCAGGGTATCTCGGAACAAAAGCCCCTCCAAATCCTCCGTGGTTTTCTCGGGGGGCGTGAGAACCATGGGAATTTTCAACACCGCCGCATTACCCAGAGCTTCCAGCTGCTTTTGGGCAGCCTCCAGGTCGAAGGTATAGCCGTAATGATGGGGGGATACTTCAAAGGTTTCCATATCCATCTGGGCATCTTCCGGTTCGGTGGTCAGCTCCTGGTGGATTGCCTCCAGGTCCGGGGCCTCCGGTTCCTGGGTTGTATAGGAAAAGTCCATGGAAAAAATACCCTTTGCCAGATTATTTACCACTTCTTCATAAAGTGCCTGGGTATCCAGTTCTTTGTGGCCTGCCCCCAGGGTGATGACAAGGGTCTGGCACTCGATTTCCGCCTCTTCCTTTGTCAAATCCGGCGCTGGGCCTTCCAATGTCCAGGAGGGTGCGGTTTTTTGATTGGCAATTGGCTCCCACTGCTTTTCGATAGCGGCCGCAATCCCTTCCTCGTTTACCACCAGATAGGGGGCGATGTCAAACGCACCGGCTTTGACGGAGGAGTTTTGGATACCCTCCATCAGTCTATCCAGGTCCAGTCTGGCCTGGATGTCTTGGGATGTAAGCTGTATGGTGTATTCTCCCAGGTGAATCTCCATGGAGCAGTTGTCATACAGGGTGTCGGCGGCGGAGGAAATGGCTTCCTTGGCTTCGTCCTGAGACATTCCGGAAATATTCACACCGGCCACGGTCAAATTGGGGGTATTCTGCTGGGGAGTGTCATTTTTCCCCAGCGTCAACACCAGGATTACCGTTAGAACGAGGAGAAAAGCAGCGGTGACGCTGATGGCGATGATGGTGACTTTCCGGGCAGTCTGCCCATCGGGATTTTGGGCGGCATACTTGCCGGCGGGTTGATTTTTTCTGCGGGTTATATTGGCATATGCGTCTTCCAGCTGTGTTTCCTCAGATTTTTTGGAAGTTGGTTTCTTCTTAGGTTCAGCCATAGAATTCACACTCCTTGTTTCATTTTCTGTGTGGGTATTTTATCACAAATACAAAAGAAAGGAAAGCCAAAGTGTTAACAATTCAGGGCCTGGGCATATTTTTCCACGAAGGCCTTGCATTGGCGCAGACTGTCCACACCCTTGGTGAGGGTCAGCCGCATGGTAGGCTCCTTGGCGGCAGCCACCAGCTGCAAACGATTCTTGTATTCCGGCTGTTCGCTTACTCGGGTCAGAGCGGAAAAATCCATACTGGTAAGGACAAATTGGATCTCCCCGGCTTTTTGCCGGATGTCCCGGATGTGGACTGCTTTGGCTTTGGCCCGGAGCAGCGCCACATCCACCAGGTTCAGCACGCCCTTGGGCGGATCGCCGTACCGGTCGATGATTTCATCCAGCAAATCATCCGCATCCTCCTGGGAGCGAATGGCTGCCATACGGCGGTACAAATCCATCCGTTCCTCTCCCTGGGAAACATAGACCGGGTCAATATTTGCGGTAATATTCAAGTCAGCTGTGCACTCCGGCTCCCTGGGCTTTTCACCCTTTTCCTCCAGAATGGCCTCATCCAGCAGCTTCAGGTACATATCGTACCCCACGGACATCATATGACCGGATTGCTCGGCGCCCAACAGATTTCCGGAGCCCCGAATCTCCAAATCCCGCATGGCGATTTTGAAACCGGAGCCGAATTCCGCGAAATCCCGAATGGCGGACAGCCGTTTTTCCGCAATCTCCGTCAGGGACTTGTCGGGGCGGTAGGTGAAGTAGGCGTAGGCATGCCGGGTAGAGCGCCCCACCCGTCCCCGGAGCTGATGCAGCTGGCTCAGACCGAACCGGTCGGCGTTTTCGATGATCAGGGTGTTGGCGTTGGGGATGTCCAGACCGGTTTCGATGATGGTGGTGCATACCAGAACCTGAATATCCCCATCCGCCATGGCGTGCATAACATCGCTGAGGGCGGCCTCGGTCATCTGGCCGTGGGCAACGCCTACGGTAATGTCCGGGATTCTCCGCTGGATGGCAGAGGCGCATTGGTCAATGGTCTCCACCTGGTTGTGTAGGTAATACACCGGTGCTGTGCTCCAGTACATAGGTCTGTACCGGGTAACGGTCGGAAGGAGGCTCTTCGATGGTGGACATATCCCGGATTCCCGACAGGGCCATGTTCAGGGTGCGGGGAATGGGGGTGGCGGAGAGGGTGAGTACATCCACACCCTTGGAAATTTCCTTCAGACGCTCCTTATGGGCAACGCCAAAGCGCTGCTCCTCATCAATAATCAGCAGCCCCAAATCCTTGAATTCCACACTTTTTTGCAGGAGCTTATGGGTGCCGATAATCAAATCCACCTGTCCGGCCCGGAGCTTCTGCAAAGTCCTTTTTTGCTCATTGGCGGAACGGAAGCGGCTGAGCACATCCACATTCACCGGGAAGCCCCGGAACCGTGCCACGGCGGTCTGATAGTGCTGCTGGGCCAGGACGGTTGTGGGCACCAGAATGGCCACCTGCTTCCCGTCCATAATGGCCTTCATCACCGCCCGAAGGGCTACTTCCGTTTTTCCAAAGCCCACATCGCCGCATAGGAGCCGGTCCATGGGAACCGGCGACTCCATATCTCCCTTGATTTCCGAAATGCAGCGGAGCTGGTCGTCCGTTTCCGGATAGGGGAAGTTGTCCTCAAATTCCCGCTGCCAGGGAGAGTCCGGTGAGAAGGCATAGCCTGGCTGGCGCTTTCTGGCTGCGTACAGCTGAATCAGCTCACCGGCCATATCCTTTGCGGCTTTCCGGGCCTTGGCCTTGGACTTCTGCCAGGCGTCGGTCCCGATTTTATTGAGGCGAACATTGCCGTTATCCGGACCGCCGCCGATATATTTACTTACAAGATCCAGTTGGGTCGCGGGGACAAACAGGGTATCCGTACCCTGGTAGGCAATTTTAATATAATCCTTGATGGCCCCCTCGATGCGGATTTGTTCCATTCCCACAAAACGGCCGATGCCGTAGTTATCGTGTACCACCAGGTCGCCGGGAGTGAGGTCGGTGAAGGCGCTGAGCTTTTGCCGGTTGGTTGCGTCCTTTTTGACCTTGGGCTTTATCTTGGGAGCCGTTTTGGCTACCAGCTGCCCCTCGGTCAAAACCGCCAGTTTGGCAGCCGGGTATTCCATGCCAAATGGGAGCGTGCCGTCGGTGAGCAAAATCTGCCCGGGTTTGGGCATGGCGGTGAGAGGAACGCACAAAAATGCGCTCAGACCTTTTTCGCCCAGCATTTGCTGCAGCAGTTCGCAGCGCCGCTTGGTGCCGCAGAGTACCAATGTGGCAAAGTCCATCTTCTGGTAGTGGGAAAGGTCGGAAACGACGGTATCCATATTGCCGCCGTATCCGGGCAGCTGCTTTCCGGTAATGGGATACAGGGCTTTGGGCGGGCAGTCGGCGGGATATGAGGCGCCGCCGAAAGCGTCCAGGTAAAGGACACACCGCTTTTTCAGGGCATGGCAGAAGTCCTCCCACTGCCACACATAATCGCAAAGCTCTCCGGCGGCAAGACCGGCCTGGAGAAGACCGTCCAGCTGCATCCCCACCTCCCCGGTCCTGGAGCGGGCGGCTCTGTGGATGCTTCCCTGGTCGCAGAGAGCGATAAGTGCATTGTCCGGAATGTAGTCGAAAGCGGTAGTAAAATCCGGGTACACCAATGCCATATACCGGTCGGCGGCAGGGTGCCCAGCACCGTTTTCCAACTTCTCCAAATCCCGCTCCAGGGTGCGTATCAGCTCCTGATTGGGATTTTTCCTCCGCTTTTGCCGGGTCAGCAGAGAGCCGATATCCTGACACAGACCCGGAATTCCCTGGGGGTGCAAACCCAGCTGGGTTTCCCCCACAGGAAGGACGGAAATGCTTTCCGCGTTTTCGATTCGCCGCTGGGTGATGGGGTCAAAGAATCCCATGGTGTCCAGCTCATCCCCGAAGAACTCGGCCCGGACCGGGCGGTCACAGGCAGGGGAGAAAATATCCAGAATGCCGCCCCGGACGGAAAACTGCCCGGGGCCTTCCACTATGCTGCACCGGCTGTACCCGCAGGCGGTGAGTTTCCGGGTCAGCTCCTCCAAGGCGTAAGTGCCTCCGGTACGCAGGGTGAAGACACAATCCTCCAACACCTGGGGCGGCATGGTACGCAGGCTCATGGACTCCCAGGATAGAATCTGCACCTGGGTGGCCCCGGATTGCAAATCGGAAAACTGGCGAATCCGCTTTTGCTCCCACTGCCGGGAAACCACGGTGTTGTCATACAAGGTCAGCTCTCTGCCGGGCAGGGCAGGGGGCGTATAGCCCAAAAAAGCCGCCAGTTCATCTTGCAGGCGCTTTGCGCCCATGTCATCCTGACAGAGAATCACCAGGGGCCGTTCGCAATGGGCGCTGACCGCAGCCAGAATGTGGCTGCGGTTGATTTGTCCGATGCCTGTGACAGCCGCCGGATGGTTCTGGCTCAGCTCAGACAGAAGCTCGTTGTATTCAGGAAGGGTCTTCAGTACGGAAAGGAGCTTATCCATTGGCCAACCTCACTCATAAATTTTTCTCCACGCAACAACGCGGAAAGGGGAACATAGGCCCCTTTCCGTGTCGTTATGACAATATTCTTAGGAAACTCTGATTAAATCGGCAAGAAACAGCGGAATACTGTATGTATTTCCTGTTTTTCATTCTGCATGGATGGGGAAAAAGATCCGCTGTTCAGCCGCAGACGATTTATTCAGAGGTTCCCTTATTTTCCTGCGGCGTTGAAGCGGTTTGCGGCCTCCATCGTGCCGTGGGAGACAATGCACAAAGCGGCGTCCGCAGCCCGCTCCAAGGCCTCTTGCAAGGCCTTTTCCTCCGAAGCGGAGAAAGCGGACAATACCCAGTCGGCCAGGTCAAAGTCCGGGTTAGGTTTGGCGCCAACGCCCACTTTCACTCTGGGGAAGTCCTGACTTCCCAACTGGGAGATGATGGATTTGATTCCGTTATGCCCGCCGGCGGAACCGCTGCCCCGAATCCGAAGCCGGCCGATGTTCAGGGAAATGTCGTCGAAAATCACCACAATCCGCTGGGGCGGGATATTGAAATAGGCAGAAAGCTGCAACACAGACCGGCCTGACAGATTCATATAGGTCAGAGGCTTGAGAAGATACAGCTTGTGGCCGTCATAGGTTGTCTGCCCATAAAGGCCTTCGAACTTTCCCCTGTCAACTTTGCAGCCCAGCTTCCGCGCCAGAATATCCAAAGCACGGAAACCGCAGTTATGCCGTGTTTTTGCATATTCCGGGCCTGGGTTTCCCAAGCCCACAATGAGCCAGGCTCCGTTTTCCTTTTCCAACACCGCTTTTAGAACAGGTCAGCGATGGAGGTGGCGCCGTGAATGTGGGAAATGGCACGGGCAAAAATGGGAGCCACATCCAGCTGTTTGATTTTCTTGCAGGTGCAGTTATCAGGCAGGGGGATGGTGTTGTGAATGACAAGTTCCTTGATGGGGCTGTTCTCAATCCGCTCAAAGGCAGGGCCGGAGAGAACGCCGTGGGTAGCGCATGCGTAGACCTCCTTGGCGCCGCCAATCTCTACCAGCGCCTTGGCAGCGTTGCACAGAGAACCGGCAGTATCCACCAGATCGTCATACAGAATGCAGGTTTTATCCCGAACATCGCCGATGACATTCATAACCTCACACACGTTGGCCTTGGGGCGGCGCTTGTCAACGATGGCCAGTCCCATGTGCACCTTCCCGGCGAAAGCACGGGCGCGGCCCACGGAACCTACATCGGGAGATACCACCACAAAATCGTCGTGGTTGTACTGATTTTCCGGGAACTTATTCATGTAATAGTGGACAAAGGTGGGGTTGCCCAGCAGATGGTCCACAGGGATATCAAAGAAGCCCTGAATCTGGGCGGCGTGCAAATCCATAGTCAGCACACGATTTGCGCCGGCAGCGGTGAGCATATTGGCCACCAGCTTGGAAGAGATGGGATCACGGCTCTTGGCTTTGCGGTCCTGACGGGCATAGCCAAAATAAGGAATGACAGCGGTGATACGACCGGCGGATGCGCGGCGGCAAGCGTCAATCATAATCAACAGCTCCATGAGATTGTCGTTTACGGGCTTACAGGTGGAATTGATCAGGAAGACATCTGCGCCGCGTACAGTCTCCTCCAGAGTAACAGAAACCTCTCCATCGGCAAAGGAGCTTACCACACCGGCCCCCATGGGAAGCTGCAACTCCTTGCAGACGGTCTCTGCAAAGCTGCGACTGGCCGTACCGCAGAAAATTTTGATGTTGTCCTCATACGCAATCATCCGAGAATACCTCACTTTATTCTTTATCTACCCATAGCCGCGCCATGAGCCAATATACCACATTATACCATTGTCCTTATGAAAATTGCAATACAAAGCGCCCAGAAATACCAACAAAAAAACAGAGAAAAACCAATATGCTTTTTACAAACCGCCAGTAAAAGAATTAAAAAAATTTACATAAGGAAGTAAAGCGCAAGTGTGAGAAGGGCGTTGTTTTGATTTTCCTTGCTGTCCCCCGCCATCAGCAGCAAAAGCAGAACCACAATCAGGTCACCGGTTTCAAAGTTTCCGGGAAGGAACTGCCGGAAAAAGGCAGAGAGGTTACCGCTTCCGATGCCATTTTGCATTTGGACTTGCTGCGGCTGGGGATTGACGGGGACAGGTTGTTTTGGTTGAGACGGAGGGAAGGGATGGGGTGCGGCTGGAGGGGGGGCTTGGGGTTCCGGCATCCGCTTTCGTTGGTAGGAGCCGTCAGGCTGAGGAATATATCGATTATACATGGGAATCACCTGCCGGGTTGATTTTGGGAATTGCCCAGAAAGGCAGAGGCTATCGAGGCCATTTTGGCTGCGCGCATGGCCTTTTCCAGTTTTTCAATGCGGCGTGGAGCCAGATATGGACGCAGAGCGCATAATAAATCATGCTCCTGGGAAGAGATTTGCCCCTGAGACGCAATACCGGATATGGTTTTCAGCATACCGGGGTCAATTCCCTCCAGCCCGGAAAAACTCTTCTGGACAGCTTCGTTTTGGGATTGCTCAGGAGGGGATTGCCCCAACGCCTGCGCCATGGAGTAAATCTGCTCCATGGCCTTCGGGTCGGATAAAATTGCCCCCAGCTTTTCCTCTAAATCATCCATTTTGTTCCCTCCTCAGCTGCTGAAGCATGGCTTGCATTTGGGGGGAAGCCAGGAGGGTCTGCAAAGTTTCCCTGGCTGCGCCGGAGTTGCCCTGAGAGGCCTGGGCGGCTGCCTTTTCCAGCGTCCCGGCGTCATATTGCTGAAGCATGGCAAGAAGCCGCTGCCCGGTAGGACTTTTTGCCAGACGCAGGGCCTCCTGCATGGAAAAATCCGATGAATTTTTCTGCATTCGATTGCCTCCTGTCATTTTTCCTGCTATAATAGGCACATATCAGAGTGTCGATTTACGCTCTGCTGTTAATACTATATGCGGGAATAGAACAGTAGGTGACTTATGAAAATTTTGGTGTTTTCCGATTCCCACGCCGCCAGAAGTTTCATGCGGCTGTGTATGGAGCGAATCAAGCCGGATGCGTTCATCCACCTGGGGGATTACTATGAAGATGGAGAGGCAATTGCAGAGGAGTTCCCGGGAGTCCCCAATTATCGTGTGCCGGGAAACTGCGATTATTACCGCATGACTGAGTCCGTCCCCGGGATTCTTTCCTGTAACATTGCCGGGGTACAGATCTATATGACCCATGGCCACCTGCATGGGGTGAAATCTTCCACGGACCGCCTTTTGAAAGAGGCCAGAAAAGAGGGAGCTCAGGCGGTGCTCTATGGACACACCCACCGGGCGGAGTGCTACCGGGAGCGGGATGGACTGTGGGTGCTGAATCCCGGCGCTTGCGGCTCCTATGGCGGCTCTGCCGGTATGCTGCTCATTGAAGAAAACCAAATTCAGGGCTGTTGGCTTCTGCACCCGGAAGATTTGCTTCAAAAGTGACGGTTTGTGCAAAAGCCTTTCAGGACATGGCTACCAGAAACAGGATGATCCCGGCAAAGCCCAGGCAGGAAACCACAATCAGCAGACGATTCAGGCATTTGTCCAGAATCTCCTGCCGGGTGGCGCAGTTGGGATAGGGAATATATTCGCGGTTTTTGCTTCGGGTGTAAGTAGAAACGGATTTCATTGTGTAACATCCTCCTTTTACAACAGGATACAATAAAAAATGTCCAATTATCCGGACAGTAATACATCTCTTGTCAAATGGGCCTTTTTATGCTATGATACAAGAAGATTTCCGCCGGAGGTGGCTTTATGGATAAGAAAAAGAGTTTTTTCTCTGATATGAAGGATAAATGGAATGGGTTTATGGAAAGGACCCGTCCGGGAAGGGAGAAGACCGGCAGAGTGCTTCATACCGCCGGGCTGTGGATTTACCGGCTTCGCAGTTTGCTTCTGGGGATTCCCGTAGGAGTTGCGGCGGTGATTCTGGCATTGCGCAACGCCCGTTCCCTGCCGGCTCAGATTGCCATATCGATTCCCAAAATTCAGGACGGGGCGCTTGTAATTGCGTCCCAGATGCTGGATAAAAATGTTGCTGTGATGGGGCCTTTGGCCATTACCGCTTTGTGCGTCTTAATGATGTTCCTTTCCAAGCGGATGACCTATCCCTTCCTGATCAGCGTGTTTACCCTGGGGGTACCCATTGCGCTGTATTATATGAACTGTGTGTTGGTTTGATATGAAAGGTCAGGAAGCGTCGCTGCCTGACCTTTTATTGGTTAAAGAAAACCACCGGCAGTGCCGGTGGATTTCTTTAACCAATAAGCCGGCCGGATTGCCATGGAAAGGCAACCCGGCCGGCTTTTTGATATGGGATCGCAGGGTCAGGATACCACACCATCCAGTTCTTTGGCGACTCGATCCAATTCCTCTTGCAAGACATAAACTTGATTTCGCGCTTCTTTTTCCAACTCGTTGAATTGCTGGTCCAACCGGGAAAATTCTTCGTTCAGCGCCGCTTCTCTGGCACGGATTTCCGTTTTTTGCCGGTATTGCAGCAAACCAAGAGAGGCGGACTCCGCTGCGAGTCGGTTTAACTCGCTCTGGATTTCCTGCATTCTGGCAATCTGGGGGCTCAGACTGATTTTCCGCCGCAGAGCGGCAATGTTCATCCGCAGCTCCACCCAGCGATTTTCCAGTTCCATACGCTGTTCCGGGTGCGCCTGCCAATAGGCGTCCTTTCGCTGCTGCCGAACCCGGATGCAGCCGTGCCGGAGTTGGTACTTTCTGTTATCTACAATACTCCGGTTTTGGAATAGGGTGCTGCGCTGGGTAATGTGGTTGGTGCTGGGCAAAAAAGGGTACTGTTCGTATTGGCGGGGATTTCCGGGAACCGGCCGCAAACAGGAAAGCGCTTCCACATCCCAACTGATGCTGTTCAAGCGTTCAAACAGCTCCATTAAGGGTGCTTCAAACAATTCCTGATGCTTTGCCAGAAATTCACAATCCAGCGTTTCCAGAACCTGCTGCGTGGCGGTATTGCAGTTTTCCAGGATTTCCAAAGCATTATTTTCATTTTTCTGCACTTCGGGGTGCCGCCGCCAGTTTATCAGGGCCTGCTCCACCGGGGAAATCAAGTCGTTTCCGATACAGGTCAAGGCGCAGCAAATGACCTTTTGATACTGTGTTTCCGGGAAAACCGGGGCTGCTCCCACAATTCCCCGGAGCAGGGGCTTCCAAAGAACAGGAGGCTTTTTCTTGCGGCAGGCATCTATCAAATCATATGCAAATCTCTCAGAAAGAACATTCTGATAGGATTTGGGAAGCTGGGAAAGCTCCTGGAGACAGGAAAGCACGGAGGAAATATCACATTTTTGAGATATAAATTGTCCCAATGCGTGTTCAAACGCGGATGCCAACTGAACCAGCCGCTGGGAAGGAACCGTTGTGGCCGGCGGGTCGGATTCCGGTGTTCCGCATGGAAATTCACGCCCGCAGTGAGGGCAAACGGCGCTGCTGCCATCCATCTTCATCAGCAGAGGCGCGGAACAATCGGGGCAACGGGCAGAGGACATGGCGCATCACTTCCTAAATAATTACAGCGCAAAGCTGATATGATAAATTATATTCTTTATGAGAAAAATGTCAACGGAAAGTTAAAAAGAAGTGAATATTGGGGGAAAACATCTTTTTTCAAAAACCCTGGAAAAAGGGGTTTTCCGCCAGCAGCTCCTTCAGATGCCTGGTAAGCCGCAAACGCCCCAAATCCTCGCAGACTTCCAAAATGCATTCCTGGGGAAAATCAACATAGGCGCTTTGGAACAGCTGCCGGGCAAGGACATCGTCCCTTTCCAGCTGGTAAAGCAGCACCGGCAGAAAGTCGGAGTTGGTACACAGGTCACAGAGCATATTTCCCAAAAGCGTGTGAGCCGTTTCCGGCTCCTGCAGATGAGGCTGTGCCGTGTCCAGCAGAAGCTTCATCATTTGCAGTGCGGTTTTGGGCTGGAATCCCGCCATCTCCTCCAGGATTTCTGCCACACCCACATCCTCCAATCTTTCCGGTGGGAAAAAAGTGGCCACTTCCGGAAAAGATGCAAAGAGCAAATTCCGGCAGGTGCATTCGCTTACGGAGAAATCCTGGTGATGTATGGCAGCTCCCAATTCCCCGGTATGGAAATGGGGCATGGGGTACTGGCGCCAGTGGGCGTTGAACAGTTCTGTCATGGTGGGATAAATCATATCCGCTGAGCAGCCCAGGAAGAGGCTCTCCACTTCGCTCCAGCCCACAAAAATATTCGTCAGCCAGTCGGGCCAGGCATCGGCAGCTTCAAAAGTGGGCAGCCGGGTAAGTAGATTTTTCCAGAATGTTCCCAGATCCTCTCTGGACAGGGAAAATTCGTCCCCAAAAACCGGAGTGCCGCCGGAAACAGCTTTCTGAAAGTCCCCATAGGAGAAAACCGGATAGTTTCCCAGAAAAGTATGGACGAGGGATAAACCGTACCCTCCGGCAGAACCGGCATTCAGCAGACCGTGGGACATGGCATAAAGGGCAAGCCGGAAGGCAGGCTCCTTGTAATTATCCGGGGAATAGACTTTGATTCCGTTGAGAATTTTCCACACGCCTTTTTCCAATTCCCCAAGGCCTGGGACAGACGCAGGTGTGGGCTTGTTCCTGGATGGCGTTTTCAGGGAAGCGAGTGACCCGAAATCTCCACACCAGCCGCATTCCCAGCGGTTTCCCCGGATTTGAATGGGACTTCCGCAGTGCGGACATCGATTTCCAGCCATGAAAATACCCCCTTTTTCTTTTATTATAGCAAAAAAGAAAAAATCCGCAAGCTTATCTGGCAGGATAAACTTCCGATAAAAAAGGGCAAGCGAAAAAACGCTTGCTTATCAATGGAACAATGAAATAGGAAAATAAGACGAATGACCACATGATGGGGTGGCGCTTTTGCGCCGGTCAAGGGGGAGTGAATAGGGAATAGTGAATAAGCAAAAATCGACAAGCTCCTTGCGGAACTTGTCGATTTTTGGTGGACCTGATCGGATTCGAACCGACGACCCCCACAATGCGAATGTGATGCGCTCCCAGCTGCGCTACAGGCCCAAATGAAAGGGGGACAATACCGTTGCCCTGTGAGGTACCCGCCTATTATATTTCCTTGCATGGCGTTTGTCAATACCTATAATTGGATATCACGGAAGAAAAAATTGGTAAGACCCTGAGGAATACAAGAAAGTTCAGTAAGATTGTTGACAAAAATCGCAAAGTAATATATATTAGTCTGGCTTAGGGAGTAACTGGCATGAGGTACATGTTTATGCTGCCCTCATTCTCGATTTGCAGGGAGCAAATCCGGCACATAAGTAAGCGGCGAGACTTTGCTGTGATGGCATTGCAGCAGGGTCATTTTTTATGCCCTGCAAAAATGAAAGGAGTTACTTATGGATATCGTATGGAATTTGTTTATGCTGGCATTGGGATTTGTGTTACTGGTAAAGGGAGCCGACTGGTTTGTAGATGGCGCGGCGGGCATTGCCAATAAGTTCAAGATTCCCCAGCTGATTATCGGACTGACCATTGTGGCCATGGGTACCAGCGCTCCGGAAGCTGCCGTCAGTATTTCCGCGGCCTTGAAAGGCAATGCGGAAATTACCATCGGAAATATCGTGGGCAGCAACATTCTGAATATTTTAATCATTCTTGGCCTGACAGCGGTGATTACCCCCGTGGCTGTTGCCAAATCCACCATCCGGGTGGACATCCCCTTTATGCTGGGCATCACCGCTCTGCTGTTGGTTCAGGGCTTGGACGGCAGTATTACGCTGGTGGATGGCATAGTGCTTTTGGTGGTGTTTGCCGGTTATCTTACTTATCTGATTATAAATGCCAGAAAGAATCCGGAACATCTGGAAGGGGAGGAGATTAAAAATCAATCCATCTGGATGTGCCTTCTGTTGACAGCCGTTGGTTTGGTTGCCGTTATTGTAGGCAGTAACTTTTCCGTGGATGCCGCCAGCAACATCGCCCGGCTTCTGGGCTTAAGTGAGCGGTTTATCGGCTTGACCATTGTGGCTTTGGGAACCTCTCTGCCGGAGCTGGTAACCTCTGTGATGGCCGCCAGAAAGGGCAATGCGGATATTGCCATCGGCAATATTGTGGGCAGCAATATTTTCAACATCCTGTTTGTGGTGGGACTTTCCTCCGTTATTATCTCCGTACCCTTTGCCTCCGCTTTTATTGTGGATACGATTGTTGCCATTGGCGCCGGAGTGCTGCTGTGGATTGCCGGCATTCACAAGAAAAAACTCATTCCTATCCATGGCGTTGTATTTCTCCTGGCTTATGCCGGATATTTTGCCTATCTGATGATGAAATAAATAGAACAAAGCCGTTCCGGGACAAAGCCCGGAACGGCTTATTATTATACCAGGGCGTCCAGTACTGCCTGAATCCGCTGCACAGTCCGGTCGTAGCCCAGAATCTGCATAACGGTGTAAAGATCCGGGGAGTTGGTTTTGCCGGTAACGGCCTGACGGATGATGGTGGAAATGTCCGCCACAGTTCCGGGATAGGCCTCAGGATTTGCCTTGTAGGCCTTCATATCCGTAGTAAAGCCCATATCGCAGGTAACGGCCTTGACCTTTTCAAACCACACATTGGCGTCATCCTCCGGAGAGAAGGTTTTGAGGAATCTCCCCAGGGCGTCCCGCACGATGGAATCGGGGAAGGCAAAGTCCGGCTTTTCCAGATATTCGTCATAGAAGAAGCCCATGTAGGGCTTGGCTTCCTTCCAGGTGGCCATATCTTTTCTGGGCTTTTTTCCGCCCCGGCCGATGGCAAGGATCCGCAGGGCGTATTCCTTGTCAGCGGCCAATTTTCCGGCAAAATCCGTATCAAACTCTTTGGCCCATTCCAGCAGCAGGGTATACACCTTTTCCGCGTCCATTTTGGCAATCTCGTTTTTGGAGACATCCGTAAGCTTGGCGTAGTCAAAGAGGTTGCCGGCAGGATTCAGCTTCTTGGGACTGAATTTGAAATCGGAAGCCGGAGCTGTGGGATTGGCTCTGCGCCAGTCCTCATAATTGGAGTTGAGAAGGGTCATGATATATTCATAGACCGCCTCCACCGGGAAGCCCTCTGCCTTGTAGTAGGTCAGTGCCAGCTCCGGGTCCTTCCGCTTGGACAGCTTGCGCTTAGAGCTGCCGTCCATCTTCATCAGCGGCCCAATATGCACATACTTGGGAAGCCGGAAGCCAAGAGCCTTGAAAAGCTGAATGTGGAAGGGGAGGGTGGGCAGCCACTCATCGCCCCGTACCACATGGGTTGTGCGCATCAGGTGGTCATCTACCGCATGGGCAAAGTGGTAGGTGGGGATTCCGTCGGATTTGAGAAGCACATGGTCGATGTTGTTTTCCGTAATGGTGAGCTTACCCTTCACCAGGTCGTCAAACTTGAACTGATTTTCAATGCTGCCGGTGGAGCGGAAGCGAAGCACCCAGGGCTTTCCCGCATCCAGCTGGGCCTGAATCTCCTCCAGGGAGCGGTCACGCCAGATAGCATAGGGCCCATAATAACCGGTGGTTTCCTTGTTGGCCTCCTGCTTTTCCCGCATGGCGGACAATTCCTCCTCGGTACTGAAGCAGGGGTAGGCCATGCCCTGCAAGACCAGCTGCTTGGCATAGACATGGTAAATATCCGCTCTTTGCCGCTGACGGTAGGGGCCGTAAACGCCCACATCTCCCTGCAAAGAGGCGCCTTCATCAAAATGAATGCCATAGTGCTTCAAAGTGTCAATCAGGACCTCCACGGCTCCGGGAACCTCCCGCTTGGCGTCGGTGTCCTCCACCCGAAGGAACAGCACGCCGCCGCTTTGGTGGGCCATACGCTCAGCGGTCAGACCCTGGACCAGATTGCCCAGATGGACGAAGCCGGTGGGGGAGGGAGCCATCCGGGTAACGACAGCCCCTTCCGGAAGATTTCTGGGAGGGAAGCGCTCTTCCAGGGACTGCGGGGTATCCGTTACATGGGGGAACAGCAATTGCGCTAAGGCTTGATAGTCCATAGTACATACCTCTATCTCAAAATTCTCCCCATAATATACCACATACCCGGGAGAAATGTCAATTTCACATTGCGTTTTTCTGGGTTCCGTGGTAGAATATTCGGGATACAGAAAAGGAAAAGAGGCATCCATATGGAAGAAGTTGCAACCAAAAAGAGAATGCTCTCCGGTATCAAGCCTTCCGGAGATCTGACCCTGGGCTCCTACCTGGGAGCCATTAAGAATTGGGCGGAGCGGGCGGACTCTTACGACTGCTTTTATTTCATGGCGGATTTGCACGCCATTACGGTTCGTCAGAACCCTGCGGAGCTTCGCCGCCGCACCCTGGAGCAGCTGGCGCAGTATATTGCCTGCGGGCTGGACCCGGAGAAGAACACCCTGTTTATCCAAAGCCATGTACGCCAGCACGCAGAGCTGGGCTGGGTGCTCAACTGCTATGCCATGTTCGGCGAACTGAGCCGTATGACCCAGTTCAAGGACAAGTCTGCTAAAAACGCGGAAAACATCAACGGCGGCCTGTTTACCTACCCGTCCCTGATGGCGGCGGATATTCTGCTGTACCAGCCGGATTTGGTTCCGGTGGGCGAGGACCAGAAACAGCATGTGGAGCTGTGCCACACCATCGCCCGGCGGTTTAACGGCGTGTATGGGGACGTGTTCAAAATTCCGGAGCCCTTTGTGCCCAAGGTGGGGGCCAGAATTATGAGCCTGACCAATCCCACGGCGAAAATGTCCAAATCGGAAAATGAGGATACGGGACGGATCCTCGTAATGGATACGCCGGAAACCATTATGCGCCAGTTTAAGCGGGCCATTACCGATTCCGACACGGAGAACTGTGTCCGCTATGACAAGGAAAACAAGCCCGGCGTGGCAAACCTGATGACCATTTATTCCGCCTGCACCGGAAAGTCCTTTGAAGAAATCGAAAGGGAGTTTGCGGGTCAGGGCTATGGCGCTTTCAAGCCCAAGGTGGGAGAGGCTGTGGTGGAGACCCTGCGGCCCATCCGGGAGGAGACCCTCCGGCTGTTAAAGGACAAAGCCTACCTGGAATCCGTTTACCGTAACGGTGCGGAAAAAGCTTCCTATGTGGCGGAGAAGACCCTGAGGAAAGTTTATAAAAAGGTTGGGTTTATTGCCCGATAATATCTCTTTGAAAAAAGACCGCCGGCATAGGCGCGTAAAGAAGTATTGCAAAGTACGAACCTATGCCAAGTGTGCGGAAAACAAGAAAACTCTATGGGAATGGCCGAACCGTTTGCATAGAGTTTTTCTTTTTCAGATTATCCGCTTCCGCAGGATATGCGGCCGCCGCCGAAAGGGACAAGCTTGGGGGTTATTCCGCAACAGGCTTTTTGGCCGGAATCATCCGGCCAAAATTGCGAAGTATGTATATCTTGTGCTTTTGAACAAGACTTGAATGTATGCCGGTATTCGTATATAATACATTGTGAAATGGCGTATATTCAAAGATTTTGACAGTGGTATCCCCTTCTTCCATGAAAGGCGGTGCGGGATTGAAAGGCTTACAAGAGGCTTCTTGGGAATGGGGCGTATCCGGCAGTCCGTATTACTCCGAGGGCCGTATTCCCGGTGAGACCTGTTTCGGACAGGCATGGGCAACCCCCGGCGCAGCGGGAAATCCGGCAGATTCCGGTAAAGAAAAAAGGAGGCGGCAGTTTTGACCGATGAAGAGCTTTACCGCCGCTATCTGGACGGCGACGAGGCGGGGCTTGCGGCGTTGATGAGTCGATACGGCGACGCCCTGATCCTATACATAGACGGCTACTTGAGCGATATTCATGAGGCCGAGGATTTGATGATCGATGTTTTTTCTTATCTGCTGACGAAACGCCCGCATATCCGGGATGGCGGCCTGAAAGCCTATCTTTACAAAGCGGCCCGTCACATGGCGCTGCGGTATAAAAGCAAACGGCGTGCGGTGTTCAGCTTGGAAGATTTGACGGAGGAACCGGAGGGAGAAACGCTAATCGAGGAAGTGGTGAAGAGCAAAGAGCGCAGCCGTATTTTGCGTCTTTGCATGGGGCGGCTGCATAGGTCGTATCGGGAAGCCCTGTATCTGACCTATTTTGAGGAATTGAGCTATGGGGAAGCCGCTGAGATTATGGGGAAAAATATCAAGCAGATTACAAACTTGGTCTATCGCGGCAAACAAAGCCTGCGGGAACTTTTGGAAAAGGAAGGTATCACCCATGCGGAGTAATGAGGAACGCGTGGCCGCTGTCAAGCGTCGTGTGGCGCGAATTGAGCGGCGGAAGCGGCAGCGGAGAAACCGTATAGTGGCGCTGTCCTCGGTGGCGGCCTGCCTTGTCGGGATTGTGGGCGCGGCTTTTGCCATGCCCGGCATTTCGGAAAAACTGATTGCCTTAGACTACGCCGGATATGAAACGGCAGCGAGTATTTTCGGCGGCAGCGCCGCCGCCGGCTATATTGTCATCGGACTTTTGGCATTCGTGCTGGGCGTGTGCGTGACCGTCCTGTGCTTTAAGCGCAAAGCGTTTCGGGAGAAGGACGGGAAAACGGAGGACGGCGATGGTAGAGTTCATCGATAACCTAACCCAATTACTGGCCGCCCTGTCCGGCAGCGTCCTGTCCGGGGTGTTCTATCTGCGAAGCCGCAGGCTGCCTTATTTCCTGCTCTGCTGTTTTTACGCCTGTTTCGGGTTCGGCCTGCTCTACTGGCTGCTTTACGCACTTCTTGTCACAGACGCGCCGCCCATGTTCTATGTGTCGGACATCGGGTGGATCAGCTGCTTTCTCTTTTTACTTCTGCTGCAAAACAGCCTTGCGGACAAGGAGGAACAAAATCTGCGCAGCTGGACGCCGTGGCTCGCTTTGGCGGTAGAAATACCGTTGACGGCGTACTTTATCCGTATCGGCGACCCGCTTTATAACCTGATTGTCGGCGCGCTGATGGCCGCTATGCTCTGGCTTGCCATACGGGGCCTTGTCTGGCAAAGCAAACAACCGCGGCCGAATCCCGGCAAACGGTTTTTCCACCTTGTTATGATAGGCTATATTGCTCTGGAAAACTGCCTGTGGCTGTCCAGCTATCCCTGGGCGGGCGACACGCTGGCAAACCCCTACTTCTGGTTTGACTTTGCCGTGACCGCCTCGATGCTTGCGCTGTTTCCGGCGGTGAGAAAGGCGGTGCGGGCATGACCTATATTGAAAATATCTTTGTATGTGTCGCCGCTCCGCTTCTTGTTGCCGCTTTCTGTATGGGCCGGAAGTATCTCCGCTTTTTCCTCTTCGCCTTTGCGGGCATGGGAGCTTGTCTGGCGGCGGCTTATGTGAACACCTTTTTTGCCGCCTTTTACGACGCAACCGCATTCAACGCCACGGTGGAAATCGCTCCGGTGGTGGAGGAAGTTATCAAGCTTCTGCCCCTGCTTTTTTACCTGCTGATATTCGAGCCGGAACCGGAGAAGATACGCCCCGCCGTCCTCACGGTGGCCGCCGGGTTTGCCACCTTTGAAAATATCTGCTACCTGATGCAGCATGGAGCGGAACGCCTGGGCTTTCTGCTGGTACGGGGATTTGGAACGGGAGCCATGCACATCGTCTGCGGGGCCGTTGTGGGCTATGGGCTTGCGTATGTGTGGCGGCGTGGGTGGCTGAAAGTAGCCGGAACCTGCGGCCTGCTGGGGGTTGCCGTGATCTTTCATGGCATTTATAACCTGCTGATTGCTTACGGCGGCTGGGTGCGGTATGTGGCTTACGCCCTGCCTGTGCTGGCCGTGGTACTGGGAAAGATTGCGGAAAAAATTTTTTCGCCGCTTCCCGGCCAGACGGAAAACGGAACAGAAACCGCGCATTGAGCCGCCAGATGGCGGCTCTTTTTTGCGCCAAAAATTTTTTGAAAAAATTGATTTTTAGGTGAGAGTTTTTTGAATTTTTTGTACCTATATAAGTGAAAGGCTTTTTCGTGCCTGTCTTTCGGAAAGGAGGTCAATCGGAATGTATGATACGGCAACCCGTGTCGGATTGGTGAAAGAGCGGGTTCGTCAGAAACAGCGCAGACGAGAAAAGCGCACGCTTTGCAGCCTGTCTGCCTTGTGCCTGTTGCTGGCTGTTTCGCTGGTTGGAACGCTTGGGGCGTTTACAGGTTCCGGGCGCCCCGCCGCGCTTTCTGCATATGGCGCTGTCCTGCTGCATGAGGATGTGAGCGGATATGTGCTGGTAGGGGTGATTTCCTTTACCGCGGCCGTCATTATCACTGTGCTGTGTATCAAATATCGGGAGCGGAAGAAAACGAATTCTTTCAGGGAGGATAAACAAGGGAAGCTCTGAATAAATTGGCAAGAGCTGGCAGGAAGAGTTTTTCGTCAGACAAAAGAATGGAAAACAGCGGAATACTTTGTGTATTTCCTGTTTTTCATTCTGCATGGATGGCGAAAAAGATCCGCTGTCCGGCCGCAGACGATTTGTTCAGAGATTCCCAAGAATAAGAAAACGCCTGACGGCGGCGCTCTGCCGCTGGGGACAGCCGATGGGAGGTTGAGGAATGGATAAAACGGTACGCTTTCATATTGAGGGGACGGTAATGGAACTCCCCCCAAATTTGACAAACGCTCTCAAAAATATCTGGAATGTATCACAACAAAAAATGCGCTCCGGCACGGGAAATCCGTCAGGCCCCGGGGCACACGAGGAGGTAACGAGATGAAAAAACGAATTTTAAGCCTGTGCATGGTTCTGGCTTTGTGCTTAGGGCTGCTGCCTGCCACGGCGCTGGCGGCTGCGCCAGGCGGACAGGTGCTTTATGTAGGTGGTGTGCAAATATCTTCTACTGGCTACTGGACAACGGACAGTAATGGAAATGTCACAAGCGCAGGCGCAACGCAGCCTTCGGACAACTATATCCATTATAACGCAGACACCAATACCCTGATCCTGCACAACGCCACTATTAAAAAAGGATTGGATTACAATGAAAGTATTCAAGGTGGCACATACATCCCCGGCTCGGCCATTGGCGTATTCAATCAGAGCGGGAATGCTGAGTTGATTATCAATCTGGAGGGCGCCAGTACAATAGAAAATGTCAGCACGGGGATTTATCTGCTTTCCACTTCCGTCGGCAATGCCACCCTGACCATCACGGGCAGCGGCAGTCTGAATGTCAGCGGCAGTTGGAAAGGCATCCAGGTGCAGAGCAACGGTAACAATGCTGCCCTGTGTGTCGAGAATGCCGAGGTCACTGCATCAGCTGATGGCGCTGTCAAAAATGGTGTTTTAGTGCAGGCCAAAGATGGCTCGGATGTATCGCTGACTGTGAACGGCGGCAGTCTGACCGCCAGTGTTAATGCTAATATCTGGTTTCAGTTTGGCTCCGGTCTCCGGCACACCCACAGTGACCGTCAGCAACAATGCCATTGTGCGGGCCAACGGCGGGATTGCGAATAATTCTTCTACTTCGATTCAGTACGGAACAGGTAGCGAAAGTACCGGCGGCATCGTCTGGAACGGCACTGGCGGCACCGTGTACGGCAGTGTGACCTTGCAGGAGAATTTGGAGATCGGTGAGGGTGAGAGCCTGACCATCGGGGACGGGGCCAGCTTGAATACAGGCAGCCATGAAGTGATTGTAAATGGCGGTACCCTCACCGGCGGGGAGAGAATAACAGGTACGGTGAAATATGCCCCCACCAT
>CASFFN010000020.1 GCA_949293985.1 uncultured Eubacteriales bacterium | reverse complement strand
TGACGCCTGGGGCAAGCCCCTTACCGTCACCGGCTCCCTGGCAACCACCCTGGGTACCCACAACCCCCTCCGCTACCGGGGCTATGTCTACGACACCGAGACGGAACTGTACAATGTGGACAATCGGCACGATAGTCCTGAAATCGGTCGGTGGATTAACGCGGACCTACCCCGAACTATTTCGATAAACATTGAAAACTTTACACAATAGAACTTATTTGCCTATTGCTTTAACACCCCAGTCAATATGCATGCTCCAAATAGTAATTGGCCAAAATTGAGTACAACTTAGGCTGCCGTCGCAGCAGTTGGCAGTATTTGCACTGGGGCAATAAACACGAAAAATAAGAGGAATAATTTGCTATAGTATTAACAAAAAAGTTTACCAAGGAGGTTCGTCATGAAAAACATATTCTCCAAAGTTCAAGAGTTATTGCATCAGAAGGCGGATCATCAAGCAAAACTAACCTGATTCCTTATGACAGCACACCTGAAATTAAGAATCGGGATGGGCAGAAGTATCTCTATGTTCGTAAACAGGTAGGAAACTGGTTGACCTCTTCCCATGTGGATGCTTATTCCGATGAGATGAGCTGTATCAGTTACTGCTCCGCAATTCCAGAGAGGCATGGGAACTGCGCAAATATATTCGCCGTGTAGAAAAGGAATTGGCGGCGCTGGGTTATGAAGAAACAGGGATTTTACCTAGAGCGAATCTAAATCTGGGCTTTGTCAGAGTCAATATGAAGGCCAATATTTATGATCAGGCTGTTTTGGAAGGCGTGGCTACTACCTATTCCCCAGAGCGAAACCATTATTGCAAACGGAACTGTCTCCGTAATAAAACCAACAGATGCACAGAAGCTCTTGAATCTGAAACATGCCTGGGAGTTCATTCTGAATAAAGATGTGCTCAGTTATGGTACAAATTCTCACATTTTTTGTTATATTGCAAAGAGTGAAAGCGAGGGTTTTTATTCGGATGGCGGGCGAATTCTCGGTGTGCCAGTGACGCTTGGCGGTACCTCCTATGTTGCACTGCTACCTAAACGATTGCATAATATATATCGATGCTATTTTGCACGAAAATGCTGATGATGTAGATATTGCCATTAAGCTGTGCCTCTATTGTATGAGGACGCAGATTTTCAATGACGGAAATAAACGTGCCTCGGTGATTATTGCAAACCATTTCATGATCACCAAGGGCCAGGTCCTGTTGGCGATCACTCAGAATTGTGTTTCAGAATTTACGTGTTTGCCAGCAGCCTATTACGAAGACCGAGACAATGGCGAGATTATGGAATATATGCGGAGCTGCTGTTGGCAGACATTCTGATCCCACAGTTTAGGAGTACATTATGGACGAAACAAGAAACTTGATTCTCATAAAGGGTGAGAATAAAACTTGGCAAATCGAACATTGTTGCTATGACCCGCAGGAACAGCGGTATCATGTAACATTCACCAATGGTCGAACCTACCCTTACAGCTATTCCTCGGTGCAATGGCTGCAAGATCCGGAAGTTCTGAATCCGGAACTCTACCATATCGCTAAGGATGGAAAAACTTTTTATGGAGTCCAATCTATCTATATGTTTAAGGACTTCGACGAATGGTGGCACTTGGTATTCGACAATGGCAGCGGAAGAACTTTCCGCAAGAGCGAATTACATATAGAAAGATCCTGCCTGGATAGCAAGCATGCCCTGAATAAATTATCCTACTTGCGTGATATTTCTGCTATTAATGAACTTAAGAATGACGACGGCGAAGTGTTGTTAAAAAAGCAGTACGAAAAACTGACTTTTGTTGGCGAGGGTTCAGCACTAGCTTGCTATCTGCACCCGGAATCCAATCCAATACAGACTTTTTCTCCCGGTTCGCTGATTTTTCCTTTTGGGGGCAACACAAGTCAGTTCAAGGCGGTTACCAATGCCCTCAGCAGTCAGATGAGTGTCATTCAAGGGCCTCCCGGCACCGGTAAGACCCAAACTATTTTGAACATTATCGCAAACTTGTTGGTGCGTGAAAAGACCATACAGGTGGTTTCCAACAATAACCCTGCCATACAAAACATTCTGGAGAAGTTATCCTCCCCTAAATACGACCTTGGTTTTCTGATAGCCACTCTGGGAAAACGGGAAAACAAGGAGGCATTCATTCATGGGCAAACCGGAGCATATCCGGATATGACTGCTTGGCAGAAAACTCCGCTGGAACTGCTGACATTGAAAGAACGGGTCGAAAAGCTTTCTCGGGAAGTGGCAGATTGCTTTGGAAAACAGGAACGCCTGGCGGTTGCCAAGCAAGAGGTGGATGCTCTGAAAGTGGAAGCGCAATACTTTAATCAGTATTGCGAAGATTCTGGTTTGCAACGACCCGTCAAAGCACCCAGAAAAGGGTTGAAATCGGAAACGATTTTACACATCCTGCAAGATTGCGAAAACCGCAGTGAGCAGAATCTTCCCCTATCTTTCTGGCACAAGCTGAAAAGCAGCGTCTTCTACGGCGTGTATGAATGGAAGTTCCAAAAAAACGATATTGGTACGATTCTTACATGCCTGCAAAGCCTATTTTACAGGACAAGGCTTACAGAACTAAGCAAAGAGATTTCTTCCCTGCAAGCTGTGTTGGCTGAAGTAAACGCCAAAGAGAAAATGGACCAGTTAACCGAGTTATCCATGGAATATCTGAAAGCGATTCTCTACAGTTGTTACGGCGGCAGGGTATCGCGGCCCATCTTTACTATGGATGCCATTTGGAAAACGCCGTTAAAGATCTTACGGGAGTATCCTGTCATTCTCAGCACTACTTTTTCTTCTAGGAGCTGTTTAAAGGATGCTACATACGATTACCTGATCATGGATGAAGCGTCCCAGGTTGATTTGGCGACTGGTGCCTTGGCGTTGGCTTCTGCAAAATGTGCGGTCATTGTGGGAGATCTGAAACAATTACCTAATGTTATTTCCGAAGACCTACGGAAAAAAAGTGAATCGGTGTTCCAAAGCTACCACTTGCCGGATGGCTATAACTATGCAAATAACAGCTTCCTGAAATCTATCTGTACAGTGCTCCCTGATATTCCGCAGACGCTGCTTAGGGAACACTACCGTTGTCATCCGAAAATCATCGGCTTCTGCAATCAGAAATTCTATCAGAACCAGTTGATTATTATGACGGAGGATCATGACGAGCCGGATGCCCTTTGCGTGTTTCGCACTGCCGAGGGGCAGCACCAGCGGGGAAATATCAACCAGCGGCAGATTGATGTGACCGTGAATGAGGTTTTACCGAGGTTTGTAAGTACCTCACCGGAGGAAATCGGCATCATCGCTCCCTATCGGGACCAGGTGACGGAATTTGCGAAAGTCATCGGGGGTCGCGATGTGGAAGTGGATACCGTTCACAAATTTCAGGGCAGAGAAAAGGATGCCATCGTCATCACAACGGTAGATGATAAAGTGACTGATTTCTCAGACAATCCTTACCTGTTGAATGTGGCTATTTCCCGTGCAAAGAAAAAGCTGTGCCTGGTGGTTTCTGGAAATGAGCAGTCAGCGGACAGTAATATAAAGGATCTGATCGCATATATTAAGTATCACAATTTTGCAGTGGTCGACAGCGAACTATATTCCGTCTTTGACCTGCTGTACCAGCAGTATACCCAGCAGCGTCTTGCGTACCTTGCAAAGTATAGACGAGTCTCTCAGTACGATTCCGAGAACCTGATGTATGTAGCCATATGTGATATGCTGCAGAAGATGCCTGACCTGCCGCTGAGTGTGATCTGTCACCAAAAGGTGCATCTGTTAATCCGAGATTACAAAAAGTTAACGGACAAGGAGCGCCGCTATGCGACCCATCCTAACACTCATGTGGATTTCTTAATCTACAACCGAATCACAAAGACACCTGTCCTAGCCATTGAGGTAGATGGATTCCACTTTCACAAAGATGGTACCCGGCAGGCAGAGCGGGATCGTATGAAGTGTAAGATTTTTGAAAAGTATGACATTCCTTTGCTCCGACTCCCAACTAACGGCAGTGGTGAAATTCAAAAAATCAAGGAGTGTTTGTGCCCGATTGTTCAATAGTGGGGACTTAATCGGTACGCCACAGAAAAACGGTCTATTTGTTTGAGTTGTTTTGTTAGTTCCTGTCCGGCAGTATTTGCTGATGCCGCATATCAGAAACGGGATGACGTACCAGAAAACTTGGAGAAATCGGTTTGCCCCATACGCTGACCCATACCACGAAATCAGCGATTGGACAGTCTTGGATGTACTGGACTTGGCCCTCCGGGCTCAGTTTGAAAATAGCCACAAAATCAGAAAAATTGTTATGCGGCAATGAAAAGTTGGGCTGGGCGCAGTTATGATGGGGTATAAATATTCATCTAATCCCTGAATTTCTCTGTTATTTACGTTTATTTTCGCTTTTTTAAGTTAATTTGTTGAGTATTTTCATGTAACTTTATACGAGTGAATGTATGTAAACACAGAAATAAACACAGATCATTTATCCGAAAAAAGTTAGGAATTTTACCTTTTTCGTTTTTTAGACTGTGAAGGGGTTTGGATGAAATTCTGCCCTATCTGAAGTCCAGAATCTCGTCCGCACCCCCATCTTTGGTTTCAATCATCGTTCAACCTCAATCTCACTTTTCTCAAACAACATTCCAGCAATCGCTTGGATATATTCCACAGATATGCCCCCAGGGCTGACCGTATCCATACCAAGGGCATCGGCAAAACCTTTCACGATCCGGTATGCAGCCATCGCATGACCGTTGCTCTTATTGGAATTATCGGCTTCTTGGGCAAATCCCAGCAGCAGATTTCTCTCGCTGGAATAAATCAGTTCCACCAGTTTTGCCCGGTACTCCAAGTCTTCAGAGGACATATCCTTGTTCATCGCCAGATCTCTTGCGTGTTGAGCTTCGTGCTTCAGAAGCGACACACGGAAACTCTCACTTTCAAAGTCCCATGCAGATTTCACACAGTTTATATAACCGTCACCGTCTGCCCATCCACCTGGCCCAATCTCACCAAAAGAGAGGTAATCAATCCAACTCCGGGTAACGAAACCATCAAGTAGTTTCACTGTGTAGTTCTGGATACCATCGGGTAATTCCACATCATATGATACCGTTTCCGTAATTCGCCAGATGTAGGGTCCATAATAGCCGCTGGACTTGCCGCCCATGAAGTGCAGTCCACAGTTCATAAACAATTTCACAAGCTGGTTCTGTTCCATATCGCAAAGAGCGATGCTATTATCCTTGATGCCTAACAGAACCGCCAGTCGATCTCTCAGTTTATTCGCTGCCTGTTCTTGTCCAATGCAGAGGTAAAACGCATCTCGGTAATACTGCTGATAGGCAGTCAGAATGCTGTTTAGCTCTGCGTCAACTTCATAGGTCATGTACTGCTCATGCTCATATACATCCATGAAGCGATTGTAGAGGTTGGTCAGTTCCGGGAACTGCTTTACATAGCTGATGGCACTACGCAGATCACCCTTGATTATATTTCCGTAATATATGTCGCTATTGAAGTGCATCTGGCAGTTTCTCCTAAAATCATTTTTTGTTGCTTGCGCAATCTCTACTTCCGTTGCCGGGGTTGTCCATTTGCCGAACTCCTGGGATTCCTTGGACGGATATACCACCTGATAAAGATCGGGACAGATCTGGGTACATCCACCATGTTTACCTGCCAGTATGCACCCTAAGCGTGGGGCAAGCAACTCATCGACGAGGAAGGCTGCTACGGTAAGCTGGACGGCATTCGGCGCCGCATCACTGTCGGTTACCAGTCCATATTAAACGATTGTAAACAGCCTGTTTTGGACAAAATCACCCTTGGCGGCTGGCCGGGAATTATGTCCATAAGCGTCAAAACTAATAGCGTGTAGAAATCGCCGAATCTGAGATCATCCTATCTTTCAACGTAGCCACTTCCGCGGCAGTATATGTACTTTTTCTGTCTGCTGCGGCCATAATTTGTACCCCTGAAAAGTAGATTTATCCTGGGTTTATTATACCATAAACCCAGGATAAGGTACAGGAAAATATACCGTTTTTCAAAATTTTTGTCAGAATAAATCCTTTGGTTTTCCTTTGCGGATTTCTGTTTTCTGTTCAATACAGAGGCCCTCCATGAGCCAGCGAAAGCTCTGGGAATCCAGCAATTTCAGTTCTGCTTCTGATATGGGCCACTGAAACTTTCCATTGGACAACCGCTTGTACAGAAGGACGTATCCGTCACCCGTCCAGTATAGCGCTTTTATGCGAGCTGTCCGCAGACCGCAGAACTGGCAAAGACTCTCCTCATCCAACTGGCCGCCATACTGCTGCATTACCACGACCGCCAGACCGTCAATTCTAAGACGGAGGTCTGTATAACCGCAAGCTATGTAGTAATTGCGGACTTTGGAAAGATCTATCATAGGGATTGAAGGGCGTGCAACAGCGCCGCAACTGCGTCCATATCTACTCCGGACGGCAAATTCACTACCGCTCCCCGATACTGGATTTCCGGAATGTCTTCCGCAGATGATAGCGGTGCCAACTGTGATGCTGATGCTTCAGCCATCTGTGTACGCAGTTTTCGGAGCCAGTAGTAAAAACTTTTCTCCAAAATCCCGCACTGTCAGCACATCCGCCATCTCTAACCACTCCTTTGGACTTCTCGAAAAACTCACCGTGAGTTTTTCAAGTTTTGGGATATTATCTCATAGTATCATGGGAGATGCCAGGCGGGTGGTTATTAAGCGCTTACATTTTATATCCCCCTTGTATATCTCTTCGCATTTCTTCGTCAAGAAGCCAATGTGCCCTCCCCGCACCGGTACCAGCGATGAGATGAGGGCAGATAGATTATCCTTTAGGCGGGCAAGGAGCATTCCCGTAGGAATTTTTCCCGAATTTCTCCGGTAGTCCTGTGAATCAGCAGCTCAGACTGCTGATTGGTGGCAATCCCACAGGCAATACCAACCGCCTACTTTTGTGTGTTGGTTCTGACAGTTGCCTTGAAATTCCCGGTATCTTCCTTTTTATTCGCTCATATAATCCAGTACCTGCTGGTTTAATTCCGACTTTACCACTTGCCAATCAGGAAAAAAGGCATCCATATGCTTGCAAAATTGCTTGTTATGACTTCTTTCCAGAAAATGCACCAGCTCATGGGTCACAATATAAACAAGGCACTCAGGAGTTTTCTTTGCAAGTTGGAGATTTATCCAGATTCTTTTTTCTCTATGTTGCAGGTTCCCCACTTGGTGCGCATGATTTTGATCTTCCACTCAGACGCAGGGACACCTACAATCTGTTCACATTTTTGAATTGCATCCGGCAACTTGTTCATTTGTTGCTCCCGATACCAACCGTTTAAAATGCGTTCGCGCTGTTCCGGTGTGTTTTCAGACCGCACTTGCAGAATCAAGTGCCCACTTGAAAGGGATGCCTGATTTCTGATATTCGAGTATTGCACATCGAGATGATAGCACCTTTCCATTCAATCCCGCAGCTGGAAATATAGGTTATTTTATGTAGCCATATCGCTGCAAGCAGCCAACTTATTCGCCCATTCTGCTCCTGTGGTTTTGTGTCTTTCCAAAACTGTACTCAAAATGAACTCACGCCACGTTTCTGCCTGTTCACACCGTATAACCTGCCTTTTATCACAAGGTTATTCTCGGGAAAACTGCCATATCTCCACTTGAGAACGTTCCGGAATGGAAGGGGCAGCACCCAGGCGGGACACGCCAATGGCAGAGGCTCGGGCGGCCATGTCCAATGCCTGCTCCACCGGCTTCCCTGCGGAAACCTCCGCCACAAAGTAGCCGGTAAAGGTATCACCTGCAGCGGTGGTGTCCACCACCGGCACCCGGTAGGCCTTCTGGAACACCGTACCCTCCTGACCGATGTAAAGAGAGCCCGCCTCTCCCAGGGTCAGTACCACCGATGCACCGGGGAATTTCCTGTGCAAATGGTCGGCAAGCACTGTTCCATCCCCCTTGGCACCTGTCAGTGCCTGAGCCTCTCCCTGATTCAAAAGGAAATAATGGATTTTGTCCAGAGAAATCTCCCGGATTTTTTCATCCATGGGAGAGGGGTTCAGCACAATGGTCATGCCCTTTTCATAGGCCAGATCCACAATATAGGGAATCTGGGAAATCTCATTTTGCAGCACCAGCCAGTCTCCGGCGGAGAAGCCCTCCAGAACCTCCCGGACAAATTCCTTCGTGACCATCCGGTTGGCTCCTCCATAAAGGAGGATACAGTTGTCCCCGGTGGCATCCCGCTGGATGATGGCGTTGCCGGTGGGGGTATCCGGCAGGCACCGCACCAGCTCATCATGGACACCGGCACTTAAAAGCATTTCCCGGAGGATTCCCCCGTCCTGACCCACCAGTCCTGCGTGGTATACCGGGGCACCGGCCTTACTCAGGGCAACAGACTGGTTCAGACCCTTGCCACCGCAGAAAATTCTCATTTCCCGGGAGGCTATGGTCTCCCCTTTTCGGACAAAATGCTCCACATCATACACGTAATCCAGGTTCAGTGACCCGAAATTCAAAATTTTCATGGTGTTTTTCACTCCCAAAAATCACCCCAGCCTTCAGGATTCCTCCCGGGCTCCCCAGGCCAATGCCCGGCGAAATGCCCCGTCCAGGGGTCTTGCCAGGAAGAAAATCCCCGCCGGAAAGTAAAGAAAGTACCCATAGGGAAAAAGCCAGGTGCAAACCAGGCCGAACCCCACCACCAATATCACCACAATGGTGGTCAAAAGGTTCCCCAGAGCCAGGCGGATACCGTTCAGAAGGGTTCTGCCCGGGCTGTTCTCAAACGCACCTTGCAGGGCAAAGGCATAGGTAGCGGCAGCAATCCACACCGGCACGGAAAGGAAAATCATCATCCGCACCGCTGCCGGAAAGTCCGTCCCGGCCTGAAACAGCGCATACACATTGCCCCCAATGACTGCCAGGGGAATGAGCAAAAGCACCCACAAAATGGTGGCTTTTTTGAAGTTATCCCGGATGGCTCGAAGGTATGCCGGCACATCACAGCCGCTGCGGTGCCGCATCCAGCTTCTGGCCACTTGGTGCAGGGCCGCCGTAGCCGCCCCGGCAGGTATGACCAAAACTGCACACAGTCCCCATAGAACGGAAATCAGCAGTGCATCCATGGAAAAGGCCAGCCAGCGGCCGGAGGGGGAATTGGGGGCAAACAGGTGCATCATGCTTTCCCTTCCTCCAGTTTTTCCTCATTGCTTTGGAGCCATCTGTCCCAAATTCTCTTCATATGCCGCTCCACCGCCTGCATGGCTGCGGAGGCGTCTCTGCGGCAGATGGCATCCACAATATCCAGATGTTCCCGCATGACCTGGCTCTGGTGCCGGGAACGGTTCAGGTTGGTATCCCGGATCTCCCGGATTTCCCCGAAATAGGAATCTACGATTCCCATAAAGATGGTGTTTTCCGAAAGCTCCACCAGACGATAGTGGAAGTAATAGTCCAGGTCGTCCTGACCCTCTATCTGCTTGTTCCGCAGAACAATGTCCCGCAGTTCTTCTATCTCCTCATCCGTAGCCCGCTGAATCACCAGTTCCGCCGCCTTTTGCTCGATGGCGGAGCGCATTTCCATGATACTGCGGTAAGAAGATGCCTTAATGGTACGCAAAGTGGTTTCCATGATTCCACTCTCTCCTGTTTTCACAGGAAGGATGTAGGTACCGTCCTTGGGCTTCCGGCTGATGACCCCCTGAGCCTTCAGCTGGGCCAGGCCTTCCCGGAGCACGCCCCGGCTGATTCCCAGCTGCTTGGCAAAATCTGGCTCACTGGGCAGCTTGTCTCCTTCCCGGAGCTGTCCGCTTTCAATCATCTGCATGATCTGTTCCGCCACCTGCTCCGAACGGCATTTGCTTGCCAACGGCTGAAAATTCTTCACTTTGTTCCCTCCTTACTACAAATTTTCCAATTTTTACCATAGAAATATTATAAGCGAACCTACAGGGATTCGCAAGCTTTTTCTGCGCAGCATCGGGAGAAACTGCGCAGAAAAGTTCGCTTTTTATTAACCTACCGTCACCTGCAGATACTTGCTGCGGATGGTGAGATTACCGCCTTCGGGGAACAGGGGAATTCTGTCCTCCTTCACGATGCTGCCGTCGTCCACCGTTTCAAACACGGTCTCGCCGTCAATCTTCAGCACGATGGTGACCTCGGTATCGTCCTCATTGTTGGTCAGGGAGAATTCAATCTCATGTTCCTGGCCGTCTGCCACATTCCAGTCAATGAAGCCGAAAGCATCGTCATGACCGGCCCGGCCAATAGCCAGCTGCTTCATGTCGCCCCAGGCGGTCAGGCTGTAGCCGGTCTGTCCATCCTCCCAGCCGGGAGCCAGCAGGCTGGAGCGGGCCAGAATCATCAGCTCGGAATCCCACCAGGTTCCCTCCTCCACAGACAGATCCGTGGGGATGTTCTCCAGCTTCAGGGTGAAGCGATAGGTGACATTCTTGGCTTCCTCTTTCAGCATCAGGGTAGAGAAATCGCCCATGTAGCCGTTGTCGAAAAGGATGTGGTCATCTTCCACATACACATCGCCGCCGTCATCCTCCCACACATCCTGGGAGAAGTAGTCGGAAAGGACGATGGTCTTGGCTTCGCCGTTGTCTGCCTCCGGCTCCGTGGTTTCCGGTGCCTGGGTGGTTTCCGTAGGCTGGGTAGCCTCTGCGGTGGGCTGGGTGGTGGTCTGGGCGGGCTGCTGGGAGCCGCAGGCGGAAAGGAGCAGAGCGGCCAGCAATGCGGTTGCCATGGCAAGTGTCATTTTCTTTTTCATTTGTTATTCCTCCTGTTTATTGTAATTCCCTGTTGGGAATTAACTTCTCATATTCGCCTGTTTCTTTTACATGAAGATCCCGGAAGGCACCCGTCCCCGGGCACTCCTGGGCAAAGCCTACCATACCGTAAGGACTGATGGTTTCCACAGCCTGGGAAAGCACCAATTCTCCGTCCACCAACAGGGTTATGCAGTTCCCTTCTGCCGCCACCGTCACATGATAGCTTCTGCCCGCCTCCCAGGGGAATTTCGCAAGATATTCCTCCGTATTCCCATGGTTATGGCACCGGAGACCAACCTTCCCCGGCGCCAGGAATCCGGCGGCGGTATACCGACAGGCTCCTGCTGCCCGGAGCATCAGGCAGCTGTCTTCCGCTGCCAGAATGTCTGTGGAGAGGGTCACATCCCCGGCGTAATAATTTCCGGTGTAGGCCTGGGCGGGAACCTCCGTCCGGCAGTGGAGCCACCCGGACTGGGCGGACCACTTGCCCTCGTTCAGGGAGAAGGGTGCCTGCTGCAAAAATTCCTCCCGGCACAAAAGGGTGGAGATGCTGTACTCCGGCTTGCCTGTGACCGTCAGTTCCTGCAAATGAAGCACTGCCATGACCCGCCCGGCGGTGCCTGCCGCCGCTTCCACATGGAAGCCCAGCTGGCTGATGCAGTCCCCCCAGGTATGGGGAATCCGGAACCGGAGCTGGGTTTTCTTGCCGTGCTCCAACACCACCGGCTGTCCCTCCAGCCGTTCCTTCCGAACCGCCGTCAGCACATAGGGTCGCACCACAATCTCCCCCTCCAGAATCATCTCCGGAGTCAGGGTTACGGTCAGGGTCTGGCCGGAGTAGACCGTGGGGGAAAACACCGGCTTATACCGCTCATCGTCAAAATCCTCCCGGCGGTAGAAGGGCTTATAGTACACATCGCAACTGTCCTCCGGCAAAATCCGGTCCACAACCACCGCCAGTCCCTCCGGCTCAGGCTTCAGGGCATACCGCAATGTATTGCTCAGCCGCAGGCCGTGGGTAGAGCCGGGGAGGGCAAAGTCCATCAGCAGCTCTCCCCCTCTGGGCAGCCGCACCTGCTCGTCCGGTTCCAGCCCCCGGGTAATCCGGCTGACCTGGTAAAGGAACTTGGCGTAGGTGGGTACATCCAGAATGTTCAGGTACCCGGAAATACCGGACAGCACAATAAAGTCGTTGATGGGCTCCCGGTAGTGGGCAGGGATTCCCCCAAGGCCCTGGTACACACCCAGGATGGTACCCACATTGCCTGCGTTGCAGTCCGTATCCCAGCCGCACATGGTGGCAATCTCCACCGTCCGGGACAAATCCCCTTCGCCGTAGAGCATAGCCAGCACGCACACGCCGGCGTTGGGAATGATGTGGCACACCCCGGGGTACTTGTCATAGCCCCAGTTCTCTATCAGGTAGGTCATGCACTTCCGGTAATCCTCCGGATTCTCCCGGTAAAAATCCCAGACAGCCCGGACGACCTGGGCATAGGTACTATCCTGAGGAATTTCTTTCAGTCCGGCTTCCAGAATTTCCTCCACGCTTTTTGCCTCATAGGCCGAAGCAATGCAGGCTGCGATAAAGGCCGCACCGTACAGGCCGTTTCCGTCATGGGACACGCTGGCGGCAGTCATAGCCAGCTCCGCCGCCCTGTGGGGGGCACCCAGGGCAATCAGGCCCCAGGTGTCAATGAAAATCTGACCGCCAATCTGCTCCGCCAGCACAATGCCGTTTTGTTCAATACTCCCGGATTGGGGAGCCGGGATGCCCCGTTTCAGATTCAGGTAGGCGGTATGTTCCGTAGAGACACCCTCGCCGCCCCACCAGTAAAGGCCGATGCCGTTTCTGGCATAGTTCAGCCACGCCTCCCCCACAGCCTGGGGAGTGAGGGGCTTATGCAGGCCGTTGTCCAGGTATCCCCGCAGGAAGTACACAGGGCCGTTCACATCGTCATCGGCAGCAAAGTTCTTGTAGTTCTTCACATAGCCCCGGATGTCCCCATAGTACTTTGCAATCCGTTCAAAATCCCAGGCGGCGGGCTCCACAGGAGCCCCCAGCCGGATGCCGATGTTCATTCCCAGAAAACCGGCATAAATCCGCTCCAGCATATCTTTCATAGCCACAGCCTCAGCAAATCAGGTCTGCCAGATCCTTTGCCACCTGGCGGATGGTCAGGCCCTTGGTAAATTGGAGGCAGGTGCCGGAGGGGTAGCCAGTCCGCTCAATCCATCCCTCGGGGATGGCAGAAGCGCCCAGCTGAGCACCCCGCAGAGCCCCGATGATGGCGCCGATGGTGTCCGCATCGCGGCCGAAGTTGGCAGCCAGGAGAATGCCCTTCCGGAAGTCGCCCTTGCTCAGCAGGAACAGGGCAAAGGCCTGGGGAATGGCCTCCTCCACCGCCGCTTTGTACCGGGTGCAGTAATCGTCATGCAGCGCCATCCAGGCACCGCAGAAATCCGTCTGTGCCTGCTTCACCAGCTCCAGCATATGCACCATGTTGTCATACAGCCAGCTGTCCTTGGGAATACAGTCCATGGCGGCCTGCACAATCTCCTCATCGGTGCCGCTGACCATAGCCGTGGCCACAGCCGCCGCCACCGCCTGGGCAGCCCATACGCCGCTGCGGTAGTGGCTCACCTCCGCATCCCGCTTTGCCAGCTCCTTTGCCCGCTCCACATCACCGGCGCAGACAATGCCCACAGGGGAAATCCGCATGCAGGCACCGTCGCTGAAGGAGTAGACGCAACGCTTGCCCGATTCGGGAGGCATAATCCCCCGCTTCAGATTCTCCGCCGCCTCGATTTCACTGTTGCCGCCCCGGGGGAAGTCGTCCTGCGCTGCAATGTAGGTAAGCCACCCCTTTGCCAGCTGCTCATAGGTGGGGTCGCCCCGGTGGTCAATGAGCATCTTGGCGGTAAACAGGGCAAACTCCGTATCGTCGGTACTCCAGCACTTTCCCTTGTCAAAGGTGAGAATCATGCCGTAGTTCTGATGGTTTTCCGGCACCCGCCCTGCATCGCCGAAGCTGTCACCGATGGCAAGGCCTGCCAAAGCACCCAGGGCCTTTTCCATGGCCAGCTCAGGATTTTTTACCAAATCGTTTCTTGTTAGCATCCTTTACACCTCTTATTTCACCGCTTGGGCATTCTTCTCCAAAGACTGGGAAAGAAGCCACTCATACACATCCGGCCGTCCGTATACCGTGGTCCATACATCATGGGAAAGGGTGGGAAACACCGTCAGCTTGTAGTACCGGTGATCCTTTTCCTCCAGTACCGGCAGGATTTTATTGATGTTGTCAAAGGAAACCGTGTCATCCTTCACCCCATGGAACATCCAGATGGGCATATCGGCAATGGTTTCAAACTCATAGGTGTTGGTCCGTCCGCAGACCACCGCAATGGCTGCGAAGGTGTCCGGCATAGCCAGGGCCAGCTTCCAGGTACACCGGCCGCCCATGGAAAGGCCCGTCAGGTACATCCGGTTGGTGTCGATGTTGTATTTTTCCGTCATCTCCGGCACAAACTGGGCAAGCCGCTCCACTTCCACATTGGTGTCAGCCCAGTGGGAGCCCTCCGGGCACTGGGGGGCAATCATAATGGCATCCACCTTGCCTCCCTCTGTCAGGTACTTGGGCATACCGTACCGGGTGAGCATATCCAGGTCGCTGCCGATTTCCCCGATGCCGTGGAAGAAATAAATCACCGGCCACTTCGTCTCCGTGTCCGCAGGGTCATAGCCCTCCGGCAGATACAGAAGGTAGTTGTAGTACTGGCTTTCCCCGTAAACCTGCTGCACCGGGTTCTCCTGAGGGGCTTCCAGGGTGCGGTAATCGTCATAGATGCCGGAAAGCACTTCCATGGAACGCTTTCCCCGAATCCAGGTGTAATTGATTTCGCTGATGCGGCTGGCGTTTTCCGCCAGACCCCCTACGATTTCGTCGAATTCCTTTTTGGTGGGGATGTTTCCGTCCTGGGGAAACAGGGCACCAAAATAGTCCGTCATTTCCGGTTCCTCCTTACTCTGGGTGGGTTCCGTGGATTGGGTGGGCTGAGTGGTGGGCTCCGTTGTGGGCTCCGTGGTGGTCACCTGGGGCGGCTGGCCGGCGCAGCCGAAGCTGCCCAGCACCAGGCATCCCAGAAGAAACAATGCCAAAGCTCTTTTTCTCATGGCAATCTCCTTACATTCCCAGCTTTTCCCGCTTTTCGTGGATTTGCTTGTTTACCGCCTCTTCCCAGGCCTCAATGCCGTAGGCGTTTACCTTGTCCACAGCCTCCGCATACCGGGCCCGGCACTCCTCCTCGGTCGGTGCCATAATGATGTTGTTAATCAAATCCTTCACCACAGCGGCGCATCTGGCGCTGGCAATGGCTTCCGGGGTTTCCGACTGCATCACAAGATCCAGCTCAGACAGGTCGGAATAGAAGGTTCCCTTCCAGTCCTCATGCCAGTTGAATTCCGGATCCTGGCGGATGATGGCATCCCGCTCGTCCGTGCCGCCCTCAGAGGAGAAGTAGGGAGCAAACCGGGCAAAGGCCGGCTGCCCGTCGGTGGTAAAGGTAGGCAGATTGATGACACTGTAAAGGGCACGGATACCCCGCTTCAGGTCATACTCTTCGTTGCTCTTCTTCTCGGCAATCTCCGGCGTGATGTCCCGGATGCCGTCCTCATTCACATAGTAGTCCTCGCCCTCGATGCCCCAGCCGTGGAGAATGCTGCCCTCGTCAGAGTACAGGTACTCCAGCAGTCGACAGATTCTTGCCTTGTAGGGGCTGGAATTGAGCATCACGAAAGCGCCCGCGCCGGTGTAGGCGGCGTTGTACTGGTAAACCTGCTCCACGCCGTCCGCCATCATCTTCTGGGGGATGTAGGACTGGGGCATATCGTTGCCCGCCAGATTCTTGTTGGCTTCATAGGCCGGGTAGAAGCTGCCGATGAAGGAGAACACCTTGGCCTTGTTCATCTGCCGGATAAACTGGTCATAGGACTGCACCGGAGCCTCTTCGTAAATGTAGCCCTCCCGATACAGCTCATTGAGGAACAGCAGCCAGTCCAGCGCCTTTTCCGCCTTCAGACCGTAGGTGTAGTTCTCCCCGTCATCGGTCACATACAGGCCGCCCTTGTAAGTACACTTGTAGCCGTACATGGAAAGTCCTGCCCACAGGATGTCGCCGGCGGAGTCCTTGTCATAGCTCATGGCATACATATTTTCATCGTCGCCATACTCCGCCAGGAAAGCATCCAGAGCCGCCTTATACTCGTCAAAGCTGGTGATTCTCTTGCCGTAAACCTCATTGACCATGGGGTACTGGACATACAGGGTGCTGTGCCAGGGCAGCTCGTCCTGAGCACGGTTGGGGTCGGTGGCATCCTCCGGGTGCTTCTCGCCGGGACGGAGCAGGTCGTTGTTCTCCGTCAGGTACAGAAGCTGCCCTTCCTCGTTGGAGAACAGGTCCACCAGCTTGCTGTTCATTTCATATACCGTAGGCGCCCACTTCTGCAGCAGGGGCTTCAAGTCCACCAGATCCCCGGAGGCCAGATAGTCATAGAAGGTGGCGTCCCGATTCATTACGATCACATCCGGGTACTCCTTACTGGCCAGCAGCATTTGCAGCCGGTCGGTATCGATGCCCACCAGCTCAATGGTGGTGCCGGTTCTTTCTGCAATTTCCTTCAGAATGGGGCTGTCGGAGGCCGCAGGCTCCGTCAGATCCGCCACCATGATGCGGATGGTAATGGGGTTCTGCCGGTCCATTTCCAGCAGCTCCTCAAAGGTCATATCATCCTGCCCGGGATAGGTTGCTTCTTCCACGGTTTTCTGGGTTTTGCATCCGGTCATACTCAGCAGCATCATCACGCCGAGACCAAAACAAACCAGCCTGCGCCACATTTTTTTCATTGTTTTTTCCTCCATTCTTTGTTCCGGCTCAGCCTTTCATGGAGCCGATCATCATGCCTTTCATAAAGTGCTTTTGCAGGAAGGGATATACCATCACAATGGGAACCACCGTACAGATGGTAATAGCCATCCGCAGGGATACGGGGTCTGCCATGGATGCATCGCCGTGGAAGATTTCAAACATCTCCGCCCGGTCAATCATCTGGCTGCCCTCTGCCTTTTTGATGATTTCCATCACAATGTACTGTAAGGACCTGAGGTTTTTATCCACCGTGTAGTACAGGGTGTCCCGGTAGGAATTCCACTGGGCCACCGCAGAGAACAGGGTGATGGTGGCGATAATGGGCTTGGACACCGGCAGCAGCACCCGCCAGTAGATGGCAAACTCTCCGGCTCCGTCGATTCTGGCGGCTTCCAGCAGCTCGCCAGGGATAGAGCGGAAGTAGGTACGGAACAAGGTGACATACCACAGGTTGATGATGGTTGGGATGATGTAAACCAGGAAGTTGTCATACAGCCCCAGGTTCAGGTACAGAAGATAGGTGGGAATCAGGCCGCCGCCGCCAAAGAACATGGCAAAGAAGAAAAATCCCTTCAGAGGCTTATACAGCACAAACTCGTTTCTTGTAAACACATAGGCAAACATGGAGCAGCCGAACACCGTCAAAACCGTTCCCAGCACCGTCCGGGACACGCTGATCCACAGAGCCTGAAGAAGAGATGGGTCGCTGAAAATGATTTTGTAGCTTTCCAGAGAAAGCACCCGGGGATACAGCCAGATGCCGCCCAGCTGGCTGTCATTGGGGTCATTCAGAGAGATCGCCAGCACATACACAAAAGGATAGAGCATGGAAAGGGCGATTAGTAGAAGAATCAGATTGTTGACCGCATCGAAAATCCGCTCCCCGAGGCCCGCGCGAATGGCGTTTTTGTTTCTTTTCAAGGCCGCTCCTCCTTTACCACAAAGAATAGTCCGTTGTCTTTTGGGACAGCTTGTTGGTCAGCCACACCAGGATGAATCCAATCACCGTCTGCAGCAGGCTGATGGCGGTGGAGTAGGAATACATACCCATGGAAATACCCATCTTATACACATAGGTTTCAATGACTTCCGCCACATTGGCCGTCACGGAATTGCCCAGCATATAGGAGGCATCGAAACTGGCAGCAAAGATGCCGGACATGTTGAGAATCCAGAGGACAACCACCGTGGGCAGCAGGTTGGGAATGGTGATGTACCAGATTTTCCGGAATCGTCCGCAGCCGTCCAGGGAGGCCGCCTCATACTGGGTTTCGTCAATGGCAGCCAGGGCAGCCAGATACAGGATAGCGTCCCAGCCCACTTCCTTCCAGGCCCGGATCAGGGTTACCAGCAGCCAGAAAAGAGAGGGCTCCTGCCAGAACTTGATGGCAGAATCTGCAATGCCGGTGCTGAGCAGCGCCTCATTTACCGGCCCTTTGGTTCCCAGCAGCTCCAAAAATACATTGGATACCACCACAAAGGAAATAAAGTGGGGCAGGTAGGTAAGGGTCTGGACGCTGCCTTTGAAATGCTTGTTCCGCACCTCATTGATCATAAGCGCCAGAAGCAGAGGCAGAATACTGTGGGCCACAATATTCATGGCACTCATGGCCACGGTGTTCCGCAGAATCATGCCCACATCCGGGTCGGAGAAAAACTGCTTGAAGTAGTAAAGCCCGACAAACTCGCTTCCCAGAATCCCCTTGGAGGGGCTGTAACGGAAAAACGCCATCAGCCAGCCGTACAGGGGGCCATAGTAAAATACAGCTACCAGAATCACGCAGGGCAGCGCCATGAGAAACAGGGCTCGCTGCCGGGCTATGGTTTGCAGCCAACCGCCCCGGAGGCGGCTTCCCGGTTTGTTTTTCAGCTGTTTTCCGGTATTATGTTCCATTGTCTGTCCCTCTTTCTGTAAACAGCTCCTCTACCGGCAGGGTAATGAGAGGTGCATGCTGCTGTGCTCCGTACACATCCCGGTCTCCAATGGTGCCGGAGGAAATTTCCCGGTTATAGGTCACCTTGATTCCCCAGGCCTGGTCAAAATAAACCACCTCGGTAATGTCCTCTGGGGTCAGGTGGTAAAGCCCCGCAATCCGCTCCCGGCTCAGGAAGTTCTTCTCCTTCACCAGGCGGTACATTTCCTCCGAGTCAAACAGTACATCCAGGGTAATGGAAAAAGGCCCGGCGTTTTTACTGCGTACTACCTTTGCAATGTCCATAAGTGTTTTCATCTTTTTCACCTCGGCAATTCCATACACTGTACAGGGAAGGGCTCCTTCGGGTCCGGTATCTCCATAAGATGATACACGGAGAACCGATACACAGGGCCGAAAGGCACATCACTGGGGGCAAAGGGGAAGGCCAGGTTTCCCGCCGTGGATTTTCTCCCGGGGTAGCCGTAGTGGAGCAGGGTGGAACGCATGGAGGCACAAACCGTGTTGGCGATTTCCTGGGTCTTTCCGATGGCCTCAAACATCACGCAGATTTCATGCCCCGCCACAGGCTCCGGCTCTGTCTTTCCCATAATGCCGTTGATTCCGTAGTTGTAATAGTTCATCTGATAGCTGCCCGGCTCCAGGGTGTGAAGCTGCCGGGCAACGCTTTCCTTCACCTTTTCCTCCACCGCCTCAATCTGGGAGATAAGCAGAGGGTCCCGGACGGCGCTGACAACAAAGGTTCGGTAGGCCACCTTCTGAGCGCCTTCCAGCTTGATGTAATATTTTTCCGCCTTTTCATACCGGCTGCCGTATACCGACACCACACCGGGTCTGTCCTGCTGGAAGCGGCACTGGGTCAGATCCAGCACAAAGCCGGGGCCATGGAGAACGCAAGGGTTTTCCTTTTCATAGAAGGTATGGGCGGCAACGGTGGTGGTGGTGCAGAGCCTTTCCGGGTTCATGGACTCTACCTGGAAGTGGTCCCGGTACATGGTGCCAAGAATGCAGTCCTTGGTGGTTCCCGGCTCGGCACACAGGGCGCCGCACTCCAAAACCTTACCCATGTGGTAGGACAGAGCCGGGTCAAAGCCCTCCCGGATACACACCGCCGCAAAGGTGGAGGGGTCATAGGCCCGTCCGCAAACCACAATGTCTGCCCCGGTATTTAGCGCCTCTATCACCGGCTCATGTCCCATTTGAGCCACAATATCCCCGGTTTTTTCCACCACATCCTCCTTCAATTCCGGAATGTTGGTGCCCATAGGGGCGATTCGTCCCTCATGGATGGCAGATACCACCGCCTCATGGGGAATGTCTGCCTTTACCACCGCAATCTTCGCCCGGAGACCGGCATTCGCCAGAACCTGCTCCAGAATCTCCAGGGTCCACTGCACATGCACATCCGCGCCGGCACCTCCGGCAGAGCCGATGACCACCGGAATCCCTCTGGTCACCCCATGCTCCACAAACATCTGCAAATCCTGATACATTGCCATCCGGCTGACAATGCTACACCCGGCTCCCAGCTTATGAGGGCCGGCATCCGTGGAACCCGCATCTACCACAATGGCATCCGGCTCCCGGGCAATTCCCCGCAAAAAGGATTCCTTGGGAAATCCGTATCCCAAAATCCCACAGGGGGACAGAATCTTAAGTTCTTCCTTCATGCTTACCTCCGCAGCTGCCCTTCCGGCAGCATCAATCTACGCTTGTTTTCTTTTGTGCTTTTGTTGAACAATTGGATTATATACAGGAAGTTTTCAGATGTCAATACGCGAAAATTTATTCTACCATTTTACCAATATTAACAACGTATTTTTGTGCATTTATTCAATTTTCAAGGACCATTTCCGCACATCCCCGCAACTCCAAGTCCCATTCCCCTCCCCCAGGCAAGCCCGCTCTGGTTAGACAAATACCATCTATCAGAATCCCATTACAGAATCCCCCAGATACCCGCCCCCACCGCCTAAATTCCTGAAACAAAAAGAAAAGGCACCGCCAACTCCATAGGTCAGCAATGCCTTTTCATTTGCAATATCCTCTTTTACCTGCAAACCCATTGTAATTATTCTCTCTTGCTCTCGTCCAAGACTTCTAAACAAATTTGCTTAATATTTTTCACTCGCGGTATCTGTACACTTTTCATTGTCCAGACAGCGAAGGCTATCTGATTTCTCGTTGCCATGGCGTTGCCAATAAAATGAGAATAATTCATATCCTGTAATTTGATTATAGTATACAAAGGATTCTTTTTCAAATTATCATTAATTATTCGTCGTCGGTGTTTACAACCCATATTTTTTTGAGCGGGATCAGCTCTTTGATTTCAGCGTCCATCTGATCGTAGTATCGCAGGAACTCCTGGATAATCTCTTTGTGGGTCCAAAGCTGGATTTCAAAGAACTGCTTGGCTGTCTCGTTGATAACCGACGATTTGAACCCACTCCACGACACCAGCAGGCCATACTCGGCACCGAAATTCTTCATCACACCACCCAGCTGATCCAGGACAATCCGATCCACAGGGGCGTCGGAAGACTTGACCTGAACACAGATTTTGGGGCTTCCAAAACCAAGTGTGCCCGCAGAAGCCAGAATATCCACACCTTTATCAGGCCCAGCCGGGCTTACATAGGTGGTGAATCCCTTTGCGCGGAGAATCGCGTCCACAATTTTCGCCAAGCCATGCCCCTTGGTCTTTTGAATCATCAGGTTAGTGATAACACTCAGTGCCTCATTTTCAATATCCCGTGCTTCTTCATCATCCTGTGGCTCTTGTGGAATAACTTGTTGTGCTTTCTTTCCCTGATTATGGGCTTGGATAACCGCTTTTATTCGCTCTTCCTGCTTAATGCGGCAAATTGTCATAAAAGCCCCAAAAGAATACAGGATATCCTGATCAAAATTTGCGCGTGGAATATCACAGGCAACCCTCTCCACCCGACGTGCGTGGTAATACGGATTTCCATTGTTGGGCAAAAACTCATAATCACCAGTAATCTTGCCGAAATGGATGACAGGCTTGATTTTGCTCGGTAGAACAACAATTTCTCCCTTTTTCATCTCGTGAGCAAAAGGCCACACCTGACTTGCCCAGTTCATCGCTGTTTTGACTTTTACATCCGGGTCATTATCCACAAAATGTAAAGGGGGTGCGGACGAAATCCTGGACTACAGATAGGACAGGAGGGTAAAGAATGTACACACTCGAGGAACGTATGAAAGCTGTAGAGCTCTATATCCAGTCTGGCTGCAGCGAGGGTACAGTCATCCGCACGCTGGGGTATCCATTCCATACTGCACTTAGAAATTGGTATAAGGAGTATCTCGCTGCAGGCCAGCTTCGTGCAGGCAGTGCGCCAAAGCCTCGCTATACACAGGAGCAGAAAGCTGCAGCGGTAGAATACTACGCAGCCCATTCCGCAACACTGACCCAAGCCTGCCGGGCTTTGGGTTATCCCACCCGTTATGTGTTAAGACGCTGGATCCTGGAAACTCGTCCCGAACTTCTGGAGAAGGAAAGAAAACCTTGTCCAAAGGACGGACATCTGGTAAGATACACACAGGAGCAAAAACAGGAAGCTGTGGAAGCTATGCTGGTTCAGGGAATTCCCGACTATAAGGTCGCTGCCCGGTACGGTGTCAGCAGGGCTGCTCTTTACAATTGGAAGCAGCGGCTTCTGGGAAGGGATAAGGTTGTGCCAATGAAAAAGAAAGCAGATCCTGTTGAACAAAGTCGGGAGAAAGAATCCCTTGAGGCAGAAATTGCGGACTTGCAGCAACAAATACGCCGTCTCCAAATGGAGCGGGATGCACTGGAGAAAGCGGCTGAACTACTAAAAAAAGCAGGCGGCATCAGTCTGATTCATCTGGAAAACCCAGAAAAAGCCGAGGTGATTGATGCCCTACGCCCCTTATATCGGCTAAAAGAGCTGCTTCAGCTGTTCCAAATTTCCAAAAGCAGTTATTTTTACAGTGTTCATGCAGCTCAGGAGGATAAGTATAAGGAATTGCGCTGTGAAATCAGGGGGATTTTTCAAAAGAACGCATCATGCTATGGGTATCGCCGGATTTATACTTGTTTGAAGAAGAAAGGCATAACCTTATCTGAAAAGGTTGTTCGCCGTATTATGCGCCAGGAGAAGCTGGAAGTTTATGTTTCTTCCCATAGAAAATACAGTTCTTATAAGGGTGAGATTAGTCCTGAAGTGCCCAATATTCTGCAGCGGAACTTCCATGCTGCGTCCCCAAATCAGAAATGGCTGACCGATCTAACCGAGTTTGCTCTTCCAGCAGGTAAAGTATATCTGTCTCCGGTGATTGACTGCTTTGATGGTATGGTACACAGCTGGACGATTGGAACAAGCCCCAATGCGCAGTTGGTAAACAATATGCTTGAGAAGGCTCTGGCAACTTTGCGCCCAGGCGAGCATCCGATTATTCATTCTGATCGGGGCTGTCATTACCGCTGGCCAGAATGGATCAAACTTGTCCACGATGCTGGTCTCACCAGATCCATGTCAAGGAAAGGGTGTTCTCCAGACAATTCGGCTTGTGAAGGATTTTTTGGACGGCTAAAAAACGAGATGTACTATGGACGGTCATGGGCCTGTGAGCCTTGAACGGTTTATGGAGATTTTGGACAACTACATACACTGGTACAATGAAGTGAGGATTAAACTTTCCCTGGGCGGCATGAGCCCATTGGAATTCAAGCAAACTCATGGATCGATTTAGAATTAGTCCAGAATTTTGTCCGCACCCCCAGATGCGGTGGTTCCGAACAAATCCTACCAGGAGCTGGCGGAACATTATGCCACTGCCATCGTTCCGGCCAGAGTCAGGGCACCCAAAGATAAGGCAGCTGTGGAAGGAACCGT